>CAUJHF010000056.1 GCA_963204745.1 Pseudomonadota bacterium
ACGATGATGCCGTCCACGCGCCTGCGCACCGCCAGTTCGGCATCTTCGCGCGTCACGATCCCCTTCAGCAGGATTGGCAGCCGTGTATTGGCGCGCAACCAGTCCACAATTGCCCATGTCATGGCGGGGTCGCCGATGCGCCGCGGTCCCTTGTAGCCTTCCAGGTTCCCCGCACGTACCCGGCCTTGCCGCGTCGAACTTCGGGCGAACCAGCGTTCGCCCTCCCGGTTGCCGCGAGTCGGAGAGTCCACCGTCAGCGCGATCGCCCGGCAATCGGCCTCCTCCGCCACCGCCAGCAGGTGCCGCATGAACCCCTGGTCGGGTGAGGCATACAGCTGAAACCACAGGGGTGCCGTACCCGCGGCACGAATCTCGGCAATGCTGCTACCGGTCATTGTGGAAGCGATCATCAGATGCCCGCTGGCCGAGGCGCCGCGCATGGTCGCAGGCTCGCCGTCAGCGTGGATGGTCTGCTGCGCCCCGACCGGCGCCAACAAGATCGGCGTTGGCAGTTTTTGCCCAAACAATTCGATGCCCATGCTGATGCGACTGACATCGACCAGCCGACGGACACGAATTTGCCAGGCATCAAAGGCCGTACGGTTGGCCTCAAGGGTGCGCTGGTCGTCCGCGCCGTTGACGATGAAGTGCCAGGCTTCCGGATCGAGCGCTTTCTGCGCCACGCGCTGCATCTGAAACACATCGAGTACGTCATCGAGCGTTTCCGGCATGGCCAGTTCGGGGCGGCCGCGCGCAGCGCCAGGCAGCAAGAGACCTGGTGTAGCCAGCAGCGGAGAAGCGAGCAGGAAGCGCAACAGACGACGCCTGGCGATGATTCTCTCAGACATGGATCGGGGTCCTCTCCAAGTGACATACTCGGGGCACAATCCGCTTAACGATAGTGGGTAACCGCCATGCTTCGCCACATGCCATGTGATCGGCAAGCAGACCGGACCCGGGAAAGGACGCGCAACACGATGAAACTGAAAGACAGGACCATCTGGATCACCGGCGCTTCCTCCGGTGTCGGCGCAGGCATGGCGAAGGTATTTCACCGCGAAGGCGCTGAACTCATCCTCTCCGCGCGCCGCCTCGGCGAACTTGAACGGGTCAAGGCTGCCTGCACACAGGGTCCGGGCAGCGTACGCCTCGTGCCCTTCGACGTCATCGACGCCGGCCAGCGCGAGCAGGCGGCACGAGAAGTGCTGGGCAACTATCCGCGCCTCGACATACTGGTGAACAACGCCGGCATCGGCCAGCGCTCGGCGGCAAAGGACACGCTGCCCGAAGTCGAGCGACGCATCATGGAAGTCGATTTCTTCGCGCCGGTGGCACTGACGAAGCTGGTACTTCCCCGCATGATCGAACAGCAGGGTGGTCACCTGGTCGTAACTTCATCCGTCGCGGGCAAGCATGCGGTTCCCCATCACAGCACCTACTGCGCGGCGAAGCATGCCCTGCACGGCTACTTCGACACGCTGCGCATCGAGCACCTGGCAGATCACATCGACGTCACCCTGCTGGTAATCGCCGGCATCAGGAGCGATGTCTACGAGCATGCGCTGACTGCCGACGGCTCGGAGTACGGCGCGAGCATTGGCAGCGATGGCACCAGCATGAGCGCCGAAGAATGCGCAGGGCAGGTCGTGGACGGCATACTGAGGCGGGACTTCGAAACCGTCATCGGCATCGAGATGGCGTTGCAGGCCCTGCGCATCAAGGACAAGGACCCGGCGGCATTCGTTCAGCGCATGGCCGGCATGATGAAGTGGCTGGAGAAGTCCTGATTTCCTCCATGAATGCGCCTGTGGGCACATCCACCTTTCTCGTCACCGGTGCCACCAACGGCATCGGCAAGGCGACGGCACTGGCGCTCGCCCGACAGGGCGCGCGCGTCATCATCCATGGTCGCCATCCAAACCGGCTTGAGGAAACGCTGACAGAACTGCGCGCCGCCACCGGCAATCCGGCGCTGAATTCCGTGTGTGCGGATTTCGCATCGCTGGCCCAGGTCGCCGCGCTCGCCGCAGAGCTGCGCCGTGAGTTCCCGGGACTCAAGGTGCTGATCAACAACGCCGGACTGCTCACCGATCACCGGCAGCTGAGCGTCGACGGCTTTGAACTGACCTTTGCCGTGAACGTCCTGGCGCCCTTCCTGCTGACGCTCGGCCTGCTCGACACGCTCAGGGGCAACGCCCCGGCGCGCATCGTCAATGTCGCATCAACAGCACTCGGCGGCGGCAGGGTGGATTTCTCCAACCTGCAGCTTGAGCGCGGCTTCGAGGGCTGGCAGGCCTATGCCAACAGCAAGCTGATGAACGTGCTGTTGAGCAACCATCTCGCGGCTGAACTGGCAGGCAGCGGCGTGGTGAGCAATGCGCTGTGCCCGGGACTCATCGATACGAACTTCTTCCACACCAATACGCTGTTCGCTGGTGGCGTCTATGAACGACTGCGAGCGGGCATGCGCCCGCCTGCAAAAGGCGCGCTGGTGCCCCTGTATCTCGCCACCGACCCGGCTGCAGGCGAGAGCAACGGAGCGTTCTATGTTCGCCAGGGCCGTGACGGGCGACACGCCGTTGCACTCGACCAGGATCCGGCGTTGGCTGCGCAGTTGTGGGCACACTGCCTGGACTGCGTGCGGCGATGGCTGCCGGTGAGGCACTGACTGGCTACAGCAACTCGATCTGTCGCTTGCCAGACCCTTATCCCGCCCGCCACACATCGCGTGAGCACAAGGTTGCGGCATAAGGCTCGCGAACTGCGAGCAGTGAAAATGTGGCGGAGGGAGAGGGATTTGAACCCCCGTGGGGCTTGCGCCCCCCACTGATTTCGAGTCAGGGCCGTTTAGCCTCTCCGGCATCCCTCCGGTTTCAGGCTGGCGCGGCATTATAGGTATTCAGCGCCGCGCCGTCAGGTCGAATGCTGTGTCGCGAGCTGCAGCCTGAGAATTTCCAGAAATCCCTGTGGGTCGGTCAGTACATTCTGCTCGATGGCCTCACCGGTGGCCGAGCAGTCGCTGACGACCCCACCGCCCTGTGCACCGCTCTCCGAGGCCTTCTCCTGGCGATAGAAACGAAACCACCCGGTGAGCGGCAGACCGCCGCCGTGGTCCTTCATATAGGTCCGGTAGGCCATGTAGCGGGAGGCAACCATCTCGACCTCGGCGGGATCTATACGACGTGCCCGGCACAGGCTGCGCCAGTCACTATTGGCTGATTCGGGCTGTGTGGCGGTCTGGGACATGGCATCAGGGATCCTGCAGCGGGACTGAACAATAACGGAAATCACTGCCCGGCGGTCGGCCAGTTGACTTCACAGGAGAGGCCATATATCACTCGTATAATATTGATTTATATGTGTTTATACATAAAGCACAACATTAAAAATCACACCTGCGCCTGTTCCCGGCCAAAGCCTGCGTGCTACGGTTCGCGCCGATCATGCGTACTGCACTGCTCATCGCTGTCGCGAGCCTGCTATGTACCTGCGCCCGGCAACCCTCACTGCTTGAGGAAGTCCGGGCCCTGGGCGAGCTGCGCGTGGTCACCCGCAACAGCCCGATCACCTATTACATGGGCCAGGCTGGCCCGGAAGGACCAGACTACGAGCTCGCCCGCAGCTTCGCCGAACGGCTCGGCGTAAAACTCAAACTGATCGAGGCCGAGCGCTTCTCCGACCTGCTGAAAGAAGTCCGCGATGGTCGCGCCCACATCGCTGCAGCCGGCCTGACGGTAACGCCGGAACGGGCCAGGTCCGTGGATTTTGGACCGTCGTACCAGCATGTGAGCCAGCACCTCGTCTATCGCCGCGGATACAAGCGGCCCCGCTCAGCCGCCGATCTGGTGGGCAAGCGCATCGAGGTCGTTGCCAATTCAAGCTATGTCGAGTCACTGCTGGCCGCCCGCCACGAGGTACCCGGGCTCGCATGGATAGAAAACCCGTCGGCAGATGCCGGCGAGCTGCTCAACAAGGTCGCCGATGGCGAAGCTGACTTCACGGTCGTCGACTCGAATCTTTTCTCGGTCTTCCAGCGCTTCCACCCCGAGCTGCTGGTGGCTTTCGACTTCAGCAAGGGTGACTCGCTGGCCTGGGCCTTTCAGCGTCGCAGCGAACGCAGCCTGATCGATGCAGCAGGCGCACACCTGGCCGCAATGCGCGCCTCCGGTGACCTCAGTCATCTGATGGACCGATACTACGGACACCGTCACTCCTTCGATTACGCCGGAACGCGCAAATTCATCCGGGACTACAAGCGCATGCTGCCGCACTACCGGGCATTGTTCGAGGCGGCGGGGAAGCGCGCCGACATCGACTGGCGGCTGATCGCAGCGGTCGGCTATCAGGAAAGTCACTGGGATCCCGCTGCCGAATCACCCAAGGGTGCGCTGGGCATGATGATGCTCACCCCGGATACGGCGCTGCTGATGAACGTCGAGGATCGCAGCGACGCGGTACAGAGCATCACGGCCGGCTCGAAATACCTCTGGCGCATGCGCAGACGCATCTCGCGGCTGGCACCCGGAATATCCGAACCTGACCTGACCTGGATGGCGCTGGCCGCCTACAACATGGGCTATGGCCACCTGCTCGATGCGCGGCGCATCGCAAAACTGAACGGCGGCAATCCGGACCGCTGGATCGATATCAAGCGCACCCTGCCCCTGCTGATGGAACGTCGCTGGTATGAACAGACCCGCTGGGGTTATGCGCGCGGTCATGAAACCCGCGCCTACGTGCGCAACATCCGCAACTACTACGACATCCTGGTGTGGCTGACCGAAGGCCGGAATGCGTGGCACCGGCCTGAGTCAACCGTCGAAGTACCCGTGAAGACTGCTGACACCCTGCCTGCACAGGCCGTTACAAACGAAAACCGCAGCTAGACTGCCGGCGTTCCGCCCCGGCGGGCACGAAAGAAAGCCTGCAGCAGTTCCCGGCACTCCTCTGCCAGCACGCCCCCTGTCACGCTGACGCGATGATTCGCGGCATCACTGCCCAGCACATCGATAACCGTCCCGGCAGCACCGGCACGCAGATCCGGCGTACCGTAGACCACACGCGCGACGCGCGCATGGATCATCGCGCCGGCGCACATCGGGCAAGGCTCCATGGTCACATAGAGCGTGCTGCCAGCCAGCCGGTAGTTGGCGAGCCGCCGGGCTCCGGCCCGCAGGGCCTCGATCTCCGCATGCGAGCTGGGATCACAGCTGCCGATCGGCCGGTTCCACCCCTCCCCGATCACCGCACCTTCGAGCACCAGCACAGCACCCACCGGGACTTCGCCGGCCAGCTCGGCACTGCGCGCCAGCTCCAGCGCGCGGCGCATGAATACCGCATCGTCAACGACACCGGGAACCCCGCAAGTCACCACGTTTACACGACCGGTCAGCTGAATTGCCGGTCAGTGTAACGCGACAACTCAGGATGCCGGCATGCGCATCTTCATCAGCCGCCGGCGGAACATCAGGCCAGCGAGGCCGGTACCGAGCAGCCAGAGGCCACCGGGCAGTGGCACCGGACTGGCGCTGGCACTCAGCACCACCGAGTGATCGAAGTACAGGGCGACAAATGACACGCCCGGATCGAAGCCACTCCAGGTCACGCCGCTGAAGACACCGAGCAGATCGCTGACGTCCGTCACTCCGTCATCGAAGGTGATGATCGTGAAGGTGTCACCGTCGCCAGGGTTATAACCGCCGAGGCTCGATACATGCACCGTCCCGTTGAGCAACAGGTTGCCGGCCACGTCCATGGTGTCGAATTCGGTGAGCGAGGCCAGGTTGAACCCGATCAGGCCAGCGGCTTCCTGGGCATAGTCACCGGCGATCAGCAACTGGCCCAGGCTGGTCGCAGTGCCCGGCTGCACCTGACCAAAGTTCTGCACGGCCCGGCCGGTGGCGGAATCATAGGTGCCGGTGCCCTGGAGTATGCCGTGATTCTGCAGATCAGATCCGCCGCTGGTGGAAGCGAATCTGGTACCGGTGGCGGTGCTGATCGTACCCAGGTTGTCGACCGCGTTTGCAACGGTAATCGTGCCGGCATTCACATTGACGTCACCGGTGTTGTTGAAGTTAACGCCCAGGTCGAAGGTGGTGATGGTGTTCTCGGTCTTGTTGTAGGTGCCGATATTGTTGAAGTTGTGCGGACCGCCGACGTTGTGCTCGATGAATGAATTGAAGGCATTCGAATCGTTGAAGGTACCGTTGTTGTTGATCGTCGCCCCGTTCCAGAAGCGGATCGCGTTGTTGTTGTTCGCGGTATTGCCACTCCAGGTCGTGGTGCTCTCAAGATTCAGCGTGCGACCACCCACCAGCACTTTGAGGTTGGGGCCGGAGATCGCCACATCATTGCTGAAGGTCGTGCTTGCGGCACCGGATATGGTGCCGCCGCTCCAGGTGGTCAGGCCCTGGAAAGTCGCATCGCTGCCCGTCATGGTGCTGCCGCTCAGCAGGAACGGAGTGGTGTGCGTACCGCCATTCACCGCGACAGTCGCATCCGCACCCACGTTTTCCGTGCTGATCTGGAAGATACCCGCGCCGCTGGTCGTGATGTTGTTCAGCGTGTGGGTGCCGTTCCGGAATTCCAGCTTTGCGCCATCGGCGATATTGAACACGCCCGTGCTGGTACCACCACCCCCCATCAACATGGTGCCGGCATTCACGTTGACCTCACCGGTGTTGTTGAAATTGACGCCGAGATCGACGGTGGTGATGGTGCTCTCGGTCTTGTTATAGGTGCCGATGTTGTTGAAGTTGTGCGGACTGCCGACGTTGTGCTCGAGGAATGAATCGAAGGCATTCGAATCGTTGAAGGTGCCGTTGTTGTTGATCGTTGCCCCGTTCCAGAAGCGGATCGCGTTGTTGTTGTTACCGGTATTGCCGCTCCACGTCGTGGTGCTCTCAAGGTTCAGTGTGCGGCCGCCCACCAGCACCTTGAGGTTTGGACCGGAGATCGCCACATCATTGCTGAAGGTCGTGATGGCGGCACCGGATATCGTGCCGCCAGTCCAGCTGACCGGCCCCTGGAACGTCGTATCAGTACCCGTCATGGTGCTGCCGCTCAGCAGGAACGCCGAGGTGTGCGTGCCACCATTCACCGTGACGGTCGCATCCGCGCCTACATTCTCGGTGCTGATCTGGAAGGTGCCCGCGCCACTGGTGGTGACGTTGTTCAGGGTATGAGCGCCGTTCCTGAATTCCAGCAAAGCCCCGGCCGCCAGGGCGAAGCTTCCGGTGCTGGTGCCACCGGCCTGCATCAACATCGTTCCGGCATTCACGTTGACCGTGCCGGTGTTGTTGAAGACCGAACTCACGGTGGTCGTGGTGCCGGACTGCTTGTTGAAGGTGCCGCCGTTATTGAAGGTGCCACCGGTGATGGTGCTATTGAAGGTATTGGCGTCCGTAAAGGTACCGGTGTTATTGAAGACACTGGTGCTGGCTATGGAGATGGTGTTGTTGGCGCCGGCGTTTCCCGACCAGTCGGTACTGGCCGCATTCACGACGCGGGAACCGGAAATCGTCTTGGTCGTTGTACCGGATATGGCGAGCGGGCCGTTGAACTGGCTGATGCCGGCACCGGTATGCGTACCGCCGGTCCAGGTCGACGCGCCGGTCAGCGTGAGCGTGCCGGTGCCCGATATGGTTCCGCCTGTCTGATTAATGCCGAGAATCGTGGTATCGGAATTGAGCTGCGCATTGCCCGCATTGATGATCGCGGTATCTGCAGCACCGGGCGGGCCACCAGGCGTCCAGTTGGTGCCGATGGTCCAGTCAGCCGTGACGCTGTTCCAGGTCAGCGGTGCAGCGCTGGCAGAACTGGCAGCCGCCAGGACGATGAGCACGGCAGCCAGCGCCAGCCACAACCGGCTACGCACGTCCGGCCTGATGCTGGAGGAGAAGGAACGGAACCCGTGCGTCCTGTACATGACACCTGCTCCCAATCAACGCTTTCCATGACGCTTCCCGGCGAACAGGAAATGCAATAACGCTGAATAGACCGGTGCTTCCGTGCAGGGTCTGGAACCAAGACCTGCGACTTATAGTTGTGGGCCGATGCTCCTGCCACTGCCGGCGGCGTGTCAAGAGGAACCGCTTTGCAGCAGCCCCGTTTGATTTGACATAAAGACAGGCACTCAGACCCGCCGTTCCGCCGGAATATGCGGCCCCTCAATCACCCATATGGGTGATGTCGGCATTGCCATAGAAGCCTAGAGTCTGTTTTCTGCTGAGTGCTTTCGAAGACTCATTCCAGAAGACAATGAAGAAAAAGAACAAGAACAAGACAAATGGCAAGGCGCATGGCGCGAATGGTCAGGACATTGCGCACGACAAGGAAGTCGAGCAGCTGCGGCATGAACTGAGACGCGTGGCGTGGGAACTGGAGTTCCTGAAAGAAGCAGCGGCTTTCCTGGCCAAAACATCGCGGCCAACAACAAGATAAGGATGCCGAAGCGGCCACTACGCCTCGCGGCAAACAGGGCCTAACCGAGCACACTCTCGTACATCAGCTTTCCGGCCCTGTAGCATTCGCATGCTGCCGCCTCCAGGCCGCGACTGTTCAGAATCGTGACGTTGCCGCGACTGTAACGAATCAGCTTTCCGGCCTGCAGGGCGCTGGCAGCGTTGGTGATCCCGACGCGCCGCACGCCAAGCATGTCAGCCAGCAACCCGTGGGTGATAAAGAACTCGTTGCCGTGCGCCCGATCCCGGGTGGTCAGTAGCCAGCTCGCAAGACGCGCTTCCACGAGATGAAAGCGAGCGCACCCGGCATTCTGCGCCAGCTGACCAATCAGCACGCAAAGGTAGCGGTTGATGTTCTGCCGCAGCGCCGGGCTGCGCTCGAGTTCCCGCAGGAACGCAGCCGTCCCGATCCGCCAGGCGGAGCCACCCCCCTGTACCAGCCCGTACAGTGAGGAATCGTTTACCCCGAGCATCACCGATGCCCCGACCACACCCTCGTTACCAACCATCCCGACCTGCATCGTGCTTTCGTCTATCGGCGCAACCATGGCAACGAAACTGTCGACAGGAAAGTACACGTGACGAATACGTTCACCCGGCTTGCACAACTCCTGCGCGGGAACAAGCTCGACATTCTCGCAACTGGCAAGAAACCGCTCCCGATCCTTGCGTGGCAAGGCCGCGATAAGTCGATTAGTCCGGCGCACGCGTACGGCCGCTGCCATGGGCGTGCCACGTTCTGCGCGCTGACGCACCTCGGGCAGGGGCGACCGGGCATTCACGCGGCCATCGCCAGTGCCGGCGTGACGGGCAACAGCCGCCTGAATTCCTTCCGGAGCACGTCATAACATTCACAGCAGCGTGCCTCAAGACCGTCGCGTGAAACCACCGAAATACGGCCGCGACTGTATTTTATGATACCGGCGGCCTGCAATTTCCCGGCCGCTTCGGTTACGCCCTCGCGGCGAACACCAAGCGTACTCGCCATCAGTTCCTGGGTCATTTTCAGCTGCGTGCAGGCCAGGCAATCCATGCTAAGCAGAAGGGATCGACAAAGCTGCTGATCCACCGTGTGCAGACGATTACAGACGGCAGTCAGGGCCGTTTGCGTAAACAACGCCTGGGCATAGCGCAGCAGCAGGGTTTGCAGCGATTCTCCCAGCCTGAACTCGTCTTTCAACACGCGGGAATTCAATCGATAGGCGGAGCCGGCGCTGCGCACTACGGCGCTGTTCGGCATCGTCTCACCACCCATGAAGAGCTGCACCCCGACCATGCCTTCCCTGCCTACCGCAGCGATCTCCGCGGAGTGGCCATCCTCCATCATGTAAAGCAACGAGACAATGCTGTCGGTCGGAAAATAGACATAAGCATGATGCGAGTCGCACTCGTACAGCACCTTGCCTAGCGGCAGCGGCACGAGCTCCAGGTGGCGGGAGAAATGCTCGAACTGGGCCGTTGGCAGCGCCGAGAGGAGCAGATTCTGTACTGAAGACGCTATGGTATTCACGACTACTTACCCCCTGTTTTCTGTTTATTCGCTGGTTGCGTGCCGGTTCTGACAACGTCTCGCCCGGTGATGCAACTGTACCGTCGTCTCACCTTTCGTATGTACGGTGACGCACATAACGATATGTCCGTTTCCGTACATATGCCACATGTTTGCCACGTGGCATTCATGCACCCAAGAAAAACAGCTAACTGGAGCACTCTCGAAGAACCCACCTGAGCACCGGCCATATCCGCATCCACAATGGACCGCTGTCCCGCCGTCGCGACTTCGGCAGGGTTTTGCGCAATCTGCGTTTCGCTATGCGCGCTTTCGTACGGTACGGGAGCGCCGGGTGCCCGAATATTCATCCCATCAACCTCACGTCACTGAACCGGCATGAGGGTCGTCGCGAAGCGAAACATCCCCAAGGCAACTACTTTCATCGTCCCCCAGATATTTGCCCCGCCCTGCGGGGCATTTTTTTGTCATGCTGACGAGGGACAGCACGCGGGCCCTGGTGCACGGCGCCCATGCTATTTCCCCGAGTGGCGTGTAGCATCTGCCCCCCTTTAGCCCCGCATCCACCCCACAGCAGGATTCCGCCTTGATCACCACAGCCAATATCACCATGCAATTCGGCGCCAGGCCGCTGTTCGAGAATGTCTCGACCAAGTTCGGCGGCGGCAACCGCTATGGCCTGATCGGGGCCAATGGCTGCGGCAAGTCCACGTTCATGAAGATCCTGGGCGGCGACCTGGCGCCCACCGCGGGCAACGTGGCCCTGGATACCGGGGTGCGCCTTGGCAAGCTGCGTCAGGACCAGTTCGCCTTCGAGGAATATCCGGTACTCGATACGGTGTTCATGGGGCATGCGGAACTCTGGGCCATCAAGCAGGAGCGGGATCGCATCTATGCCCTGCCGGAGATGAGCGAGGAAGACGGAATGCGGATCGGCGAACTTGAAACCCAGTTCGCCGAACTCGACGGCTACACCGCCGAGTCGCGCGCCAGCGAACTGCTGCGGGGTGTGGGTATTCCGGCGGAGCTGGAGACCGGCCTGATGAGCGAGGTGGCGCCCGGCTGGAAACTGCGCGTGCTGCTGGCCCAGGCGCTGTTTGGCAACCCGGACGTGCTGCTCCTCGACGAGCCCACCAACAACCTGGACATCAACTCCATCCGCTGGGTCGAGGACCTGCTCAACTCGCGCGACTGCACGATGGTGATCATCTCCCACGACCGGCACTTCCTGAACAGCGTCTGCACCCACATGGCCGACCTCGACTACGGGGAGTTGCGAATCTATCCGGGCAACTACGACCAGTACATGACGGCATCCACCGTGGCTCGCGAACAACTGCTGGCCGACAATGCGAAGAAGAAGGCCCAGATCGCCGAACTGCAGACCTTTGTCAGCCGCTTCTCGGCGAACGCTTCGAAAGCCCGGCAAGCCACGTCCCGCGCCCGGCAGATCGAGAAGATCGAACTGGCCGACGTGAAGCCCTCCAGCCGCGTAAGCCCGTTCATCCGCTTCGACCAGTCGCGGAAGCTCTACCGGCTGGCGCTGGAGGTCGAGGGGCTGACCAAGGGCTACGACGCGGAGCCGCTGTTCAGGAACCTGAACCTCAAGGTCGAGGTCGGCGAACGAATCGCGATCATCGGCGCGAATGGCGTCGGCAAGACCACGCTGCTGAAGTGCCTCGTACAGGAACTGGAGCCGGACCAGGGCACGGTGAAGTGGTCGGAGAACGTGGCAACCGGCTATGTTCCCCAGGACCGGGGCGATGACTTTGCCGAGGACCTCACGCTGTTCGACTGGATCCGCCAGTGGCAGCAGAAGACTGACGATGAGCAGGCGCTGCGCGCAACGCTCGGCCGCATGCTGTTCTCCAAGGACGAGAGCCGGAAATCAGTGAAGGTGATCTCGGGTGGTGAGGAAGGCCGACTGCTGTTCGGCAAGATGATGCTGCTCAAGCCGAACGTATTGCTCATGGATGAGCCCACCAACCACCTGGACATGGAATCCATCGAGGCCCTGAACCTGGCGCTGGAGAACTATGCCGGCACGCTCATCTTCGTCAGCCACGACCGCGAATTCGTGGCCTCGCTCGCCACGCGGGTGATCGAGATGAAGACCGACGGTATCGTCGACTTCCACGGTGGGTATGAGGAATACCTGAGCAGCCAGCGCGTGGCGGAGAGCCAGCAGCCGAGGCGTGTCAGCAGATAGGCAACGCGTGCTCAGCCGCCGTCGAGAGCAGGATTAATCCAGCCAGATGCCAGCTTCGAGCTACTCCCCCCCAGGGGCGGATACCGGGCCCTCTATCGGTGGTACTCACCAGAGCATTCAGGCCGATAGGTAATTTCTTCGATATGTACGCGCAATATCCTGCCACCCGGCCTGGGCCACTCGATTTCGTCCCCTTGGGACAGGCCCGGCAGCGGACTGCCCACCGGCGCAAGAATGGAAATCCTGTCGCCGGTAGCATCCAGATCCTTGGGATATACCAGCGTCAGGCAGAACTCCTCGCTCGAGGATTCAACGTTGGAACTCTTGTACCTGTATCAAGTGACGCTCAACATCGTTTTCAAGTCGGCGTTGCAAGCCTCAGCCCTACAATACCAGCGATGATAAGCGCCACGCTTAGCAGGCGAGCCATATTTGCCGGTTCGCCGAACAGCACGATGCCGAGCAGCACGGTACCAACTGCACCGACACCGACCCAGACGCTATATGCCGTACCGACCGGAAGTCCCCGCATGGCAATTCCCAGTAACCAGAGACTGATCACCGCCGACAGGACTGTGCCGACAGTGGGCCACAAACGGCTGAAGCCCTCTGTGTACTTTAATCCGATAGCCCATCCGACTTCGAACAGACCTGCGAGAACCAGAATAGACCATGCCATGCATCTTCCTCCGTCAGCTTGACCCGCCAGGACACGCGTCGACAACTCTTTCCGCTCTTTCCCGGCAGTGCCGGCGACCAGGCCAGCCCGCCGGCCTGTTCTGGACCGCCTGAACCGGGCGCCTAACGGTAGCGCCGCAGATAGCGCTTCTCGAACAGGGCCTTGGCCCAATGCATCGCGCGCAATGGCGGCAGCACGCGGCCACCGCCTTCATGCCGGGTCACCAGCATGCCGCGGTCGAGCGAATCGACGATGCATACCAGCTCGCTGCGGAAGGCTTCCCGTGCCGGATTGCCGTCCAGTTCGCGCAGCAGATTGCGCGCGGCGACTTCCGCATGCAGGTCAGCCTGATGCGCCTGCTTTGGCATCCAGTCGGGCCCTGGGAAACTGCCGCCATCCCCCGCCACATACGTGCCGGCAACATTTGGCACGCGGCAGTGCGCATCGCCCTGCACGAATCCACCCGGCGAGCGCGGCAACGTGGTGTTGTCCAGCCAGGCTTGCCCGGTCAGGCCGGGCATGAACAGGATGAGATCGGCTTCGATGCGGCTGTTTTCCAGCTGCACCGCGCCCGCTTCGAAGCGCTGCGGCTTTTCGCCCAGCACGGTGTCGATGCCGCGCTTCCGCATCTGCGCCAGGATCATTCCCACCGCGCGCTCGCCCAAACGCTGGCCCGGCTTCTGCGACGGGCTGAAGAACACCAGCCGGAATTTTTCCCGACGCCCCTGCTTGCGCAGCAAGGTGTCGATGCCGAACACGAATTCGAACACCGGCCCGCCGCGCATCGCGATGGGCTCCTTCGGGTTGGAGCCGAAGCCAAAGCACAGCGTGCCGCCGTCCAGCGCGGCCAGGCGGTCGCGGATCGCCTCACCGGCCGCGACACCTTCGCAGGGAATGATGGCGTGCTCGATGCCGGGCAGCTTGCGAATGAAGCGCGCGCCACTGGCGATGACCAGGCCGTCGTTGCGCACGTCGCCCGCATCGGTTTGCAGGGTACGGCCATCGGCAGACAGCCCGGTGGCGTGCGCGGCCTGGAAGACGATGCGTTCGCGTTGCAGGAACCCCTTCAACGGCACCACCAGGTCCTCACGCCGACGCTTGCCTGACGGCAGCCAGATGGTGCCGGGCAGATAGTGCAGCTCCGCGGCAGGCGCAACCAGCGTCAACTCCACCTCGCGCGAGATTTTCCGCAACGTGCGCAAGGCCGTGAGCCCTGCAAAGCCGGACCCGACCACGGTGATCTTCCTGTCATTCATGAGGTCACTCCTGATGGCCCGCATGGGCCTCCCGGAATTTGCCGATGGCAGCGTTGAGGTCTTCGATGAGGTCGGGAAACGACTGGCTCACGTAACGCTCCTTCGATCAAAGAAATTGGCGCGTCCACCGCACGATGTCGGCAGTGCCCATGGCGCCCGACTGCCGCGCAAGTTCATGGCCCTGACGGAACAACACCAGAGTAGGAATGCTGCGGATGCCGAAGCGGCTTCCCAACGCAGGCTGCGCTTCGGTATCCACTTTCGCCAGCCGCAGCTGTGGTTCCAGCTGCCTGGCCGCGGCCTCGAATTGCGGGGCCATCGTGCGGCACGGCCCGCACCATGGCGCCCAGAAATCCACCAGCAGCGGCAATTCCGCACGCTCGGCATGGGCGTGAAAGCCTGCGACATCCAATGCCAACGGATGCGCATCGAACAATGGTGCGGCGCATTTTCCGCACACCGGTGCTTCGCCCAGGCGCGCCTGCGGCACCCGATTCACGACATTGCAACGCGGGCAGGCAACCAGCAGTCTGTCGTTGTCTGCATTCATGGCTTCACCTCCGCCGTCGCCTAAATTTTCCGGAATCGCGACACGCAATAGAGCAATGGAATCACCACCAGCGTGAGGATGGTACTCACAAGCATGCCGAAGACCAGCGAGATAACCAAGCCGTAGCGAAGTGGCTGGTGCCAGCCCCCTGCAGTGGCCGATTGCCATGGTGTTTGGAGGCTGGCGCCGTGAACGGTCACATCCCGACCGCCCGTATGAATTTTCCAGGCTGGAATTCCAATTCACCGGTGTGCGCGTCACCGTCATTGATCACGGTCTCAACCCGCTGAAACTACAACACTTGCTTGCTCATGACGGCAGCATGAAAACGCTGCCCCTCAGCGATCCGAAACGGGCTCCGTCACGAGAGCGAGGTTTACCAATCCGCCGTTTTGCTCACCGTGAGTGAGTCAAATCAGAGATCAGCAAACCCCGTGTCGCGTCCGGCCTGATTCTTTCCGGAATCCGCACACTGCTTCTACCTGCGCAATGGCTGAGAATGGCGCGTCGCACCCCGCACTCCCACGCGATCGTCGCCGGCGGCTTGCCGGAGATGCGCGAGATGCCGTCTACGGCGAAGCCACGCAGGCAACAGGCGGCGCATCGCCCGGCAGAGAGGGATAGTAGTCATTGACCTGGTTGGGATTCGCGGGCCCGAAAGTCTCGCCGAGCCGCGCCAGGGCCGGCACCATCTCCAGGGGTGTGCCGTCAATATCCGCATCCTGCTGGTAGGTGTTGTCGAACAGAAGGCCGCCATCGGCCTTGTTCGCGAGGCACCCGGATTCGCCGTCGGCTTCGACCGCGTCGCGCGCGAGTGTGCTCACTTCATCGTCGGTATGGTCGATGACCATGTTGCCAACATTGACGATGGTATAGCTCCGCGGTCCATCGTAGATCGTCAGGCTGTCTACAACTGCGGTCGGGCCCTCGGCGATCATCGTGACCATCGCGCCGCCAAAGACGATGCTCCGGCGGTCACTCAACCAGTCCTTGATATGTTTGCCGTTCAGGTTCTCGTGCGGATCACCCCAGGTTTCGTACTTACCGATTTTGGCCGGGTCCAGGATCGTGACCGTGTGGGCGTCGACCTTGACGGTCCAGCAGTCTCTTGTCGTGTACAGGAGCGGCTCGCCACCGGCCGACTCGACCATCAGGGGCTCACAGCTGGATGCAGCGGCACTGGTCGTGCTGTCGTTGTTGCAGGCACCCAGTAACAGGCTTGCGGGGACAAGCCAGGTCCATCCGATATTCATCAGGAATCCTCAAGTAACGCCATCAGACGACGTCTGGGTGCGCACAATTATTGTTTCAATACAGCTCGCACGGCAGAGTCTGGCGTTGCCGGCGTGAGCCGACAGAAAATTTCCGCTTCCGGTGCTGAGTCCCTCAGGCCGTTATCGTACCGCAACATAGCCCATGGCGAAGGCAAAATATCTGGCCGATGAAAACTCGCCGGGTTTGACAAAACGCCGAAGCCGCGTTCGAGGGTTTCAGATCAGGGCGCCTCGGCGCAGGCGTCCCGAACGCGAGCACGAAGCCAACGATGTGCCGGATCTCCATCCAGCCGCGGATGCCAGAGCAACGAAACCGCGAACTGCGGAACAGGCATTGGCAATGCGAAACTGTACATCCCGGTGAAAAGCACTCCGGTGTGCCGCTCGTGAACGGTAGCAACGAGATCCGAGGCTCTCGCCAAAGCCAATGCGGCCGAGTATCCGCCGACAGTCGTGGCGATCTCGCGTTTCAGGCCGAGTTCTGCCAGGGCGTCGTCCACATGGCTTTTCTCATTGTCTCTGCGGGAGATATGGACGTGCGCGGCGGTGGCATATCGGGATGGAGTGATCTTGCCCTTGCCAAGCGGATGTCCTGCCCGCACCACACCGACGTAACGATCCCGAAACAGCGCCTGCGCGCGCACCTCCGGACCAATCGCCCTGTCTACTACACCCGTTTCCAGATCAACGGATCCATCGCGCAGCGGCCCACTGGTCTTGTCCAGTTTATGCAGGAAGTGCAATCGAACACCGGGGGCTTCTCTTGAGATGAGAGCCAGGAGTCTTGCTCCGAAGTTCTCCACAAAGCCCTCACTGGCGCGAAACGTGAACGTTCGATCGAGGTGTTCGAGATCGAGTTTGTTCGCGGGACTCAATGCCGCTTCGGCGGCATGGACAAGCTGACTGACAGAATCGCGAAGTTCCATCGCCCGGGGCGATGCGACCAGACCGCGCCCTGCCCTCACCAGCAGCGGATCACCGGTCACCTCCCGAAGTCGCGCGAGTGACCGGCTCATCGCCGACGGGCTAAGCCGCAACCGCCGGGCGGCGCGGGCAACACTACCCTCCGCGAGCAGCGCATCGAGCGTGAACAGCAGATTCAGGTCCGGTCTGGCCATGGCGTTCTCCACGACGCCCTGGTTCATATATGGCGTCATATGCACTTATGGAGTGCAAATGGTGCGCCTTCCGCCATGTCACTTCAATCACTACTTTATCGCCCAGAAGCCTGAGCGGATCGCGTCCAGGCATTACGGGAGAAGAGCACATGGCGCGCAACACTCTTGAAGCGTCGATCGCAGGAATCAAAGCAGCGTGGGGACCGCTGGGCACTGAAGTCGTCGCTGCCTGTCAGCAGCACCTGGAGGATCTCCTCAAAGCGCCTGTCGCAGAAGACTGGTTGTCGGCGCTGCACAGGGAGGCGCCGGCCAACAAGGAACTGTACCGGGATCCACAACACGGGTTTGTGCTGCTGGCGCACTCGGAATATGCCGGGCTCTATCGACCGCCGCATGACCACGGCAGGGGGTGGGTCATCTACGCGATCCAGCAGGGTGAAATCGAGATGGGCACCTATGCCCGGATCGGGAACCGGGATGGCAGCACGAAGCTCGTCAAGAGAAACTCGACGGTGGTACGACCCGGCCAGGTGCAGGTCTACCTTCCCGGAGATATTCATGACACCCGGTGCCTGACAGGGCCTGCGCTCCTGTTCCGCTTTACCGAGCGAGACCTGAAGAAGGAGGACAAAGAAGAACACCGGGTGATGAGGTTTGTGGAGCGGGACGGCGTCTGGACCGCTGGCGCGTCATGAGTCCGCAACTCGACGATGCAGGGTCCGGTTTGCAGGGAACGCGCCGCACCGTTGCGATCGCTTCCGTACTGGCCGCCATGGTGCTTGTGGTGCTCGACGCCGCCATTGCCAACGTAGCACTGCCTACGATCGCGCGATCGCTGCAAGTGACGCCAGCGATGTCGATCTGGATCATCACCGCCTACCAGTCGGCGCTGGTAATAGCATTGCTGCCCTGTGCCGCGCTCGGTGAAAGCCTCGGCTTCCGCAAGGTTTTCACGGTTGGCGTTGCCCTTTTTGTCGGTGCGTCGGTACTGTGCGCGCTGTCACCGTCCCTGCCCTGGCTCGTCGCCGCCCGCTTCCTCCAGGGGCTCGGGGGAGCGGCTGTCATGGCGCTCGGCGTCGCGCTGCTGCGCACTGTGGTTCCACATCGACAGCTCGGCGCCGCCATCGGCTGGAACGCCCTTGCCGTTGCGCTGTCATCTGCGGCCGGTCCGGCCATTGGTGCAGCGATTTTGTCATGGGCGAGTTGGCCGTGGCTGTTCGCCGTTAACCTGCCCCTGGGCGTTCTGGTACTGCTCGCGAGCCGCGCACTGCCGCATATCAGTGGCACTGCGCGCCGGCTGGACTTGCTCAGTGTGACGCTGAATGCCGGTGCCTTTGCATCTTTTGTCATTGGCGCAGAGACACTCCCTGGACGACCGGCGCTGGCTGTCGCACTGATCGCCACGGCAGCCGTCGCACTGATGGCGTTGGTCCGACGGGAGAGACCCAAGGAAGCGCCGCTGATCCCGCTCGACCTGCTCAGCGCCGACTCATTCCGCATCTCAGTGACTGCATCGGTACTGTGTTTCACGGGTGTGGCCGCTGGCCTCGTGGCGTTACCCTTCTACCTGCAGCACGGACTCGGGCAGAACGTCTGGATGACGGGGCTCTACATGACGCCCTGGCCGCTAACCGTGGCGGTCGCGGCTCCACTTGCGGGCCGGCTGGCGAATCATGTGTCAACGGCCTGGCTCTGCGCAGCGGGCGGTGTTTGCCTCGCCTTCGGGCTCGCGGCTGCCGCGATCTGGCCCTTGCAGGAAAGCCTGCTGCCGCTCGCACTGCTCACGATGTTGTGCGGCCTTGGATTCGGCCTGTTTCAGGTGCCCAATAACCAGAACATGTTTCTCGCAGCGCCGCGCGAGCGAAGTGGTGCGGCGGGAGGCATGCAGGGTACCGCGCGACTGACGGGCCAAACGGCAGGAGCGATCGTCATGACCCTGCTCTTTAGCCTGTCATCTGTCGACGCAGCGCCCCGGATCGGTCTCGGGATCGCCGCGTTGCTGACATTGGCAGCGGGCCTGGTGAGCGTGCTGCGCGCACGGCCGAACGCGACCGGCCCGCGCGAACCACAGCACGAGGACGGGCAGGTCATGAATCCGTCAAGGCCCGACTACAAGATGTCCATCACACCCCGGCGGATCCTGCGCATCCTCGGCCGGCGGAATCCCGGGAACACCTGTAGCGGCTGACCGATCCGCAGTGATCAGGGGCTCCGGGGCCGCGCGCTCCAGGTGCGCCATGACTGCTTCTGCACATCGTCCATCGACGGGCGATTGCCGTCGATCCAGAGCTGCTCGACCGTCGTACTGGCTTCGAGCAGGTCACCGTCGGTCAGCACGAGACTCGCGCTCTTGCCCGGTGCAATCGACCCAAGCACGGCGTCTAGCCCCAGGATTTTTGCCGGGTAGAGCGTCAGCGAACGATACGCCGCCTCGCGGTCGAGCCCGTTCGCGGCAGCGATGCCGGCAAACAGCGTGATGTGACGGGCGTTGCCCGAACCACCGGCGCGCGTTGTGCTCGCAATCGCAAACAGCACACCCGCCGCTTCCAGCTTCGCCGGCAATGAATTGAGGGTGTCGTAGGGATCGTCGGGGCGCGGCGGCTCAACGACGATATTGCTCAGCACCACCGGCACCTGGTGGGCTTTCAGCAGCTCCGTCACGAGGTAGGCATCGCGCCCGTCGGTAATCACCAGTCGCAGCTTGCGGCTGGCCGCCCAGTTCACGACCGCCTCGATGGCGTACTTCTCCCGTGCCGTTGCCCAGAGCGGCCGCTCGCCGGCCACCACCGGCTGCAGCGCTTCCAGCTGCGCATCGAAGTCCCACTTGCCGTTGGTCGCCTGCGCCTGCCGCTTCGCCCGACCGTAGGCCTCGGCGCTGTTCATCAGCTTGTCGAGGGTCTTCACCCGGTCGTCCGCATCCTTCTTCTGCTCCGCCAGCGTCTTGGGCGGCCCCATGAAAATCGCGTACTGCGGCGGCGGCGGCTCGGGCCAGCGAATAGCGAGCGAATGCTGACGCACCGCGCTCATCTCCTCCCAGGTCCAGCCGTCCGTGCGGACAAGTGTCGTGGTGCCGCTGACGAGCCCACCGCCAGGCACCAGCAGCGCGTGACTGATGCCACCGGAACGGGCCACCGGAAAATGCGTGCTCGCGGCGTTCACGGCCTGCGAAACATCCACGTCCGCATTGATATCACCGGTTTCGGCAATATCCACGCTGCCAGGCACGCTGTCGATTTCGCTCAGGCCAAGCACGGCGTTGGTGTGGATCAGGCCCGGCCACAGGTGCTTGCCGCGGGCATCGATTCGTTCCGCCGTGCCGGGGACTGGCGTATCCGCCCCGCCAACCGCGCTGATGCGGCCGCCCTCGAAAACGACGACCCCGTTCGGAATCGCCGGGCCTTCCAGCGTGTGCACCGTGGCCCCGACGATCGCAACCGGGCCCGCCGCATCGCTCCCCGGCGCGAACTGGTAGTTGAATGGCGGTGCCGCCGGATTCGCAAGCAACGCGGCACTGGCAGGCGCCGCCGGCACTTCACCGCTGGCCGACTTGCCCGCATCCCCGCGAAGTTCTGCGGCGAGACGCTCGCGCGCCTCGGCCACCCGGCCGCGGTGGGCCACGTCCACGTCCCGGCTGAAGCGCAGTGTTCCGTCGACAAAGGTCATGTCGGCCCGGCTGTAGACACTCAGCGGGTCACCGTTCCAGATAACGACGTCGGCATCCTTGCCGGCGGCCAGCGAACCGACGTGAGTATCTATCTTCAGTTGTTTCGCCGGGTTGATGGTGACCATCGCCATGGCCTGCTCGCGATCGAGCCCTCCGTAATGAAGCATCTTGGCCGCCTCGAGGTTGAGGCGCCTCGCGAGGTCGGCATTATCCGAATTGAGACTGGTCAGCACGCCCCGCTCCGTCATGATCGCAGCGTTGTACGGTATGGCGTCGAAGGCCTCCATCTTGAAGCTCCACCAGTCCGAGAACGTGGAGGCGCTGGCGCCGTGCGCCGCCAGCTCGTCAGCAACCCGGTAGCCCTCCAGCACGTGCTGGAATGTGGTCACGCGGAATCCGAGTTCCTCCGAGATGCGCATCAGCATCAGGATTTCATCGGCCCGGTAGCTGTGCGCGTGAATGTCGCGCTTGCCGTCGAGCACTTCCACTAGGGGCTCAAGCCGGAGGTCACGACGCGGCGGCGGTGTGCGGGCCTGCTGGCGCTTCGACAGCGACCGGTACCGCTGCCACTCGCGCTGGTATGCGCGGGCCTGCTCGAAACTCGTACGCACCATTGCCGATACGCCCATGCGGGTGGACGGATAGCGCAGGTCCGCACCCGGCATGGCCTTGAATGCGGACTGGGTCGGATTCTCGCCGAGGGCGAACTTGATGGTCGGCGGTGCCGCTGCAAAGACCAGGTCTTCCGGGCGCTCGACGCCCCAGCGGTACTTGATAACGACATTCTGGCCGCCGATGGTATTGCCCGAGCCGTGCAGGACATGCACGACCGTCACCCCGCCGGCAAGCTGCTGGTAGATCTGCGCTGACCGGGTATCGAGCACGTCTCGCACCCGCACCTCGGAACTGATGCTGTTCACGCCCTCGTTGAGATCGAGCAACTCCGTGGCGCTGTGACTGTGCGCGTCCACGATGCCCGGTGTGACATGCCGGCCCGTGCCGTCGATGACCAGCGCATCAGCACGTGCGGCAAGGTTGCGGCCGATGGCGGCAATCTTGCCCTTGTCGAGCAGTACGTCCATTCCATCCACGATGCCGGTATCCGTCATGGTCCACACCGTCGCGTTGCGGATGAGGACCTGCGCGGGCGTTGGCGGCGGCGGCGGGTAGGCCTGGAGCCGCAGCGCCTCGTCGAGCTCCATCGCCTGCAGCGCAGTGCCTGCTCCGGCCGCAAGCAGCACGGCGAGCGCGACTGTGCGCCGGATCATTCCTGGTCGTTGACTGTTCATCACTGCAGTTCCTCCGGCCCGGAAACCCGGCGGCCTTCGACTTTCATGCGGGCAGACCCGCGTGCGGATTCCATCGTGGTCTCACCAGACAGGCTTTCTCCCGCGATAATCACGGTGATCTTCATTTCACCGCCCTGCCCGCTGCTGATCACTGTCATCGCGTTGCCCTTGAGTTCGACGCTGCTAAAGTCGCGCTTGCCGGACCGGGTGCTGTCGTTGAAGCCGGAGTAACGTACTTTCCCACCAGCCTCGCTGGTACCGCTGATGGTCCAGGTGGACTCCGCCGACCGACCCATCACGTCAGTATTGATACGCCAGGTACCGCGTGGATCGACGACCGCGTTCGGATCGCCAATGGTCTGCTCCTCCTCGATTTCCTGGTGGTAGCCCTGGATGAACAGGTGCCGGATGGCCGGTTTGTCCGTAAACAGTTCGCCGTCGACGACGAACAGGTTGGCCTGCTTGCCAGGCTCGATGGTGCCCATGCTCTGCGACAGCCCGAGCAGACGGGCGGGTGTCGTGGTCACGGCCGCGAGCGCTTTTTCGGGCGGCAGACCCGCCTTCACGACGGCTGCCAGGTTTTCCGGAAAGCGTCGCACGCTTTTCATTCCCGCGGTCACGAAGGCAACTTCAACCCCGGCAGCATCGAGGGCTGCGGGCAGCCGCGGCGCGAGCAGGACCTTCTGCATTTGCACCAGCCCCGTCTCGATGACGCTGTCCGGGTCGTTGAGATCCGGCTTTTCGGGCATCTCCAGCGGTAGCAGCACCGGCATACCGGCTGCACGCAGATCGGCCTCTAGATCGTCCAGGCCGCGGGCTACAGTCATGCCCGAGAGATTGAACTCGCGGGCAAGTTCGCCGAACCGGCCGGGATCGAGGCCGTTGATGGCAACGAACACCGGCGGCAAGTCACCGCGCAGCACGGCCAGCAGCGGCGCGTCGGATGACCGGTACTCCGGTGGCGACATCCCGACCGGATTCGCCACATATCGCTCGCGCCACTCACCCTGGCGAGCTGCATCCAGAAATACCTGACGGACTGTCGCCACCGCCCCGAACGTGGACGACGGGTACTGGCGCGCCATGAAGCTGGCGGTTTCGAGGGCGATTACCTGCGCGGCCCTGTCACGGGCAACGATCTCTGGCGCCGGCGCCTCGCGCAGGATCAGTACTGCCGACTCACCGCGGAAAACGCCCTTGTCGGGCAGCACATGCGCGGCCGCAAAGCCCATTTCACGGTGGGCGGCGATGCTCGCATGCCTGAGATCCACACGCTCAATAACGCCATCCTCGGGGTGAACCGACTTGAGCTCATGGGGAATGCCAAGTCGCTTCTCCTCTGCCCTGCCGCGAGTGCCGCGGGCCGGCGCCGCCGCCGCTGCTTCCGTGTCGAGACCAACTGCCGATGCGGCGTCAATAAAGGACGGGTAGACAGTCCAGCCCGGCTGTGCCGCGATAACCTCGGCGTCAGCCGGCACGGCGACCGCTGGACCAACCGCCTCCACCAGCCCGTCACGAAGTACCAGCGTGCCGTTCTCGATGACCTGGCCCGGTGCGGTGACGATTCGGGCACCGGTTATGGCGTGGATGCGCGGGGCTTCCGCCTGCGCCCCGGCTGCAAACCCCAGGCCGGAAATACCGAGGGCGGCAATGGCCGCGAGCCCTGGTCCGGCTCGATGCCCGCAAAATATCCGTCTGCGCCAGGCGCGCACGTGACTCGAATACATGATTGTGGTCTCCACCGCGGCGCCACCATCGCCGGCTGGCGATGCTGCCCGGTCCGGATCTTGCCACGAGGAGACGTACTGCAGGAACCCCGTCCGCGAGTCTGGCGCGATGAATCGGCTCGCCAGCGAACGTCACGGCTTCCGTATTGAACGGGTTTCGCGGCTGAAGCCGCCCTTACTCCCACTCGATCGTCGCCGCCGGCTTGCCGGAGATGTCGCAGGTGACGCGCAAAATGCCATCGACTTCATTGATGGTCTGCGGAACACGCTGGTGTATCTGCCCTATTCGGACCGGTTCACCGAAGGCTCGCCTGGGTGCGCGCGGTCGAAATCGCTGGCCGCGTGCCGCTCGCGGAGCTGCTGGTTCGCGTCACCCGACACACGATTGACGCGCCGTCCGCGCTGCACGGCTTCGCGCCCAGCGATGCTGGCCGTCCAGCGCAACACGTGCGGATAGGACTGCGCGTCCAGGAACTCGGCTGCGCCGTAAACCTCGTTGCTGACCACGCCGCCGTACCACGGCCAGCAAGCGATGTCGGCGATGCTGTAGTCGTCGCCGGCCAGGTACGCATGCCGGGCCAGCCGCTGGTCGAGCACGTCGAGCTGCCGCTTGACCCCATCGCGTAGCGGTCGATGGCGTACTCAATCCTGATATCTGCGTACTTGTAGAAGTGCCCAAAGCCGCCACCCACAAAAGCTCCTGCACCCGTCTGCCAGAAGAGCCACGACAGCGCCTCCGTCCGGGCTGCATGGTTCTGCGGCAGCAGCGCACCAAACTTTTCGGCCAGATAAAGCAGGATGGCGCCGGACTCAAAGACGCGCACCGGTTCGGGTCCGCTCCGGTCCAGCAACGCAGGGATCTTGGAGTTCGGGTTTAATGCAACAAAGCCACTGCTGAACTGCTCCCCTTTGCCGATATCGATCGTATAGGCGTCGTATTCGGCCCCCGCGTGCCCCAGCGCGAGCAACTCCTCGAGCATGATGGTCACCTTCACGCCGTTCGGTGTTGCGAGTGAGTAGAGCTGCAGGGGATGCTTGCCGACCAGCAGCTCTGCTTCGAAGCGCGCGCCCGCCGTGGGGCGGTTGATGTTGGCGAACACGCCGCCGTTACCGGGCTTCCACGTCCACACCGCCGGTGGCGAATAGGATGGGGAATCACTCATTCTTGCTCTCCTGTTTCTGTGGGGAGGGAGGAAGAGGCGTTTCAAACACCTCATGAGCTGAGTGTGCCAGCCCCGAAACGCTGTCGACGGGCCGCCGAGCTGTCGAAGTCGGTGAATCAGTGTCCCGAGCTGCCCCAGATCTGTTCCAGTCGGGCATCACGTCCACAGTTGTATCGATAAAATTTGTAGCGGACAGGATTCTTCAGGTAGTAGTCCTGATGGTAGCCCTCGGCTGGATAGAAGATCGACGCCGGGACGATTTGGGTGACGACAGGCTTGTCGAAACGCGCCGAGGCCTCGATCGCTTTCTTGCTCTCCTCGGCAAGCCGCGCTTGCTCGGGACCGCTGGTGAAGATCGCCGCACGGTACTGGTCGCCGCGATCGCAGAACTGCCTGTCGATCGCGAACGGATCGACGTTGTGCCAATACACATCGAGCAACTGCTTGTAGCTGACTTTGGCGGGATCGAAGATGACCTTCACCGCTTCGGCGTGTCCGGTACCGCCGGCCGAGACTTGCTCGTAGCCCGGATCGACAAGCTTGCCGCCGATATAGCCGGAGGTGGTCGAGATGACGCCGGCCAGCTTGTCGAACGGAGGCTCCATGCACCAGAAGCAGCCACCGGCGAAGATCGCTGACTCGGTCGCAACCTTGTTTTTTGCCGGCGGGCTTGTCGCGCCATTGGCATAGCCTGCACAGGCTGCCATCACGAACATCGACACCAGCAGTCGCGGCATGACCGCATGCGCCATCCGTCGAATTCCCGAAAAGCTCATTCTCAACTCCTCAATTCAGGCAGCGGCTGGCCGCGCGGGATGAATTCAAGGGCCAGCCCGTTGTTGCACCAGCGTTCGCCGCGCGGCCCGGGGCCATCGTTGAACACATGGCCCTGATGTCCACCGCAGCGGGCACAGTGATACTCGGTGCGTGGCCAGACCAGTTTGAAATCACGCTTGGTCTGCATATTGCCGGCGATCGGCTGAGTGAAGCTCGGCCAGCCGGTGCCGCTATCAAACTTGTGCGCACTATCGAACAGCGGCAACCGGCAAGCCGCGCAGACGAAGGTTCCATCGCGCTTCTCATTGTTCAGCGGACTGCTGCCCGATGGTTCGGTGTCCTCCTCGAACAACACCGCATAGGCTGCATCACTGACAACCCCGCGCCATTCTTCGTGTGGCTTGTTCAGCGCCACGACTGCTCCGCTTTTCGCCGTTGCCTGCGCCTGCGCTGCACGCGAACGAGCGGTCAGTATCGGCAACAGTGCGAGCACCCCGAGATGTTGCAATATCTTCCGACGCTTCATGATCAGATCTCCTGCCTCTGTGCCGCTCTGCAATCTTCGCCAGCTTTCATCATGATACGAAACGAGGTCGCGCCACCAGGACTCACGAAGCCAAAGCCTTCGCCTCATCCTTTTGTCCGGCACTTCTCGCCGACAGCGTGAGCCCCAGTGCAACCATGAATCCCGCGACGACGGTCATGCCGAGGAATGCCGCCTGGTAGCCCACGGCACCATTGCCGGCCGATGCAGCAATGCTGCCGACCAGGGCGGCGCCGACCCGCCGGCCCATCGAGGTGAAGTTGCTGAGCAGACCCTGGGCCGTGCCGCGCTCACCGGGCAGGCTGTTTGCGAGTATCACCACGCGTAGTGGCGCACCCTGCACGCCGCCAAGGCCAGTACTGCCGAGCGCGCTGGCGATGATAAAGCTCGCGACGCTGATGTGCGCCAGCCCGAAGATGAGCAGACTGCAGACTCCCATCAACACGCTCACGGTGACGATTGTCCGCGTGCTGGTGCAGTTTATCAGGCGACCGGCAACCGCTGAGGCAATGATTGCGCCGAGCACGCCTGGCAGGAGCATCCACGACGCCGTGCTCGGTGTCACCCCGATGGCCGCGATGGCGAGCGCCGGATAGAAAGCGCCACCGGACTGGATGGCGCCAAGGCCAACGCCAATCAGCGAAGCGGTCGCAACGGGCCGCGAGCGCAGCAGGCGTGACGCCCGCGTAAGTGTGCCGCCGCTGTACATAATCCCCGCCCCCCGCCGGCGGTGCTTGACTCGCGCCGGGGACAGGCATAGCGTCGGGACAAAAGGGGTGCTGGCTGGCGCACCGGGTTGGCCGGCCCACGATCCCGAACAAACAACAATCAGCGGCGACCCCGGGAGACATACAGATGGTTTCAGAGCATGGCGTTCCCCGCGCGGTGCGAATGGCACTCGCGCTGGTGTGGTCTCTGGGAATGCTGATCGGCGCCCCCGCGCACGCCAGCACCTTCAGCTACGATTTCGAGGCCCTGGTGAGCGGGAACCTGGTGGGACAGGACGGCTGGACCCAGGTGGCCAACTGGTTTTCGCCGGAGATCGCTTCCGGCGGAGGAATCAATCCGACCAAGGCCTCCGCGCGGACAAACTCGGCCCAGGGAACCGGCACAGGCGCCACCCGGTTGCTGGCGTCGGCCCTGACCTACTCGACCGCGGACACGGCCGTGCCATGGCAGTTCGACGGACTGGTCAACGGTACGGATAGCTCGCAGACCGCCCTGATCGGCATCGGTTCCCGGCTCTTTGGCCGGCAAGGCACCAAGACCATTCTGATCTCGGGGGCGTCACAGTTTGGCGACACGCTTCTCGCCAACGATTGGTACCAATACCGATTGGAGCTCGACTTCAGCGTGACCGGGGTGAACTCCACGCTGTTTTACCGGAACCTCACGGCGGGGGAAACGGATTTCACCAGGGACAGCGTCCTGCAGGACATCAACCTCGGCCTCACGCCTGACGAACTCGGCGAGTACCGGTTCTCCAGCCTGTTGATCCGCCAGGACACAAATCTCGGCGGCACCTACATCGACAACATCCAGGTTTCGCCGGTGCCGGCGCCGCCGGCCCTGGCCCTGCTCGGTACTGGCGTGGCCATGATCGCTGTACGGAATCGCCGGCGACGGAGCTGACCGCATCCCGCCAGCGCGGCGCTTCTCCGAAGTCGTGCTGCACGGCGGTGATTCGCGCCTGAAGGCGCTCCTGCAGGCGCCCTACTCCCACTCGATCGTCGCCGGCGGCTTGCCGGAGATGTCGTAGGTGACGCGCGAGATGCCATCGACTTCGTTGATGATGCGGCGGGAGACGTGGTCGAGGAAATCATAGGGCAGATGCGCCCAGCGCGCGGTCATGAAATCGATTGTCTCGACGGCGCGTAACGCGATCACCCAGTCGTAGCGGCGGCCATCACCCATCACGCCCACCGAGCGCACCGGCAGGAATACCGCAAAGGCCTGGCTGACCTTGTCGTAGAGATCGGCACGGCGCAGCTCTTCGATGAAGATGTGGTCGGCCTGACGCAGCAGATCAGCAAACTCCTGACGCACCTCGCCGAGGATGCGCACACCCAGACCCGGCCCGGGGAACGGATGCCGGTAGACCATCTCGCGCGGCAAACCGAGTTCGACACCGATCTTGCGCACTTCGTCCTTGAAGAGTTCGCGCACCGGCTCGATGAGCTTGAGCTTCATGTGTGCCGGCAGGCCGCCGACGTTGTGGTGTGACTTGATGACATGCGCCTTGCCGGTCTTCGAGCCAGCCGATTCGATCACGTCGGGATAGATCGTTCCCTGTGCCAGCCAGCGTATGTCCGTGTGCTTCGCAGCCTCTTCATCGAAGACCTCGACAAAGAGCCGACCGATGATCTTGCGCTTGGCCTCCGGATCCTCGACGCCGGCCAGTGCGGCCATGAAACGTGCTTCGGCATTGACGCGGATCACTTTCACGCCCAGATGTTCGGCGAATATCGCCATCACCTGGTCACCTTCTTCAAGGCGCAGCAGCCCGGTATCGACAAACACGCACAGCAGCTGCTCGCCGAGCGCGCGATGCAACAGCGCCGCGACGACCGAGGAATCGACGCCGCCGGACAGTCCGAGCAGCACGTGGTCCTTGCCGACCTGCGCGCGCACACTGTCGATTTCGCGCGCGATGATGTTTCCGGCGCGCCAGGTATCGGGGCAGGCGCAGATGTCGCGCACGAAACGCTCGATGATCTGCTGCCCGTGTTCGGTGTGCGTCACTTCGGGATGGAACTGCAGCCCGTAGAAATTCCGGTTTTCATCCGCCATGCCGGCGAGCGGCGCATTGGCCGTGCTGGCGATCGCGTGAAAGCCGGCCGGCAGCCGCGCGACGCGATCGCCGTGACTCATCCAGACATTGAGTGAGGGCACGCCATCGGGATGCGCCACATCGGCGAGCCCCTCGAGCAGACGGTTTGACGATGCCGGCTGCACGACCGCATAGCCAAACTCGCGATGCGCCGAAGCTTCGACCTTGCCACCGAGCTGCGCCGCCATTGCCTGCATGCCGTAGCAGATACCGAGCACCGGCACACCCAGACTGAAAACCAGCTCGGGAATGGCCGGGGGCTCTTCCAGCACCACCGACTCGGGACCGCCGGAAAGAATCACGCCCGACGGCGCATAGTCGCGGATCGCGGCCGCATCCACATCCCAGGGCAGGATCTCGCTGTACACGCCGGCCTCACGCACGCGACGTGCGATGAGCTGGGTGTACTGGGAACCGAAGTCGAGGATCAGGATACGCCGTGCCGTCAGATCGCCCCGGACGGCGTCACGGGCAGATGCCGCTGCTGCTTTCAACGCCAGAACTCCGTCAAGTCTCCATCCGGTAATTCGGCGGCTCTTTGGTCATCGTGACATCGTGCACATGACTCTCGCGAATGCCGGCGCCGGTGATACGCACAAACTGCGCCTTGCTGCGCAGCTCCTCGATATTCGTGCAGCCGGTGTAGCCCATCGCCGCGCGCAGACCGCCGATCAGCTGCGTCACGATGGTGGTGAGTCCGCCCTTGTAGGGCACGCGGCCTTCGATACCTTCCGGCACAAGTTTCTCGAGCTCGGCGGAAGAATCCTGGAAGTAACGGTCCGAAGAACCGTGGCGCTGAGCCATCGCCCCGATCGAGCCCATGCCGCGATAGGACTTGTAGGAGCGGCCCTGATAAAGCTCGACTTCACCAGGCGCCTCTTCGGTGCCGGCGAACAGACCACCGATCATCGTGCAATGCGCGCCCGCGGCAATCGCCTTGGCGAAATCGCCCGAATAGCGGATACCGCCATCGGCGATCAGTGGTACGCCGGTGCCCTCCAGTGCCGCCGCCACATTGGCGACTGCCGTGATCTGCGGCACGCCGACACCTGCGACGATGCGCGTGGTGCAGATCGAGCCCGGACCGACGCCAACCTTGACGCCGTCGGCGCCCGCCTCGACCAGCGCTTTCGCGGCATCTGCCGTCACGACATTGCCACCGACCACCTGCAGCTTCGGGTAAGTCTGCTTGATCCGGCGCACGCGATCGAGCACGCCTTTGGAGTGACCGTGTGCGGTGTCGACGATGATCAGGTCTACGCCAGCCTCGACCAGCACCCTCACCCGCTCATCGGTATCAGCTGCTGTACCGACCGCTGCACCAACACGCAATGCGCCGCGCGCATCCTTGCAGGCGTAGGGATAGTCCTTGGCCTGCTGGAAATCCTTGGCCGTGATCATGCCGCGCAACTGGAAGTTCTCGGCGACCACCAGCACCTTCTCGATGCGATGCTTGTGCAGCAGTTCGAGAACTTCCCTTTTGTCGGCACCCTCGCGCACGGTAACCAGCCGGCTCTCCGGCGTCATCACCGAGGAGACCGGCGCGTCGAGGCGCGTTTCAAAGCGCAGATCGCGGTTGGTGACGATGCCGACCGTACGGCCCTTGTCCACCACCGGCACGCCGGAGATGCGATGGGCGTGGGTGATGTCCAGCACTTCGCGAATGGTCTGGTCGGGGCGCACGGTGATCGGGTCGTTGACGATTCCGCTCTCGAATTTCTTGACTGCAGCAACCTGCCGGGCCTGATCCTGCGGGCTCATGTTCTTGTGGATGATGCCGATGCCGCCTTCCTGGGCCATCGCGATGGCCAGGCGGGACTCGGTGACGGTGTCCATCGCGGCCGAGACCAGCGGGATATTCAGCGTGATTTCGCGCGTCATCCGGCTGCTCAGGCTGACTTCCCGCGGGATCACCTCCGAGTAGGCCGGCTGCAACAGCACATCGTCGAAGGTCAGGGCGTCGTGGATGATCCGCATGGCATCGGTACGCAGGCTGAGGGACCGAGGATGGTACGCGGGCAGGCTGGGCGCGTAAACTGGCCCGCCGCAGCATTGCCCCTGAAGAAGGCCATCCTGACCATGCCCACTGGCTCCAACGAGCAGGTCTATACCGTTTCCGAACTCAACCGGCTGGCCCGCCAGCTGCTCGAGCAGGACCTGCCGCGCATGTGGGTATCCGGCGAGATATCCAACCTCGCCCGGCCGGCCTCCGGACATCTGTATTTCTCGCTCAAGGACGAGCGTGCCCAGATCCGTTGCGCGCTGTTCCGGGGTGCCAACCGCAGCAACTTCAAGCCCGAAAACGGCATGCAGGTGCTGGCCCGCGGCCGCGTCAGCCTGTATGAGCCGCGCGGCGACTACCAGCTGATCGTCGATCACCTCGAAGCAGCCGGCGAAGGATTGCTGCGCCGTCGTCTCGAAGAACTCAAGCAAAAACTCGCCGCCGCCGGGCTCTTTGAGCCGGGCCGCAAGCGGCCCCTGCCGACGCTGCCCAGGGCCATCGGCGTGATCACCTCGCCGAGCGGTGCCGCAGTGCGCGACATCGTGCATATCCTCAGACGGCGCTTCCCTGCCATCCCGGTGATCATCTACCCGGTGCAGGTGCAGGGAGAGCAGGCAAAATTCGATATCGTCAAGGCATTCGGGACTGCAGCCCGACGCGCCGAGTGCGAGGTGCTGATCCTCGCGCGTGGCGGCGGCTCGCTCGAGGACCTGTGGGCCTTCAACGAGGAGATCGTCGCCCAGGCGATCGCCGACTGCCCGATCCCGGTCGTGAGCGGCGTGGGCCACGAGATCGACTTCACCATCGCCGACCTGGTGGCCGATGTGCGCGCGCCCACGCCGTCTGGTGCCGCTGAACTCGTGGTGCCCGACAGCCGCGACTGGCTGCGGCACCTGCAGGCACTCGAACGACGCACGTCGCTGGCGACCACACGCACGCTGGCAAGTACGCTCACGCAGCAGCAGCAACTTGCCGCCCGCCTTGCCCGCTGTCATCCCGGTTACCAGTTGCGGCAAAACGCACAACGGCTCGACGAACTGCGTCATCAGTTGTCTGCCGCGCTCGGCAATCGTTTGGCGCTTGATGCGCTGCGCATCGACAATGCACTGCACCGCCTGCAGCGCGTCTCGCCGGTGATGCAACTGAGGCTGAGCGCCGAACGCGTCGCTGGGGCACGACAGCGCCTTGCCGCGGCGATTCGCGTCAGTGTTTCAGGTGCTGGCAGCCAGCTCGCTGTGCTCAGCGGACGGCTGCAGACTGTCAGCCCGCTTTCGACACTGGAGCGCGGCTATGCGCTGGTACTCGATGCGAGCGGCAGCGTCGTGCGCCGCACCGCGCAACTGAAACCGGGCGATACGATCACTGCGCGTCTCGCCGATGGCGTGATCGGCGCGACGGTAAATCGCACGAACTAGGGGCGCCACCGCTTCCTGCTTGCCAACAGGGCCCAGGGCTTCCACGTATACTCCAAGGGCACACGCCTATTCCGGAGATCCATAAAGGGAGCGGCACAATGACGGCATTTCGTGTATTGGTGGCTGACAAGGTCAAGGCCCAGCTCTACGAACTTCCCAGCCGGCGCGGTTCGCTGAAACCGTTACAGTGCTTCATCAATCCGGAGGGCAGGCAACACGAGCGGGCGCTTGGCACCGGCCGCCCGGGCCGGGTGACGAGTGGCGTCGGCGGTGGCCGCCACGCCTACCAGTCCAGGCACGGACTCAAGGAGCACTCCGAAGAAGTCTTCGTGCGACGCGTCGCGACAGCGATGGCCAAGGATGCCCGTGCAAGTGACGGCGCTCCCATCCTGCTGATCGCTGCTCCAAGATTGCTGGGCAGCTACCGCAAGCATCTCCCGGCCAATGTGCGGGAACTCGTTGTCATGGAAATCAAGCTGGATCTGGGCAAGGCCACCGATATCGAGCTGTCCAGGCGCGTGCGGGCTGCTCTCAAGGACCTGCCCTTCTCAGTCACGGCGCAATTTCGCAGCTGATACCGGCACTCGCGCCGGGAATCGGCAGCGATTGTCCGACGCATGAGGTCAGGCTGCTTTCCCGGCAGTTTCAGGGTCAGTGCTCGCCGCATCGACGGGAATACGGATGATGAAGGTGGAGCCCTTGCCAGGTGTCGACTCCAGGCCAATGGTACCGCCGTGCTTGTTGACGATCACGTTGTGCGCGATGGCAAGCCCCTGCCCGGTGCCGCGCCCGACCGGCTTGGTGGTGAAGAACGGGTCGAAGATTCTGGTGCGAACCTCCGGCACGATGCCGGTACCGGTATCGCTGATACGGATCTCGGCCTGATCGCCGATGACCCGGGTGGAGACCGTGATGCGGCCCTTGCCGCCGGCATTGCCGCCGACGACGTCGGCGACGGCATGGGCAGCGTTGACCAGCATGTTGAGCACCACCTGGTTGATCTCGCCAGCCTGGCAGGTCACCGGCGGCAGGTCGGGGTCGAGCTCAGTGACCATCTCGGCGACATACTTCCACTCGTTGGTGGCTACGTTGATGGTGCTCTGGATCGTGCGGTTAAGGTCGACCGGGGCCTTGTCCCGGGAAGGATGCGCGAACACCTTCATGGACTGGACGATAGAGGAGATTCTCTGGCAGCCATCGGCGGACTGCTCCAGCGCCCTGGGAATTTCCTCGCGCAGGAAGTCCAGATCGACTGCGGCAAGGGTGCGGGCCAGCGGCTCGGTGCCAGTACTGAGCGCTGCGAGCAGAGTCTGGATCTCTTCAAATGCATCGCTGATAAAGCGGATGTTATCGCCAACATACTGCGCCGGAGTGTTTATCTCATGAGCGATGCCGGCGGCGAGTTGCCCGACCGCCTCCAGCTTCTGCGCGCGGGCGAACTCTGCTTCCCGAGCGAGTTCATCAGTCACGTCACGCAACACGCAGACATGGTGCGTGACCGAGCCATCAGCAGTCCGGATGGGCGAAACCGAAATGTTGAGGGTAACCAGCGGGCGTCCGGGCGTCTGGCCGCTTATGCAGCCGCTCCAGCTTGCGCCCGAGCTCAATGCCCGGGAAAGCTTCCCGTCGATCTCCGGAAGATCGAAACTGAAACCAAGTTCGCCCGCATCACGGCCGATTATCGCATCGCGCGGGCGCCCCAGAATACGCTCGCCGGCCGGATTGACGAACAGAATCCGGCCATCACGATCCTCGACGAGGATACCGTCAGCAGCATGCTCCACAGCGGTTGCCATGCGCCTCAGTTCTGCTTCGGTCTCGCGGCGCTGGGCCACTTCCCGTTGCAGATCCCGGCGTTGCTCATCGCTGGAGTTCAGCAGCCTGAGAAACTCCGTACGCAGATCCCCGAGCGCAACGAGCAGCTCGCCGAATTCATCGCGTGCCGGTCGCGTGATTGGCCAGGAGAACTCACCGCGCCTCATGCTCCGGATGGCATCGTTGACGTAAGCGATGTGGTGATTGATGCCCTTGCTCGCCGCCCATGCAAGCAGCAGCGCAAGCGCGAGCATGGAGGTGGCGACCAGCCCCTGAATCGCGACCGCCACCCTGGCGTCATTCAGGCGTTGGCTGAGCAGGGCCTTCAGGGCGTCCAGTGCCTGGACCTGGTAGGCAGCGGTAGCCTGGATTGCACTGGTCGTGACAGCAAACAGGTCGCCAACGGAAATTCCGGACTCCGGGTACGTGCTTATGAACGCGCGCGCGCTCTGGATCGCAGCCCGGGTTCTTGTTTCAGTCATGGACGCGACAGTGCCAAGCGTACCAGCCAGCGCGGCGTCGGCGGAAACCGCACTCCGGGCATGGTTAAAGGCTTCCGCATACGTGGACTCCGCCGCCCCGAGGCGCTCGCTGATTGCGGTGAGCGCCATTGCCGGAATCTGGTCGTTGGTTGCCGCACGTGATGCAAGCGCCCGCACCTGGCCCATGAACTCCTGTCCGGCCGGTGTATAGACGAATGCGGAAATGATGAGGTTGTAGGGAACAACGTCCGGATCGAGAATGAGACCGGAGGAATGCGTAACGACCGTATTGATCGCGAGGCCTTTGCGAATGAGGGCAGTATGGCGATCGAAACTCGACTCCAGCGTCTGGTTTGCACTGTCGACCTGCAGCGAACGCCACTCCGACTTCAGACTTGCCCATTGAGCAGAAACCCGGGTTGAATCGCTGTAGCGCACGGCGTCGGTTTGTCGAATGGCATCTTCGACGAGCGCCACTTGTGCCGGCAATTGTGCGGAAGACTGCTCGTCCCCGCTAAGGGCGAGGGCTGCCAGCCCCCGGTGCCGGGCAATGGCCCGCAGAACCTCGTTCAGGGGCAGCAGGTATTCGGCTGCTTCGAGTTCAGCGTTGGCAAAGTGAATGCTCGCCAGGGCGTTTCGGGCGACGGAGTAACTCAGCAGCAGGAGTGGCGCTGTCATCGCGATCAGGATCAATACCAGCTTCTGCGAGATCCTCAGGTTGTGCAACCAGGCAAGCGGCCAGCCATAGCGGACTGGCGGCGCCGTGGAGTTTGCGGCTGCCGATGTGAGACGCATGAGGTCAGGCTGCCTTCCCGGCCTTTGAGAGAAGCCGGAGCATGTACTGCGAGTGGGCCGACAAGCTGCGCGGCAGTTCACAGAATGCAGAAAGCCGCAGAGGGGAGCCCATCTGGCAAAGAACATTTCAAGCACGGGCCGGAAGCGGTCCATGTCGACAAGGCGTTCTGGTCAAAGCCGCTGAAGACGATTTCGTTCTTTCTATCCCGGTGCAGATAGCGCTGCGCACGATGGACGTAGCATCGCGGGTAGCTCCGCTTCCTGCCCTCAGCGGCTCGCAGTCGGCCAGTAGAAACTGTCAGGAACCGCGCGCGCGCCGTAAATGGCTTGACCGACCCGCACCACGGTGGCGCCCTCCTCAATCGCGATCTCGAAGTCGCCTGACATGCCCATAGACAGTTCATCGAGGTCAATGCCCGCGGGGACATCCTGACGCAACTGGTCGCGCAGCTCACGCAGCTGCGCGAAGCACCGCCGCACACGATCAGCCTCACCCGACAGCAGCGCCAGGGTCATGAGTCCGCGCACACGCAGGGCGGAAAACACCGGCTGCTCACGCAGGAAGGCGGCCACGTCTTCGGGAGGCAGGCCGTACTTGCTCGCTTCACCCGAGGTGTTGACCTGCACGAATACATCCAGCGAACGACCCTCGGCCTGCAGGCGGCGGTCCAGAGCTGCGGCCAGACGCAGGCTGTCGAGCGCCTGGAACTCGGTGGCAAAGCGTGCCACCAGCTTGGCCTTGTTGGTCTGCAGATGACCGATCACTGACCATCGCAGGTCCGTCAAATCGGCAAGCGCTTCCCATTTTCGATAGGCCTCCTGCACCTTGTTCTCGCCGAGCATGCGGCAGCCCGCCGCATACGACAGGCGGATGGTAGCCTCGTCGATCGTCTTGCTGACCGGGAGGAGCCGTACGCCCGACACATCGCGGTTTGCGCGCCCGCAGGCGCTCACGATCCGCCCCTGAACAGCAGCAAGGTTGCGCACAAAGTCTTCAACCGATGTGGCTTTGGGGTAGCGACCGTGCTGGTCATGTCGGGTCGGTGTGTTCAGCGGCGAAGCAGCAGGTTGATCGTTCATCGGGGCTCTCGAATCTCCCCTGCCAGTTTAAGCTACCGCGAGCGAGCAGCGGCAGCTCGATGAGCTGTTCCCAATCCCGCCTTCAATAACTTCCTGAGCCGATGTTGGCAAAAAACGCTTGCTCAGAAGCGCGCCAACACCGATCAGCCATTTTGATCAATAACGCAAGAAAACGGCCGGGGGCGGTGTTACCGCCTCCGGCCGTTGCTGGCTGGTCAGTCGTTCACCGGGCCCAGATCGACAAGGCGTTCTGGTCGAAGCTGCTGAAGACGATTTCGTTCTTACCGTTCCAGTTCAGATCCTGGACCACCGGTCCACCGTTCTGGCCATAGCCATCGCTGTCGGGAAGCTGATGGGTGATGAATGTGCCATCGCTCTGCTGCTCCATCCAGTACACAGCGCGAGAGCCGTCACCGGCCACGGCCAGATCCAGGCGACCGTTGCCCGTGAGATCACCACCTGCCACAGCACCTGGAGCAGCCTGCCCGATACCACCGGTAACGGGAAAGTCGCCGGCTGAACTCAGTTGCTGTACCGCCCACGGCTGGCGCGGATCCGGTCCTGGCGTGAACTCATACACAGCGGGAGCCGGATAGAGGGCGAACGGCGGGAATGGGACATTCGGATTGGTGTGATTGGTGGCAATCCAGCGAGTTGGCCCACCGTTCAGCGGATCTACGGGAACAATCGTAAAGCCCGGGCCCTGGTTGGTACCGATCGCATGGCGAGTAAAACTCCCGTCACCATTGTTCTCGAACCACACGTATGAGGCGACACTCGCATCGCGTGCGGCAGCCGGCACGAATGGCTGCGCCTGGACCGGACCAAAAAATTGCGGCGAGACGATATCCATACGGCCGTCACCATTCACGTCACGTGCCTCGATCAGACCACCACCACCGTCAGCGATCTTGACGGGTGCGTGGAACTTGCCGCGGCCTTTACCCTTGAGCATTTGCAGTTCCACGATATCGTCAGCGGAACTGGACGGGCTACCGGCATCTTCAGCCACCGTAATGATGTCCTTCCGGTGGTCACCGTCAATATCGACGAGGACGACTGAGTGATAGGAGAACGGGCTGTTGGTAACCAGGTCGTGACGAATCCACTGCCTGGCATTCCGCCGGTTTTCCCACCAGCTAAGCGAACCACGCTGCTGCCCCGTGTAGTTATCAAAAAAGTAACCTCCCGGCACAATCACATCCGGCATCCAGTCGCCATCCACATCGGCAATAGCCGGCCGGTTCGGGAATGTGATGCCATCTGACTCCTTGACGATTTCTATTTTTTCCCAGTCTTCCAACTGGAAGAACCCGCCGACAAATTTTCGCCGGTAGACGTTTACCGTTCCTGCCGGGGGAATAATCGGACCAGTGGGCCCAAAGGTGAAAAGCCCGAACGCGCTGACCACGAGTTCCGGCCGTGGCAGCAAGGCGACATTGCCGCTCACGACGAAGGCGGCGCCAGGCAGGTTATTGTCAATAGTGATGCGGTTGTAGGCGGGCTGCTCTGCCATGGCGGCAGGCGCTGACGCGACTCCGGCGGCGCCGACAGCAAGCGCGATAATGAGGGTGCTGGCGGTGCTCCGCAATCCGGCGTAGGGGGTTGGCGACATGGTAATCCTCCTGTGTTGACCAAGCCATGTCGGTATGCCATTAATAAAAGCACGGCTCCATAAAAACGTCATAAGCAGGCCGGTTTTGTCGCGAGTGCGCATTCACGACACTCACGATCACAATGGATGTCATGAACCATGTCGCTGAATCTGACTGAAAGTCTGTCCAACGCTCAGAGGCCGGCCCGGCACCAACGGAACCGCGCTCCTGTCATCGGCGATTACGTGGCCTTCCTGATCGTAATGCCACTGCTGTTTGCAATCTGGGCCACCGCCATCGGTATGGCACCGGCGCGCCATGCGGGGTTCGCAACCGCATTTCCTTACATCGCCGTTCAGGTGACGGCTGCCTGGTGGGCGAACGCGCTGGGGACTCAGGCCGTCGTCTGGATGACGCGACGCAAACCACTGCCCCGCTGGCTCGCGCTGGTGGTGGGGTTCATACTGGTTTGCCTGCCGCTTGGCGTTTTCTACAAGGGCCAATCGGCGCTTTTTCAGCAGTTTCTCCCCGCGCTCAGCCTCTCAACCTCCGCGCATGAAGTGGCGTGGTCCCTGGACTATGCGGCACGCTTCTGCAGATATTCGCTGCCGTTTCTGCCCATGTGGATGGCCGCGGTCTACGGTTACGAGATATTGCGCGGCGTACAGTGGTTTGCACCATCTGCGGCTACGGAGATTCGCGATCCCGCCATTCCGGCGGCGGCCAGTCATCGCCCTTCAGCATCTGAAACCCGTACACCAGCAGCAGCAAAGGTTCTGCCCTTCGTCGCGGGCAGCCGCCTCCCGGCAGAGGCTCAGGTATGGGCGGTAAAGGCAGAGGAGCACTACATCAAGCTGTGGTCAGACCGGGGCGTAGACCTGGTTCGCTACCGCTTTAGCGATGCGATAAAAGACCTGGCTGGCAGGGATGGAACGCAGGTTCACCGCTCCTGGTGGATCGCCTGGTCAGCTGTCGTTGGCAGTCGTTCCCGCGGCCGATCCATCGAACTGATCCTGCGTAATGGACTCAGCATCCCCGTGAGCCTGGCTCATAAGGCTGCGGCGAGTCGACGAACCACAAAAAATGACATGGGATGATTCAGGATCGGAGTGAACACTCCGGGGTCCTGCTGGAGTTTCCAGAATCTGGTGGACACAAGCCAGCCCGCACTTTTCCAACGGAATGGTTGAAGCCACGGTAAGGAAAGTCCGGTAGGAGCGGCACGTAGGAGCGCCTTCAGGCGCGATGCTTTTCGCCATCAATCGCGGCTGAAGCCGCTCCTACGGGGAGATCGCGCCTGAAGGCGCTCCTACACTGCGAAGAACACTTCAAGGACGGGCCGGAATCGGTCCATGTCGACCAGAAATGAGTCGTGCCCCTGTATCGACGGCAGCTCGATGAAGTGGACCTCGCGGTTGAGCGCATCCAGGCCGGTAGCCAGTTCGCGCTGCTGCGCGATCGGGAACAAGATGTCGGTGTCCACGCCGATTACCAGCACGCGCTCGGCACGCACCTTGCCGAGGCCGCAGGTTACCGAACCGCCGTGTTCGGCAACGTCGAACAGGTCGCTGGCACGCGACAGGTAGAGATAGCTGTTGGCATCGAAATGGCCGGTGAATTTCTGCGCATGGGCTTCGAGATAGCTTTCGACTTCGAAATCGAAGGCAAAAGCGTCACCGGTCTGGCGCTCCTCGCCTATGCGTTCGCGGCCAAAACGCTGGTCCCATTCCCTGGCTGACCGATAGCTGACCATACCGAGTTTACGCGCCATGCGCATGCCGGTGATCGGCCCGGCGCCGCTTGCATAGTTGCCATGATCCCAGGCCGGATCGCGACGGATCATCTCGCGCTGGAGTGAGCGCATTGCAATCGAGAATGGCAGTGCACGTGCCCCGGTAGAAATCAGCACGAGATTGCGTGTCATGTCAGGATGCGCGATGGCGAAAGCCAGCGTTGTCATGCCGCCCATCGACGGACCGACAACCGTGTGCAGCCGGCTGATACCAAAGTTCTTTACCACCAGCATGCCGGCGTTGGCGACATCCTCAAGCGTCAGCACAGGGAAGTTGAGCCGGTACGGCTGCCCGGTCAGCGGGTCGATCGAAGCCGGCCCGGTGGAGCCGAAGCAGCTGCCCAGCGAATTGATGCAGATGACGAAGTAACGCCGCGTATCGATCGGCCGCGACGGGCCGACGATTTCTTCCCACCAACCCGGCGAAGGATCGTCGGGTGAAGAGCAGGCATGGGCCGAGGGCGACATGCCGGTAAAGATCAGTACGGCGTTATCCCGTCCGGCATTGAGTTGCCCCCAGGTCTCGTAGGCGATCACAGGCCGCTCGAGCACGCCGCCGCGGTGCATCTCGAAGCTGCCGGGAACCTGGAATAGTTTGCGTGCCGTGGTCACTGCCTTGCGGTCCATCGCGCGGTGGAAGCCATGATTATGCGTGGCGGAATGGCGCCCAGGCCCGACCGTTTGGTTATATGGATATGGCCCGCTACCGGTAACGCAGCCGGGCGCGATGTTTGACCTGCCGCGGTGTGAGGCGGTTCCGCTTGCCGGCAAAGGGGTTCTTGCCGGCACGCAGTTCGATGCGGATCGGCGTCCCGCGCAGACGAAATACCTTGCGGAAGTATCCCATCAGGTAACGCCGGTAGTTATCCGGCAGCGCCGAGGTCTGGTTGCCGTGAATGATGATGAGCGGTGGCCGGCGCCCGCCCTGGTGGGCATAAGTGAGCTTGATACGGCTGCGGTTGGCGATTGGCGTCGGATAGGCCTGCACGGCATCCTTGAGCGCGCGGTTGAGATCAGGCGTCGGCAATTCGCGGACTGCGGCAAGTGCCGCACGACGACCGCTTTCGAGCAGATCGAAGACGGCCGTACCATGCAGAGCCGAGATAAAGTGGATATCGGCGAAATCCAGAAAGGGCAAACGCCGGTCCAGATCCTCGCGCACGCGCTCACGCTGATCGGGCGGCAGGTGATCCCATTTGTTGACACCGATGGCCAGCGCCCGCCCCCGCTCCAGCACGAGGCCGATCAGCGACACGTCCTGCTCGGTCAGACTGTCGCGCGCATCGATCAGCACCAGCACTGCGTCGGCTTCTTCCAGCGCCTGCAGCGACTTGACGATACTGAAGCGCTCGATGACCTCGTCCACGCGCGCCTTGCGGCGTATGCCGGCGGTATCCACCAGGACCATCGCGTGGCCATCATGCGTGAAAGGAACGCGGATGCTGTCGCGGGTGGTACCGGCCTGATCGGAGGTCAGCAGCCGGTCTTCACCGAGCAGGCGATTGATGAGCGTGGACTTGCCGACATTCGGCCGACCGATCACAGCAATGCGCGTGCCCTGGAGCGCAGCGGTGTCGGCCTGCGGCTCTGCATCTTCCCGTACCGGCAGCGCGGCCAGAATGCGTTCGCCCAGCAGCGCGAGCCGGTCGCCGTGCTGCGCCGAGATGGCTACCGGATCGCCGAGGCCGAGTTCATAGAATGCCGCGGCCAGTTCCACCGGCGCACGGCCCTCGGCCTTGTTGATCGCGAGAATCACCGGCTTGCCGGTCTTGCGCAGCCGGCCGACGATCTGGTGATCGTCCGGCAAAGGCCCGGTTGCAGCCTCGACGAGAAACACGATCACATCGGCCTCGCCGACAGCATAGGCAACCTGCCGCTCGATCTGCTGGCCGAAAGGATCGCTGGTGTTGGCCAGTCCGCCAGTGTCGATGACGATCGCCGCGCGGTCCTTGACGGTGGTGTAACCGTACAGGCGGTCACGGGTCAGACCGGGCAGATCGGCGACCAGCGCATCGCGCGTGCCGGTCAGCGCATTGAACAGCGTGGACTTGCCGACATTCGGGCGACCGACCAGCGCAAATACAGGCAACACTTCAAGTGTCCCTGTGCGCTATTACTTCACAACCTGACGAAAGGCCGCGAGATCGCCGTCGTCTGACTGGACGTATAACAAGTCGTTGACGACCAGTGGCGGCGAGGTTACGCGGGTCCTGTCGATGCGCACACGGGCCTGCGGCTTGCCGGTCGCAGTATCAAAGAAGTGCACATAACCCTCAAAATCGCCGACCACCACCGAGTTCTGATATGCCGTGGGGCCAGTGATATCGCGGTTCTTCAGCAACTCGTGCTTCCAGAGTTCACTGCCGGTCTGGCGCACCAGCGCCTGCAGCTCGCTGTGGTTGCCGGATATGTAAACGTTCTCCAGATCCGCAGCCAGTCCGCCATAGCCGGCAACGTCCTGGGCCCACAGGGACTGTCCGGACTCCAGTGCAACAGCAGTGGTCTGGCCGCGATAGTCAACAACGTAGAGGTCATCACCCACCGAACGCACCGTCGCATTGATGTCCGCCAGCCGCTCGATCTCGTTGCGGCCCGACGGCGGATCAAGCAACGTATCCCAGGACGGTGTACCGTCCAACAGGTCGTAAGCGGCGAGCTTGCCGTTGTCGAAACCGCAGACCACCATATTCCTGACCACTACCGGCGCGCCGGTGCCGCGCACCGTGAGGCGCGGCATGTTCTGCTGGACAAACCAGCGTTGCGTACCGTCAGTGGCATCGAGTGCCGTGAGCTTGCCATCCACGGTGCGCACCAGCACGAGGCCCGGGGCGATGGCCGGTGCAGCGAGCACTTCGCTCGACAGGGACTTGCGCCAGATTTCATTGCCATCGTCGGCACCGAGCGCGATGACATCGCCGTTGCTCGAACCCAGCACGACGATTTTTCCGTCAGTGGCCGGCCCGCCCGAGAGCGGCAACTCCGTCTTGCTCCGCCAGAGCCGTTTGCCTTTGGCCGCATCGAAAGCACTCACCCGCCCGTCGTTGGCAGCGGCAAAAATCCGCGAACCATCCGACGCAGGCCCGAGCGCCAGGCGCAGGAATTCGGTTCCACCGCCGAGGCCGGCCGACCAGACCTTCTTTATCCTGATCGTCGATTTGAAGTCGGGGAGTTCGACGGGCGCATCCGGCTCATCGTCCTTGCCGCCGAACAGGCTGCAGCCCGTGGTCGAGATGGCTCCCGCGGCAAGCAGCGCACCGAGCATGAATACGCGCAGGCAGTCACCGACGGTCCGGCGGTTGAGACGCATCACTTCGCAGGCTGGCCGTCAGCCAGGGCCGGAGCAGCAGCCGGCACGCCGGCTGCCGCAGTCAGGTCGGCAGCCGTACCGCCGAGCTGGTCGAGCTTGGCGGTGACATAGCCGAGATCCAGCACCGCAGCCGCCATTTCACCATTCAGCGCCTGCTCATATTCGCTGCGCGCTTCCGCCTGCTTGCCCATCGCGTGATAGACATCGCCGCGCACATCGTGGAACAGGGGCGCAAAAGCGGCGCTGCCAGGCACGTCCAGCGCCTTCAGTGCCTCGTCATGCCGGTCGTTTGCACTGAGCAAACGTGCGAGTCGCAAGCGGGCAATGTTGCGCAATTCGTCTGAATTGCCCTTGTCAGCAACCCGCTGCAACTGGGCTATCGCCTCGTCCTGATTGCTCCGTGACACGTAGAGACCGGCCATCGACAGCCTGGCCTGATCCACATAGGCAGACGACGAGAAATCGGTCTCAAGCTGCTGCAGCTGCTGGCTTGCTGTATCGACTTGCTGCCTGTTCACCGATTGCAGCAGCTGGTCGTACAGCGCCGACGCGGCCTCGGCACGCTGCATCTGATAGTGCTGCCACTGGTTCCAGCCGAACAGTCCGCCGAGTCCCAGCACCACACCGGCGATGAGAAACGGTCCGTTCTGCCGCAACCAGCTCTTGACATGGTCGGCTTGTTGGTCGTCTGTCAGAAAATCATCTTCCACGGCGCGTTCCTGTCACTGCATCAAGTCATCAGGGCCGCGATCGCAAGTGCGTGGCGATCGCATCGGCCAGCCCGGCTATAGCTACTGTGGTCTGCTCCACTTCGGTCCGCAAGGGTTTGACGACCGCCGTACCACTGGCGACTTCGTCTTCACCCAGCAATACGGCAACGGTCGCACCGCTGCGGTCGGCACGTTTCATCTGCGACTTGAAGCCACCACCACCGCAATTGGTCTCAACGCGCAACGGCGCGGCACCGTCGCGCAGGCTCTCGGCGACGCGGAACGCGGAACGGATTGCCGCCTCCCCCACCGCCACCACATAGACATCCGGCACCCGCGGCGGGGCACCCAGGCCAGCCAGCGCATAAAGCTCCACCAGCCGCTCCAGCCCGATGGCAAAACCGATTGCAGGGGTCGGCTCGCCACCCAGGTATTCAACCAGCCCATCATACCTGCCGCCGGCGCAGACTGCGCCCTGCGTACCGAGGCGATCGGTCACCCACTCAAAGACGGTACGCCCGTAATAGTCGAGCCCGCGCACCAGACGTGGATTCACGACATAAGGCACGCCGGCATCGTCGAGCAACGTCCGCAGGCCGTTGAAATGCGCCTCTGATTCCCCGTCCAGGTACCCGGTAAGCCGGGGTGCATCGGCAATCAGCGCCTGCAACGCCGGGTTCTTGCTGTCGAGGATGCGCAGCGGGTTGCGCTCCAGGCGCCGGCGGCTGTCCTCGTCGAGCTCCGCGAAGTGCGCACGGAAATAAGCCGTCAGGTCGGTACGGTACTGAATGCGGGATTCAGTCGTGCCCAGCGTATTGATTTGCAGGCTGACATGCTCGATGCGCAACAGCCGCCAGATGCGCGCCAGCATGATGATGAGTTCGGCATCGATATCCGGCCCGGAAAAGCCGAGTGCCTCGACATCGAACTGGTGAAACTGCCGGTAACGACCCTTCTGCGGCTTCTCGTAGCGGAACATCGGGCCCGTCGACCAGAACTTTTGCCGCTGATTGCGCAACAGGCCATGTTCCATGCAGGCCCGCACGATGCCCGCGGTCGCTTCGGGACGCAGCGTGATCGACATGCCGTTGCGATCGTCGAAGCTGTACATCTCCTTCTCGACGATGTCCGTCACTTCACCAATCGAGCGCTTGAAGAGATCCGTACGCTCGACGATCGGCACGCGGATTTCCTGGTAGCCGTAATCGAGAAGCACGCTGCGGATCGTCGCTTCGACATGCTGCCAGAGCGCGGAATCCGGCGGCAGCACATCACCCATGCCACGAATCGCCTGTATCTGTTCCTGCATATCTGCTCTCTACCGCGGCGGCAATTCGATACGGAAGCGCGCCACATTGCTGCCCGGTGCACGCGCATTCTCGGGCACCGGCCAGGGCTGGCCGTCGATGGTCAGGCGTACCCCGGGTGCGTTGCCAAGGGCCACGGTGTAGGGCGGCTCGCCACTCAGCACCTGGCGACTGCCGGCGGGTTGCTCGCCTGACAACAGGCGACCCGAACTGTCGCTGATATCCACCCATGATGCCTCTGCAAACTCGAGCAGCAGTGTGCCGGTCGCAGCCGGCGGTGCCTCTTGTGCCGGTGCTTCGGTCAGCTCCGCGGGCAGCGCCTCCACCGGCAGCGTATCGACTTCAGGCGACATTTCGGCTTGCGGCATGGGCGCGCGACTTTCTCCGCCGGAACGGAACACGAAAAGGAGCAGCAGGATACCCAGCAGGCCGACACCGGCAATCGTCAGCACGACCGGCAGACGCGGGCCCACGGGCGGCAACTCATCCCGGTCGCGCACGATTTTCGGCGGCAGCACCGAGGCCGGATCAGCCTGCCGGTAGGCATCGAGTACCGACTGCTCCGACAGACCAAGCAGCCCCGCATAAGCCTTGAGATATCCACGCACGAATACCGGTGCACCCAGCGCTTCAAAGCGATCCTCTTCAATCGCCCTGAGCATCGACTCCTCGAGATGCAGCAGTTGCCCCGCCTGTTCGAGACTCAGCGCACGAGCCTTGCGCGCCGACCGCAGGCGCGCGCCCAGCGGAAGCGCGGCATCGGACCGGGTATCTGTAGAAGCGGATGATTCCACCGCTGAAGCCTGCACTTCGCTCAAGATTTCGACTCGCTCAGCCGGCGGGCTTCGTCCGAAGACGGGAACTGCTTGAGCAGGGTATCGGCATACCTGTCCGCGGCAACGTTATCGTCAAGCGCGCGCTCGATACGCACCGCAAGCCAGAGTGCGGCGGGTGACGGCTGGTCGGCCGCCAGGTAGCGCTCGATGAATGCCCTGGCCTGAAGTGCACGCCCGGCTTCCAGCGTGACCTCAGCCAGCTGCAGCAGCGCGTCACTGTAATCCGGGTTCTCATTCAGCGCGCCGCGCAGATAGCCTTCCGCACGGTTGAGGTCGATGCTCTTGGCGCAGGTACCGGCATTGGTAGCAAGCATTGCGCGGTTGGCCGTACTGACAGAGAGCGGTATCGCGAGCGCCCTGTCGAACAGCCGCAACGCTTCCTTCGGCTCACCCTTGCGCTGGCAGGTAAATACCGCCAGTGCATTGAGGTTGTCAGGACTGTCGGGATTGAGATCGACGGCACGCCTGTAGTGACGCTCGGCGCCGGCCGGATCTTCGAGCCGTTCGAAAACCACGCCGAGTGCGACATGCGCGGTGGCCAGACCCGGATCGAGCCTGATGGCATTTTCCAGCTTGGTACGCGCCAGCTGCAATTTGTTCTGGCGCAGATAACTGATGCCAAGCTGCATGTTGTATCCGGCAGCCTCGTCCGGCGAACTCGGCGCAGGTTGCGATCCCGTGGTCGTGGTCACACACCCGGCCAGGGCCATGGCAAGCAGCGCGATGATGACTGTCAGTTGTGCCATGTGACCTCATGCAGCCTGGTGCCCAGCGGCACCCTCACCCGGTTGTTGACCTGGCCGGCGAGTTGCCCGCAGGCCGCCGCAATATCATCGCCCCGCGTACGCCGGGTGATCGTCATGATGCCGGCATCGATCAGGATCGCGCGGAAGCGGTCGAGCGCTGCGCCTGAAGAACGACGGTAGTCGCTGCCGGGAAACGGGTTGAAAGGAATCAGGTTCAGCTTGGCCGGCCGGTTGGACAGCAGCTTCACCAGCCCGCGCGCATGGCTCTCCGCATCGTTCACGCCGGCAAGCATCACGTATTCAAAGGTAATACCGACGGCGTTGGTCGTTTCGGCGTAGTCCCAGCAGGCCTCGAGCAGCTCTGCAATCGGATGCCGCCGGTTGATCGGCACCAGCTGATTGCGCAGCTCGTCGTCCGGCGCGTGCAGGGATACTGCCAGCGCGACATTGCTCTCCTGCGCCAGCTTGCGGATCTGCGGCACCAGGCCCGAGGTGCTCACCGTCACCCGCCGCCGCGACAGCTGGAAGCCCAGATCATCGATGAGCACCGAGCAGGCCTGTACCACGGGCCGGAAGTTGGCCAGCGGCTCGCCCATGCCCATGAAGACGATATTGGTAATCCGTGAACGACCCGCAACCAGACCGAGCTGGCGAGTCGCGATGAGTACCTGCCCGATGATCTCTGCCGCAGTCAGGTTGCGGTTGAATCCCTGCCGGCCGGTGGCACAGAAGGAACAGTCGAGCGCACAACCGACCTGGGAGGAAACACACAGCGTGCCGCGTCCTTCCTCCGGGATGAACACCGTCTCCACAAGCTGGCCTGCGCCGACCTGCAGCCGCCACTTCACGGTACCGTCGGTGGACTCCTGGCAGGCATCGATTTCAGGCAAGCGAAAGTCCGCCACCAGGGCCAGCCGCTCGCGCAATGCCACCGACATGTCGGTCATGGCCGCGGGGTCGAGCACCCCGCGGCCATACATCCAGCGCATCAGTTGCCGGGCGCGAAACGGCTTTTCGCCGTAACTGGCAAAGACCTGCTCAAGCTCCGCCCGCGGCAGGCCCAAAAGGGCCTGACCCGAAGCAACAGCCTGAGCCGGTCCGTTCACCGGCGCTTACCGGGTCCGCGGGCAGATATCAGCCTGCGCGAAGAAGAAGCTGATCTCCTGCCGGGCAGTTTCCACTGCATCCGAGCCGTGCACGACGTTCTCTTCGATGCTGGCCGCAAAGTCCTTGCGAATCGTGCCAGCGTCAGCCTTCTTCGGATCAGTGGCACCCATGATGCGCCGATGGGTCTCGATGGCGTTCTCGCCTTCGAGGACCTGCGCGATGACCGGGCCGGTCGTCATGTAGTTGACGAGGTCACGGTAGAAGGGCCGTTCGCGGTGTACTGCATAGAACGCCTCGGCCTGCGCCGTGCTCAGGTGCAGCATGCGCGCGGCAATGACCTTCAGGCCGGCCTGTTCGAAACGACGATAGACTTCGCCGATCAGGTTCTTCTGTACGCCATCAGGCTTGATGATGGAAAGCGTTCGTTCAATCGTCATGGATGCTCCAGTACTCGCAGGTTTCAGGATTGTTCAGACAGAAAAACTTTCGCCGCAGCCACACTCGCCTTTGGCTTTGGGATTGCGGAATCGGAATGCCTCGTTCAGACCCTCACGGACAAAATCAACTTCGGTACCATCGATCACGTCCAGGGCCGTTCGATCGACGACGACCTTTACGCCGGCCTGCTCGAAGACCACATCCTCAGGCATCACCGACTCGGCAACGCTGACCACATAGGCCATGCCCGAGCAGCCGGTGCGGCGGATACCGATGCGCAGCCCGACTCCGGCTGCCGCAGAACCGGGGCTGCCAATGAACGCGCGCGCCCTTTTCAGGGCGTTCTCAGTCAGTACGACCGCCACCATCAATTCCTTTTGTTCAAGGGACTACGCTGGTCGCCATTGTCCCAAGCTGCCAAGCACTTGCGCAAGGCATCCTGAATGATCAGCAGCCGACCGCTCTTCAGCGCCGGCACCTCGAGCGGCCCGCGCAGGCACAGGGGCTCGAAAGTCCCCAGTTCCGCTGGTGTGCATCCGGTCAGCTTTTCAGCAGCCAGACTGCAGGCGGCAATCACATGCGGGCAGCCATAGGCCTGCCAGGCCAGCGCCACCACACGCCCGGCGTCGATCCGCGCCTGGAAAACAACCAGGGCGCCCTGCTCCACAGAGCCCCCTTCGCCGCGCACCAGCGTGCCCGGGCCGGGTGGGAGTGTCCCGGCCTGCCGGGGGGCGGCGAAATGCCGGGCGACTTCGCTGGAATAGTCCATGCCTCAGGCTCCCGGCACGTCTATGGGGCTGAAACTGCGCAGATGCTGCACTGCCCGCAACACATATTCGACAGCGAAATCGACTTCGGCAGCGGTGCTCTGTCGGCCGAAAGAGAAGCGGATGGAACTCTGGGCAAGCGCGGCCGGACGGCCGAGGGCGCGCAACACATAAGAGGCTTCATTGCTGAGGCTGGTACAGGCCGAACCGCTGGCGACACAGAGATCGGCAAGGCTGTAGAACAGGCTCTCACCTTCGACGCCGGTGATGCTCACGTTCAGTATGTGTCCGCTGCGCCGCTCTGCATGGCCGTTCAGCAGGATGCCGGGCAGTTGCCGCAGGCCCGACCAGAGCTGGTCACGCAACGCTGTCACATGCCGCGCTTCATCGGGCAGGCGCTGCGCCGCGAGACGAAAGGCTTCGCCCATGCCCGCGACCTGGTGCGTCGCAACCGTACCCGGACGCAAACCGCGCTCCTGACCACCGCCAAAGAGCAGCGGCGACACGCGACGTACACGTTCCTGGTCGATGAACAGCGCGCCGACACCTTTGGGACCATAGATCTTGTGCGCCGAGAGCGAGAGCAGATCGATCTGCCCGGCGCGCACATCGATCCGTTCGCGGCCCGCGCTCTGTGCCGCATCCACGTGCAGCAGCACATCGTGACGCCGGCAAATCGCCGCGATCGCCGCGATGTCGTGCACCACGCCCGTCTCGTTGTTGACGTGCATCAGCGAGACCAGAACCGTATCCGGCTCCAGCGCTGCCTCGACAGCCGCCGGCGCGATCAGACCCTCTGCATCCGGCCTGAGCCAGGTGATGCGCCAGCCCTGCGTGGCGAGATGCCGGCAGCTCTCGATGACGGCCTTGTGTTCGGTCAGTGAGGTCACCAGATGCCGGCCACGCGCCTGACGAAACCATGCTGTACCAATCACGGCCAGATTGTCGGCCTCGGTCGCGCCCGAGGTGAAGATGATTTCGTCCGGCTGCGCATTGATCAGCGCAGCGACCTGCGCACGTGCTGCCTCGACCAGCGCCTGCGCTGCGCGCCCGGCGGCATGCCCGAGCGCGGCGGGATTCGCTGCAAGCTCCGGCCTGCGCAGGCAATCCGCCATCAACCCGACGACTTCCGGATCGACCGGTGTGCTGGCCGCGTAATCGAAATAGACCGGCAGCTGCATGCTCAGGGCTTCGGCCGGGGCCCCGATCCCGGCGCCACAGCACTGAGAATGCCGCGCAGGATGTTCAGTTCGTTCTCGTCCACCTGTGCGCGATTGAACAGACGGCGAAGCCGACGCATCAGGTGGCGCGGATTCTGCGGATTGAGGAAGCCGCTGGCCAGCAGCACGCGCTCGAAGTGTTCGTAGAAAAGTTCCATTGCGGCCGGACCAGCCAGCGGCGATTCGCGCGGCGGCAGCTCGCGTTCGAGGATCTGCTGCTGCCGCAGTTCATAGGCGATGATCTGCACCGCCTGGGAAAGGTTCAGCGAGCTGTAGTCCGGATTGGCCGGTATGTAGACGATCGCGCTGCAGAGATCGAGCTCTTCGTTGGCAAGCCCCGACCGCTCCGGGCCGAAGACCAGGGCCACCGGCTTGCTGGCCGCCTGCTCCATGGCCTGCCGCGCACACTCGCGCGGATCCATCTCCGGGCAACCGATGCGCCGGTGGCGCGCGCTGGCACCAAGCACCAGTCCGCAGCCCTCCAGCGCTTCCGGCAGACTGGCGACGACTGTCGCGCCATGCAGTACGTCCTGGGCGCCGGAGGCCAGCGCACGGGAATCAGCGCAGATATGCTCCGGCGGCGGATTGACCAGGTACAGCTGATGAAAGCCCATGGTCTTGATGGCCCGGGCGACCGAACCGATGTTGCCGGGGTGGGTGGGCTCGAAGAGCACGAAACGGATGTCGGCTGAACTGGACATAGGCCGGCATTGTAAGCTGGCGGCGCAGGCGCTGATGCGTACAATGGCCGCCCCGCGCGACAGGCAGACATATCCATGCAGGCAATGCTGAATACGGCCATCCAGGCGGCACGGCGCGCCGGCGATATCGCCATCCGCTCGCTGTCACGCCTCGATCAGCTGGAGATCAAGGCCAAGGCCCGCAATGAATATGTCACGCAGGTCGACCAGGCGGCCGAGCAGGCCATCATCGAGAGCATCCACAAGCGCTATCCGGACCACGCCATCCTCGCTGAAGAGTCCGGGCGGCAGGGCAGCAGCGAGTTCGTCTGGATCATCGACCCGCTCGACGGCACCACCAACTTCCTGCACGGCTTTCCCACTTTTTCCGTCTCGATCGCCCTGCGCAAGCGCGATGTCCTGGAGGTCGGCGTCGTTTACGATCCCTGCCGCCAGGAGCTCTACACCACCATGCGCGGCCGCGGTGCCCAGCTCGACGGCAAGCGCATCCGGGTCAGCGAACGCCGCGAGCTCGAAGGCACCCTGATCGGCACCGGCTTCCCCTATCGCAGCAATACCCGCTGGATGAAAACCTATCTGGGCATGCTTGGCAGTGTCATGGAAAACACGGCCGGCGTGCGCCGACCGGGCTCGGCTGCACTCGACCTGTGCTACCTGGCGGCCGGCCGGCTGGATGGTTTCTTCGAATTCGGCCTCGAGATCTGGGACGTAGCCGCCGGCACGCTGATGATCCAGGAAGCCGGTGGCGTGATCAGCAACCTGACCGGCAGCGGCTCACATATGGACAGCGGCAATGTGCTTGCCGGCAATCTGAAGATTCACGATGCGTTGCGCGAACTGTTCACGCCACACCTGAACGCGGACACCGGACCGGCCTGAGGCGCACCGTGCCCGGGGGCGGTCACCGCCCCGACAATCAGGGCATCGAGTCGACTTCGCCTTCGCCCTCGCCCTTCCCCTGTTTGGGCGGCATCAGGTCCGCCGCTGTCGCCTTGAGGGCCAGCGCCAGCGCACTGGCCACAAAGATCGACGAATAGGTGCCGATGACGATACCGACAGTCAGCGCACTGGAGAAACCGCGCAGCGTCTCGCCACCGAAGAACAGCATGGCAAGGACCATGAGCATGGTCAGGAAACTGGTCATGATCGTGCGGCTCAGCGTTTCATTGACCGAAATGTTCATGATCTCTTCGGGTTCGCCGCGGCGGATCTTGCGGAAATTCTCGCGAATCCGGTCGAAGACGACGATCGTGTCGTTGACCGAATAACCAATGATCGCCAGCATCGCGGCGAGCACCGACAAGTCGAAAGTGAGACCGGTCAGCGCAAAGAAACCCAGCGTAACGACCGGATCATGCAGGGTCGCCATAATGGCGCCCAGGGCGAACTTCCACTGAAAGCGCAGCATGATGTAGGCCGTGATCATGAGCATCGCAAACAGCATCGCCAGCGCGCCCTGCTCGGTGAGTTCCTGACCGACCTGCGGGCCCACGAACTCCGTACGGCGCAGCTCCACGGTCGGGTCACCGGCCTTCAGTACAGCGATGATCTGCCCTGCGACCTGTTTGTTATCGAGTCCTTCGCGTGGCAGGAGGCGAATCATCACATCGCTGGCCGTACCGAAGTTCTGCACCTGCGCATCGGCGAAATTGCTGGCAGCCAGCCGCTCGCGGATGTCCGGCAGGTTCGCAGGCCCCTGGTAAGCCAGCTCCAGCAGCACACCACCGGTGAAGTCGATGCCGAAGTTGAGTCCGCGCACGCCGGGGATCAGCAGGATCAGCGAACCGATCATCAGGATTGCTGAAAATACGCCCGCCACGCGCCGCTGGGCGAGGAAATTCACGTTGGTTATCTTGCTGAAAAATTCCATGCCGCCATCCGTCAGACTGAGAGTCGTTCGACCCTGCGGCCACCATAGGCCAGATTGACCACTGCACGCGTGACTGTCAGGGCCGTGAACATCGAGGTCATGATGCCGAGACACAGCACCACGGCAAAGCCCTTGATCGGCCCGCTGCCAAAGGCGAACAGCACGATGCCGGCAATCAGCGTGGTGATATTCGCATCCGCGATCGTGGAAAACACCTTGTCGTAACCGGCCGAGATGGCCGCCTGCGGGGTACTGCCGTTACGCACTTCCTCGCGTATACGCTCGTTGATGAGCACGTTGGCATCCACCGCCATACCGATGGTCAGCACGATGCCGGCAATGCCGGGCAGGGTCAGCGCCGCCTGCAGCAGCGAGAGCAGTGCAACGATCAGGACCACGTTGACCAGCAGACCGATATTCGCGATCAGGCCAAACATCCGGTAATAGGCAATCATGAAGATGCCGACCACCGCAAATCCGTAGAGAAAAGCCTGAAGGCCGCGATTGATGTTGTCCTGGCCGAGGCTCGGCCCGATGGTGCGTTCCTCGATCTTGTAGACGGGTGCCGCCAAAGCTCCTGCACGCAACAGCAGGGCAAGGTCTCGCGCCTCGAAGGTATCGAGGCCCGTGATCTGGAAGCTGCTGCTGAACACACCATTGATGGTCGCGACGTTGATGACCTCGCGCTCGACGCGCGGCACTTCGATTTTCTTGCCATCCCGCTCCACGGTCTCGCGTTTCTGCTCGACAAATACCACCGCCATCGGCTTCTTGAGATTTTCCCGTGTGGTCTCCAGCATGCTGCGCGCGCCCTTGCTGTCGAGGCGCACGTATACCGCCGCCATACCCTGATCGAATCCCTGGCTGGCATCGACCAGCTGGTCGCCGGTCACGATCGTGCGCCGCTTCAGCAGCACGGGGCCGCCATCGCGCATCTGGAACAACTCGCAACCCAGCGGCGCACGACCGGTGCGCTCGGCCTCCAGCGGATTCTCGTCGGCGCAGACCAGCCGGAATTCCAGCGTGGCCGTGGCGCCAAGCACACGCTCAGCCTGGGCGGGGTCCTGCACACCCGGTAACTGGACCACAATCCGGTCGGCGCCCTGGCGCTGCACCACCGGTTCGGCGACGCCGAGTTCGTTGACACGATTGCGCAACGTGGTCGTGTTCTGCTGGATGGCGAAATCCTGCCGTGCCTTGATCTGCGCTGGCGTCATCTGCGCGACGAGCATCACCGATTCGCCGCTGCTGCGGCGCTCAATGCCGAGATCCGGATCCGCATCCTTCAGCAAAGCTTCGGCACGGTCGGCGTCGGCGGCGTCGGGCAGCCGGATCAGCAACTCATTGCCTGTGACGCTGATACTGCGGCGAATGCGGTTTTCGCGCAGCAACTTGTTGAAATCAGCTGCATAGCTGTCGAGTCGCTGTTTCACTGCCGTGGACACATCGACTTCAAACAGGAAATGCACACCGCCACGCAAGTCGAGGCCCAGCGGCACCGGCCGCAGCCCGATCGCACGCAACCAGGCCGGCGTATTCGGCGTAAGCGTCAGCGCAACCAGATATTCCTTGCCGAGTGCCAGACGCAGCGAATCAGCCGACCTCAGCTGTACGTCTACCGAAGGGAAACGCACCATCAGGCGGCCCTTGTCGACGTATGGTGCAGCGCCCTCGATATCCTGCGACGCGATCACCTGGTTCACGCGCTCAATGCCGCTGTCGGTCAACGGTTCGCCGCTTGCGAGGCCAACCTGCACTGCCGGCGCCTCCCCGAACAGATTGGGCAGCGAAATCAACAGGCCGGCCAGTACGGCGGCGACCACAAGCAGATTTTTCCAGAGCGGAAAGCGATTCATGAGCAGCAGGTTCCCGAAATTCCGGCGGGCAAACTTGAGCCAGACCGCAGGACCAGTTGCCGGTATCGGGCAGCCATATCCCCTGGTCCGGTTGGTATCACGCGTTCTTGATCGTGCCTTTGGGCATCACCGCAGCAATGGTATGGCGCTGCACGACGACCTCGACGCCACTGGCTATCTCGACATGCAGGAAATCGTCCTTGATGCGGGTCACCTTGCCAAGCACACCGCCGGCCGTGCTGACCTCGTCACCGACCGCCAGGGCCGCCATCATGGCCTTGTGTTCCTTCTGGCGCTTCTGCTGCGGCCGCATGATCATGAAATAGATCACCAGCAGGATAATGACCATCGGCAGCATGCTGACCCACGGGTCCTGCGCCGGAGCGGCGGCACCTTGTGCCATTGCGTCCTGGATGAAAAAGCCCATTTATTGACCTTGATTCGCTGAAAAACGGCGCGCCATTATGGCATGGAAACCGCGGATTGCTGCCGGGCCAGGAAGTCCGCAGCGAAGGCACCCAGCTCGCGACGCCTGATCGCTGCACGCAGACTGGCCATCAGTTGTACATAAAAATGCAGGTTGTGGATGGTGTTGAGCCGTGAGCCCAGCATCTCGCCGCACTGGTCGAGGTGCCGCAGGTAGGCGCGGCTGTAGTGCCGGCAGGTGTAGCAACTGCAGCCCGGCTCGATGGGCAGCGGGTCATCCCGGTACCGCGCGTTACGGATCCTCACTACTCCGTCGCCGGTGAACAGCGAGCCGTTGCGGGCGTTGCGCGTGGGCATCACGCAATCGAACATGTCGACACCGCGGAGCACGGCTTTGACGATGTCCGAGGGCGTCCCGACCCCCATCAGATAGCGCGGCTTTGTCGCCGGCATCTCCGGCAGCAGATGGTCGAGGATCCGCAGCCGGTCATCTTCCGGCTCACCAACCGACAGACCGCCGATCGCCAGGCCATCAAAGCCGACCGCCACGAGCCCGGCCAGCGACTCGCTGCGCAGCGACTCATACATGCCCCCCTGCACGATGCCAAACAGCGCCGAACCGGCCTGCGGCGCCGTGCCAGCGTCGAAAGCCTGCCGGCTGCGCTCCGCCCAGCGCAGCGAGAGTTCCATCGACGCGCGCGCCACAGCTTCAGTCGCCGGATAGTCGGTGCACTCATCAAAGATCATCTGGATATCGCTGCCGAGTTGCGCCTGCACCTGCATGGCGCGCTCCGGCGACAGAAACACCAGGCTGCCATCGATCGGCGCGCGAAACTCGACGCCTGCTTCGCTGATCCTGTTCTTGGTCGCCAGACTCCAGACCTGAAAACCGCCCGAGTCGGTCAGGATCGGCCGCTGCCAGTGCATGAAGTGGTGCAAACCGCCGAGCGTCTGCATCAGCTCGCCGCCCGGCCGCAGCATCAGGTGAAAGGTATTGCCGAGAATGATCTCTGCGCCCAGGGCCTCCAGATCCTCGGGCGTCAGCGTTTTGACCGCGCCGTAGGTGCCGACCGGCATGAACACCGGCGTGTCGACGCTGCCGTGCGCGAGCGTCAGCCGGCCGTTGCGCGCTGCGCCATCGGTGGCCTGTACCTCGAATCTGAACACTGTACTCATGGTGTTCCACTGTCCCGGCGCAAAAACATCGCATCTCCATAACTGAAGAAACGGTAGCGGCGAGCCACCGCCTCCCGGTAGGCCGCCATCACCCGCTCCATCCCGCCAAATGCTGCAACCAGCATCAGCAGCGACGACTCGGGCAGATGGAAGTTGGTAACCAGCGCATCAACCACCTGGAAACGGTAACCCGGGCGGATGAACAGACTGGTCTCGCCGTCGAAGGGTCGCAGCACGCCACTGGCCGCTGCCGTCTCGAGTCCGCGCACCGCCGTCGTGCCCACCGCCACCACGCGCCCGCCTTGCGCGCGGCAACCGGCAACCGCCGCGCAGAGCTTGGCCGATACATGCAAACGCTCGGCATGCAGCCGGCCGGTCTTCAGATGGTGCGGCCGCAGGGGCGCGAACGTGCCTGCACCCACGTGCAAGGTCAAGCGCGCAAACTTCACACCCTGTGCAGAGAGACTGGCGAGCAGCGTCTCGTTGAAATGCAGGCCCGCAGTCGGCGCCGCCACCGAACCGCGCTCGCGAGCATAGACGGTCTGGTAGCGCTCACGGTCCGCGCTTTCGTCGGTGCGGCGGATATAGGGTGGCAGCGGCACATGGCCGGCCTGATCGAGCACCCCGACCACCGGCCGTGCAAAACGCAGCACGAAGAACTCATCCTGGCGCCGGAGCACCGTCGCGCTGACCTCGCCATCAAAGTTCAGGGTACTGCCGGGCTTTGGCGCATGGCTGGAACGCAGCTGCACGAGCGCCTCATCCGCCGACAGCAGGCGCTCCAGCAGTATCTCGACCTTGCCACCGCTCGCTTTGGTGCCATACAGCCGGGCAGGCAGCACGCGGGTGTCGTTCACCACCAGCAGGTCGCCAGGCTGCAGCAGCGCCGGCAGATCGGCAAAGTGCCGGTCGGTAATCTGCCCGTCCGATGCCAACTCGAGCAATCGGCTCGCCGTACGCTCGGCCAGCGGCTGCTGGGCGATCAGCTCCGGGGGCAGCTCGAAATTGAAATCTGCGGGATCCATGCCGGGCGCATCCTAATGAAGTCGCGCCCGCTTGGCACACTTAAGGGCAATCCATCGTGTAAACTGCCGGCCCGCGCCGGGATGGCGGAACTGGTAGACGCGGCGGACTCAAAATCCGTTGGTGGTGACATCGTGTGGGTTCAAGTCCCTCTCCCGGCACCATATTTTACCCAAGCAACCTCGACGGCATCAGCCGGGACGGCCTGCAGCCATGACCGTACACAGCTTCTTTCCCACGCAGGTCTACTCGGCACACCTGCGGCGCGCCGGCTGGCTGCGCTTCAATCGCGAGCTGCTGCGCGAATGCCAGCAGGTACGCGAGCACGACGAAGCCGGCCAGAAATGGTGCAGGAAAAACTACCCGGGCGGCTACACATCCTACGGCAGCCTCTGCCACATGCAGAAAATGTCTTCGACATTCGAGACGCTGGAGAAAAAGATCAACCGGCACGTCAAGGCCTATGCCAGCGCGCTTGAGCTCGACATGACTGGCCGCGAACTGACGATGACGGATTGCTGGATCAACATCATGCCGGAGCACGTGGTGCACGGCCTGCATATCCACCCGACCTCGACCATCAGCGGCACCTATTACGTGCAGACGCCGAAGGGCTGTTCCGGACTGAAGTTTGAAGATCCGCGCCTGGACCGCTTCATGGCCTCACCGCCACGCAAGGCCGACTGCAGCCGGGAAAACCAGCCGTGGATCACCATCCCGGCGAAGGCCGGCAACGTGGTGCTGTTCGAAAGCTGGATACGGCACGAAGTGCCGATCAACCAGCGCCGTGCTGAACGCATCAGCATCAGCTTCAACTACAACTGGTTCTGAACCGCCGTCAGGCGATCTGCAGCCAGACCGATTTCAGAAATGCCGGCTCTGCACGGCTGAGCGGAAAATCCGGCGGCTGTGGCACATAGTGCCTCTTGATGATGCGCCGCCCGCCTGCAAGTATCGCGGCTTCCACACTGGCGATGAACTCTTCGGGCAACCAGTTCGCTGCATTGCTGGATGCAAACAGCACGCCGTTCGGCTTGAGCAGCGGCAGGGCGAGTTCCACCAGCCGCCCGTAATCCTGTGTGGCGCGAAAAATGCCCTGCGCCTTCGACTGCGAAAAGGTCGGCGGATCGAGCACGATCACATCGAACTGCCGGGATTTTTTTGCGAAGCGCCGCAGCCAGTCGAAGACATCACCATAGATGAACTGGTGCCGTGACGGATCGATCCGGTTCACCAGGAAATTGCGCCGCCCCCACTCCAGGTACTTCTTCGACAGATCGAGGCTGGTGGTGTGCGCCCCGCCCTGCGCGGCACAGACCGAAAAGCCGCAGGTATAGGCAAAGGTATTGAGCACGCTGAAATCGCCATTGGTCGCGACATCGCGCAGCGGGAAGCCGGCCGCGACATGCCCGGTGAGCAGTCGCCGCCGGTTGTCGCGCTGATCGAGGAACAGGCCGGTCGAGTATCCCTCGCCCACACTCATTTCGAAACGCAGTCCGTTTTCCAGAATGGTGAATGGACCGGCAAGCGGCTCGCCAGATACCAGCTGCGGGGAAGATTCCTCGGGTGTGGTGCGCCGCACCTGACGGTTGAGTATCTTGTGATACACCGCTCTCGAGCCCGGCACATCAGCCAGGCGCTTCAGCGCATCCGCCGACAGCTCCGCCGCCGATTGAGAAAGCAGTACGTCGCCGAGCCGGTCCAGATACCAGCCCGGCCACTCATCACTGGCGCCGTGGATCAGCCGGTATGCGTCCGTGCTGCCGGTGTCGATCAGTGCTGTCCGCAGGCTCTGCCGCGCGTCCGCATCGAAGTCAGCCGGCGCGGCAAAACTCATCGGTGCGCCCGACTCCGGATGCTCAAGCCTCAGCTCTGCCGCATGCAGGCAGACGCGCGGCCACGGACTGCCGCCATAAAGCGCATCGCCAAGTATCGGGAAGCCGCGCTCTGCCGCGTGCACGCGAATCTGGTGCGTGCGCCCGGTGAGTGGCTGCGCTTCAACCAGTCCATCCGACAACCTGCGAAAACGCGTCTCGGCGGGCTCACCGTCCGGACTGCTCACATAGCGATCGCCGGCGCGGGCAATGCCCGACTTCACCACCTGCTCGCCGGCCGGCACCGGACAGCCGGTACGCAGCTGATAGACCTTGTGCACGCTGCGCGCGGCAAACTGCGCGGTCAGCGCGCGGTTCGCCAGCGGCGTCTTGCCGAACACCATCACGCCGCTGGTTTCCTTGTCGAGCCGGTGGATGATGGCGAGCGAAGCCCAGCGCGCTTCGCGATGCCTCAGCCAGTCGTAGAGTCCTTCCCCGGCATAAGGCGACGGCGCGTGCGTGTTCAGGCCAGCGGGCTTGTTGACCACCAGCAGATGCTCGTCCTCGTGAAGGAGGCAGGGAAGCATCCCCGGCGTCACCGCTACCGGCCCTGGATACCGAGCAGTTCCACTTCGAAGATCAGCGTCGCGCCCGGCGGAATCACGCCGCCGGCACCGCGGTCACCGTAGGCAATTGCGGCCGGACAGACGAGCTCTGCCTTCTCGCCCACGTGCATGCGCTGCACACCCTCTGTCCAGCAGGGAATCACCTGGTTCAGGCCGAACTCGGCCGGCTCGCCACGATCCACCGAGCTGTCGAAGATTTTCCCGCCCGGCAAGGTACCGTGATAGTGGACGCGCACCACATCGGTGGCCTTTGGCATTGCACCTGTACCCGGTGTCAGCGTACGAAACACCAGGCCCGATGCAGTCTGCACCGCACCGGGCTCCTGCGCCGCGCGCTGCAGATAATCAGTTGCTTCCTTCTTCGCTTCGGGTGTCTGCCCGTTGCAACCCGTGCTCAACAACGCAGCCGCGACAAACACGGCACCGACCCGACGAATCATGCTGCACTCTCCTGTTCGCGCCCCAGGCTGGCGCGCCGCAGATTCTGCGCCGCGCATCGCCATCACGCCACCCGCGGGCACCAGGCCGTCTGCGTGGCGCCCGCACCCCGTTGCGTTTAGCATGATCATCCATGGAACCGGCGATCACAGCCAGGACGATTGCGCACTACAACGAGCGGGCGGCCGATTTCCGGGAAGGCACGCGCGATCACGATGTACGCCAGAACATCAACGCCCTGCTCCGCCACATTCGTGCCGCGCCACCGTTGCGCATACTCGACTTCGGCTGTGGTCCCGGGCGCGATCTGGCGGCTTTTCATGCACTCGGGCACGAGGCGATCGGTCTCGATGGTTCGCCGGTGTTTGTCTCCATGGCCCGGGAGACCAGCGGCTGCGAAGTCTGGGAACAGGATTTCCTGGCACTGACGCTTCCTGCCGGACACTTCGACGGCATCTTTGCGAACGCTTCCCTGTTCCACGTGCCGTCTGAACAGCTTCCGCGCGTACTGGGCGAACTGCACTCAGCGCTGGGGCCCGAAGGCGTGCTCTTCAGCTCGAATCCCCGGGGCAACAATGAGGAGGGCTGGAACCGCGGGCGCTACGGCGTGTACCACGACCTTGAGTCATGGAGGACGTTCGTCGAGGCGGCTGGCTTTATCGAGCTGGAGCACTACTATCGGCCGCCCGGCATGCCAATCGAGCAACAGCCGTGGCTTGCAAGCGTGTGGCGCAAGGTGCGTTCATGATCACCGGTAGCTGCTTCTGCCCCACGGGCACGCCTCGGCGGCCAGGCATCTCGGTATCGGTTTTCTCATGATCAGGTACCTGAGCAGACTCAAGACAGGCAAGATCGTTCTCTGGTGCTACCTCATCTGGTACCTGTCCATCGTTTACTTCTATTTCGATCCGTCACTGCGGATATGGCTTAACGCCGTTGGCATCAGTGTCGTCATCGGCATTGCGCTGAATCTGAGTGTATCCAGGCCAGCCGGCACAAAAATCGATTTCTGGCAGACGTTTCGTCTGTTCATGATGCCGTTTGCCGTGTCGAGCTTTTCTTCCCTGATCAAGGGCCAGGACTTCGTACTCGTGTTTCCACCGAAGCTGGATGAACTGCTGATTTCAGGAAGTCTTTGCCTGCTTTTTGTAGTGCTGGTAACCGTTGCGAGATATGTTTCAAAAAGCAGGGTACAGGCCTGAATGGCTACAAGGCTGAAACTGAAGGTCATCCCGGCCTGCTCCCGAAATGCGATTTCCGGGTGGCTGGACGACACACTGAAAATACAGGTGACTGTGGCACCCGAGCGCGGCAAGGCAAACAAGGCGGTAGTGGCACTGCTGTGCAAATCGCTGGGCCTGCAGCGGAATTCCGTCAGGGTCCTGCGGGGCGAAACATCACAGATGAAAGTGGTCGAGATCGATGGATTGTCCCTGGCGGATATTCATAAAATCCTGCCCCGGACCGGCGCCTGAGATTTCACTGCAATTGGCCGGGCGGCATAAAAGAAAAGGAAGCCCATGCAATGAAGCCAAGAATCAGCATGATCACGCTTGCGGTCCGCGACCTCGCCACCGCTGTCCGTTTTTACGAGCAGGGACTGGGCTTTCCAAGGATGGAGTCGCCGCCAGAAGTCGCATTCTTTACACTCAACGGCAGCTGGCTCGGCCTCTACGGCCGCGAATCACTGGCAGAAGACGCCCAGGTCTCTGCTGAAGGCGAAGGATTCGAAGGATTCACACTGGCCCATAACGTGGACTCCGAACAGGAAGTCGATGCCGTGGTCGCTCAGGCGCTGGCGGCAGGTGCGGCCCTGGCGAAGAAACCACAGAAGGTCTTCTGGGGCGGCTACAGCGGCTACTTCAGGGATCCCGATGGCCATCTGTGGGAGGTGGCCCATAACCCGCTATTCCGGGTTGGGCCCGAAGATCCGGACTGATGCCCGGGGAAGCACACCTCGGTGCGCTGACGGAGGCCGACTTTCCGGTTCTTGCTGCGCTGGCCCGGACGATCTGGCATGCGCACTACGCGACAATCGTCAGCGGCGCGCAAATCGATTACATGCTTGCCGATCGTTACACGCCGGAGAACTTGCGCCATTATCTGCCGGCTGAAGATCGCTGGATGTATCTGCTGAGGCTGTCTGCCACCCCGGTCGGCTATTGCAGCTGGGCGCGAACAGCAACGGCGGACGAAATGAAGCTCGAACAACTCTATCTGCGGCATGAACACAAGGGCAAGGGGCTGGGCGGACTGATGCTTAGGCACATCGAAACCCATGCCCGCAAACTGGGGTGCGGGGCGCTAAGCCTGCAGGTCAACAAACAGAACGTGGACGCTATCGCCGTCTATCGAAAATCCGGTTTTACGGTACGCGAGGAAATCGTCCTGGATATCGGCAAGGGTTTCGTGATGGATGACTTCATCATGCAGAAAGTCCTTTGAGAAGAACATGTATCAGCACCGGGAAACATGCCGGCTGCCGGGTGACAGCTCGGCCATATCAATTGACACAACAGAGGTTGCCATGAACACCTTTCCACCTTGTCCGAAATGCGGCTCTGAATACACCTATGAAGACAATGCCCTGTATATCTGCCCGGAATGCGCACACGAGTGGGCAAAAGACATGCCAGTTGAAAATGCCGAACCACAACGCATCGTGCACGATGCGCACGGCAATGTGCTCAACGACGGTGACACGGTGACCGTCATCAAGGATCTGAAGGTCAAGGGCTCGTCGTCGGTGGTGAAGGTCGGGACGAAAGTAAAGAATATCCGTCTGGTCGATGGCGACCACGATATCGACTGCAAAATCGATGGCATCGGCGCCATGCAGCTGAAGTCAGGCTTTGTAAAGAAAGCCTGAACCGGCACGGCAGCCGGCCTTCGCCAGACCGCCCTGACCGTGCCGCGTTGTCAGGTCACGAGCGTGGCATCGACTTCGTCTTTCTGGATCTCGAACATCCGGGCATACCAGCCGCCCCTGGCAAGCAGCTCCTGGTGCGTACCCTGCTCGGCAATCCGCCCTTCGAGCATGACGAGGATCTGATCACTGTCCATGATCGTCGACAGACGGTGCGCGATGGTCAGCGTGGTGCGTCCCTGTGACAGACGGCGCAGTGCCTGCATCACGCCGCGCTCGGTTTCCACATCGAGGCTTGAGGTGGCTTCGTCGAGCAGGACAATCGGCGCATTCTTGAGAATTGCGCGGGCAATCGCCACACGCTGGCGCTGCCCGCCCGAGAGCTTGCTGCCACGCTCGCCGCAAGGCGTGTCGTAGCCTTCGGGCAAGGTAGCGATCCAGTCGGCGAGACCGGCGTCGCGGGCTGCGACTTCGATCTGTGCATCCGTGGCCTCGTGACACCCCATGCGGATGTTGTCGCGAATCGTCTCGTTGAATATGAAAGCCCGCTGGGAGACCACGGCAAACCAGTTCTGCAGATCAGCCAGCGGAAAGTCCGTGACCGGGCGATCACCGATCAGGATCTGGCCCGATTGCGGGTCCCATTGCCGAAGCAGCAGGTTCACGACTGTCGACTTGCCGGTACCGCTGGGTCCCACCAGCGCGACACGTCTGCCCTTCGGCACATCCAGCGTGAAACCGTCGAAGACCTTCTTCTGGCGGCTCCAGCTGACATCATCCGCGTCGTACTCGAAGTGGACATCGCGGAAATGCAGCGAGGGTTCGACCTGGCCGGTGACGGCTGATTGCGTCGTCTCGTGCACCGCCGGCGACTGGTCCATCATGGCGAACAGCCGGCGTGCCGCGATCAGGGACACGCGGAAGTCAGTGTAGTTGTTGGCCATGCCGACCGAGGTATAGAAACCGACGATCGACACGGCAATCACGGCCGGCAGATCCGTCAGGGTGGAAATCTCGCCCGCGAGCGCGAGTTCCACACCGCACCAGGCGGCGGCGAGGATACCGATCGTGATGAATACTTCAGCGAGCGCGCGTTGCGTGGCGTCAGCACCGTAGAGCTTGTCCTGCCCGTCCTGCATCGTCTTGCCGATTTCCCACAGCTGCCGCGCGCGACGCTTCTCGTAACCGAAAGCAACCGTATCGCGCACACCCTGGATGCTGTCGGCGACGAAGGCATTTACACCGCCGAGCTGCTCGCGATATTCCACGCCGTCGCCGCCAAGACGGGCGACGAGCCAGGGCAGACCGAAGGTCGTGGCCAGGTAAAACGGTGTGAGTACCCAGAACAGCATCGGGTGCACGGTGTAGCACCAGGCCAGCAAAATGGCCGGCACAAAGATCGCCGCGATCGCTGGCGCAATCGTGTGCGCATAAAAAGGCTCGATGCGCTCACAGTCGCTCATGACCCGGCTTACAGCATCACCCGACTGCAGCTTGGCAGTACGCGCCGGAGCCAGGGGCAGCATGGCGTAGTAGAAGCGGTTCCTGAACTCGGCCAGGATCCGGAACGCCACGTAGTGACCGGCGTAGTTCTCCATATAGGAAACGAAGCCGACCAGCGTACCCACGGCGGCAATCCACTTCACCTGATGCCAGATGACGTCCCAGTTCACGACGCCGGGCTGTGCCGACTCGATATAGATACCGACACTTGCCGCCGCAATGCCAAGCACGGCCGCCTGCGCGACGATCTTGATGACACGGGCCACCAGCGAAGTAATCATGATGGTATTGAACGGCGTCATGTAGGTCAGCAGACGCCGGATGATCTGCGTATTGCTGGCCTTCCTGGTGCTGCCGGGCAGGGTGCCGGCCGTGGCTTCAATGCTGCTCATGCGACTACCTTCGTGTTCTCGATTTCGCGCTTGGTGCGGATCATGCTCGCGTAGATTCCGTCGTGAGCCAGCAACTCCTCGCGGGTACCGCTTTCCGCAAGCCGGCCACCATCCAGCACGACGATGCGATCAGCCTGCTCGATGGTGCTGAGCCGATGCGCAATCATCAGCACCGTCTTGTTCTCAGTCAGCCGTTCGAGTGCCCGGTTCAGCAACATCTCGGTCTCAACGTCTATCTGTGAGGTCGGCTCATCGAGTACCACGATCGGCGCGTTCTTGAGGAAAGCCCTGGCGATCGCCAGGCGCTGCGCCTGACCGCCACTGAGTGCTGCGCCCTGGTCACCAACTTTGGTATTGAAACCATCCGGTGTGGACCTGATGAAATCGTAAAGCTCGGCGGCCCTGGTCGCATCGATGAGTTCCTGCTCGGTCGCATCGCCCTTCGCAACCCGCAGGTTCTCCGCGATCGTTCCGTAGAACAGGAACGGGTCCTGCGGCACCAGGGCAATCTGCTTGCGGATCCACTCCAGCGACAGCTCTTTCTCCGGTATGCCATCAAACAGGATCGTGCCGGAATCGGGTTCCAGCGTGCGCAAAAGCAGGTTCGTGACGGTAGTCTTGCCGGACCCGCTGCGGCCGATCAGCGCCACGGTTTCGTTCTGGTCGAGGCTGAAGCTCAGATTTTCAAGTGCGGGGCTCTCGGCACCCGGATAGGTGAATGTCACGTCACGCAGTTCGACATGAATTGCCTTGCCGGTGGGCGGCGCGGAAAGTGCGCCTTCGTCACTGCTCACCGGTGCCTTTTCATTCAGGAACTCGATGATCTTCGCCGCGACTTCACGCCCCAGTGCACCGGCAAAGAAGAACTCGCCGATCAGCAGCAGCGTACGGCTGAATTCCAGGCTCAGCAGCACGACGGCAACGACTTCACCTGGCGTCATGTAGCCGCCGGTATAACGATACAGGGCCACGCCCATTGCCACGGCGGTAGAGAACAGCGCAAAACCCAGCTCGAGAAACACGAACTGCGACTGGGCGACCAGCAGCAGTTTCATCGTGGTGCGGCGCTGCACCTCGTTGCCCGCCTCCATTTCCTTGCCGCGGCGGATCGCCTGGTTAAAGGACTTGAGGGTACTCATGCCCTGGATGGAATCGAGGTATTGCGAACTGTTGCGGTTCTTGATGACGGCGTTCTGTGCGCTGATACGACGGAAGCCGCGGGCAGAGGAACCGACAAACAACGGTGTCAGCGGCACACCCGCCAGCATCCAGAGTCCGACGACCCAGTCGATCCAGAAGATTGCCGAACACAGAAAGACCGGTATCGCAATCGCGACCCAGATCTGCACGAAATAGACGCTGAAGTAATAGTCGAGGTATTCGACGCCCTCGGTCGCCGTGTTGGCGATCTCACCGGTGCGGCGCTTGCCGAGCAGCCCGGGACCAAGACGCACGACCTGCTGGTAGATCTGGTCGCGCACATTGAGCTTTGCCTCGCTGGAAGCGCGGAACTGACCGGTGCGGAAAAGCCAGGACAGTGCAGCCTTCAGAAGCACGAGCCCGCACAACATCCAGAACCACTGCCGCAGCATGTTGCTGCCCTGCCAGGCAGCATCTACCGCCATGCCGAGCACGTAGTACAGCAGGATGGTGGTCGGAATCGTGGCCAGGCCGGCCACCAGCCCCACCTTTACCCACTTGATGGTAGCGGGCGTAATCAGCCTGTCATCGACACCGAGCATTGACCAGATATCCCTTCACGATAAACGCGGGCACCTTAGACCCTGAACCTTGGTTGAAGGTCAAGGACCGGAGCCGGTGGGCTCTTCACGTCCGAACAGCTGTTCCAGCGTGCGTATGAGGTGCCGCGCCTCGACGGGTTTGCGCAGCAGCTGCACACGCGACAACTGGCCTGCATGCCGCAATATCGGCGAGGTATCTCCGCTGAGGACCACAGCAGGCAGATCGCGGCCCGCAGCAAGCCGCAGCCTGTCCAGAACCTGCAGCCCGTTGTCCGGGCCATTGAGGTGAAAATCGGTAACGACCAGGTCGATATCCGGACCTTCCCGCGCAAAAAGCTTTTCAGCGGCCTCGGCGGTCGCCGCGACCCGCACCGGGTAATCGTTGAGCTTCAGTATCAGCTCCAGCGCACCGCGCACTGCATCGTCGTCCTCGATGACGAGTACCGAGGGCTTCAGCAACTCCGCTTCCGCGTCGGCAGACCGGTTTGCCGGTACGACCGCCGTACGCATACCCGCCTCGACGAGACGGTCCTGCGGTATGGCCAGCCTGAATGTCGTACCCCGTCCGAGTTCCGATTCAACTTCCACGCCATAGCCGAGCAGTCGACTGATCTGCCGGACGATGTTCAGGCCCAGTCCCGAGCCGCGGCGCCCGGCACCCGGCCGTTCCATACGGTAGTACTCGTCGAAAATCCGTTCAGTCTGATCGGGTGCAATACCCACGCCGGTATCCGTTACCTCGATGTTCAAATGCGTTGCGGTGCGCACGGTACGGATACTCACCCCGCCAACACGCGTGTACTTGAGCGCGTTGGTCAGCAGATTCTGGATCAACTGCCGCAGCAGCACCCGGTCAGTACGCAGGAACTCGCTGCCGGCGGTTATCGTCAGCACCAGGCCACGGGCGGCGGCAATCTGCTCCGATTGCTGCCTGATTTCCGCCAGCATGTCGCCGACCGACACATCTTCGAGCGTCGGCGTAACCGTTCCGGACTCCAGCTTGCTGATATCAAGGAGAGTATTGAGCAAATCAGCCATCGACTGCAGCGCATGCTGCTGCCGTTCGATGATTTCCGTTGCCGGACCCTCGACCTGCCGGCCCAGGGCTGCGGTCAGCAGTTGCAGGGTCTGCAGCGGCTGACGCAGATCATGGCTGGCCGTGGCCAGGAAACGGCTCTTGGCCCGGTTGGCGCCATCGGCTTCGAGACGCGCCGCACGCAGTTCTTCAGTGATCAGCGAGCGTTCGCTGATGTCGCGGACCGCCGCGACCACCAGCAGCTGCCCGGCTTCATAGATCGGCGCCAGCCGGATCTCGGTCGGAAACTCGGTGCCATCCCGCCGCACAGCCGACAGCGCAACCTTTCGTGCGCCCATTTCCCGCGCAGCAGGTGTGGCATTGAAACCATCACGGTACCGGGCGTGGCCACCCCGCAAACGCTCTGGCACCAGACATTCGATACTGCAACCAATAAGTTCGGCCTGCCTGTAGCCGAACAGGGTGGCGACTGCATTGTTCGCATAAACGATCAGACCGGCGGTATCGACCAGGATCAGCGCGTCGGGAGCCTGCTCGACAACCCGCAGGGCAATCAATGGATTAATGCTGACGTGGTTGGCGGTCATAGGGGTAAGCCCTTAGAGAGCAAAGCGCGAGGCCGGTTTAGGATCGGTCGATCATGGAGACCCACGATCATCCGGTGCGTCCACCCAGCGCGCAAGTGGACCGCCTGCTTGAGCAGGTGGTGGCCGTCACCTATCGATGCCTGCTGCGCGAGCTGGCTTCCGGTTTTGCCCATGAACTGAATCAACCGCTTGCAGCCATCGCAGCTTATGCCGAGGGTGCGGCGACACTGCTGCGGCGCGACCCCACGCAGGTGGCCAAGGCCGTCGAAATCGTGGAAGAAATCACCCGCCAGGCCCTGCGGGCCGGCGACTCGATCCAGCGGGTCCGTAGCAATGTTCGTCCACTTCCGGTTCATCGTGCGGCAGCTGACTGTAATGCGCTCGTGCAGGAAATGCTGCCGCTCATCGAACCACTCGCCCAGCACCATAACATCCGTCTTATTGTAGATCTTTCCAGCCCCCTGCCGCAGATCCAGGGCGACGGGCCACGGTTGCAGGGACTCCTGCTGTTCCTGTTTCGCAATGCCGTGGACGCGGTCCTCGACTTGCCTGCGGCCCGGCGAAAGGTCACGATTTCCACTTCGAGTGATGCAGCGGCCGTCGAACTCTCGGTGATGGACAATGGTGCCGGCGTACCGGAGGCTGCGGCCCGCGAGATGTTCTTGCCGTTTTTCACGACAAAACCGGAAGGAACCGGCCTGGGGCTCGCCGTCTGTCGTACCATAGCCGTCGAGCACGGCGGCGAACTGCGCTTCAGCAACCAGCCCGATGGTGGTGCCAGGTTCTGGGCGCGTATTCCACGTATCGATGCCGTACAAAGGACCTGATGACCAGTACACCGGAAAAAACAGTCTTTATAGTCGATGATGACGAAGGCGTACGCACTTCGCTGAGCATCCTGCTCGATTCCGTCGGCTACATTCCGGTGCCCTTCTCCTCGGCCTGCGACTTCCTCGCCCAGTACGATGCAAACCGTGCCGGCTGCCTGGTGCTCGACATCCGCATGCCGGACATGAGCGGCATGGACCTGCAGCAGGAACTTGCCAACCGGGGCGCATTTCTGCCCGTGATCTTCATTACCGGACACGGCGATGTGCCGATGGCCGTCCAGGCAATGAAAAACGGTGCTTTCGATTTCCTGCAGAAACCCTTCGGGCACCAGGATCTGCTCGACCGGATCGCGCGCGCCCTCGAAGCCGATGCGGAAGCGCGGCAGGTACTTTCCCAGAATGAGGAAATTTTCCGGCGTCATGCAACACTGACTCCGCGTGAAAAGGAAGTGATGACGATGATTGTCGGCGGACAGGCCAACAAGGTAATCGCCCTGGACCTGAATCTCTCCGAACGCACCGTGGAAATCCATCGCGCCCGCGTCATGGACAAGATGGGCACTCGGTCTTTGGCGCATCTGGTACGCATGGCACTGGTACTGGAAACCCGACACTGACCAGGAGACTGCCATGTACATCAATTTCTGGTATCCCATCATCCGCAGTGAGGACCTGGGGCCAGGAAAACCCGAGAAATCAATGGTGCTCGGGCTCGGTTTCGTCGCCTTCCGCGACAGCCAGGGCAAAGCCCATGTCCTGAGCGACACCTGCACGCACCGCGGCGCCTCGCTCGGCGGCGCATGGGCACTCGGCGACAAGCCGCGAATCGTCAACGACTGCATCGTGTGCCCTTATCACGGCTGGGAGTTTGGCGCTGACGGCGAATGCAGGAACATCCCGTCCATCGGCTACGGGAAGAAGGTTCCGCCACGCGCCAAGGTCGATTCCTATCCGGTCCGGGAAAAGTACGGCATCGTGTTCGCCTTTCTCGGCGATCTGCCGGAGAAAGATCGTCCCCCGCTGCTTGAGGTCGAGGAATATGGCACGGAGGGCTGGCGGGCCAACTCCATTCTGGTGCTGGACGTCGACTACTACTACGAACGCTCAATGGAAAACGGTCTGGATCCGGCGCACAACGAATTCGTGCATCCCACACATGGTCTGAAAGCCGTCAACCGCGATACCTATCACGTCCGCGAATACGACGTTGCGGATCATCCGCAGGGCTGGGGCCTGTGGTTCGTACATCGCTTCAATACACCTGGCCTCACCGACCCCACCTGGAAATCAGTCGACCCGAACAGCAAAGCGCCCAGCGAACTGTTTGCGGGCAGCGGCACGCATGGCCCCAACACGATGGTCACGGAAATCAACATCGGCGGTGGCAACAGGTTCCGGCAGTACTTCTTTGAGCAGCCGGTTGATCAGGACAGAACCCGGATCTTTTTCCTCAACATGCGCAATTTCATGCTGGGTGCAGAACACGACGGGCCGGTTCATGCCCGCAACAAGGTCATTGCCAAACAGGACATCGAGATCCTCGTCGATGTCTATCCGCCGCGCACACCCACCAGCAACATCAGGGAAGTACTCACGCCATCCGACAAGGGTGTGGTGACCTACCGCGAGTGGCTGGCAAAGTTTGACGAGCGGGGCTGGCGGATAGACTGGGACGATTTCAGCCGACGCAACGGCAAGGACACGGGTTTCGCCATCCCGAGTCCCGCGCGGCGCATCAGCGGCAACTGGGTACTCGAACCGGTACCGCTGCTGAAAAACCGCGCCGCACGCTGAGTCGCGGGCTATGCCTCAGGTTCCTGCAGCGGCGCTATGAAGACGGGTGCGAAGCCGCCACCCGGTGTGCGGAAGTTTGTGGTCTGACCTGCATACAGGCGTGCGGCCAGCAACTGGATGCTGCCGTCGTAGGCGAAGGCGCGGATATCAAACTTCAGATCGGTCGGGGCATCGTCCAGCAGCACCAGACGCTCGCTCGCCGGCGCAATCTCCTGGGCCACGTAATCGGCGGCGAGGATTTCAGCCCACACCCGCCGGGTGAGTTTGTCGCCCCGGTAGGCGGCCTTGCTGCCATAGCCGCGCGCCGGCTTGAAAAACAGCTGGCGACGCCGGCTCCACAGTTCTTCGCTCTGCTCTGCGCTCACGCTGACCGTAGCCGGAATCCCCGGCTTCAGCCCGAGACGGACCTCAGGGGCGACACCCAGCTCTGCAAGTCTCACCGGATCGCTGAGCAAGGTGAGATTGCGCTTGTCGGCATATAAGGCATGAGCATGGGGGTGCGGCGTCAGCACGACGGCGCCGGCCACATATGCGTCGCGCAGTGCGGCGTGCTGTGGTGCTTCGAGATAGAAATCGACCAGCCGGTTGTAGACCAGGTCGATCTTCAGACCAGCGTGCCACAGGCTGCCGTCGCGCCACTCCAGTGCAGCCGCATCAGCAATCACGGCCTCGATGCCATGACTTCTGAACAGCCGCCTGAACAGCTGGAACTCCGGATAGAGAAACTGTGCCGGCGGATCGTCATCGACGATGGCAATGCGGGAGAGCAGTGAATCGCCACGCTGGAGACGCCAGTCGTGACGAAACGACTCGACGAACACTTCTTCGATCTGCAGCAGATCAGTGGGCGAACACAGCGCGTTGCCCACTTCCGCGCAACAGACCTGCTGCGCGCGCGCCAGCGCGACATTGAGCAATGGCCCACCGGCATTGGTATTGATTTCGATCAGCTGTGGTCCCTGCGGTCCCAGATGGAAATCAAAACCCATGAACACGCTGCGCGGACCCGGATCCGTGCGTGCCATCGCCGGCGCACGCTCGAGTACCGCTGCCCGGTAGCCGGGCACGCTCACCACATTCTCGACGGCAGCGACGATCGCCGCCATGCGCTCGAGCTGCAGCTGTGAAATGAACACCGCTGTTGAGGAAAACATGTGCGGGCGGGTCCGGCCAATCTCGGCCGCCAGCCCGGCCAGCGACGCCTCGGACTCGAGCTGCGCGCGCAACCGGTCCGGATCGAGCGTGCAACAGGCGCAGGCACCGTTCAGGCTGTTGTCGTAGCGGGTCATCATGCTGAAGGCTCGGGTGTGCCGCAGGGCACGCTACAACCGCTGGCCATGCTCACGCGTGGCGTGGAAGCCAACGGTCGGCCAGCGCTCGATCGTCAGCTTCAGGTTGTACTTGTTGGCGGACAGAAAAACGGGGTTGCCATCTACGTCCGTGGCCAGCGAAAACAGCTCATCTTTCTCAAACTTCTTGCGCGTCATTTCATCGGGGAAAGTCAACCAGCGGGCGGTAAAGATGTCTACCTCTTCATAGAGCGCGTCGACGTTGTATTCGGCAGAAAGCCGGTGGGCGACGATCTCGAACTGCAGGCGGCCGACCGCACCGAGCAGCATCTGCGCCCCCTGCCTGGCGCTGAAAACCTGGATCGCACCCTCCTCACCCAACTCCTGCAACCCTTTCTGTAACTGCTTGCTTTTCATGGGATCTTTAGGGCGCGCCGAGCGGAACAACTCGGGTGCAAAGTAAGGGATACCCTTGTAGGCAAGCGCCTCACCAGCCGACAGCGTATCGCCGATCTGCAGCTGCCCGTGGTTGTAGATGCCGATGATGTCGCCGGCCACTGCACCCTGGCTGGTTACCCTCTCGTTGGCCATGAAGGTCAGTGCGTTGCCGAGCTTCATCTCCCGGCCCGTGCGCAGATGGCGCGCCTTCATGCCCGGGGTATAGCGGCCCGAGCAGATGCGGAAGAAAGCGATGCGGTCGCGGTGCTTCGGGTCCATGTTCGCCTGGATCTTGAACACGAAACCACTGAAGGCTTCCTCGGCCGGCTGTACGCACCGCGCGCCGCCATCGCGCGGCTGCGGCGGCGGCGCCCAGTCGACCAGCGCCTGCAGCACCTCGCGTACACCGAAGTTGTTGATACCGGAACCGAAAAACACGGGCGACTGCTGACCGGCCAGAAACAGCTCCGGATCGAAAGGCATACTCGCATCGCGGATCAGGGCCACGTCGGCACGCAGGCCATCGACTTCATCGGGAAACAGCGTATCGAGTTTCGGATTGTCGAGACCCTCGATCAGCTCGACATCGGTACGCTTCTCCCCGCCTGCCGTGAATCGTAGCAGGCGGTCCTGCAGCAGGTGATACACACCACGGAAAGACTTGCCCATGCCGATCGGCCAGCTGATCGGCGCACATTCGATCTTCAGCGCCGCTTCGATCTCTTCAAGCAGCGCGAGCGGCGAACGCACCTCGCGATCCATCTTGTTGACGAAGGTGATGATCGGCGTGTTGCGCAGACGGCAGACCTCCAGCAGCTTTATGGTCTGTGCCTCGACGCCCTTGGCCGCATCAATCACCATGACCGCCGCATCGACTGCCGTCAGCACGCGATAGGTGTCTTCGGAAAAATCTTCGTGGCCTGGCGTATCCAGCAGGTTGATGGTGTTGCCGGCGTATTCGAACTGCATCACCGAACTGGTCACGGAGATACCGCGCTGCTTTTCCACCTCCATCCAGTCGGATGTCGCATGGCGCGAACTGCGTCGCGCCTTGACCGTACCGGCGAGCTGGATGGCGCCGCCAAACAGCAGCAACTTCTCGGTCAGCGTGGTCTTGCCGGCGTCAGGATGCGAAATGATGGCGAAGGTGCGACGACGCGCGACCTCGCGGGCGAGAGCCGGGGAAGACTCGATCAGCTTGTCGGGTACTGCCATAAGGGCGCGAAGGATAGCATCCCGACAGCACTTTACCGGGGCCGACGGAAGCGCAGCACCACCTGGTTGGTCTGGCCACGCACAAGCGGGTCGAACACCGGACGGCTGCCATCGTCGGCCGGATTGCGCAACACCTCGCTCTCGCCATCGAGCACAAATCCAGCCGCCTGCAGATCCCGCTTGAGCAGCCCCGGATCGATACGATGCAAAGCCGTTGCCGCTTCCGGCAAGGTACCGGGAACTGCTGCATGATCCACCACGCCCAGCACGGCACCCGGCCGCATGCTGGCAAAAATCACCGCCAGCATTTTCGGCCCGTCGATACGTGGCCAGCCTATTTTTTCATCGACCATATAGATGTCGTGATAGACGTCGGTCATCAGCACCGCGTCAAAGGTATTGGCCGGCAGGCTGAGCTCGTTGTTCTCGGCAATCAGCTGCTCCACGTTGGCCAGACGACCGCCCGCATAGCGGGTCGCAATCTCGTCTTTGGCGAACTGCAGATATGGTGTGTTGTTGCAGGCCACCACGCGACCCTGGGGCCCGACCAGATACGACAGGATCTCGGTGTAGTAGCCGCCGCCCGAGTACAGGTCGAGCACCGTCATGCCGGGCGCGATACCAAAGAAGCGCAGCACAGCCGCGCTCTGGCGCGAGGCATCACGCGCGCGATCCGCCGCAGGCCGCTGCTCGTTCGCCAGTGCCGACAACACTGCCAGTTCAGCCGGATCGACCGGCTGCGGCCGCTCACCCGGCGGCTTGACCGCTGCCTCGGACATCAGCGGCGGTTTTGGCTGGCTCGCGGCATCGCGCGCCGAGCCGGCCAGTTCGGCAGAACGCTCCGGGTTGAGGACTGGCCCGCCGGGCGTGCAGGCCAGCAGGCACAAGCCCATCACCAGACAAAGGATTCGCAGACACATGATGCCGCCTCCCGGGGCCGCGCCCCTGCAGACAATCTACTCGCTTGGCGTGCTGTGTACGACTGGAAACAGCCGCGTGAAATGCACCATCGTGACCGTCATCGCGGCAAGGGTCAGCAGCTTGCCGAGATAGAGGGGAAGCGGACCCGCAACGTCAGACGGCACCAGCAACAGCAACACACCCGGCAACATACCGGCCAGCAGCCACAGCCAGCGCTGTCTCAGCCACAGCCCGGCACCGCAGGCCAGATACATGGCGAATACCAGCCAGGTCACTACAGGGATTGCCGCTGGCTGTATGTCGAACTTCAGCACGTCCGGCAACTGATAAATCAGCATCAGGACGGCCAGAATGCACAGGGCTCCGTGCCCCCAATCGATCTTTGCCCAGGCAAAACCGACGCGACGACACAGCGTGGCCAGCGCGAACAGCGAGAGCGGCAGCGTGATATGCGCCCATTTCAGCGCCAGGGTACCCAGACCTCTGGCCGACTCATCCTCACCGCTCCACAGCCTGAACCCGGCCGCCAGCAGCTCGATCGGCAGGGCGGCCAGCGGCAGTAGCACGAACAGGATCATCGCCGAGCGGCTCCGTTGCCACTGAAGAAAAGCCCAGAGGGCCAGCGCCAGACTGGCTCCGGCCAGCAACAGTACGAGCAGCGAATACATCACGGACCCTGTGTGGATTTGATGTCCAGTATCCCTGTGTCGATGCACGTCCGAAAGGCCTGAAGCGGAAATCTGCGGCCTGCCGTGGCACAATTCGCGCCCCGGCGTGCCCGGAATCCGCCCTGTTGAGGCCACCAATGCCCGTTTCGCCCCCCGCTTTGCCCGCCGATGCTGGCAGCTTTCCTGAACTTGGACTTCCCGAGCCGCTGCTGCGCGCGCTGGCTGATGTCGGCTACGAAACGCCGTCGCCTATCCAGGCGGCCACTATTCCTGCGCTGCTTGCCGGCCGCGACATGCTCGGCCAGGCCCAGACCGGCACAGGCAAGACGGCCGCCTTCGCCCTCCCCATCCTCGCGCGGCTGGATCTCAAGCGTTACGGCCCTCAGGCGCTGGTACTGACGCCGACCCGCGAACTGGCGATCCAGGTTGCCGAAGCCTTTCACCGCTATGCACGCCACCTGCCCGGGTTTCATGTGCTGCCGATCTATGGCGGCCAGGCCTACGGCCCGCAGCTCGGCGGCCTGCGGCGCGGTGCGCATGTCGTGGTCGGTACGCCAGGACGGGTGATCGACCACCTGAACCGCGGCACGCTGGATCTGCGCAACCTCAGCTGCCTCGTACTCGACGAGGGCGACGAGATGCTGCGCATGGGCTTCATCGATGATGTCGAAGCCGTGCTCACCAAATCGCCGGCAGGCCGACAGATCGCCCTGTTCTCGGCAACCATGCCGGCCGAAATCCGCCGTATCGCCAAAAAGCATCTGTCGGATCCCGCCGAGATCACCATCAAGAACAGGACCTCGACCGCAGCGAACACCCGCCAGCGCTACTGGATGGTGAGTGGCATGCAGAAACTGGATGCCCTGACGCGCATCCTCGAGGTCGAGCCCTTCGACGGCATGATCATCTTTGCGCGCACCAAGATTGCGACCGACGAGCTGGCACAGCGGCTCGAGGCACGCGGTTTTGCCGCAGCAGCCCTGAACGGCGACATGGCGCAGGCCCAGCGCGAGCGCACCATCGCACGGCTGAAAAGCGGCGACCTGGACATCCTGGTGGCGACCGATGTCGCGGCCCGTGGCCTCGACGTCGACCGCATCAGCCACGTCGTGAACTTCGACATTCCCTACGACACCGAAGCCTATATCCACCGCATCGGCCGCACCGGCCGCGCCGGCCGCAAGGGCGAGGCAATCCTGTTCGTCAGCAATCGCGAACAGCATCTGCTGCGCTCGATCGAGAGAGCCACCCGGCAACCGATCGAGCCGATGGCGCTGCCGAGCGTTTCAGCAGTCAACGACCAGCGCATCATGCGTTTCAAACAGAAGATCACCGCTGCACTGGCCAGTGCGCAGGCGGCCACTTACCGGCAGATCATCGAGCAGTACGAAATCGAACATGGCACCCCGGCGCGCGACATCGCTGCGGCGCTGGCCTGTATTGCCCAGGGCGATTCGCCGCTGCTGGTAGCCGAACCGGTGCGCCAGGAGCGCGCACCCAGACCGGCCCCGCCCGCGCGCCACAGCCGCCCGGAACGTGCGGCCAGTTCGCCGCTGGAGCGGGCCAAAAGGCCGGATTCGGTCCCGTCTGACAAGCGTCCGCCGCGCTCGCAGGCACCGGTCAGACCGGGCATGGTCCGTTACCGTCTTGCCGTCGGCCATCAGCATGGCGTGAAGCCGGGCAATATCGTCGGCGCGATCGCCAACGAGGCCGGACTCGAAAACCAGTACATCGGGCGCGTCGACATCCGCGACGATCATTCGCTGATCGACCTGCCTGAAGGCATGCCGCGGGAAATCCTCAGCCATCTGAAAACCGTATGGGTCGTCGGTCAGCAGCTGCAGATCCGGCCGGACGGCTCGCCCTTTGCAGGCGTCGCGCCCGAAGGTCGTGACAAGCCGCGCAAAAAGGGCAAACTGCGCAAACCCGTACGAAAGACCTGAAACCACCATCGCCACAGGACAAAGAGGCTCTTATGCACCACCGTCTATATCTCCCGGCGCTTGCCGCCGTATTGCTGCTGTCAGCCTGCGTCAAGAAAGACATCGAGCCACCAACTCCCGAGGAGTCGGCAGCAAATTTTGAAGCCTTCATAACCGCAGCCACGCGCAAGACCGTGGCAGAACTGACGCCCGAAGAGCTGCGCCAGGTCTTTGACCAGTATCAGACCATGGAGATTGCCGCCGACGCCGGCGAGAAGGCCGGCCTGGCACGCAAAGCCGAAGTGGCCGCACAGCTGCGCGTGTTGCGCATGAACGTGCTCAGCGAAGCCGCGATGCGCAAATATCTGGACGAGCACCCCGTCGTCGATGCCGATCTCAGTGCGGAATACGAGCAGCAGGTTGCTGCGGTACCGATGGAGTATTCGGCGCGACACATCCTGGTCGATGACGAGGCGACCGCAAAGGCAATCATCGCCAAACTCGATGGCGGCGCTGACTTCGCCAAACTCGCCAAGGAAAAGTCGAAGGATCCGTCTGCCAGCAACGGTGGCGATCTGGGCTGGTTTGCGCTGCAAACCATGGTCCAACCCTTTGCCGACGCAGTCGCGGCGCTCGAAAAGGGCAAATACACGACCACGCCCGTCCAGACGCAGTTCGGCTGGCATGTGATCCTGCTCGACGACATGCGCAAGCCGACCCTGCCGACGCTAACGGAGGTCAAGGACCGCCTGCAGGAGATGGTCCAGCGCAAGAGGATCCAGACGTATCTGGAAGAACTGAAGGCGCAGTCAGGCGTCGATGCGGACAAGGCCTTTGAACAGATGAGCAAGACCATCGAGGCCGAAGCGAAGAAGCGGATCAAGGCAATCGCACCGGAATTCGGCGAGCCCCGGCCGCCCGTACCGGAAGGCGCAACGGCGCCCGAGGCGCCAGCAAGCAGCGACTAGCGAACTAACCGGCACCTGGCCGCAGGCGCGTCACCCGGCGCGCCTGCGGCTGGCAACTGCCTGGTCAAGAATTTCCGCAAGTACCTCCGGCGATTGGGCGCCGGAAACGGCTTGCTGCCGATCGAAGATCAGAAACGGTACGCCTGAAACACCCGCCCGGCGGGCCTCATCGATCAGCACCCGGACTGCATCCTCGTCGGTATCGCTGCGCAGCCGGGCTTCCAGGTCCGCGCCATCCATGCCGACTCCGGCGGCAATGCGCACCAGCACGGCCGGATCGCCTATATCCTCCGACAGCGTGTGGTGTGCGGCAAACAGGCGCTCGGCCAGCTCATTCTGGTCAACCCCGGGCATCTGGCCCGCCCAGTACACCAACCGGTGCGCGGCAAGCGTGTTCGGCGAACGGGCGCCGGGAAGCGTGGCGAAGACCAGCCCGTCTGCGGCCGCCGTCGCCACCATTTTGTCCCTGATGGCTCTCGCCCGCTCCGGGCCGAAGATTTCCGCGTAGTGCGCCTGCCGGTCCTTGCCCTCGCGCGGCATGTCGGGACTGAGCTGGAATGGCAGCCACGCAATCCCTGCCTCGACATCCGGGCGAATGGCCAGCGCGGCTTCAAGCCGCCGCTTGCCGATATAGCACCAGGGGCACACGAAGTCGGAAACGATCTGGATCTGGACCGGGGTCTGCACGGCTGCAGTTTAAGCGCCAGCCGGGAGCATACAAGCCGCCCGAACCGACCGGTTTGCCGCACCGACGGTGGCCAGTTTCCCCGCAAGCCTTTCCTGATTGCCCTCAGCCACTTAAACTGTCCGGTCACGGGCTGTATTTCATGGCCCGCGGACAGTGACCCCGATGACAATCATGCACAGCCACCAGAACAGTGGCAGGCTCGGCCTGCCTCCAAAACAGGGCCTCTACGACCCGGTCAATGAGCACGACGCCTGCGGGGTCGGCTTTGTCGTGGATATCAAGGGTCGCAAGTCGCACCGCATCCTGGAGCAGGCTATCCAGGTGCTGCATAACCTGGATCATCGCGGCGCCTGTGGCTGTGAAGTCAACACCGGCGATGGCGCCGGCGTCCTGCTGCAGCTTCCGCACCGCTTTCTGCAGAACGTGGCCGAACGCGACGGCTTTACGTTGCCCGCACCGGGCGAATACGGCAGCGGACTCATCTTCCTGCCGCGCAATGCCAGCAAGCGCCGCAAACTCGAAGAACGCTTCGAGCAGATCGTGCAGTCAGAAGGCCAGTCGGTGCTCGGCTGGCGCACGGTACCGACGCATAACAAGAGCCTGGGTGAAACTGCCCGGGCCTCTGAACCCTTTGTCCGCCAGGTGATCATCGGCCGCGACCCGGCCCTCACCGACGAACTCGCTTTCGAACGCAAGCTGTTCGTGATCCGCAAGCGCGCCTACAGCGAGATCCGTACCTCCACGATCGACGGCGCCGATTTCTGGTATGTGCCCAGCCTGTCCTGCAGGACTATCGTCTACAAGGGCATGCTGCTCACCGATCAGCTGGGCACCTATTTCTCTGACCTCAGCGATCCGGCAGTGGAAACAGCTCTGGCAATGGTGCATTCGCGCTTCAGCACCAACACCTTTCCGAGCTGGGACCGCGCCCACCCCTATCGCTATGTGGCGCACAACGGCGAGATCAACACCCTGCGCGGCAACATCAACTGGATGCATGCGCGCGAAGCACTGTTTGAGTCCGAGCTGTTCGGCGAAGACGTCAGCAAGATCCCGCCGGTCGTCAACCCGAACGGCAGCGACTCGGCGATGTTCGACAACGTGCTTGAACTGCTGGTGCTTGCCGGCCGCTCGCTGCCCCACGCGATCATGATGATGATTCCGGAGCCGTGGTCCAAGAACGGGCACATGGATGACGCAAAGCGCGCCTTCTACCAGTATCACTCCAGCCTGATGGAGCCCTGGGACGGCCCTGCCTCCATCGCCTTTACGGATGGCAGGAAGATCGGCGCGATCCTCGATCGCAATGGCCTGCGCCCCTCGCGTTATTACGTCACGAAAGATGACCTGGTCATCATGGCCTCCGAGGCCGGCGTGCTGGACATTCCGCCGGAGAACATCCAGCGCAAGGGCCGCCTGCAGCCCGGCCGTATGTTCCTCGTGGACACCGAGGAAGGCCGCATCGTCGAAGACGAGGAAATCAAACGGCAGGTCGTCAACGAGCGCCCCTACCGTCAATGGCTCGACGAACACCTGGTGCATCTCAACGATCTGCCGGCGGCGCCCGAAGTTCCGGTACCGGACCACGACACGCTGCTGCAGCGACAGATGGCTTTCGGCTATACCTTCGAAGACCAGCGCATCCTCATGACGCCGATGGCGCGCGATGGCGTCGAGGCGATCGGCTCGATGGGCAACGACACCCCGCTCGCCGCGCTGTCAGGCAAGCCGCGTCTGCTGTTCGACTATTTCAAGCAGCTCTTTGCGCAGGTCACCAACCCGCCGATCGACTGCATCCGCGAAGAACTCATCACGGCATCCGAGGTCTGGCTCGGTTCGGAAGGCAACCTGCTGGAACCGCAGCCGGCCGATTGCCGGCGGCTGGAACTGCATGCCCCGGTGCTCACCAATGAAGAATTCGCCAAGGTACGGCGGCTCGACCTGCCCGGCCTGCGCGTCGGTGTGCTGTCCAGCCTGTTCCGCGTGGCGCGCGGCGAAAAGGGCCTGACCGGTGCGGTCGAGGAGCTGTGGGCGAATGCGCAGCGCCTGATCGAAACCGAAAACATTAACGTCCTCATTCTCAGTGATCGCGGCGTGAACCGTGAGTACGCCGCAATTCCCTCACTGCTGGCGGTGTCCAGCCTGCACCACTTCCTGGTACGCGAAGGTCTGCGCACGCGCGTCGGCCTGGTCATCGAAACGGGCGAAGCCCGGGAGGTGCACCACTTCTCGCTGCTGATCGGCTATGGCGCCAGCGCGATCAACCCGTACCTGGCTTTCGAAACACTCGACGGCATGATTCGCGACGGGCTGCTGCCGAACGTCGATCACAAGACCGCCTGCAAGAACTTTGCGAAGGCTGCCACCAAGGGCATCGTCAAGGTGATGTCGAAGATGGGCGTGTCTGCAGTGCAGAGCTATCACGGTGCACAGCTGTTCGAAGCGGTCGGCTTGCGTCAGGACCTCATCGACCAGCACTTTACCTGGACGGCATCGCGGATTGGCGGCATCGGCCTCGATGTGGTAGCACGCGAAGCCCTGCTGCGGCATCACGCGGCGTTCCCGGAACGGCAGCTGCCCGGCCAGGCACTGCCACCGGGCGGACAATATCAGTGGCGGGCCGATGGCGAAAATCATCTGTTCAGTCCGGAATCCATCCACCGGCTGCAGAAGGCCGTGCGCACCGGCAACTTCGCGATCTACAAGTCCTATGCCCGACTGATCGACGATCAGTCGACGAGGCTGTCCACGCTGCGCGGACTGCTGGAGTTCAAGCCCGGCAAGGCGATACCGCTGTCAGCAGTCGAGCCGGCAGAGAACATCATGCGGCGCTTCAAGACCGGTGCGATGTCCTACGGGTCGATCAGCAAGGAAGCACACGAGACACTGGCGATCGCCATGAACCGCATCGGCGGGATGAGCAATACCGGTGAAGGCGGCGAAGACCCCGAGCGCTTTACGCCGATGGCGAACGGCGACTCGAAGAGTTCGGCCATCAAGCAGGTCGCGTCCGGCCGTTTCGGTGTAACCAGCAACTATCTGGTCAATGCCAAAGAACTGCAGATCAAGATGGCGCAGGGCGCCAAGCCCGGCGAAGGTGGCCAGCTGCCTGGCAGCAAGGTCTATCCCTGGGTCGCCAAGACCCGGCACACCACCGCCGGCGTCGGCTTGATCTCCCCGCCGCCCCATCACGACATCTATTCGATCGAAGATCTGGCCGAGCTGATTCACGATCTCAAGAATGCCAATCGCGAGGCGCGCATCAGCGTGAAGCTGGTCGCTGAGGTCGGTGTCGGCACGATTGCCGCGGGTGTGGCGAAGGCACATGCCGACGTGGTGCTGATCAGCGGTTATGACGGTGGTACAGGCGCTTCACCACAGACCTCGATCACGCATGCCGGACTGCCCTGGGAGCTCGGCCTCGCCGAGACGCATCAGACGCTGGTCCTGAATAACCTGCGCAGTCGCATAGCGGTGGAAACCGACGGGCAGCTCAAGACCGGTCGTGACGTTGCGATCGCCGCACTGCTCGGCGCTGAAGAGTTCGGCTTTGCCACCGCACCGCTGGTCAGCGTGGGCTGCATCATGATGCGCGTCTGCCACCTGAACACCTGCCCGGTCGGTATCGCCACACAGGATCCGCGCCTTCGCGAGAAATTCACCGGCACGCCGGAGCATGTCGTCAACTTCATGCGCTTTATCGCTGAAGACCTGCGCGAACTCATGGCGCAAATGGGGTTCCGGACCATAGATGAAATGGTCGGCCGTGTAGATCGGCTTGAACCGAAGAAGGCCATCGACCACTGGAAGGCCAAGGGCTTTGACTTCAGCAATATCCTCTATCAGCCGGACGTGGGTGCGGAGGTCGGACGCTATTGCCAGGACACGCAGGATCACGGCCTCGACAAGTCACTCGACGTCACCACCCTTCTGGATCTGTGCAGGCCCGCCATCGAGAAGGGTGAACCGGTGCGCGGCACGGTTGCCTTGCGCAACGTCAACCGCGTGGTCGGCACAATCACCGGCAGCGAGATCACGAAGAAGTGGGGAGCAAAGGGTCTGCCGGAAGACACCGTCAGCATCACTTTCAATGGTTCTGCCGGCCAAAGCTTCGGCGCGTTCATGCCAGCGGGCATGACCTTCATCATCGAAGGCGATGCCAACGACTACTGTGGCAAGGGGCTGTCCGGTGGCAAGATCATCGTGCGCCCCCCCGCGAAGTCCACTTTCGTCGCTGCCGAAAACATCATCATCGGCAACGTCGCGCTCTACGGCGCGACTGCGGGCGAGGCCTATATCAACGGCATGGCCGGCGAACGCTTTGCAGTACGCAACAGCGGCGTGGATACGGTGGTTGAAGCGGTCGGCGATCATGCCTGCGAATACATGACCGGCGGACATGTGGTGGTGCTCGGACCAACGGGCCGCAACTTCGGCGCCGGAATGTCCGGCGGCATCGCCTATGTGCTCGACGAAAATGGCAGCTTCCCGGCCAATATCAACATGCAGATGGTCGAAACCGAGGAACTGGCAGACCCCGCGGAAATCGCCAGGATCCGCGCGCTGATCGAGCGGCACCTGCACTGGACCGACAGCAAACGCGCGCGTGAGGTGCTTGACGACTGGGAGGCGAACGTCAGGCGCTTCGTCAAGGTCATTCCAAAGGACTTCAAGCGCATGCTCGCCTGCATCTCGCGCGCCCACGATCAGGGCCTGACTGGCGACGAGGCAATCATGGTGGCGTTTGAGGAAAACGCACGCGATCTCTCCCGCGTAGGTGGCAACTGAGATGGGCAAGCCAACAGGATTCATCGAGTTCGTACGTGAACTGCCGGTCGACCGGACCCCGCGCGAACGGGCCCGCGACTGGAATGAGTTCCATCACCATATGGACGAGAAGCGGCTGCGCCAGCAGGGCGCGCGCTGCATGGACTGCGGAGTGCCCTTCTGCCACAACGGCACGGTGATTGAAGGTTCTACGGTCGGTTGCCCGGTCAATAACCTGATTCCGGAATGGAACGATCTGGTCTATCGCGGTCTATGGCAGGAAGCGCTCGTAAGACTGCACAAGACCAACAACTTCCCGGATTTCACCGGCCGCGTCTGTCCGGCACCCTGCGAAGGCTCCTGCGTGCTCGGCATTTCCAGCCCGCCGGTAACGATCAAGAACCTGGAGGCGGCGATCATCGAGCGCGGCTTCGAGGAAGGCTGGGTGGTTGCCGAACCGCCGAAGACACGCACTGGCAAGAAGGTCGTTGTGGTGGGCTCCGGGCCTGCCGGCCTGGCCGCGGCAGCCCAGCTGAATCGCGCAGGCCATCTGGTCACGGTACTTGAGCGCGACGACCGCCCTGGCGGTCTCCTCATGTACGGCATCCCCAACATGAAACTCGACAAGCGTGCCGTGGTCGAGCGCCGCATTGCGCTGCTCGAGCGGGAAGGCATCAAGTTCATCTGCAACGCGACGGTCGGCGAGAACGTCGAGGCACAGATGCTGCTCAAGGACTTCGACGCAACGCTGATCTGTACCGGTGCGACCAGGCCGCGTGACCTGCCGGTTGAAGGCCGCGATCTGGGCGGCGTGCACTTTGCGATGGACTACCTGACTGCCAGCACCAAGGCCTTGCTGGACGGCAAGCCGGATGCCAGCCCGCTGAACGCCAAAGACCGGGACGTCATCGTCATCGGCGGCGGTGACACCGGCACCGACTGCATCGGCACTGCAATCCGCCAGGGCTGCCGTTCGCTGCTGCAGGTGGAGATCATGCCGAGGTCGCCGGCCGAACGCGCTGCGAACAATCCGTGGCCGGAGTGGCCGAAGATCCACCGGATCGACTACGCGCAGGAAGAGGCCATCGCCAGATTTGGCCAGGATCCGCGCGTTTATGTGACCACGGTCAAGAAGTTCCTCGGCGATGCCAAGGGGCAACTGGAATCCCTGGTCACGGTCGAGATCAGCTGGGAAAACGTGGACGGCAAGCTGGTTCCTCAGGAGCGGCCCGGCAGCGAAAAAACGCATCCGGCACAGCTCGTCCTGCTGGCTATGGGCTTTACCGGCCCCGAGGCCCCGCTGCTTGAGGAACTCAGCCTGCAATGTGACTCGCGCAGCAACGTGCAGGCCGAATATGGCAAGTACGCCACCAGCGTGAAGGGCGTGTATGCCGCCGGCGATTGCCGGCGCGGTCAGAGCCTGATCGTCTGGGCAATCAACGAGGGCCGCGGCGCTGCCCGCGAAGTCGACCGCTACCTGATGGGCCGTACCGACCTGCCGTGACAGCGGCACCGCAAACGGCACTGGAGCGGGAGCTGACTGCCTTCCTTGAGCGCTATGCGGCGATCTACAACCGGCAGGCCTGGGCCGAATTGCTGGAACTGTGGGATACCAGCGACCCGGATACCTTCTACATGGCCGAGGAAGTCGATCCGCCGATGTACGGCTGGCAGGCGATCAGGGCCTACTTCGACCGGCCCGGTTCGCTCGACGGTATCCGCAACGAGTACAGCGAAGTCCGGGCGCGCCACCTGGCGCCGGATCTTGCCCTGGCAACCTACAGGCTGCGCTTTGATATCGCCGTAAAAGACATGAAGCCGCTGTCGAGTTTCGACCGCGTCGTAGCCGTCTTTCGCCGGCGCGATGGCGGATGGAAGCTCGCCGCCTATGCAGAAGCGCCACAGGCGCCCCTGACCATGGTGCGCAAGCTGGCAAGGAACTCAAAATCGCTGAGCCCGGCAGAACAGAAAGCACTGCTGAAGACCGTCCAGAGCCTGCTCGAGGACACCGTACCTGCGGATTTCGAACAGTGGCTAAAGGCGCAGGCCTGAGCGCCGCCACCGTTGCGGACGCCCGGCCCGGTTCGCCGGCACCGGCGCATGTCTGGCCCCGGCCACTGCGCGCCTGGTATCTGGTCACGCTGCTGACCATCGCCTACATCTTTTCCTTTGTCGACAAATACATCCCGGCACTGCTCGTGGAGCCACTGAAACGCGATCTCGGCCTCAGTGATACCGAAATGGGCCTGCTGCTCGGGCCAGCCTTTGCGGTGCTGTATGCCACGCTGGGCCTGCCCATGGGCTGGCTGGCTGACCGGTTCCGGCGCACCACGCTGGTGGCGGTGGGCGTCACGCTGTGGTCGCTGGCCACTGCCGCCTCCGGGCTTGCCGGCAGTTTCGGCCGCCTGCTGCTGGCCCGTGTCGGGGTTGGCATTGGTGACGCCACCCTTGCTCCCTGCGCGATGTCGATGATCTCTGACAGTTTTCCGCCAGCGCGGCGTGGCCGGCCCATCGCCCTGTACGTTGCGGCACAGTCTTTCGGCGCGGGCCTCGCGGCCCTCGGCGGTGCGGCCGTGCTCGGCTGGGCCAACGCGCAGAGCGAAATCTCGCTGCCAGTATTCGGCATCGTCGCGCCCTGGCAATTCACCTTCATCGCCGTCGGCACACCCGGTCTCATCGTGGCTGCATTGCTGATGATGATGCGGGAGCCGGCACGTGAAACCTCGGCACTGAACAGCACCACGATGAGCCAGACACTGCGCTGGCTCGGCGCGCGGTGGCCGGTGTATGCAAGCCTGACTGCTGTCGTCTCGGTAATGACCATCGTGGCCTACAGCCAGAACTGGTATGCCGCTCTCTGGCAACGCCAGTGGGGTTGGGATATCACGCGCTTTGCGACCTGGTACGGGCTGGCGCTGATCATCCTTGGACCCGTGACGGTCAACCTGACCGGCTGGCTCTCAGACCGCCTGTGCGCACGGGGACGCACCGACGGCCCCGTGTTGATCGTCATGGCCGGTACGCTGCTGCTGGTCCCCACCGGCATCCTCACACCGCTGATGCCGTCCGGCGAGCTGGCCTTTGTGGTCTGGCTCGGCAACCTGGTTGGCCTCTCTGCGGTGTCGGCCGCCGCCCCGGTCGCGCTGCTCAACATCACGCCGGGCGAGATGCGCGGCCAGGTGTCGGCCCTGTTTTACATGATCATCATGCTCACCGGGCTGGTCGTCGGGCCGCTGGCCGTGGGCTATTTGAACGATGCCCTGTTTGCCGGCAGCAATATCGCCTTCGCCTGCGCGCTGGTGCCGCTGATCATCGGAGTACCAGGCCTCGCGCTGCTCCGTTACACGCGAGGGGAATACAGAAAAGCGCTGGCCGGCCCTTACAATGGCGCCTCATCAGCCCAGTAACCCGGTAGTGACTGGATCCATGCAGTACTGCAGCGCCTGTGGTCAACCCGTGACCAGCGCCGTTCCGGCCGGCGATAACCGGCTGCGCGACGTCTGCACGAGCTGCGGTACGGTGCATTATCAGAACCCGAAGATCGTGGCAGGCTGCGTGCCCGAGTACGCGGGGCAGATCCTGCTGTGCCGACGGGCCATCGAGCCACGCCGCGGTTTCTGGACCGTGCCGGCCGGGTTCATGGAAATGGGTGAGTCGCTGGCTGAGGCAGCGCTGCGCGAGACCTGGGAGGAGGCGCTGGCACAGGTGGAGCTCGGCCCGTTGTTCGCTGCGGTCGATGTCATCCATGCCGGCCAGCTGCATGTTTTCTTCAGCGGGAAACTGCCACGACCGGAGTTCGGAGCCGGCACAGAGACGATCGAAACACGCCTGTTCCGGCCGGAAGACATCCCCTGGAGCGAGCTGGCTTTCCCCAGTATCCGGATTGCACTGGAGCAATATCTGGACAATCGCCGCACGGGCAACCAGCTGGTACACCTGAGCACCGCACCACGTACTATCCGCGGCTAGTTATCTGCGCCCAAAATCTCTAAAGTAGCGGCCCTGGAAGGAGCCAAGACACCATGACTTTTGTCGTTACCGAGAACTGCATCAAATGCAAATACATGGACTGCGTCGAGGTATGCCCCGTCGATTGCTTCCATGAAGGTCCGAACATGCTCGTCATCGATCCCGATGAGTGCATCGACTGTACCCTCTGCGAACCGGAGTGCCCTGCTGAAGCGATCTTTTCGGAAGATGAGGTGCCAGCTGCGCAGAAAGGCTTTATCCCGTTAAATGCCGAACTGGCCAAGGGCTGGCCAGTAATCACCGAGGCGGGCACACCGCCGGCCGACGCCGATGCGTGGCTCAAGACGCCAGACAAGCTGAAGATGCTGGAGCGCTGACTTCAGCGCCTGCGTCCGTTCCGGACCAGGCCCGCTGAAGTCCGCTTACTGGCTGGCGACTTTCGGTACTTTCGATTCGGCGAGGTATTTCGCCAGTTCTGCCGGCTCCAGATAGCCGCCGATCAGCTCACCCGACTCGAGCACGATCGCCGGCGTGCCCTGCAGGCTGAATTCGCGGCCGATGTTGTAGTGCTCCGCGACCGGATTGGGCTTGCAGGGCTTTTCCTTCAGCCCCTCACCCAGCTTCGATTTCGTCAGCGCACTGCGCCGGTCTTTCGCGCAGGCGACCTGTTCGGCCTTCAGCCAGCTGTCGGTACCCGGGCCACTGCGCGGGAAAAACATGTAGCGGACGCGTATCCCCCGCGCGTTGTAGTCCGCAATCTGGCGGTGCAGTTTCCGGCAGTAACCGCAGTCGACATCAGTAAACACCGTGACGGTATCCTGATACTTCGCAGGAGCAAAGATCACCATGCCGGACTCGCTGACGCCGGCCAGCACCTCTTTGCGTACCCCTTCCACACGTCCCTCGGTGAGGTTTCGTTCTGAATCGAGGTCATAGATTTCACCCTGCACCATGTATCGGCCATCGGCGGAAACATAGGCAATCTTCGAACCGATCCGTACCTCATAGAGCCCGGCCACTGGCGATGCGGAGATCTGTTCCGGCCTGATCTCCGGAAAGCGGGCCGCAATCAGCTTGCGCACCTCGGTGGCGGAATCACCCGCGGACGGGACCTGCGTTTCGGCAACCGAGCTGATGGCAACAAGAGAACCGAACAAGGAAATGCCGGCCAGGACCGGCAGGTGAAAACGAACAGACATGAACGACACCCTGAAGCGTGTGACTATTGAGCCGAATCGTAGCACGCGCAGCGCCACACCCCGGACAATGTCGTGCAGCAACGCTGCAGCGGAAATCAGCCGCGCGGATGATGCTGGGCGTGAAGTTCCTTCATGCGCTCGCGGGCGACGTGGGTATAGATCTGCGTGGTCGAAAGATCGCTGTGGCCCAGCAGCATCTGTACCACGCGCAGGTCGGCCCCATGATTCAGCAGATGGGTGGCAAACGCATGACGCAAGGTATGTGGCGAGAGTTTGGCGTCGATATCAGCCTTCTTCGCATAACGCTTGATGATGTGCCAGAAGGCCTGGCGGGTCATGCGGTCGCCGCGTCGCGTCGGAAACAGGTATTCACTCTGGCGCTCAAGCAGGATTTCCAGGCGCGGGCCATTGATGAATTCGCGGATCCAGCGCTGTGATTCTTCGCCGAAGGGAATCAACCGCTCGCGGTCGCCCTTGCCGCGGATGCGCAACACGCCCTGATTGAGGTTCACCTCACTCTGGCGGAGATTGATCAGTTCGGATACACGCAGGCCGGTGGCATACAGGACCTCAAGCATGGCCCGGTCGCGGTGGCCAAGCGGATCGCTGGTTTCCGGTGCGCCCAGCAGTGCATCCACCTCGGACTCGGTCAGCGAACGCGGCAGTGAGCGGCCGATCTTCGGCATGTCTATCTTTACGGTCGGATCTTCCTGGATCACACCCTCGCGCAACAGGAAACGGTAGAAGCGGCGAAAGCTCGACAGCTGCCGGGCGGTTGAGCGCGGCTTGGAGCCCTGCTTGGCCCGACTGGCGATAAATGCCAGCAAGTCAGCCCGGCTCGCATAGATCAGACTGGTATCACGCTGGGCAAGCCAGCGCTGCAGGGCCGCCAGGTCAGCGCGATACGCACCCAGCGTATTGGTCGACAGGCCCCGCTCCATCCAGATGGCATCGAGAAACTTGTCGATGATCCCCTCGGAAGAAACAGATTTCGGGCTAGTGCCCTTGATGTGGTTGACAGACGCTGGTGACATTACACTTCAGTCCCGTGCAATCGGCAAATGAGCAACAGAGCAAACCTGATCAGCGTCCCTAGACTCATGTTCAGGATAATCAGGGCTTCCTTCATGGGACTGCAGTATGGGCAAAAGGTTGCCGCATCGGCGTGACTGCACTCACAAATTATGATGAATTACATAAACTTACGATTTAACTAAACACGCGAATGCGCTACCTGTTTCGTGGCCTCGGGCATGGCATTTTCGGCATATACGCGACCAGTGTTTTCGCCGCTGTCAGCCTGTCGACGCTGGCCGCCGTCGCCGTTACACCAGCCATCACGGGGCGCCGGCAACTGGTGCGCCACGCCGCCGGCACCCTGCTCAGTCTTACCGGAACCCGGCTGTCGATAAGCGGACTCGATCACGTTCCTGACGATCCGTGCATTGTGATCGCCAATCATTCGAGCTATCTGGACGGTCCGATCCTGAGTGCCGCATTGCCGCCGCGATTCGGCTTCGTGATCATGCGCGAAATGACCCGCGTGCCTTTTGCACACTTCCTGTTACGTCGCATCGGCTCCGAATTTGTCGAACGCAAGGACAGACACCAGGGTGCGGCGGACGCACGCCGGATACTGCACAAGGCGCGCGGTCAGGAATCGCTGGCCTTTTTCCCCGAAGGTTCTATTTTTGCTGAGCCAGGGCTGCGGCGTTTTCACAATGGCGCCTTTGCAGCTGCCGTGCGTGGCAATCTTCCGGTGGTACCGGTCGTTATCCGTGGCAGTCGCGACATGCTGCCTGCCGCCAGTCGACTGCCCCGTCCCGGACGCATCGAAGTGATCATCAAGCCTGCGCTGCGCGCCAGCGGCGAGAACCCCGTTCATTCACTGCGGGAAAAGGCACGCCTGAGCATCCTTGAAGACCTCAACGAGCCGGATCTGCTGCACCACGAGCTGACATAAGTCCCGTTTGGTCAACGCTTGGGGGGAAATCGTGGTTGGCGCAGGCCATTTTGCAACGCATAATCGGCCGCCATGCGGCTTCGGCCAGCTCTGTGGAGAGAAGTTTTGACTCAGGATGCAATTGTTATCGTTGCGGCACGCCGCACGCCCATCGGCTCTTTTCAGGGTGCCCTGAGCCCGATTTCAGCGCCCGAACTTTCAGCCATCGCCAGCAAGGCCTGCCTCAGCGACAGCGGCATTCCGGCTGCAGACATCAGTGAGGCACTGTTCGGCTGTGTGCTGAGCGCCGGACTCGGTCAGGCGCCGGCACGACAAGCCATGCTCGCTGCCGGCCTACCGGAGTCTGTACCTGCCACCACCATCAACAAGGTCTGCGGCTCGGGCATGAAGGCGGTACACCTCGGCGCCGACATGATTCGTGCAGGCAGCGTCTCCATCGTGCTTGCCGGCGGCATGGAATCGATGAGCAATGCGCCATACCTGCTGCCGAAGGCGCGCTCCGGTTACCGGATGGGGCACCAGGAAGTGCTCGATCACATGTTTTATGACGGCCTGCAAAACCCTTATGACGGCCAGATGATGGGCATATTCGGCGAAGCGACGGCGAAGACTTACGGATTCTCGCGTACCGAGCAGGACGAGTTTGCCATCGAGTCGGTACAGCGCGCGCTTGCCGCGACGAGCGCCGGCATTTTTGCAGCGGAAATCGCACCGGTCACCGTCAGCAGCCGGAAGGGTGAGAGTCTCGTCACCGCAGACGAGGAACCGGGGCGCTGCGACCTGCAGCGTATTCCTACCATGCGGCCAGCCTTCGCCAAAGACGGGACTGTGACCGCCGCGACGTCATCGTCAATTTCCGACGGCGCTGCATCTCTGCTGCTGATGAGTGCATCTGAAGCGAAGCGCCGCGGACTGACGCCGCTCGCGCGAATCATCGGACAGGCCAGCCACGCGCAGCAACCAGCCTGGTTCACGACCGCGCCGGGCCCGGCGGTCAAGAAACTGCTGACCGCTATCAACTGGAAGGTGGCCGACGTCGACCTGTTCGAGATCAACGAGGCTTTTGCCTGCGTAACACTCGCTGCCATGCGGGATCTCGGCATACCGCACGAGCGGGTAAACGTGCATGGTGGGGCTTGCGCGCTCGGCCATCCGATCGGCGCAACCGGTGCACGAATAATCACGACGCTGATCAACGCATTGAAAACGCGGGGCGGAAAGCGCGGCATCGCCACGGCCTGTATCGGCGGCGGCGAGGCAATCGCAACGGCGATCGAGGTACTGTGAAGCACCCCAGTTCGCGTCGCTACATCCCGGAGTAATTCGGACCGCCGCCACCTTCCGGCGCCACCCAGCGGATATTCTGCGCCGGATCCTTGATGTCACAGGTCTTGCAGTGGACGCAGTTCTGCGCGTTGATCTGCATGCGCTGCTGGCCGTCCGTGCCTTCCACCACTTCGTAGACACCTGCAGGGCAATAACGCTGTGCAGGCTCTGCATAGAGCGGCAGGTTGCTTCCGATCGGCACAGCCGGGTCCAGAAGCTGCAGATGACAGGGCTGGTCTTCTTCATGGTTGGTGCTCGACAGGAACACCGATGACAGTCGATCGAAACTGAATTTGCCATCCGGTTTCAGATAGCGGATCCGTGGCGCACTGGCCGCGAGTTGAAGCCCGACATGATCCGGCTCGCGGCTGTGCAGGGTAAAGGGCAGACGCCCGCCAAACAGGTTCTGATCCAGCCAGATAAAGGCGCTGCCGAGAAACAGGCCGAACTTCTTCTGGGCCGGAGCGAAGTTGCGCGCGACATGCAGCTCGCGCCACACCCAGGATTCGCGGACAGCCGTCTCGAAGGCGTCGATCTGAGCGGGTGCTGTATCTCCCTGGCCCAGGGCTGCAAATACCGACTCGGCAGCCAGCATGCCGGTCTTGATCGCCGTGTGCGAACCCTTGATCTTCGCACCGTTCAGGAACCCGGCCTCACAGCCGGCAAGCAGGCCGCCCGGAAAGGCCAGCTTCGGCAAAGACTGCAGACCACCCTTGTTGACCGCCCGCGCGCCGTAGCTGACCCGCTGCCCGCCTTCCAGGCAGGCGCGGATGCGCGGATGCTGTTTCCAGCGCTGGAATTCCTCGTAGGGGTTCAGGTACGGATTGCGGTAATTGAGCGCAATGATGAAGCCCAGATAAACCTGATTGTCGGCGGCGTGATAGATAAAACCGCCACCCTCGGTACTGCTGTCCAGCGGCCAGCCGAAGGTGTGCACCACGAGTCCCTCGCGATGTCGGGCCGGATCGATGGTCCAGATTTCCTTGATACCGATACCGTAGTGCTGCGGGTCACAGTCTGCCCGCAGGTGGTAGGTCTCCATGAGTTCCTTGCCGAGATGCCCGCGACAGCCTTCGGCAAAGATCGTGTACTTGCCGCGCAGCTCGTAGCCGGGCTGAAACGATGGCTTCTCCTGGCCGTCGGCACCCCGGCCCAGGTCGCCCGTCAACACGCCGGTAACGCGCCCGTTCTCATACAGGACCTCTGCGCCGGCAAAGCCGGGAAACAGGTTGGCACCCAGCTCTTCTGCCTGCTGGCCCAGCCACTGGCAGAGCCGGCCCAGACTGATGATGTAGTTGCCCTTGTTGTGCATGGGGCGCGGAACAAATAAATCCGGCACCTTTATGTCCGCGTCAGCGCTGCGCAGCCAGTGGACCTCGTCTGCCGTGACTGCGGTCTGCACGGGTGCGCCGCGTTTGCGCCAGTCGGGAAACAGCTCATCGAGGGCGGTCGTTTCCAGCACCGCGCCGGAGAGGATGTGCGCGCCGATCTCGGCACCTTTCTCGATGACCGCAACCGACACCTCGGTACCCGCGTCCCGGGCGAGCTGCAGCAAGCGGCAGGCAGCCGCCAGACCGCAGGGACCAGCCCCGACGATCACGACATCAAAGTCCATGCTTTCCCGTTCAGTCATGCGGACAGAAGTCTAGCCCATCAATCCCTGCCCGCGCGATTCGGGTTTGCCCGCGACTCGCGCGGCTTCTACACTCGCGCCAGATCGCATGAACCTCCTCGACCGATATCGCACCCTCAGTACGGAACTCGGGCTCAGCAATGACCCGGCGCAGCTGCGTGCACTCGGCGTCCTGGAGCGGGTCAGCCGCGAGCTGTTGGCCAGCCCGCGGCCGCGGCGCCGGCCGGGAATTCTGGGCCGCTTCCTGCCAGGAGTGACCAGTCCGGCACCAGTGCGCGGCGCTTATCTGTGGGGCAGCGTCGGGCGCGGAAAGACCTTCATGATGGACCTGCTGTTTGAATCCCTGCCCTTCAACGACAAGGTCCGCTATCACTTCCATCGGCTGATGAACCGCGTGCACGGACGGCTCAGGACGCTGCGCGACGAGCAGGACCCGCTGGCTACCGTTGCCGCCGAACTGGCCGGCGAGGCACGCATCATCTGCTTCGACGAGTTCTTCGTCGCCGATATCGCCGATGCGATGCTGCTGGCCCGGCTGCTCGAAGCCCTGTTCGAGCGCGGCGTAACCCTGGTCGCCACTTCGAACAGCGCGCCGAAGGACCTGTATCGCGGGGGCTTGCAGCGACAACGCTTCCTGCCTGCCATCGACCTGATCCGGCAGCACACTGAAGTCGTACACGTGGACGGGCTGACCGACTACCGGCTGCGCGTCTTGGAAGCCGCCGAAATCTGGCATGCGCCGCTCGATCAGATCGCCGACCGGAATCTGGAGCAGTACTTCCTGAACATGGCGCCGGACCGGGGCACCGAGGGTGAAACGCTGGATGTGCTCGGCAGAGCCATCACCACCCGCCGACGCGCCGAAGGTATCGCCTGGTTTGATTTCGATGCCTTGTGCGCAGGACCGCGAAGCCAGGAAGACTACATCGAAATCGCCCGCTGCTTCCAGACGGTGATTATCTCCGGCATACCGCGGCTCGATGAAAGCCGCGAAAACGAAGCGCGGCGATTCATCGCACTGGTCGACGAGTTCTACGACCGGCGCGTCAATCTGATCATCTCGGCCGCAGAACCCATCGGCCGGGTCTATACGGGCGCCCGGCTCGGCCACGAATTCGAACGCACCCGCAGCCGGCTGCTGGAGATGCAGTCGATGGAATATCTCGCTGCCGAACATCTGCCCTGAGCAGCGCAGCAGTGCGGCCGCGGGCGCACCGCCAGCCTGCTCCGCTATACTCGACAGGTTCATCAGACAGGAGCCCCCAGCCATGCGCCTGCACAAATTTCTACTGTTGTTGGGTGGGCTGTGCAGCCTGGCCACGGTATCGCTTGCCGCGCCGGTCAGCGAAGCAGAGCGCGTACCCATAGACCTGCGGCGCACGACCCTGATCGTGCGTGACATGGATAACTCGCTGCGCTTCTACCGCGATGCACTGGGTCTGAAGGTGGCCTATGACCAGATCATCCGTACACCGCGGGACGCCGCCAGCGATGCCGATGCCGAGCGCTCCTTGCGGCTGGTGCTGTTGCAAGCCAACGACGATTTCATCGGCATGATTGGCATGATCCAGTATTTCAAGCCATCGAAGCCGGTTCCCGCCGCACCGGCGGAGCCCTTCAGCATCGGCAGCATGGTTTTCGTGTTCAACGTGAAGAATGCCGCCGCCAGATTCGCCGCAGCCCGCGAGGTGCCAGGCGTCCGGGTTATCGAAGAGCCGGCACCGACCACCTATCCGGGTTATGGCGGCAAGGGTGTCATCCCGGTACTGGTGAGCACGCTGACCGACCCCGACGGTTATGCGATCGAGCTGAATGAGCTGCTGGTCGGAAATCCCCGGAGCGGAAGCGCCGTGGTGCCGGCAAGGAAATAGTCCGGCAACAGTGCGGCCGGCGAAGCCCTCACCGGCAGCCGCGTCGCTCAGTGAGAGCCAGTCGTACCCGCCATGCGGTCATACTTCAGGAAGAATTCGCGTCCCAGCGCCACCAGCTGGTTCTCGCTGGGGTGATCGACGACCTGCCAGGCGGCGATGTGGTGCGCCGTTTGCGGCCGGTGCTTCTTCGCGTAGTGCTCAAAGTCCGCAGCAGCGGTATGCGAACCTACCGCCAGCACTTCCGGGATCCCCTCCAGCGCATCGCACACTTCGCCGAAAAACTCGTGCTCGGTACGCACCTTGCTGCCGTGCTGCTTGGTCGGGTGGGAGTGGGCCTTGAGTTTCTTGCTGGACAGCACTTTCTCATCATCGAAATGCAGAATCTGGGCATGCTGGTGGTCAAGCCAGACTATGGCGTGCGAGCGAATCATCGGCTAAATCCTTTCCTGATGGGGAAAACATGCGGTAACGGCTGACAGTATGGAGGCCGCGAGACATCTGGTCCATCAGGCCGGAGGCGGGGATCTTTCTGACTTTGTATGGCGCCCGGCAGGCCAGCTAACGCACGAGCCCATAGCACTCGCAGACCCTTGCTTCGAGACCGGCCCGGTCCAGAATCGTGATGCGGCCGCGAGTATAGTCGAGGAGCCGATCGTCCTGCAGTTTGCGGGCGGCATGCGTGACGTCTTCGCGACGCAGGCCAAGCATATTGCCGATAAATTGCTGGGTCATCTCCACTTCATTGCTCGCGACACGATCCATGCCCAGCAGCAATATCTTGCAGATTTTCTGTTCTATGGTGTGCCGACGGATACAGATCGCGGTCTGCGCAATCTGTATCATCAACAGCTGCAGGTACCCAAGCGCTGCCCGCCGAAATCCGCCCTGACCGTCGAACTCCGCCCGCAAGAGATCCAGTCGTACCCGGCAAGCCTCACCGGAAATAAGTGTGACGCATTGATAGGGGATCTCCCGCGGGCCAAGGAGCCGCACCAGCCCCACCAGACCGTCTTCGTGGATTTCCGCTATAGGCGTATAAATACCTGTCTCCGAGACACCAACCAGAGAAACGACGCTGCTAACCGGAAAATACCCATAGCGGGATCGATTGCAGGGCTCGCAAAGCACCTGCCCGGCTTGCAGTGTAACGAGCTCCAGAGCCGGCTCGAGCCGAGCATAGTCGGGCTCTGAAAGTTCGGCTAACAGGTGATTCTTGAGGGGGTTCTGCCAAATCAGCATCGACACGATTCCAGTCGGGTAACAACACCCCACGCACCCCACATGCCAAGGAATTAATCACCACGGCTGGAAATAGCAACAGTGGTAACCAGAATTCTATTAGTCAACGTCTACCCATGTATGTGCAGATTCGCACACAGCTGCCGGCACCGGGCTCCGGCCCCGTCTCCCGACATGCCCTCCGACACCGCTAACCCGGATTGCCAGTCAACCGAACCCAGCGTTTAGAATCATCGCCTGTACAGCACTTACCGGAGCATCTGAATGACAGGCAAGCTGGTCCTCTGCCGACACGGACAGAGTACATGGAATCTCGAAAACCGCTTTACCGGCTGGACCGACGTAGACCTCACCGACCAGGGCTGCACTGAGGCAAAAAACGCCGGCAAGGAGCTGGCGCGGCTCGGTTTCCGCTTCGATATCGCCTACACCTCGGTGCTCAAGCGGGCGATCCGTACGCTCTGGCTGATGCTCGACGAAATGGACCTGATGTGGATACCCGTCGACCGGACCTGGCGGCTCAACGAACGGCACTACGGCGCGTTGCAGGGCCTCAACAAGGCTGAGACCGCCGCCAAACATGGCGAGGACCAGGTGAAGATCTGGCGCCGCAGCTATGACACGCCGCCGCCGCCGCTGGAGACAACCGACGAGCGCCATCCGGCCCATGATCCCCGCTACCACGCGATCACCGGGCTGCCGGGAACGGAGTCCCTGAAAGACACGCTGGCGCGCGTCCTGCCCTTCTGGCAGGACAGCGTGGCGCCACGTCTCCTGCGTGGCGAGAACGTACTGGTAACAGCACATGGCAACAGCCTGCGCGCCATGGTGAAGATGCTCGATAACATGTCCGAGCGGGACATCCTGGAGTTCAACATCCCCACCGGCATTCCGATGCTCTATACGCTTGATGCGCAGCTCCGGCCACTGAAGCGCGAGTATCTCGGCGATCAGGCGGCTATCCGCAAGGCTGCCGAAGCGGTTGCCCGGCAGGGCAAGGCAAAGTGATCTACGCACTCGACGAGCTGATGCCGCAGCTCGCTGACGACGTCTACATCGCACCGAATGCCAGCGTGATCGGCGACGTGGTCCTGGCCGCACAGGTCAGCGTCTGGTTTGGTGCCGTGCTGCGTGGCGATGTCGAGCAGATCGTCGTCGGCCGCGGCAGCAACATCCAGGACAATTCGGTACTGCATTCCGACCCCGGTGCGCCGCTCACCCTGGGCGAGTTCGTGACTGTCGGACACATGGTGACCCTGCACGGATGCACAATCGGCGACGGCACGCTGATCGGCATGGGCGCAAGCGTGCTGAATCACGCCCGGATTGGCCGCAATTGCCTGATCGGCGCGCATGCACTGGTTACCGAAGGCAAGGAGTTCCCGGACGGCATGCTGATCGTGGGCTCGCCGGCCCGCGCGATCCGGCCGCTGACGGCACAGGAACTTGAAGGGATCACCGGCAACCGGCAGCGCTATATGGAACGGGCCAAACGCTATCGGACCGGCCTGCGGTCCCTGCCCTGAGTGGGTCGGCTGCGACTAGTCAGCCCGATCCGGGCGCACCCGGATCAGCCCCTCCTGCGCCAGGGTCGCCACCAGCTGACCGTCCGCAGAAAACACGTGACCACGCGCCAGTCCGCGTCCGCCGCTGGCGGCCGGACTGTCCAGCGCAAACAGCAACCACTCATCCACGCGGCAGGCGCGATGAAACCACATCGCGTGATCGAGACTCGCCATCTGCAGACCGGCGCGGCTCACATGCAGGCCATGCGGCAAAGTCACCGTACCGATCAGCTCGTAGTCGGAGACATAGGCGAGCAGCACCTGATGCAGGAAGTGGTCAGGCGGCAGCTGGTCGATGGCGCGCATCCACACCTGCTTGACCGGCGCACGGTTCTGGATGCCGGTCGACAGAAACTGTCCCGGATCCACAGGACGCACACTGAATGGGCGCCGGTAGGAAAGGAAGCGCTGCATGCGCGGCGGAATTTCAGCGCTGTACTCGCGCACCAGCGTCTCGATGTCCTTGAGGCCATCCGGCGGCGGTACCTCCGGCATGGTCACCTGATGTTCCAGCCCCGTTTCGGCAGTCTGGAACGACGCTGTCATGTTGAAGATCTGCTCACCGTGCTGGATGGCAATGACCCGACGGTTGGAAAAGCTGCCACCGTCCCGGGCCCGGTCTACCTCGTAGATGATCGGTGCGTTGACGTCGCCCCGCTTGAGAAAATAGGCATGCAGCGAATGTGCGGCGCGACCCTGCACCGTGCGACTGGCGGCTGCCAGCGCCTGGCCGAGCACCTGCCCGCCAAAGACCTGTGGTGTGCCGATATCGCGACTCTGGCCGCGAAAAATGTTCTCCTCGATGGGCTCGAGCTCTAGCAATGCAATCAGATCGGCAAAACCTGCGTCCATTGAAAACCTGAACCGGAAACGGGACGGGAATTGTAACCGCGCACACTGCCGGCTGCCCGGCTGCCTGGCCGGCATGGGCAGCCCCGTGGGCCTGTGTTAAGGTCAGCGTCACGCAAGGGGGGAAGCGCATGAAAGACGCTCTGCAACTCACGCCGCGCAAAGGCTCCCGCCTGTCCGCGATTGGCATCTGGACCGCTGCCATCGGCATCGTTTTTGCCATTGCCTCGGGCTTTGGTGCACGCGCCGGATTTCTCTCACCGTTTGCCAGCATGGGCGCCTATGCACTCGGCAGCCTGCTCCTGCTGATCGCCGCGATTACGGCCGGACTCGGCCTGATCCGCAGCGGTGGGTTGCGCGGTGCCACATCCCGGCCGATCGCCTGGTTGGCCCTGCTGGCCGGACTTGCTGTTACGGCAAACAACGGCTTCGTGATCAGTCAGGCGCGTGGCGCACCGGCGATTCACGACATCAGCACGGATACGGTTAGCCCGCCGGCCTTCGTCAGGATCACCGCGCTCCGACAGGCGGATGCCGCGAATCCCAGCGAGTATGACGGTGCAGAAACCGCAGCGGAACAGCACCGTGCATTCCCCGATATCCAGCCGCTGGTGGTCGATCAACCTGCCGACGTGGTCTTTGCCGGCGCAAAGGAGATCGTCGCCGACAAGGGCTGGACACTGGTGGATGCCAGCGAGGCGGAAGGCCGCATCGAAGCGACCGCAGAAACCGGCTGGGTGCGTTTCAAGGACGATGTCGTGATCCGCATTCAGCCCACAGCATCCGGCGTCCGGGTCGATGTGCGCTCCAAGTCGCGGGTCGGGCGCGGCGATATGGGCGTCAACGCCCGTCGTATCCGCAACTATCTTGACTCCCTGCAGGCCCGTCTCGCCGGCTGAGCACACATGCCTGCCATCACGGAAATGGTGGAAACCTATCTCCCGGTCCTGGTCACCGCCGGTGATTACGCCCGACGCATACAGCCGCGCATCGCTGGCCCCTCGAAAAAGGCCGGCAAGAATCCCTGGGTACAGGCCATCACGGACGCCGACCAGTCGGTGCAGACTTTCCTTGAAATAACCACCCTCGCCCGCTTCCCCGATGCCGGTTTTTTCGGCGAGGAACAGGACCTCTCGCGCAACGCCGGCTATTTCCCGTCCGCTGCCGCAACGATGGTCTGGCTGGATCCGATCGACGGCACATACCTTTATCAGAACCAGCGCAGCGGCTGGCAGATTATCCTGTCGATCACGCGCGACGCACGGCTGATGGCTGTCATCTGCTACTTGCCCGTGAGCGGGCGTTTCAATCTCGCCATTCGCGGCTGCGGCGCATTTACCGGGGGGCGCGATTGCCGGACACTGAACGACATGCAGCCGCTGGCCACCCGTTCCGGCAGCGGCGTCTGCGTTGGCTACCAGGCGCCGGCAGAACTGGAAAAACTGCGCCACAACTGGAACGCATTCGACATCGTGGCTGACGATGACCCGCAGCGCGACTTCGAAAACCTCAACGACCTCTTCACGGGCCGTCTGGATGGTTTCGTATCGCAGTCCTGCGACCTGCTTGACTGGGGCGCGCTCGGCTACATCGTTGCCAACGCCGGCGGCATGGTATCCGGACTGGACGGGAAGCCGCTGGATATATTCGAGCATTTCAGCGCACGCAGCAGCCCGATACTGGTGAGTTCATCACCATCGGTACACGAACGCCTGCTGGCAACACTCCGCGAACCGTAGGAGCGGCTTCAGCCGCGATTCTTTAGCCGTCAATCGCGCCTGAAGGCGCTCCTACGGGGATCGCGGCTGAAGCCGCTCCTACTCGTCGAAGAAGTACAGCACCAGCACTTCGGCAGTACAGGCAGGCTTCGTCTCGCCCTCGATCTCGATGGTGTTTTCAAGAATGACCTGCAGTCCGCCGGCACGCTGGCGCGCGGACTTGAGAGCGGTACGCATGCGGACACGTTTTCCGGCCGGCACCATGTTCCGGAAGCGCACTTCATTGACACCATAATTAATGACGCGCTTGACCCCTTCAAACACCACGATGCTGTCCAGCAACCGGGGCATCAGCGATAGCAGCAGATAACCGTGTGCGATTGTCGTGCCGATGGGGAATTCCCGCTTCGCGCGCTCGACATCCACATGGATCCACTGGTGATCGTCGGTCGCATCTGCAAACCGGTTGATGCGGTCCTGATCGACGGTGATCCAGTCTGAAACGCCGACCTCACGGCCCTCAAAGGCCTTGACGTCCGCTGCGCTCCCAATGACAACCCGGCTCATGTCACCTGCTCACCGCTCGTGGCCAAAAACTGACTGACAGCCTGCATGATCAGGACTGCCGACTCAACGCTCACGACGCGCGATAGCACCGAAGAATTCTGCACGGATACGATCGTCATCCCTGAATGCGCCCAGCATTTCGCTGGTCGTCATCCGCACGTTCTCCCGGTGTACACCCCGCGTGGTCATGCAATGATGCTGCGCCTCCACGATCACAGCAACTCCGCGCGGCTCGAGCACCTGCTGAAAGCAGCGGGCAATATCGGCAGTGAGCTTTTCCTGCACGATCATGCGCCGGGTAAATGCCTCCACTACCCGCACCAGCTTGCTGATACCGGCCAGCCGCCGGTCCGGCAGATAGGCCACATGTGCGCGACCAATCACCGGCGCCACATGGTGTTCACAGTGGGATTCAAAATCGATATGCGTGAGGGCAACGATGCGGTCGTAGTGCTCGACCTGGTGAAAAGAGGTACCAAGCAGCGCATAGGGGTCGACCTTGTAGCCGGCAAACCAGTCTTCGTAGGCGCCGAGAAAACGCGCCGGCGTCTTCTGCAGGCCGCGGCGGGCCGGATCCTCACCGACCCAGGCGAGCAAAGTACGCACCGCGGCCTCCGCATCCTCGCGGCTCGGCTTAAGTGTCGTCGGGTTCTTCTTGCGGCTGGTGGCCATGTCTCTCTTTCCGATATCGATCAAGTTCAGCTGGCGTATTCAGGTTGAGCAGCGCGACAGGCCGCGGTGCATCCAGCAACAGGGTGTCACTTTCCGCCAGCACCGCACGCGGGCTGACCGGATGCCCGGTGGCGGCAACGAGGCTGACGAGGCGCGCCAGCGTAGCGGGTTCCCAGATCGCGCACAACGGCTCAGGCAGACCGGTCACGGGACTGCGCCAGCTCGTTGCGGCGCGCGCCGGGTCACGTGCGGCGACCAACGCCTCAATGACCCGCCGGTCGAGACCAGGCATGTCACAGGCGAGCACCAGCCAGGCTGCAGCCGGATCCTCCAGATGCGCGGCGCGCAGGCCATTGACCGGACCGAGGCCGGTGCCCGAATCCGGCAGCAGCGGGAATTGCCTCCGCAGCTGGTCATCAACCTGATCAGCCCGCACCGACACGCTCACGCTGGTCATGCAACCAGCGAGCAACGCAACGGTCCGCTCCAGCAGTGTGGTGCCATCAATGAGGATCCCCGCCTTGTCACGGCCCATGCGCACACTGCGCCCGCCTGCCAGCACCAACCCGCGCAAGAGTGGCGGGCTGCCGCCGGGCTGCATGCGGTTCAGGAAGCTCCGGCGGCGCTGAAGTCGCTCTTGCCGCCGGTCTTGGTGATGAGCCTGATCTCGGCGATCACGATCTCATGCGACAACGCCTTGCACATGTCGTAGACGGTGAGCGCAGCGATGCTGGCGCCGGCAAGCGCTTCCATCTCGACACCGGTCCGGTGCTCAACGCGTGTCGTGCAATCGATGATGACGTCGCCATCCTGGTCCAGGGCGATCCCGATACGGCAGGAATCGAGGCCGATCGGATGACAGAAGGGAATCAGCTCACTGGTCCGTTTGGCGCCCATCGTGCCGGCGATGATCGCGGTCTGGAATACCGGCCCCTTGGGCGTCTGGATATCGCCGCCCGCAAAAGCTGCCCGGACGACCGGCGGCAGAAGCACCCGGGCCCGCGCATGTGCAGTGCGGCGTGTCACGGCCTTGCCGCTCACGTCCACCATGGTGGGCTGATTCCTGTCATCCACATGGGACAGCATGTCGGTACTCGCCTGGATATGGAGGTGAGGATTATAGCTCGCCCGTCCCGTGCGCCCGCGCCGGAACCGAGCTGCTATCATCGCGCCCGGTTTCGGGTAGCGCCGACAAGGTGCGGGAAGCATGGGCCAGACGATCATCGACAAACTGTGGGCGGAGCATACGGTCGCCGATCTGGGCGACGGCGCCACCCTGCTCTACATCGACCGCATCTTCCTCCACGAGCGCACCGGCAGCGTGGCGCTCAAGGGCCTGGAAGCCGCAGGGCATGCGGTGCGCCACCCCGAGCAGGTGTTCTGCACCATGGACCACATCGTCGACACCACACCCGGGCGCACCGACGACACCCGCATGCCGGGCGGCCGCGAATTCATCACCAGCACCCGCACTTCGGCCATCGCCGCAGGCATTCATCTCTTCGATCTGGGCGACGACCGTCAGGGCATCGTGCATGTGGTGTCGCCTGAACAGGGCATCGCCCTGCCCGGCGTGACGCTGGTCTGCCCGGACAGTCACACCTGCACGCTCGGCGGTCTGGGCGCGCTGGCCTGGGGCATCGGCTCTACCGAAGCCGAGCATGCGCTGGCCACCAAGACGCTGGCCGTGCGCAAGCCGCGCAGCATGCGTATCCGTTTTGAGGGCCAGCTCGGTCCGGGTGTTTATGCGAAGGACCTGATCCTTCACCTCATCAGCCGCTTCGGTGCTTCGGGCGGCACCGGCTATGCCATCGAATTCGCTGGCGCTGCGATACGCGCGCTGCCGATCGAGGCCCGTTTTACCCTCTGCAACATGGCCGTCGAGTTTGGCGCATGGACCGGCATCGTGGCGCCCGACGAAAGCACTTTCGAGTATGTGCGCGGCCGGCCTTTTGCGCCGGGACCTGAAACCTGGGATGAGGCAGTCGCTCACTGGCGCACTCTGGCCAGCGATCCGGATGCGACTTTCGACCGCGAGATCGAGATCGACTGCAACACGCTTGGCCCGCACATCACCTGGGGCACCAGCCCGCAGCATGGCGGCTCCATCGGCGACGCGGTGCCGGACCCGGCTGCCGAGCCCGACAACAACCGGCGTCAGTCCATGCAGCGCGCACTCGAATACATGGGCCTTGCGCCCGGCACCTCGCTCGAAGGCCTGCCGATCAGCGCAGCGTTTATCGGCTCCTGCACCAACAGCCGCATCAGCGACCTGCGCGAAGCGGCCCGCCTTCTGCGCGGCCACAAGGTCGCCGCCGGCGTGAAGGCAATCTGCGTGCCCGGTTCCAGCCAGGTCAAGAAAGCTGCCGAGGCAGAAGGGCTCGACAGGATCTTCCGCGACGCCGGTTTCGAGTGGCGCGAGTCCGGCTGTTCGATGTGCTTCTATGCCGGCGGCGAGAGCTTTGGTCTTGAAGAGCGCGTGGTCTCCAGTACAAACCGCAATTTTGAGAACCGCCAGGGCCCGCGCACGCGTACCCATCTGGCAAGCCCGGCGACCGTGGTTGCCTCGGCGATTGCGGGTTCGCTCGCCGATGTACGCAAGCTGAAGGGGGGCTGAGGCACCATGGAGAAGTTCACGCGACTCACTGCCATCGCCGCACCCCTGCTGCGCATCAATATCGATACCGACGCGATCATCCCCAGTCGGGAGATGAAGCGCGTATCAAAGAAGGGCCTGTCGGAAGGCCTCTTTGCCGGCTGGCGTTATCAGAGCCCGGGCAGCCGCGCAGAAAACCCGGATTTCATCCTCAACCGCGAGCCTTACCGCAAGGCGCAGATCCTGCTTTCTGGCATCAACTTCGGCTGCGGCTCATCCCGCGAACACGCCGTGTGGGCCCTGCACGAATGGGGCATCCGCGCCATCATCGCGCCGAGCTTCGGCTCCATCTTTCAGGGTAACTGCGTACGCAACGGCATCGTGCCGGTGATTCTCGACAACGCCGTTGTCGAGGCCCTGGCACGGAAAGTCGAAGCAGACGCGGAGAATTTCCGCCTGACGGTGGACCTGACGACATGCACCGTCGCCACACCAGACGGAAAATCATGGTCCTTCAGTATCCCGGGCGCCGATCGGGAGATGCTGCTCGAGGGCCTCGACTCCATCGCCGTCACGCTGAAACGCGATGCAGAAATCCTCGCCTATCGCGAACGCGACCGGTCACGCCGACCGTGGATCTATTTGCCCGAAGGCCACAGCAAGTGAGCGAGCTCATCCCCAGCTGACCACCCGGCTGCGCCGATCACCCTGACCGCGGAATTTGCAGTCATGCGACCTGGATCATTTAGCCAGGCATCCCTTTTAATGTAAAAGAACAGTTCACGAAGTCACAACCAGAACGGCAGAATTTTCTCATGAAACACAAAACCGATGTTGCTCCATTCCTGATCGCGCTCTTTCTGCTGGTCGCGGGACCGGCCAACGCGCTGGATTTTGGCGGGATTGTTAAGAGCTTTGGCAAGAAGGCAGCGACCGACGCCGCCGTCGATACCGCTGCGGATGCCGTCAGCGGTAATGGTGGTGACGAGGCAGCAGCAGCGGATACGGCCGCCCAGCCGTCTCTGGAATTTGCAGATCCCGTAGTGAGCGCTCCGCTGACGGTCTCCCTGGAGGAGCGGCGGGGTTCAGTCAGCATATTTGCCAAGCGACCAAATGTCGCTATTGCCGGGTACAACATTGGCGCCTATCAAACAGCCAGCATTTCGGCTACCACGACCCGTGGTCAGGGCGCAAAAGCAAGCATGTCCATGACATTGACTGGTGTCGATGAGGCCATGTTGCAAAGGATTGCCGATGCCGCCCACGCAGATCTGATCGCGCAATTGCAGGCTGCCGGAATCGATGTGATCCATGGGCCAGCCCTGTTCACGGCCCCGGAAGCCCAGGAAATCAAGCGCGCTACCAAGTCCGTCAAAGGCGACAAAATGGATGGCCGGGCACCGAAGGAGTTGCTGGTTGTGGGCCCTGCCGATATTGGCGTCGTCAGCAGTTTTGGTCTGATCCCCGTCGGGTTCAACGGGAATATCGGTGACCAGGCCAGTGACGCCCTGGACGCAATCATTATCTATCCGAATGTCGCGCTCGACTTCGTCTGGACCGCCGGGGGTGGCCGATCGATGTTGCAGAACAAGGTAAGCGTGGACGGCGGCGCGCGGTTTGCACTGGATTCCCTCAGCAACATGTTTGCTGTTTATTCCAAGGATGGGCGCTTTGTCGATGACTCACTTCTGTTGGGGTTGACTGAAGATATTGGCGTTGATGATGCTTTCGCTACGGTTGATCAGGCCGGCAAAACGAACAACAGCATGTCCGTCGGTATCTCCAACGCACTGGGTGTTGGCATGGGCGGCAGGAAAGGAACGCAGTATGTGGTTGAGGCCGATGCGGCCCGCTACGAAGCCCTGGCGCTGAATGCAGTTATGGGAATGAATGCCGCACTGTTGAAGCAGATCAGCGTGGCCAGAGGCAGTTCGGACTGAAAGCTCCGGAAAATACCGAACTCCTGATCGGGCTGCAGGCATCCGGACCCGTCACAGTTCCTTGCGGATGAGGCAGAAGCCCGGTTTGGACTTCACCGGGTCCTCACGAAAACCCAGCGAGCGCGCCAGTTCAAGCATCCGCGTGTTTTCCGGCAGCACGCTTGCGACCAGCACCCGGGTACCCTGCGTGCGCAAGGTCCGGATCAGCTTGCCCATCAGCAGTTCGCCGAGTCCCTCACCCTTGAGTTCGGAACGCACGATGATGCCGAATTCGGCCTCGAAGTTGTCCGGGTCGGCCGTGGCGCGCACCACGCCCAGGGTCTGTTCCCGACCGTCCGGCCCGGGCGTCACAGCAATGAATGCCATTTCGCGGGCGTAATCGATCTGTGTCAGCCGGGCGAGCTCGCTGCGTTCAATGCTGCGCTTGCTGTAGAAAACCCGCTGGCGCACATCCTCGGGATCCAGATGCGCCAGAAACTCAAGGTGCTGCTCCTCGTCTTCAGGGCGAATCGGGCGCAGGATGAGCGCGCGCCCTTTCCAATCCAGCGACTCGATCAGATGCGCCGGATAGGGCCGGATCGCGAAATTCAGCGCGCCCGCCGGTCCTGCCGCACTGAGCCGGATGCGGGCATCCAGCGCAATCGCACCTTCGTGATTGACGATCAGCGGATTGATGTCGATCTCGGCAATTGAGGCATTATCGGCCAGCAGCTGAGACACGGCCATCAGTACCGCATACACGGCATTCACGTCAGCCGGCGGCGTATCGCGAAAACCCGTGAGCAACCGGGCAACACGGGTACGCGCGACCAGTGCGCGTGCGAGTGGCTGGTTTAGCGGCGGAAGTGCAATTGCCCGGTCAGCCAGCACCTCGACGGCCGTGCCGCCCTGACCAAACAGGATCACCGGACCGAAAGCGTTGTCGATACTCGCACCGACGATCAACTCCCGGGCATGGGCACGGCGGATCATCGCCTGTACGGCGAATCCCTCGATCCGGGCAGCAGGCTGCAGACGGCGTACCCGCTCGAGCATCGCGGTGGCGCTGCGCTGTACATCCCCGGAATCGGCCAGATCGAGCGCCACACCGCCCACATCGGACTTGTGCGAGATGTCCTTGCTCAGGATTTTCAGTGCAACGGGAAAGCCGATCGAGACCGCAGCCTGAGCGGCTTCATCCGGATCGGCAGCCACGCTGTGCGTCGCGACTACAGGAATTGCGTAAGCCGAAAGTACCGCCTTGGCCTCAGGTTCGGTGAGCATGTCGCGCCCACTGTCCAGTATCTTCCTGAAAAGTTCATCGACGGCATTGAAGTCCGCTGCCGGCACGCCTGGTGGCCGTGCCGGCGCAGCCTCGATCAGCTGGGCCTGATTGCGCCTGTAGGTCGTAAGCATTGAGAAAGCGCGCACGGCCTGTTCCGGTGTCTCGTAGCCGGCGATATCTGCCGCCCGGAAGATCGTTCGCGCTTCCGCAACCGACTCGTCACCCATCCAGCAGCCCATCACGCGCGGTGGCGACTGGCTGGCCAGCGGCACGAGCGCCCGCGCAATATCGGCACTCGGCACGATCGCCGTGGGCGCATGCATGAACAGCACCGCTCCCGCACCGGGATCAGCATTGAGCGCCTCCAGCGCCTGGACATAGCGCTCCGCCGGCGCATCACCGATGATGTCGACGGGGTTGCTGCGCGACCAGTTGGCCGGCATCTGCGCGTCGAGCCTCGCCACTGTCGCCGGATCGAGTTCGCACAGGTCCACGCCCAGATGCGCGGCATAGTCGGCCGCCATCACGCCAGCGCCGCCTCCGTTGGTCAGGATCGCCAGCTGCTCACCGACGTTGTCCCGGAACCGCGCCAGAGTTTCGGCCGCGAGAAACAGTTGCTGCATGGTATCGACACGCAACATGCCAGCGCGCGCGATGGCCGCGTCGTAAACAAGATCCGAGCCGGCGAGCGCACCGGTATGCGAAGCCGCAGCGCGCTGGCCCTGCGCCGAGCGTCCGGACTTGACGACGATAACCGGCTTGTTGCGCGCTGCACCTCGTGCCGCCGACATGAACTTGCGCGCGGCTTCAACGGACTCGATGTACAGCAGGATCGCTCGCGTGCGGGGATCGGTCGACAGGTAATCGAGCATGTCGCCGAAATCCACATCGGCGTGCTCACCGAGCGATACCAGATGGGAAAAGCCAATGCGACGCGAATGCGCCCAGTCAAGCATGGCAGTCATCAGTGCGCCGGACTGGGTGATGAAGGCCAACTCACCCGGCAAGGCATCGATATGGGCAAAGCTCGCATTCAAACCGATGTGCGGTGACAACATGCCTATGCAGTTTGGACCCAGGATACGCAGCAGGTGCGGACGTGCTGCATCCAGCATGGCCTGTTTCTGCCCGGCGTCGAGCCCCGCGCTGAGCACGACGGCAGCGCGTACACCAAGTTTGCCGAGCCCGGCAATCAACCCGGGAACCACGGCCGGCGGTGTACAGATCACCGCAAGATCCGGAACTTCCGGCAGATCGCCTGCCGTTGCAAAAACCGGCACACCGTCGAACTCCCGGTATTTCGGATTGACGGCAAAAACGCGGCCCTTGAAGCCATCCGCATGCAGGTTGCGCCAGACCGTAGCGCCAACGCTGGCCGGTCGCTGCGAGGCGCCGATCACGGCGACCGACGCGGGATCAAACAACTGATCGAGGTGACGGATGCTCATCGCATGCCTGTCATGAGGGTACGGCCGGCCAGCAGCCGGCCGACCCTGGCCTGGCAACGCTCACCCGCGAAAGACACCGTCTACTTGAGAACGAAGGTCACGCGCATGCGTACGCGGTATTCGACGATGCTGCCTTTTTCGACAACGACTTCCTGATCCTGTATCCAGGCGCCGGACACATTTTCCAGTGTCTTTGTCGCCCGCTTGATGCCGTTTTCGATCGCGTCTCCGAAGCTCTTCTTAGAGGTACAGGTGAGTTCTGTGATCTTGGCGACGGTCATTTGGTATCTCCTTTTTTGTTCGCCGCAGCGCACTATACTGCCGCTTGTCTTCGTGGACTCGGTTTGAGTATAGAGGACTGGTGGCGCAGCATCGCCCCGATGCCCGGGAGATCGCAGCGAAGCACGACATGCCCTACCAATTACTTGCAGATCTCGTGCTTGCCGCGCATATCGCACTTGTTGTGTTTGTAGGCGGGGGGCTCGCTCTGGTTGTCATCGGCAACTGGCGCAGCTGGAACTGGGTCAACGGGCTGTGGTTCAGGTTGATGCATCTGGCTGCGATCGCCATCGTCATCGCGGAGACCTGGCTCGGTCTGACCTGCCCCCTCACCACCCTGGAAATGTGGCTGCGCGCCAAAGCCCGGGCCACCACCTACAGCAGTGGCTTCATCGAATACTGGCTGCAGCGCATCCTCTATTACGATGCGCCCGCGTGGGTATTTGCGGTCGGCTATACGCTGTTCGGTTTATTGGTCGTGGCAACGTGGTGGTTCTATCCACCGGTCCGGCGGCGATGAGGAAAACCCCGCATTGCCTTCAAGGCACATTGCCCGTAAATTGCCGCGCCTGTAATCCTGCTTGTCAATGACACAGATCAGGAATAGCCGGTATAAATTGATGGTCAACACTCCGTTGCGGAGCCCCCAGATGGACAAATCACAAAGCTATAACGACGTCGTCGTCCGGCAGTTCGGCATCATGACGGTGGTCTGGGGTGTGGTCGGCATGCTGGTCGGCGTCATCATCGCCGCCCAGCTGATGTGGCCGGAACTGAACTTCGACCTGCCATGGATCACCTTCAGCCGGCTCCGGCCACTGCATACCAATGCGGTGATCTTCGCCTTCGGCGGCTCGGCACTCTTCGCCGCGTCCTATTACGTTGTGCAGCGTACCTGCCACGTGCGCCTCTATGCGGGATGGCTGGCGGCATTCACCTTCTGGGGCTGGAACCTGGTCATCGTGCTGGCGATCATCACCCTGCCGCTGGGCATGACGCAGAGCAAGGAATACGCGGAACTGATCTGGCCCATCGACGTGCTGATCACCGTGGTCTGGGTCGCCTATGGCGTGGTGTTCTTCGGTACGCTGGCCAAACGACGCGTACAGCATATCTATGTAGCGAACTGGTTCTTCTCCGCATACATCATCACCATCGCGATCCTGCACGTCGTCAACTCGCTCGCGATCCCGGTGACGCTGAGCCTGTCGTACCCGATCTATGCCGGCATCGTCGATGCGATGGTGCAATGGTGGTATGGCCACAATGCCGTGGGCTTTTTCCTCACCGCAGGCTTTCTCGGCATCATGTATTACTTCGTGCCGAAGCAGGCTGGCCGCCCGGTGTACTCCTACCGGCTGTCAGTCGTGCATTTCTGGGCACTGATCGCCACCTACATGTGGGCTGGACCGCACCACCTGCATTACACGAGCCTGCCCGACTGGGCCCAGTCGGTAGGCATGGTGTTCTCACTGGTGCTGCTGGCGCCGTCTTGGGGCGGCATGATCAACGGCATCATGACGCTGTCTGGTGCCTGGGACAAACTGCGCACCGACCCGGTCCTCAAGTTCCTGATCGTCTCGCTGTCCTTCTACGGCATGTCGACCTTTGAAGGGCCGATGATGTCGATCAAGACAGTCAATGCCCTGTCGCACTATACGGACTGGACTATCGGCCACGTGCATTCCGGTGCGCTCGGCTGGGTAGCAATGGTTACCTTCGGCTGCATGTACGCACTGATCCCGCGCGTCTACGGCCGCACAGGCATGTACAGCACCAAGGCCATCGACCTGCATTTCTGGATCGCTACCATCGGTATCGTGCTGTACGTGGCGTCGATGTGGATTGCCGGTGTGATGCAGGGACTGATGTGGCGCGCAGTCAACAGCGACGGCACCCTGACCTTCACTTTCATCGAAAGCCTGAAGGCCACCTATCCGTACTATGCAGCACGACTGATGGGTGGCGTGATGTTCTTCAGCGGCGCCCTGATCATGGCCTGGAACACCTGGAAGACGGTAGCCACCAGCGAACAACGCGTCGTACAGCCCGTCCTGGATCCGGCCTGAGGAGCGCACAAAAATGCGACATGAAACGATTGAAAAATCCGCCGGCCTGCTGGGTATCCTGACGGCGCTTGCGATCAGCATCGGTGGCATGGCGGAGATCGTGCCATTGATCATGTCACGCGAGGCCGTCGAGCCGGCGCCAGGCGTCATGCCCTATACCGCCATACAGCTCGAGGGACGGGATATCTACGTCCGTGAGGGCTGCTATGGATGCCACTCACAGATGATCCGCCCCTTTCGCGCCGAAACCGAGCGCTACGGTCACTACTCACTCGCCGGCGAAGCGGTGTATGACCGTCCGTTCCAGTTCGGCTCCAAGCGCACCGGCCCTGATCTGGCGCGCGTCGGCGGTCGCTATACCGATCAGTGGCAGCGCGCACATCTGCACAACCCGCGCGACCTGGTGCCTGAATCGAACATGCCGGGCTTCCCCTGGCTGAGCGAAAACACACTGGATGCCAGCCTAACGCCGGTCAAAATGCAGCGGCTGCGTACGATCGGCGTGCCCTACACGGACGAGGACATCGCTGGCGCTTCAGCCCTCGTGGAGGGCAAGACCGAGATGGATGCGCTGGTCGCCTACCTGCAGGGCCTCGGCACAGCTGTCAAAGGCCGCTGACATGGATCCCGGCCTGCTGCGTGGCATCTTTACCGTCGTGATGCTGGTGCTGTTCATCGGCATCTGCTTCTGGGCGTACAGCAGCAGACAGAAGGCAACTTTCGACGCTGCGGCACAGTTGCCGCTGGAGCCGGATGACAAACCACCCGCGGATCCGGAAAACCGGTCCTGACATCGCTGAACTGGCGAGGAGCAAGCGTAGATGAGCGGATTCTGGAATGCCTGGGTGTGGGTGCTGACGCTGGGCACACTCGCGGGCTGTCTGTGGCTGCTGCAGGCCCTGACGACCAAGCGCAAGGAGAAGCGGCCTGCCGAAAAGAGCACCACGGGCCATGTCTGGGACGGAGACCTTGTGGAACTCAACAACCCGCTGCCGCGCTGGTGGCTGTGGCTGTTCTGGATCACCGGCATCTTCATGATCGTGTACCTCGTGATCTACCCGGGCCTCGGCACCTTCGCCGGTATCGGCGGCTGGAGCCAGACGAGCCAGTACGAGGCGGAGATGGCCGCTGCCGAAAAGCGTTTCGGCAATGTCTTCGCTGCTTTTTCCGGCGTACCGCTGCCTGAGCTCGAAACCGATCCGGATGCGCTGCGGCTCGGGCGCAATATCTTCCTGAACCGTTGCGCCACCTGCCACGGCTCCGACGGCCGCGGCGCCAAGGGCTTCCCGAACCTCACCGACACCGCCTGGCTGTGGGGCGATGCGCCGGATACTGTCATCGAGACCATCACCAACGGACGTACCGGCATGATGCCCGCGCTCGGCCCGGCACTCGGCGAACAGGGCGTGACCGAAGTCATCGCCTGGCTGCGTGCGCTGCCGAAGTTGCCAGCATCTGCTGCAGCCGATCCGGCGGGCCTTGCGCCCGATGTGGCCGCCGGCCGGCAGAAATTCCTGAGCTTCTGCATCGGGTGTCATGGTGCCGACGCGAAAGGAAACCAGATACTCGGCGCGCCGAACCTCACCGACACTGACTGGCTGCATGGATCGACTGATGCCGATATCCGCGACGTACTCATGAATGGCCGCACCAACCAGATGCCAGCCCAGCACGACTACCTGACGCCGGATCGTATCCGTGTACTCGCTGCCTATGTGCTGAGCCTCGGCAACAGCGGTGGAGCGCAGCCGTGACTGAACAGCCGGAGTACCAGCCCGCTGATCCGCAACCGCCACGACCCTGGAGCCCGCGTGCCCAGGTACTGGCTGCCGTGCTCTGGCCATCACTCCTCGCCGCCAGTTTCGCCACGATGGTTTTCTTCGCCTTTGTCGATCCTGGTCTGCTGCACGATGGTTCTGCTGCCGAGATCGAAACTTCACGCATGACGGCCTACGGCATCGCCTTCTTTTTTTTCTGGCTGATCTCCGCACTCTCCAGTGCCGTCTCGATATACCTGATTCGCACCTCGCCCGGCTCTGCACCGGACAGGGATGACTGACCGTGAGCAGCAACGAGGTCGAAGTCGAGGCGCTGTATGCCAAGCGTGCCAAGATTCACGCGCGCGAGGTCAAGGGCTTCTTTGCGAATCTGCGCAAAACGGCGGTCATCGTACTGCTCGGCATCTACTACCTGGGACCCTGGCTGCGCTGGGGAACACGCCAGGCGATCCTGTTTGACCTGCCGGCGCGCCAGTTCCACATCCTTGGCCTGACGCTGTGGCCGCAGGATTTCGTATTCCTGTCCTGGCTGCTGATCATGGCCGCCCTGCTGCTGTTCTTTGCCACTACGGTGGCAGGCCGCGTCTGGTGCGGCTACGTCTGCCCGCAGACCGTCTGGACCGAGATATTCGTCTGGATGGAACGACTCACCGAGGGCAACTTCAACCAGCGCATCAAGCTCGACAAGGCGCCATGGTCGGCGGAAAAGATCCTGCGCAAGAGCGCCAAGCAGATTCTGTGGATCAGCTTCGCAGCGTGGACCGGTTTTACCTTCGTCGGTTATTTCACGCCGATCCGTGAACTGGGCACCTCGCTGCTGGCTCTGGATCTCGGCGGCTGGGAAACCTTCTGGATCTGCTTTTACAGTCTGGCCACCTATGGCAACGCGGGCGCACTGCGCGAACAGGTCTGCATCTACATGTGCCCCTATGCGCGCTTCCAGAGCGCCATGTTCGACCGCGATACGCTGATCGTCTCCTACGATCCGGCCCGCGGCGAACCGCGCGGCGGGCGGCAACGCGGCACCAGTGCTGCCACGAGCAAACTCGGTGATTGCATCGACTGCCGGATGTGCGTGCAGGCCTGCCCGACCGGCATCGACATCCGCGATGGCCTCCAGTATGAGTGCATCACCTGCGCTGCATGTATCGACGCCTGCGATGTCGTGATGGACAAGGTCGGCTACCCGCGCGGACTGATCCGCTATACCACCCAGAATGCCGTGCAGGGCAAGCCACAGCATATTCTCCGGCCACGGGTCATCCTGTACGGCACCATTTTGTTGCTGCTGTTCATCGGCTTCGTGATCACGCTGGCCAACCGCGCCGCCGTTCGCCTTGATGTGATGCGCGACAGAAACACGCTGTACCGCGAACTGCCTGACGGCCAGATCGAAAACGTCTATCAGCTGAAAATCCTCAACAAGGAGGACGAGCCACGCAGGGTGCGTATCAGCGTCGCCGGACTGCCCGGTGCGCAAATCGAAACTGCACCGGCTGAAATCGATCTGGGCCCGGGCGCGCTGCTGGATGTAGTAGCGCGGATCAGCGTGGAGCGCAGCGCGGCGCCACCAGGCAGGGCCGATCTGAGCATACGGGTTGAAGATGCCGTTGACGGTACGGTGCAGGCGCAGCGCGACGCACGCTTTTTCGGTCCCCCGCAATGACGGCAAAGCCCTGGTACCGGCATTTCTGGGTATGGTTCATCCTCACGCCGGTGATCGGCAGTGTGATCGCGGGCTTCGTCACGCTGTATCTCGCCGGGGCACCGCCCTCGCTGGTCGTGGACGATTTCGGCCAGATCGCCATGGCGGTGGAGCTCGACCAGCAGCGTGACAAGCGGGCTGTGGAACTGGGTGTCACCGCCCGGTTGCAGTTCGACGCACAGTCCGCGGGCAGCACCCCGGCAGTGACTGTCAGTCTCAGCGGTGCTGCGCCGGACAGCCTCAAACTGGAATTGATACACCCCACCCTGGCGCAGATGGACCGGCAGGTCATCCTGAAGCGCAGCGACAATCTTTACACCGGTACGATGCCGCACGCCGACACGCGGCTCTATGCAATGATCAGCGATGGCGCGGGAAACTGGCGCCTCACCGGAGTGCTTGAACCCCGGCAGGAGGTACTGGAACTGAAGGCCGGACGCTGAACATGACCGATACGCCCAATTGTTTCCACTGCGGCACTGCCATTCGCGGGCCGGCAACGCATCAACTGCAGATCGACGGCGCGACTGTCACCCTGTGCAGCGACGCCTGCCAGGAAATCGCCGCACGCATTCGTGACAAGGGGCTGACGGAGTTCTATCGCTTCCGCACCGCCGCCAACGCGCCGGCAGGTGCCGCTACCGGCCCCGAACGATGGGCAAGCTACGACCGGGAAGCACTCCAGCGGGAGTTTGTCAGCTCCCGCAGCGATGGCAGTCGTGAAGCCCAGTTGCTGTTGCAGGGCGTGCGCTGTGCTGCCTGTTCCTGGCTGATCGAACGCGCCATGGCCGCTGTACCTGGCGTATATGAAATTGCGGTGGACCCGCTGACTACCCGCACACGATTGCGCTGGGATCCGCAGCTAACGCGCCTCGGCGAGCTGCTCGCATGTATCGCGGTGCTGGGCTATGACCCCTATCCCTACACCGAAGATGAGGCGGGTCGCGCTGCGATACTTGAACGGCGCGCCGCCCTGCCCCGGCTCATCGTCGCGGGGCTCGGCATGTCGGAGGTCATGGGTTTTGCCGTCGCATTGTATGCCGGTGCCTTGCATGATGCCGATCCGGCCATCCACGAGTTCCTGCGTCTCATCAGCCTGCTGGTCGCAACGCCCGTGGTGTTCTATGCCGGCGCGCCATTCTTCAGGGGCGCTGTGCGCGGCCTGCGTCGCGGCCGGCCCGGCATGGATGTGCCGGTGGGTCTTGCAATCGCCGCCGCATATATCGCCAGTGCCTGGAATACCTTCAAGGGCAGCGGCCCGATCTATTTCGATTCAGCCGTCATGTTCGTGTTCTTCCTGTCCTGCGCGCGCTTCCTGGAAATGGCCGGAAGGCATCGGGCGCTAAGCCTTACCGGCGCACTGGCGCGGCATCTGCCGCGGGTAGCGACGCGACTGCGTGATGGCAGGCCGGAAATCGTCGGTATCGTGGAACTCGAACCCGGTGATCTGGTGCTGGTGGCGCCGGGACAGGCGGTCCCGGTCGACGGGCGGCTGGAATGCGGGTCGGCACGCGTTGACGAATCCCTGCTGACCGGAGAATCCCGCCCGGTACGCAAGACTGCCGGCGATCCGGTCATCGCCGGCAGCATCAATCTGTTCGGCGCCGCGACGATCTGTGTGGAGCGCGTCGGCACCAGCACGGTACTGGCGCAGATCGGCCGCCTCATCGCTGTAGCCCGCGAGGAGCGACCGCGCCTGGTGGAACTCACTGATCGCGTCGCGGTGTGGTTTGTCACCGGCGTACTCGTGCTGGCGGTCGCGTCCGGTGCAGCCTGGTGGTGGATTGACGCATCCCGCGCTTTCGAGGTGGTCCTCGCGGTGCTGGTCGTGACATGCCCCTGTGCCCTTGCCCTGGCAACACCGGCCGCATTCACCGTCGGCATGAGCGCCCTGGCGCGCCAGGGCGTACTGCTGCGTCGGGCCGGCGCCCTGGAAACACTGAGCCGCGTGACCGACCTGGTCTTCGACAAGACCGGCACGCTGACAGAGCACTCGGCTGGCATTCAGCACATCGAGACTTTCGCCGGCCATGATCCGGAACGGATGCTGGAGCTGGCGGCATTGCTGGAGTCACGTTCCGAGCATCCGCTGGCACGGGCTTTCCCGCCACCGGGCACGACTCTGGCGGTTACGGAGGTTGCGGCGATAGCCGGTCAGGGCCTGGAAGGTTGCGTAAGCGGTGAACGGCTGCGCATCGGCACCCGTGCCTTTGTGCTCGGACTGGCTGACATCAATGCCAGCGATGACAGTCCGGAATCCGCGGCGCAATCTGTCTATCTGGGCAACGGGTCGCAGCTCATGGCACGTTTTGAAATCACCGAGCGCGTACGGGTCGAGGCACCCGCGGCACTGGCCGCACTCAGGTCCGCCGGTATCGCGGTGGCCATCGCCAGCGGCGACCAGCCCGGACCGGTCCGGGCTGCCGCGCAGTGCCTCGGCGTCGAGGCCTGGCATGCCCGCCTGGCACCAGCCGGCAAACTTGAATTCGTACGCCGCATGCAGCGGGGCGGGCACATCGTCGGCATGGTCGGCGACGGTATCAACGATTCGCCGGTGCTCGCTGGTGCCGACGTATCCGTGGCTGTCGGCACGGGCACCTCCCTCGCCCAGCACGCGGCTGACTGCATCCTGATGGGACCGGGCCTCGGCGCCTTGCCGACAGCCGTAGCCCACGCACGGCGCACCATGCGTATCGTGCGGCAGAACCTGTGGTGGGCCGTCGCCTACAACGTGATCGCCGTTCCGCTCGCCATCAGCGGGTTGCTCGCACCCTGGCTCGCCGCCCTCGGCATGTCGGCCAGTTCGCTGCTGGTGACCTTCAATGCGCTACGCCTCGGGCGTGCGCCGCAACCGGTCCAGGCAACGGCGCCGGAGCACGCGCTGAGCGAAGCCCGCCTGTGAGCATCATCTTTATACTGATTCCGCTTGGTCTGGTGCTGCTGCTGGCAGCCGTTGCGGCTTTTTTCTGGGCCGTGCGCAGCGGCCAGTTCGATGACCTGGAAACGCCGGCCTGGCGCATCCTGCTCGATGATGATCGCAAACCGCCGCCCTAGCGACGGACTCCACGGCGATGGGCTATCCGACGGATTGTGATTCTTTCGGCTGATCTCTCTGCGCACGGTCTGCGCACGGTCTGCTGTGGGCATCTTTCCGGCTGCCGCTCATCGTGAGGTAGGATCGGGTCATCCTGCGCAGCTGCCGGCGCTTGCCGGAAAGGGGAAATGATGCTTTCGACATCCCATGGGGCCGGTACATTGCTGAAAGCCGGATGGTTTTCCCGCCGGGGCCGCACCACATACTGGCTGGCCGCCGCAGTATTCATGCTCACGGGTCTGGCGCCAGTTCCGGGCCAGGCAATCACCTGGATCGAGCAGGTCGAGCGATCGATGACCTGTACGAGCTTTGCTGCTCCGGAAGTCGAGGCACAGCTGAAAGCTCCCTATATCCCGGACGTGCGCAACCCGCGCGCTGTACAGAACTATTTTCAGGGGCCTGCCCGGGATCTTCGACAGGCCCGCTTTCGCCATCTGACCATGCTGGCCGCTACAGCATGGTGGGCGGATCTGGTCAACGACCAGCGCCTGCGCGGTGATGCCTACCTCGCTGTCCAGCAACTAGCCGCACGCTATGCGGCCGAGAACACCCAGGATCCCCTGTTCCGGCAGATTTCGCGCTGCGCCCAGGTTCAGGTCATGAGCGTAATGCTTGAGATCGGCGAGATCGCGACAGCAGACCAGCTTGCGAAAGCCCTGGTACAGGACTACGCCAGCGCTGGCCTCGTGTATACCGCAGAAGACTGGCCGCTGATTCTGGCCTTGCGCGAAGCGGTGCTTGAGCCACGCGCCAAGGTCGGCATCGAAGCCCTCACGCGAGCCACCTGGGCAATCGCCTCCGCAGAGCCGATGGCAACACAGTTCAAGCTGCGCACGAGCCGGCTGATGGCCGCCGCGGCCCGTGGTTCGCTGGCCATCGGCAAGGTCGACGATGCCCGCAATCTTGCCGCCCAATCCATGTTCATCACCGGTCAACCCGCTGCTCCGGAGGCAGCGTGGCGTGCGTTTCCGGTCCTCTACGATGTATTCGTTGACCGGGAGGGACCGGAAAAGGCGGCCGCGCTCATCAGCCTGCTTGGCAACGCTTCCGCCGTGCCGCCCGCACTGAACGACAGGGCAGCGGCATTCGAGGCGCTTGAGCGTGCCACGGTTGCAGCCGAGGCAACTGGTAATGACAAGCTCGCCGCAGCCCTGAAACTGCTGGCCAGCCGGCAGCTTACCGACTGGCGCACCCCGCAGCCGCTGTCGCAGGCTTTTTATCGCCACGGCTGGGACCGCCTGGCCGCACAGCGCTGGTCAGAATGGGAAGTCATGGCCCGCCATGACCCGGCGTTTGCGAGCAAGCAGGCGCAGACCTACATCGGAACCGCCGATACGCTGATCGCACAGGCCCAGGACCAGTTCGTGGCCAACACCGCCGAACTGCTCTTCTATCAATACAAGATCGACAACTCCCTGCACGCCCTGACCGCGATGTATCCGGCGTTGCCGCGCATGCAGCCACGCATCGAAGACGCAAGTTTCCGCATGGCACAGCTGCGGTCCTTTGGTCGCATCACCCTTGCGACTGTCGCAGCAGAGCTCGGCAACGCGCGCCTGGATCCGAAGAACCGTTTTCATGTCGAGCGGTTCTTCAGCCTGTCGACACAGACGGGCACCTGGATACGGGGACTCCTGAACACGGTACTGGCCGTTGATCCGGCCAAAACGCCCAGGCCGAAGGCGCTGTGGGACGCCTTTTTCATGCTGGATGTGTTCTATCAGGAAACAGCCAAGGAGTACTCGGCCTATGCAGCCTACGTCCGGCAGCAGGTGCCATCGATCGCTGAACTGGTAACGCCCAAACCCCGGTCCATCAGCAACTATCAGCAACTGCTGAAGCCGGACGAGGCGCTGATCGCGACACTGGTCACGCCTCGCGACCTGTATGTCTGGAGCCTTACCACGCGCGGCGTCAGCCTGTCCCGGAAGAGCATCAGTGATCGCGAAGTCGGTACGCTGGTGACCCGTCTGCGGGCCGGACTGACGCCTGCGTCCAGCGGTGGTCGCACCACGCTGCCGGACTTCGATGCCGCAGCTGCCCATGAGCTCTACCAGCTCATCTTTGCGCCGGTAGCGGCCTCCCTCAAGGATGTGAAGCATGTCATCTGGTACGGACATGGCCCGCTCGGCTCTGTACCGCCCGCGGTGCTCGTGGCGAAAAAGCCGCCTAAAGCCGTGCTCAGCACGCCGAAAGAATTTGGCCAGACGCAGTTTCTTGTCGATCGCTTTGCATTTTCGGCACTCGCCGACCTGTCGCTGTTTCCGGTACACCGCAAGGCAGCTGCCAGACCGCCTCACAACAAGGCATTCCTGGGCGTCGGTGCGCCCATGCTGGACGCGGCAGCTGTTTCCGGAGGACCGCGATCCAAGTCTTACGATCTTGCAGGTGCGATGGATGGCAAGGCACTGAGCGAATTGCCGGTGCTCGCCGAATCGGTAGATGAAATCAACGGTCTCGCGGCAGCGCTCGGCACAGGCAGTTCGACGATCTGGCTTGGGCCCGATGCCGATGAGAAGCGTTTCACGGACGACGCGCTGCGTGGCTACCAGGTTGTCGCGCTGGCGACCCACGGGTTCATGGCCCACGAAGTGCAGAATATTCCGGAGCCGTCATTGATGCTTGCACTGGCACCTGATGCCAAAGACCGCTTCGACGGATTGCTGACCACGCGTGAGATCGTCGACCTGAAGCTGGATGCTGACCTGGTGGTGCTGTCGGCCTGCAACACTGCCGCAGCAGACGGCAGACCGCGCAGCGAAACTTTCACCGGCCTGACCCAGGCGTTTTTCACGGCCGGCGCCAAAACCCTGATGGCCAGTCACTGGCCTGTGATGTCCGGGGCGGCGGTGCAACTGTCGGTGGCGACCATCGACGCATCGCGCAAACAAAACCAGCCGCTGGCGATCAGCCTGCAGCGTGCCATGCAGTCCGCACGGCGCAATGGCGCTACCAGTGCGATCGAGTCACACCCCTCCTACTGGGGACCGTTTGTTGTGGTGGGTGACGGCAACCGCGCGCTGGCGCACTGATTCAGGGGCGCGAGTCGGCCCAGAGCACACCGTCGCCAATCACTCCGGCCAGCGGATCGCCCGCCCGGATCAATGGTCGCAGGCGTTCAAAACTGTCGAAGCGCCAGCGACCACCGTCCTGCTCTGCCAGCCATACGGCACCAGCCACGACACCGAGCGGGCTCGTGTCATTCGCGAGATCTGCCGGCAGCTTCGGAACCGCAGCAACGGCCTCGACGGTACCGCGGAACTCCAGCCCCGTGGCATCTGAAATCGTGATGGTGTAACGCCCGACTTTCAGCGGCACATCATCGAGGCGTACCTGGCGTCCCTCCACCGACTCGCGATAGAGACTGCGGCCATCTGCAGCGTGCAGACTGATGCTGAAGGGCGTACAGCCGCCGATCCATGTGAGAGGCAAGTCGCGCTCACCGGCTACAATGGCGGGCGCACCAGTGAGGATCGGCACCTCGATTGCCCGCACTTCCGTATCGCCGCCGCCGCAATCCTCGCCACTTCGGGAGGCGGCTGTCCCGGCAAGGCGGTATTCATCATCGAACACCGCCGAAATGGAACGAAAGATCGCCGAGACCCTGCCCAAAGGCGGAGCAGCGGGCACCTCGAATCGGCCCGGCCCGCTGTACTCCAGGCGCTGGCCGTCGCGCTGCTGGACAATCACGGCCGCACCAGCCGGCAGATCGATCGCATCACCCACCATCACCATCGCACCGATGCGTACCGGAACCTGGTCTTTGCCCTTGCGGGCAAATTTGAATCGGGCAGACGCTGGCCGATACTCGGCCACGATCCCGACGGCATCCTCGTCAGCCGCGTTTGCCGTGGTGACGAGTCCGGCGCCCGGCAATAACCACACTACAGCCAATATGAGTCCGGAAATCCTAGTCATCTGCATCTCCTCCCGAAGCGGGCCTGCGGCAAGTCGCCCAGAATGTAGCAAAACGACCACGCCAGCCGGCAACTTGTTTCGCTCGCTCGCATTTCCAGTCTTCGATCATGTCGAGCAAGGCCTGGCAGAATTTCCACACGATCACCAGCAGAACGGCGATCTCCAGCGCCTCGAAGACACGGTAATACTCCCAGAACCATATCGGTACAGCGACAAACAGCAGCCCTCCCGTGACATAGGCAGCCATCATGGCAAGTCCTCTCAGCACAAGACCGATGGCCGCGAACAGCAGGAACGCCACCAGCACCGCGACGCGAAGCCTGAACGCCGAGCCTGCGCCAGGCGCTGTGCGCAGGGGAGCCAGCCGAACGGTATGGGCGAGTAACTCCACGCCGGGCAGCACGCCGCTCGGCGTCAGCCAGAAATCACCGGATGCCGGATGCGTCGCACCGATCAGCACAACGCGATCGCCAAACAGCCACGCGTCATCACGGTCGATCTGCGCATCGAGAATGGTTGCAGCAGAAACCGCTGCCGCATCGACGGAAAGCGCTGAGGCGGCCGGCCCTGTCAGGCGCGGCCCGATCAGCAGCAGTTGCCCGGCAGGATCGCGGGCGGGCTGGCAACTGTTCTGGACAGGTGGCGCAGACGCGCGACGCAAACCGCGCGGCAAGGGCTCAAGCATGAGCGATAGCCTTGCCGGTATCGATGCCAGCAGGGTCGTACCTTCAGGGGTGCACACTTCCAGCCAGTCGGCCCACTGACGCACAACACCACCACTGTCCGTCTCGAAGCTGGCGTGGGCCCAGGCCAGGTTTGTGTTGGTTGCAAATACGTCGTCGAACGGGCTGGCTGCGGCCCTGCGCCCTCCTCCTGGAGCAGGTTCAAGTCGCTTCGGAAAGATCAGCGGCGCTGGCCCCTGATATGCAGCCAGATAATTCTGCAACAGCAGCTGATCAGCTTCAGCCCCACCCCAGGCCAGATCGATGTCGACGACGACGGCACGCGGTCGTGCGTGTGTAACTGCCTGCAGCAAGCCAACCAGCGGCTCGCGCGGTGTGGCTACAGGCGAACCCCACAGCCGGTGTGTCGCATCGTCGATCTCTACCAGCGTTACCGGAATAACATCGCGCGGCGCAAACCAGCCAGCCGACAAGGTGCGCAGCGCAAGGTCCAGGTTAAATGGTGAATTTGCCAGCAGCTGCATCGGAGCAGCGACGTGCACTGTACCGGCCAATGCAAACGAGACTGCAACAAGCAATAACAGCGTACGGGCACGAATCCGCTTTGAATCAGCATCACGCTCCAGGGTGAAGGTGACGCGCAGCTTTCCGGATGCGATTTTCCACAGGCTGCCCATTGCTCAATCGTCTTTGCTCAGCTGGATTTCGCCTTGTGGGTCCTGCTCGATCAGCTCGGCAACGCGCTCGTAGACATCGGCATTGTCATTCATCTGGGCCTGCATTGACGGGTTCTGCTCGCCGACATTGCGAAAGAATCCCGCCGCATCCCGCAGCAGCCTGATTGCGAGTTCGGTATGAGTAACTGATGCCATCGCCACTCCCTGACTGCGAGCCGGGGACCGGTCTTTCCGGCTCCCTGGCCAAGAGCTTAACAAGCAAGGTCGCGTTAGTCGCCAATTCGACCGCATGGGATGCATCTGCCCGCAGCCCGCAAGCCAGCACTGCGTTTTGCGCACCATGGGCAGTTTGTTGTATGGTCTGGCCATCCCGAATATCCAGTCATCCTGTGGCGCCAAACGATCGCTACCCGTATCACTGCTTCGTGGAGGCCAGATCTGTCATGCCAACTCGCAACTTTTCTCTTTTGCCGATCATCGCGGCACTGTTTCTTGCCGCCCCCTCCGCGGATGCGCAGATCTGGAAGAAAGCCCAGGAGGCTTTGGAGAAAGCCGCACAGAAGGCAGTAGAAGACACGGTGAACGGGGGCGACAGCTCCACTCCGGCAGACTCCAGAACTGGTACCGATACGGCGGCATCCGGGGCTGCGGGAACGCCCGGGACCGGTGTCTGGGCAAACTACGATTTCGTCGCGGGCGACCGGGTGCTGTTCTATCACGACTTCGAGGGAACCCGGACGGGCAACTTTCCCTCGCGCCTCGACTATCTGGCCGGCAACCTGGATGTGGTGGAACTCGGCGACAACAAGGTACTGCGCATCGGCGAAGGTACGGCCGAGAACGGCCCCGGTGGCAGCGGCTGCTTCACCATCAAGCTTCCTGAGAAGCTGCCCGAGCGTTACACCATCGAATACCGCGTGCGCACCAGCGACCCGCTCGCACGGGTCAATCTGGACGTATTTTCGGATGCCAGCGACGACACACCCGACAAGCGCTGCACCTACCCGCCAAAAACCCACATCTATGTCGCCCGGGGTGGATCAGGGCTGCAGATGGCAGATGGAGCCAAATCCGGCGCAACCCGGGGCATGCCAAGCAACGAATGGGTCGATGTACGTATTGCAGTCGATGGCAACTACTGGAAGATGTACCTGAACGAACAGCGCATCGCCAATGTGCCCAACTACGCTTTCCCGCGCGCCAGCAAACTGCACGTTTTTGCCGGTGTCTACCGGTACTCGCTGTTTCTGGATGATCTGCGCATCGCTGAAGGTGGCCCTCGGTCGCTCTACGATGATCTGGAATCGGCAGGTTTTGTCTCAACCACCGCCATTCGCTTCGATACGGGCAGCGCCGTGCTGAAGCCTGAATCCACCGGCATTCTCAAAGACGTACTGGAGCTGCTGAAGGACCACCCTGAGGTACGGCTGCAGATCGAAGGCCACACCGACAGCCAGGGAGCAGACGATGCAAACCTGGATCTGTCGGATCAGCGTGCCGGCGCAGTCGTAGCCTGGCTGAACGGCAACGGCATAGCCGGCGATCGCCTGAAAGCCGTGGGTCGTGGCGAGAAGGATCCGGTCGCCGATAACGGCACCGCCGAAGGCATGGCCCAGAATCGTCGCGTGGTGCTGCGAAAGCTGTAGCCCGGGAAGGGGAACAAGCCCGCCTGCCGAAATGACACGGCCTGTGCGGGCATTCCGTCGCTCGCACCCGCTTCGCTGCCCTCACCGCCTACTCCGCCTTCGGCCATGCGCTGGCGTCGATGGTTTCCAGATAGCCGTGCCAGGTTGCATAGGCGAGCAGCGGAATCATGATCACGAACAGGATGAAGGCCGTGGCAAAGCCGATCAGCACAGCGGTGATGATGACGGCGGCCCAGTTCAGCATCGCGCGCTTGTTGCGCAGCACGGCATTGACGCTGGTTACCACGGCGGTCACCGCATCGGTCTCGCGGTCGTCGATCATCGGCAGCGAGAATGCGCTCACGGCAAAGGTAATACCGGCAAAGACCGCACCGACCATTATTCCGGCCAGCAGATAGGGCCACATCTCGGCGATTGCGGGCTCATTCTCCATCGGCAGAAAAATACTGATCAACGACACGGATCGCGCCCAGACCAGGAATACGACGAGCAGGGTCAGGCCGAAGACCATGGCGTTGCTGAACACCCGGCGAATACCGCGCAGCGAGACGCTCATCATCGGCGTCTTGCCCGCTGCAACCTGGCGGCTGACCTCGTAGAGGCCGATCGCCACGATGGGTGCGAGAAACACGAAGCCCGTGAGTGCGGCAAACACCAGCACGTAACTGCCAAGCTGGAAAGCCAGCCAGGTGACCAGGTAACTGATCAGCACGACCGTAGTGCCGTAACTCAGGGTCGGGCGCCAGGCGCGAATGAGGTCCCTCCAGCCCAGCCGCAGCCAGCGAAAGGGTGCCTGCGGATCGAGTTGGCGGCACGGAGCCACAAAGGGCAAACCGCGCGGCACGCTGTTTCCGGGTTGATCAATCTTCACCGCATGCTCCTCGCGTAAAGGGGGCCCTGCCTCATTTGCTCTGGCGACGCTTCCCGTTTCCGGCGTTGACCGGAAACGGGACCATCTCGGCTCCGGAGTATAAGCCGCCCGCTACTCGTAATAGAAAGCGTTGAACGCGTGATAGCCAATGAAGAACGGCAGCACGATGGCCAGCGCCACATGAATCACCAGCCACGCGGTATTCACCGGGTTGCTGTTCAGCCGTGCCAGCGGCTGCTGCAAAAGTCCCAGTGCGACGAGACCGAGGAAGGAAATGCTCATCACCCGGATGTAGGCATGTCCAAAACTGATCGCGTGCAGGTACAGGAGCAGCGGCCCCAGCGCTCCCTGGTCCCGGTGCAAGGTGAGCAGCCGCGTAGTCGGCGACGCGCTGCCCATGCGCGCGACCGACAGTCGCCACTGCATCAGGAAGAACAGCACGAGCACCAGGCCGCTAAGCTGCTTGTAGAGTTCGTTTACCTGCAGGGCCGCGAGCCACTCCCAGCGCCAGCCCCAGATCGTCTGGGCCACATATGCGGCTATCAGCAGCGCTCCGGTCGTCAGCCACGGCATATCCGCGCGGCCTAGGGTGACGGTACGCCGGCAGCGGACGCCGGGGACGGAGACGCTGTTGCATTCAGCAGGGCATCGAGGCTTGCAGCCGCGGTGCTTTCGCTCAGCTCTGCCATGAACACATCGGCCGATGGCAGGTAGTAGCCCTCGCGCGGCCAGCGTGCGCCGGTCTCCGGCGGCTTGCTGAAGGTCGCTGCCTTGTCGAGGTAGGCCTGGTAAGCGCCGCGAATCGAAGTACGCACGGCAGCCAGCACGCCGATCATCTGCTCTGCCGTCAGCTGTTTCTCCGGGTATGCCCAGGTGGTTGCGCCCATCACCTCGTGCAGTTTCCAGTCGCTTTTCGGACTGTCCTCGTGGTCGTTGTGGCAAGTCACGCAGGCCTCCGTCACGGCCTCATCCGGGAACATCGCGGTGTACAGACCGGTATCCGGCATGCGGAAGAACTGCGGCTCGCCAGTCTTGCGAATTCGGGCAAATGCCTCCTGCTGCAGCCCCTCAAAGCGGTTGGCGGAATTGATCGGCGCATCGGAGCCCAGAAACAGACTGAGGCGCACAGGGTCCTTTTCCAGATTCTTCGCCGTCTCACGCAGGAACAAGGCCGGCAGCGGCCCGGCCTCCTCCGTGGCCTCACGCCAGTTTTCGCTGAAGCTGAGACCGGCCTTGGTGCCGACGCCGACGATTTCGCGGGTCCACAGGGCGCGGGCAGCATCGTTCTCGGCCTCAACCAGTGCAAACACCTTCTCAACGGGAATATTTGCATTGGCTGCAGTCTGCTCCGGCAACGGCGGCGGCGCGCTCACGAACAGGTACACGATCAGCGCGGCCAGCAGCAAGGAAGTGAGCACGAACAGTGGGCGCATCATCGCAAGGGTTCCTGACGGGGCGTGAATTTCCTGTCTGCCGAATATGGTGAAGGACCACCACGAAAATACTCCAGGATCCGCGCCGGTGGAATCGCCTCACTCAATTGCTCATGGACTGTCATCAGGTGATTGCCGTGGAAATCGTGGCAACCCAGACAACTGTCCCACTGTTCTGCCTCGATGAGCGAAACATGCGAGACATCAAGCGGATCGTTCTTCAGCTTCGTTTCCTCATGACAGTGCCGGCAATAGTCGATGTTATCGAGCGTGACCCGTACGCCCCGGTGCTCCAGGTGACAGGACACGCAGGACTCCGGATGCAGTGCATCGCGCGCCTTCTGGAAACGCGGCTCATAGAAGCGGAACACGGGATGGCGCTCCTGCGGAAAATCATGACAGGCCAGGCACTCCCTGCTGCCGGCCTGCTGCAGGCCGAAATCGGCGGCCGTGGCGCGCAGGCCGAGCAGATGGCGGGCATTGGCCTGCAGTTGCTGGCGCAAGCTGCCCGGTGCGGGCAAGTGGCAATGTTCACAGGCGATGTCATCGTGCCCACTGTTCATCGCCCCGCGGGCATGCCAGGCCTCCCGCCCGGGCATCAGGAGCACGAAGAGTGCAAGCGCGCCGGCAGCGAGTCCGAGTATCAGGCCGATATTCTGGCGAGTGCGTCTTGCCATACAGCCCTCACTGTACCGCCCCTCTTTCTCTTGCGGCAATCTCACGCCTGAGCCGCTCGGCATACGCGATCGAAAGGCTGCTGCCGACGATGACCGCCATGCCGATAAGCGAGATCAGATCAGGCAGATGCCTGAAGAACAGCCAGCCGAGCAGCGTCGCCCAGACCAGTTGTATGTAGAGGAATGGCGACAGAAACGATGCGGCAGCGTAACGGAAGGCCCGCGTCAGCATCAGATGACCCGTGCCGCCGTAGATTCCCAGCGAGGCGATCAGCGCCGCATCGATCCAGCCGGGCATCGGCCCGCCCCAGTACAGCGGAGCGGCCAGCGTCATGGTTACGGTGCCGACCAGCGCGGTATAGAAGAGCATGGTGAGCGTACTCTCGCCGGGCGAAAGCTGCCGCGTCTGGATCTGATAGGCCGAATAACAGGCCGCAGCCAGCAGCATCCAGACCAGGCCGGGCAGGTTCAGCGCACCACCGGGCCGTGCGATCAGCAGGATGCCGACAAAGCCAGTAACAACTGCGAGCACATGGATGCCGGCGATCGATTCCCTGAGCAGCCAGTGCGAGAGCATCACCACGACCAGCGGCGTGATGAATACGATGGCCGTGCTTTCGGCCAGCGGCATCAGGGCAAAGCCGGCCATGGAAAAGCCGGTGGTTCCGACCAGCATCAGCGCACGAACGACCTGCGCTACCGGGCGCTTCGTGGCGATCAGTCCCATGCGCATCGACGGCGCGAGGAGGATCAGCATCATCAGGCAATGGAAACTGTAGCGACCCCAGACCATCATCGGCACCGGGTAAGTGCGCGACAGATGCTTCGAGGTGGCGTCCAGCGCAGCAAAGCACAGCGTTGCGCCCAGCATCAGCAGTACCGCAACACCGGTCTTGTGGGGGCTGTCAGCCGGCGGCCCGGCCGGGACTGCCCCTGCCGGAAAGAGATCCTTCTTCAGGCCGGACCTGCAATGATCTTGCGACTGAGCAGTGTGCCGATCTCGGCATCCGTATAGCCTGCTTCGCGCAGCACTTCGTGCGTATGCTGGCCGGCGCGCGGCACATCGCGATGTACACCAAAACGGTGCCCGTCCATCTCCAGCGGCAGTGCCGGCAGGCGGGTCTGCTCACCGGCCAGCGGGCCATCGCTGATGGTGATCGGCACCAGCCCGTTATTGGCAGCCAGATGCGGATCGTCAAACAGGTCTTCGGGCCGTGCGATCGGCGCAAATGGCAGGCCGGTTTTTTCCAGCTTGTCCATCAACTGCTGCTTGCTGTATTTGCGAAACGTCGCCTGGATCTGCGGCACCAGACGATCCTTGTGTTTCACACGGTCGTTGTTGGTGTCGAGACTGCTGTCGGCAGCGAGTTCGTGCAGCCCGAAGGCAGTACAAAAGTCCTTCCACTGCTTGTCGCTGACCACGCCGACAAACACCTGCTTGTCATCGCCGGTCTCAAAGACCTGGTAGATCGCCCAGGCTGATACGCGCACCGGCATCGGCGCCGCCGGCTTGCCGGTCACCGCCATCTGCGCCATATGCTGGCCGACGAGGAACACCGTACTCTCATAGAGCGAAGCCACGATGTTCTGGCCCAGGCCAGTCGTATTGCGCTGATGTAGCGCGGCGATGATGCCCACCGCGCCGAACATGCCGCCCTGCACATCGATCACCGAGGTGCCGGCCCGCAGCGGCTTGCCCGGCGGGCCGGTCATGTACGCCAGACCGCCCATCATCTGCGCGACTTCATCGAGCGACGTACGGTGCTCATAGGGGCCGGCCAGAAAGCCCTTTTCCGAGCAATAGATCAGCCGCGGGCAGAGTGCCTTCAATGTCTCGTAGCCGAGGCCCAGCCGGTCCATGGTGCCCGGGCGGAAGTTCTCGATGAGCACGTCCGCCTTGCTGACCAGGCGCAGCACCGCAGCAAGTCCGTCAGGGGATTTCAGATCGACGCACAGGCTGCGCTTGTTGCGGTTGTACATCGGGAAATAGCCGGAGCCGGAGCCGGGCAGATGGCGGGTGCTGTCGCCGGCAACCGGCTCTATCTTGATCACATCGGCGCCCAGATCGGCGAGGATCAACCCGGCCGCCGGGCCCATCACCATGTGCGTAAATTCGATTACCCGCACCCCTGCGAGGGGCAAACCCTGCGAACCTGTCATCAACTGCGCCTTTTTCGTGTTATGTCTGTTGCCGGCACCGGCTGGCACCGGCAATCGGGTGCTGGATTATCCACCACCCCGGCCCCATATAGAATAATCACCTGCAGCAACCAGGAATCCAGCATGTCCGGCACCAGTGAAATCGACGTACTCGTCAGCGAGGTAGGCCCTCGCGACGGCCTGCAGAGCATCAAGTCCGTAATGCCCACCGCAGCCAAAAAGGCCTGGATCGCGGCCGAGGCTGCGGCTGGCGTCCGCGAAATCGAGGTCTGCTCCTTCGTCCCCGCAAAGCTGATGCCGCAGATGGCCGACGCTGCCGAAGTGGTGGCCTATGCACGCACGATTCCCGGCCTGACGGTGCTGGCGCTGGTACCCAACTTCAAGGGTGCCGAGAACGCCATCAACGCTGGTGCACACAAGATCGCGCTGCCACTGTCCGCCAGCGAAACACACAGCAAGGCCAACCTGCGCAGGAGTCACGCCGAGGTCATCGAGGACGTACGCCGGATCGCCGAACTGCTGCGCAGCCTGCCGGCAGAAAATCGTCCCGGCTTCGAGGGCAACGTCGCCACTGCCTTCGGTTGCACGCTTGAGGGCGTGGTACCGGAGAGCAAGGTGGTCGAACTGGCCGTGGCGCTCATGGAAGCCGGCTGCGAAGAAATCGGCCTGTCGGATACCACCGGTTATGCCAACCCGGCACAGTTGCGTCGCCTGATCCGGCTGGTGCGTGCGGCGGTGGGCCGCGACAAGCTCTCCAGCGTGCATCTGCACAACACCCGCGGCCTTGGTCTCGCGAACGCGCTGGCAGCGCTCGAAGAAGGCATCACGACACTGGACAGTTCGCTCGGCGGACTCGGCGGCTGCCCGCACGCGCCGGGCGCCAGCGGCAATATCGTCACCGAAGATCTGGTCTTTATGCTCGACGCGATGGGCCTGCGTACCGGCATCGACCTCAAAAAGCTGCTCGAAGTCCGGCAGATCCTCCGTGAGAGTCTGCCGGACGACGAGCTTTACGGTTTTACCCCGGACGCCGGACTGCCGAAGGGCTACGCTTCCGGCGGCTGGGGAATCGGCCGGCAGTCACTCAGTACTTGAAGCCCATGTCCAGCTGGAGCCGGTCGTAGTCTTTGTCTGTGCTGCGGTTGCCGCCCGTCTCGTTGATAAAGTAGGTCAGCCCCAGGTTCCATTTGTCGCTGAGCGCATAAACGCCCTGCAGACGATGGCCCTTGTTGTCGGTCTTGCCGCCACCAAAGTCCGAGTCGGTCAGCCCGGCGAACACCGCATCCGGCTCGAGGTCCTGCCAGGTATAGCCGAGCTGCCAGCTCCCTTTGGCCTTTGCTGCACCGAGCTGTGCGCCCGCTGCCCAGCCAGTATCAAACTCGTCGGCATCGGTGTTTTTCACGTAGTTGGCATAGACACTGGCCGGCAGACCAGCGAGCTTGAATCCCAACTCGGCAAATCCCTCGATCTCCTCGTAGTCATACAGATAGGTGTTGGTGATCGAATCGTAACTGTTGCCCAGGAAATTGGTATCCGAGCCGTAGAACGTTCCCTTGCCGCTGGTATTGAAGTGGTAATACCCTGCGCCGGCGGTGAGTTTCACGTCATCTGCAATCGGTACTGTCGCACCCAGCTGACCACCCCAGGTAAGCGACTTGTCATTCTTGCTGTCGCTTTCCAGCCAGAAGCCGATCGCATTGGCGAAGAACGGACCACTGACGTAGTTCAGCCCGGCACCTTCGGGATTCCAGTCGCCATCCCAGAGCAGCGAATGCTGGCCCGGCCGGTAAAGCGGGTTCTGGAACTTGCCGCCACTGACGGTCAACCCCTCCAGTGCGGCCCATTTGAAGTAGGCAAGACTGAGCGCAAAGTTCTTGTTCGAGTTGCCGTCACCCAGGGTCTGGTTGCCGGAAACCGGGTCATTGTCCTGGCTCGTCGTGAGGCCCAGGCCAATTTCCAGGTTGTCCTGCGGCTTGGCAATCAGCGCGAGTCGGGCACGAATCCGTTCACGATTGCGTTCGTCGCTGGAATTTTCGTCGTCTATGTTCTCGTGGCGCAGACGCAGGTCACCCTTCAGGCTCAGCTTGTCAGCCCAGCTGGCCGGTGCCGGCGCGTTCTCAGCCGGCCTTGCCGCAACCTGTGCGACGACCTGCTTCTGCTCTTCCACCTCTGTCTGCGTCTGTCGGGCATTCTTCTCAAGTTCAGCGATGCGCTTTTCCTGTGCCTCCAGACGCTGGAGAAGCTGCTGCACCACTTCATCGGAAACCGCAGCGAATACGGTCGGTGAGTTCATCAGGAGGCCAATGGTCAGGGCCAGCAATACACGTCTCATGGGGATACCTCGTCTGTTCATAATTCGTTGCACATCGGCGGAAAGGGCGCTTGCCCGCTCCAACCGATGCGAGAAGTCTGCCGCGCCTTTGTTACGGGAGTATGAAACGGGCGACAGAATTGCACCCGGGTATGGTCCGGATTCGTTACCTCTCAGCCGAAACGACCGGTCACGTAGTCCTCAGTGAGTTTGTGCGACGGATTGGTGAATATCCTGTCGGTAGGGCCAACTTCCATGATGCGGCCCAGATGAAAATAGGCGGTCCGGGTTGAAACGCGCGCCGCCTGCTGCATCGAGTGCGTAACGATTGCAATCGCATACTTCGCTGACAACTCGTCGATCAGGTCTTCGATGCGCGCGGTCGCGATCGGATCGAGGGCCGAGCAGGGCTCGTCCATCAGGATGACTTCCGGATTGACGGCGATGGTGCGTGCGATACACAGCCGCTGCTGCTGACCACCCGACAGACCGGTACCCGGATCGTCGAGCCGGTCCTTGACCTCATCGACAAGTCCCGCGCGCTCGAGACTGCCATAGACGATGTCGTCGAGTTCCGCGCGATTGGCAGCAAGACCATGGATACGCGCGCCATAGGCAACGTTCTCGTAAATCGACTTCGGAAAGGGATTCGGCTTCTGAAAAACCATGCCGACACGGGCGCGAAGCATCACCACGTCGGTACCCTTGGCATACATGTCCTGGCCGTCGAGCCGGAAGTCGCCGCTGACACGGGCTGACTCGATGGTGTCATTCATCCGGTTCAGGCAACGGAGAAAGGTGGACTTCCCGCAACCGGAAGGACCGATCAGCGCGATCACCTCATTGCGCCCGATATCAAGACTCACATTGATCAGCGCATGCGTATCGCCGTAATGAACGTTACCGCCGCGCACGCAGATCACCGCGTTCCGCGCGGTGACGTCCCCTACTGTATCGGGAGCGATGCGTTCGGCCGCGACAGGCAGCACCGCTGCAGGCGCCGCATCCGCCGGCGGCACAATGACATCTTCGGACTTGTCCATCGTGAGCATTATCTGCAATCTTCCCTGTGTGACGCTACCAGCGCCGCTCAAACCGGCTGCGCAGCCATACCGCGGTGGCATTCATCACCAGCAGAAACGCGAGCAGCACCATGATCGCAGCCGAGGTCCGCTCCACAAAAGCGCGCTCCGGACTGTCGGCCCACAGATAGATCTGCACCGGCAGCGCCGTCGACGGACTCATTGGCCCGCTGGGCACATCGACGATAAACGCAACCATACCGATCATGAGCAACGGAGCGGACTCGCCAAGTGCGCGGGCCATGCCGATGATTGCACCGGTGAGCATCCCCGGCATTGCCAGTGGCAGCACATGGTGGAACACCATCTGCATCGGCGACGCGCCGATCCCCAGCGCAGCCTCGCGCACCGAGGGCGGAACCGACTTGATGGCCGCCCGTGAGGCGATAATCACCACTGGCAGCGTCATCAAGGTCAGCACGAGACCGCCGACCAGCGGTGCCGAACGCGGCAGCCCGAAAAAATTGATGAACACCGCAAGACCCAGCAACCCGAACACGATAGAGGGCACGGCGGCCAGATTGTTGATATTGACCTCGACCACATCTACCCACCAGCTACGCCGGGCAAATTCCTCCAGGTAGATGGCAGCGGCAACGCCGAGCGGAAAAGACAGCAGCAGCGTCACGAGCAGCATGAAGAACGAGCCCTTGGTCGCTCCCCAGATGCCCGCCAGCTCCGGCTCACGCGAATCGCCGGAAGTGAAGAAAGCCCGGTTGAGGCGCAATTCTATCCGCTCACCGGCCTGCAGCCGTTCGAGCCAGGCAAGTTGCTGCTCCGAGAGCCGCGTTGAAACTTCGGCGCCGACTTTTCCGGACGCCTGTGCCTTCAACCACAGGTCCACCTCACTGTTCAGCGGCAGCCACAACGGCTTCGTCTGACCGAGGATCTGCGGATCAGCCATGACAGTATCGCGCAAACTGAAGATTGCACCCGCGCTCACCAGCTGGTTCAGCTCGCGCCTTTCTGCACGGCTGGCAGCTTCCGGTATCAGCTCCCGCAACGCAGCTTTGACCAGCAGCGAATAGTCGGCCACCGAGAGCACATCGGAATCCCGCGCACCGTCCGGATCGATCACATCGGCATCGAAATGAATATCGAGATGTATGAAACTCTGGCGGAATGCGCTGTAACCATTGCCGATGATCGTGCCGAACAGAAGCAGCAAAAAAACCACACCCAGACAGACAGAGAACAGTCCGTAGAAGCGGAACAACCGCTCTCTGCGATAGCGACGCCGCAGGCTCGCATCGACGCGCCGGCGCGTTTCCTCCGGACTCAGCTGGCGGCTGCTGCGGTCGTCGTCAGGCACCATCATTCATACTGCTCCCGGTAACGACGCACCACCTGCAAGGCGATGATATTGAGAAGCAGGGTCACAATGAACAGCATCAGACCCAGCGCAAAGGCCGCCAGGGTCTTCGGACTGTCGAACTCCTGATCGCCTACCAGGAGCGTCACGATCTGCACCGTGACCGTCGTTACCGACTGCAGCGGATTGAAACTCAGATTGGCCGACAGGCCTGCCGCCATCACCACGATCATGGTCTCGCCGATCGCGCGCGACGCTGCCAGCAGCACACCACCAACGATACCCGGCAGCGCGGCGGGCACCACCACCCGCTTGATCGTCTCCGAGCGCGTGGCGCCGAGCGCAAAGGAGCCATCACGCATCGCCTGCGGAACGGCATTGATGGCATCGTCAGACAACGAGGAAACAAAGGGAATGATCATGATCCCCATCACCAGACCCGCGCCCAGCGCAGCTTCCGAGGCCACTTCCAGCCCCAGTTGCTGGCCCGCGAGGCGGATCATGGGCGCGACCGTCAGCGCGGCAAAATATCCATAGACCACGGTAGGTATACCGGCAAGGACCTCGAGTACAGGCTTCACGATCCGGCGCAGGGCCGGTCGCGCATACTCGGAGAGGTATATGGCAATCATCAGGCCGATCGGCACAGCCACCAGCAGCGCAATACCCGAAATCAGCAGCGTACCGACAAACAAGGGCACCGCACCAAATGTACCGGACGAGCCGACCTGGCCGGCCCGGATCGCCGTTTGCGGACTCCAGTTCAGGCCAAACAGGAACTCGCTCAGCGGTACCTGACGAAAAAACCGCACCGCCTCGAAACTGACCGACAGCAGAATGCCGATCGTGGTGGCGATAGCGAGCAGCGAAGCAAGGATCAGCGCAACTTTGACAGCCCCCTCGACGCGGTTTCGCGCCCGGAACTGGGGACGCAGCTGAAACCACGCCAGTGCGAATCCGCTGAACGACAGCGCGACGACCAGTCCCGACAGGATTCTTCGCGACGACTCGCGCAGGCTATTGTAGAGATCCGCAGCGACTGCAAATTCCGCACGACGGCTCTCGTCGAACATCTGTCCGGCAGCGAGGTTGCGGATATCGTTCAGCGTCAGGCCCAGCTCCGCGTCCGGCTGGTTGCGCAGCGCCTCAGGCAACGACTGAACCACCCGTGCGGTGATGAGGGACTCGCTGAATGCCGCCCACATCAGCAGCAGCGCAATCCCCGGAAGCACGGCGCCGAGCGCCGCATAGTAGCCGTAGTACTTGGGCAGGGAATGCAGACTGCGTATACCGCCGGCCGGACGAGCCAGCGACAGCGCCCGCTGCCGACCGAGAAAGAAGGCAGCGAGCACTATCGCGACAAGAATCAGCAACAGCGTTGGCAGACGCACTACAAACTACCTGGGCAACGGCATGGTAACCAGCTTGTTGACCTGTCCGACAACTGCCTTGTATTCAGCAGGCGACAGCGGCACGAGACCGCGATCGGCCAGATAGCCTTCCTCACCCATCGCCTTCAGGCTGGCAAATTCCTTCAGGTACTCGGCGATTCCGGGTATCGAACCGATGTGTGCCTTCTTGACGTAGAAGAACAGCGGCCGCGACACAGGGTATGTGCCACTCGCGATGTTTTCAAAAGTCGGCTCCACACCATCGACCAGGGAACCCTTGACGGAGTCGGAATTCTGCTCGAGAAAGCTGTAACCGAAGATTCCGACCGCATTGCGGTTCGCCTTCAGCTTCTGCACGATCAGGTTGTCGTTCTCGCCGGCTTCGATGAAACGGCCATCCTCACGCATGGTGTGGCAGATCTGCTTGAAGCGGTTTTCATCCTGCTCCTTGATGGCCTTGATCCATGGGAATGACTTGCACCCACCTTCCATGGCCAGCTCCACAAAGGCATCACGCGTACCGGAAGTCGGTGGCGGACCAAGAACCTCGATGACCTCAGCCGGAAGTTGCGGGTTAAGGTCCTTCCAGGTCTTGTAGGGATTCGCAACGAAGGTCTGCTTGCCCTTCGGGTCGGGAACCTGCTTGGCCAGGGCGAGCCAGATATCGCGCATGCTGAGATTCAGGCCGGGTGCGGCCACCGACTCGGCGAGTACGATGCCGTCATAACCGATTTTGATCTCGATTACGTCTTTCACGCCATGGGCGACGCAATCCTTCAATTCAGCCGGCTTGATGGCGCGCGAACTGTTGGCGATATCCGGATACTGCACGCCGACACCGCCGCAGAACAGCTTGATACCACCACCGGAACCGGTGGACTCGACCTTGGGGGTCTTGTACTTGCCGGTACCGCCGAACCGCTCGGCGACGACCGTCGCGAAGGGATAGACGGTGGACGAGCCGACGATGCTGATATAGCTGCGCGCCGCCTGCGACCAGGCCACCCCTGGCGCTGTTGCAGTGATTGCCCCGCTGACCAGCAGGGTCAGGGCTTTAAGTGATCGTTTCATGCGGACCTCCAGAGTCATTGCTGAGTTTGTGACCCGATGGAGTCTATGCAGCAATTGTTGCGGCTTTATTTCAGGTGCCAGCCGTACGGTCAGCCCTGGCTGCATCCAGCTCCTGACGCACCACTTCACGCTCCGTATGACGGATATCCCGGCCGTGCACCAGATAGACCACATACTCGCCGATGTTCTTGGCGTGATCGCCGATACGCTCGAGGGCGCGGGCTGCCCAGGTCACATCCATGAAGCGCCGGATCGTCCTCGCGTCTTCCATCATCAGGGCGATGCACTGCCGGGTGATCTGGTCGTACTCCTCATCGACCAGCTTGTCTTCCTCGATGACCGCGAGCGCATCGTCGACGTCCATGCGCGAAAACGCATCAAGGGCATCGTGGAGCATGGTCTGTACGTGTTCGCCAAGCGCTTTCAGCTCGCTGTACGGAGCATAGAGTTTCCGATCCGCAGCCAGATGCGATGCCAGGTAGCCGATCTTCGAGGCTTCATCGCCAACGCGCTCCAGATCGGTGATGATCTTGATCACCGTGACGATCAGCCGCAGATCCGCAGCCGCCGGCATGCGCGTTGCCAGCAGCTTGCTGCACTCCTCGTCGATGGATACCTCGAGCCGGTTGATCTTGAAGTCATCGCCGGAAACCCGCAGGCCCATCTCGCTGTCGCCGGAAGTGATCGCCTCCACGGCAGTATCCAGATGCTGTTCGACCAGACCGCCCATACGCAACACTTCGCTGCGCAGATGCTCCAGCTCCGCATTGAAGCGGCGGGAGATGTGATGACTGAAACTTTCGGATTCCATGGCTTTGCTCCTGCGCCTGGGCACGACTGCTGAGACTATCAGGACGGCGCGAGCCGGTCCCGGGGAAAGTGGCAGATGAAGCTGCTGCCCTGACCAAGCCGACTGCGGATCTCCAGATCTGCATCATGCCTGCGCAGCGCATATTTGACGATCGACAGGCCAAGACCGGTGCCGCCACTCTGCCGTGCGCGGCCCCCGTCGGCCCGGTAAAAACGCTCGGTGACCCGCGGAATATCCGCCTCAGACATGCCGATACCGGTGTCCACCACAGCCAGGTGGCCGCCCTCCGGGTCGACATTCCAGCTGATGGTGATCCTGCCCTCCGCCGGCGTGTAGCGCACCGCATTGGCCACCAGGTTCGACACCACGGACTGAAGCTCGGTCTCCTCGCCAAGGACATCCACCGCGCTGTTGATCTGCACTTCGATCTGTCCGCAAAAGCCCGGCAAGCTCTGTGCATCGCGTCGGGCCAGTTCGATCAGCCCCGATACACTCACCACCCGGTCCCTGGCCACCGATTGCCCCGACTCGAGCTTCGACAGCTGCAACAGGTCTTCGACCAGCCGGAACATGCGCTGCACCTGTTCCTGCATTACCCGTACCGGCTGCTGCCAGGCAGAGGGCTTCTCCGGATCATCGCCCAGCGTATCGAGGTAACCCATGATCACGGTCAGCGGGGTGCGCAACTCATGCGATGCATTGGCAACGAAATCCCGCCGCACACGCTCGATCTTTACCCGCTGACTGATATCCCGGATCAGCAACAGCGTCTGGTTCGGCCCGTAGGGAATCAGACGGCAGGACAACCAGGTATCGCCACCCGCCGGCGCGGGGATTTCCACGACCGGACGCTCGGCAGGACCGCGCAGATAGGCGATGAAATCCGGGTGCCGCAGCAGGTTCTCGATGCGCTGGCCACGATCCCCGCGCACCTTGAGATCCAGCAACTGCCTTGCAGCCGAGTTGTAGTTCAGGATTTCATGCTGCGCGTTGAGTATCACGCCACCGTCGGGAAACGCCTCCGTGGAGGCGCGCAGCTCCTTGACCAGCCGGCGGAAACGCTTGCCGCGCCGCTTTGCCTTGGTCTTGATGAACTGGATCCTGGCAAAAACGGGCGGCCAGGCACCATCGCCGTCGGGAATATCGGCGATCGAACCGGTGGTCAGCCAGCGCTCAAGCCGATACAGGTTGTAGAGATGCCAGCCCAGGGCGGCGAGCGCGACGATCAGCATACCCAGCGCCGGACTGTCGTAGATCAGACCGATCAGCGCGCCGGCCACCAGCGCAAAGCCCAGCCGAAAGAGCGTCCAGGTCCAGATTCTCGGCATCAGCAGACAGCAAAACGGTAACCGGCGCCGCGGACAGTCTGCACGTAATGGTCTGCAGCAAAGCCCTCGAGCACCTGGCGAAGGCGCCGGATGTGCACATCGACCGTACGTTCCTCGACATAAACGTTCTGGCCCCAGACATTGTCGAGCACCTGCGTGCGGCTATAGACGCGATCGGGATTTTCCATCAGGAACTTCAGCAGCCGGTACTCGGTCGGCCCGAGTCCGATCTCGCGATCTCCGGCATACACGCGATGACTGACCGGATCCAGGCGCAGCTTGCCGGCTACCAGTGGCTCATCTGCCGCCGGCGCCGAACGACGCAGCACGGCATTGACCCGTGACAGCAATTCGCGTGGTGAAAACGGCTTGGTGATGTAATCGTCGGCACCGCTGTCGAGCCCGAGCACCCGGTCACGCTCGTCGGCGCGGGCAGTCAACATGATGATCGGAATCTCCCGGTTGGCCGGTTCACGCCGCAGGGTGCGGGTCAACTCAAGGCCGCTCGAGTCCGGCAGCATCCAGTCCACGAGGAGCAGATCCGGACGCGAATCCGCAATCTGCCTGCGGGCGCTCGCCGAATCGCCAGCCTCATCGACTTCAAATCCGGCGCGCGTCAGGTTGAACGCGATCATCTGCCGGATAGGCAGTTCGTCCTCGACCAGCAATATCCTGCGTGCGCTCATAACCCCTGATCACAACAGCCAGGCGGGCATTTGAACACGGTTTTATTACAAATCCGTGTCGCCCTCAACACAGCACCGCAGACTGCGGTCCGCAGCTACTCTGCGCTGCCGGTTTCCTGCTGCATATACGCGATCACGCTGGCGCGATCCTCGGGTTTACGCAGGCCGACAAAGACCATGCGCGTGCCGGGAATAAAATCACTGGGCCGGAGCAGAAACCTGTCCAGCGCCTCGACAGACCAGACCACATCCGAGGCAGTCATCGGGTCGGAGTAGGAAAATCCGGGCGCGAGTCCGGCCTTGCGGCCCATCACGTTATGCAGGTTCGGTCCAACCTTGTTCGGCCCGCCGGCTTCCAGGCTATGGCAGGCGCGGCACTGTAAAAACACGATCTGCCCTTTGGCCGGATCTGCAGTAGCGAGCAGCGCATTGATGTCATAGCTATCCGTTGCAGCTGCTGCCGTTGCGGTGCTGTTGTCCGAAGCCGGCGCACTGTTGACCTGCTCACCGCAGGCCGTCATCAGCGTACCCAGACCGAGTACTGCAATAGCGAATCGAAAGCTTTGAGGCATCTCATTTTCCCTTTGTCGGTTGACCGGCGCTCAGCTTGTTGAATCCGGCATGGCACCATTATCGCGCATCAGACCCGCTGCGCGATGAATGGCCTTGCGGATGCGCGGATAGGTTCCGCAGCGGCAGATATTGGTAATCGACTGATCGATGGCCGCATCGTCAGGATCAGGCGTGGTTTTCAGAAAAGCACTGACGGCCATGACCATGCCAGGCTGGCAGTAGCCGCATTGCGGAACCTGCTCGTCGATCCAGGCCTGCTGGACCGGATGCAGAAGATTGCCGCTGCCCAGCCCCTCGATCGTGGTAACCAGTTTGCCCGCCACTGCAGCAACCGGCAGCACACAACAACGCGCCGCGACACCGTCGATATGGATGGTGCATGCGCCACACAGCGCAATGCCGCAGCCGTACTTGGTGCCGGTCAAACCGAGGGTATCGCGCAACACCCACAACAGCGGCATTCCGTCGGGAACATCGACCTCGACCGCGGCATCGTTGAGCGTGAACCTGATCATTGAGCTTGCGACCGGCGCTTATGCCGTGGCGCCGCGGGCCGGATTGGCGGTCAGCATGGCCGGATATTCCTGCTCCGCGCGCTTGCGGTAGCCTGCCGGCAACTCGTCGATCGACCGGAGCTTTGCGCCACCCGCATGCCAGACGATGTGACCTGGCCGGTCACCCATGTCCATCCATTTGAGCCACGGCATGTGCACCGTCGAGCTGAACACCACTGGCACGCTGTCGAGCCGCGTATTCAGAAAATCCTTCTGACTGGCAAACATCGTCTGCTGCTGCCAGCGGGGTGGCGGCATGCCGGGCGGATAACGCGTCCAGTTGTGCAGCCAGACCATGTCGCGCGCGAAGGTCCAGTCGAGGACCAGCGACTCTTCCGGCAGCTGATCCATCAAGCGGGTGAAGCGGATACCTTTCGCTGAATAGTTGAAACCACGACCTGCCCCGCCACCCTGCACAGCTGGCAGAACCGCGTTGGTGGCCCCGGTATAGGGGTTTTTGAACTCTGACAGCGGCGCGGTGGTTTCGACATCGTGGAAAAAAGTCAGCGTGTTGCCGATCAGCTCGTAGGCACCGTCCGGCAGATGACGCATCCAGTAGAGTTCCATGCCCTGGAATTTGACGAGTGGCCGCGGATGTTCACCGGGCACCACACCGAAAATCGTACCGTCATACCACCACGGCACGTCGCGTTCCCTGAGACTCGCCGTCATGCGCACCAGGGCACGCAGGTTGTTTTCCGGCAGCGCCAGGTCCGGCGCACGCGCCGGCGGACTGCCCGCCACGCCGGGCAGCGCATCGCTGGTAGTGCCGAGGGCCAGCAGACCCAGACCAGCGGCGAAGGATCGGCGAGTGACTGGTGCATGCATTTAAACATTTACTCCCTGATCTGCAGGAGCGGCTTTAGCCGCGATCCCTCACCGCAGGAGCGGCTTTAGCCGCGATCGAAAGTCAGAAAAGATCGCGCCTGAAGGCGCTCCTACGCGCCGTTTACAGCCCCAGCGCGCCGGGGTTCATCAGGTTCTTCGGGTCGACCGACTGCTTCAGTTCGCGCAGCACCCGCGCCGCCTCAGGATTGCGGCCACGCATATACGGATAGGACTTGCCGATCTGCATGTGCACGCCACCGACCGTCGCGAAAATGTCGTTGATCTTCGCGCGCAGCTCGCGCACCAGCGCCCGGCCTTCCGGATTTGCCGGATACTCGGGCAAGGTGTCCAGATACTCTTTCGGCAGAATGCGCTTGTGGAACGGCGTGCGGTCGTCCTCCCAGTAGAACACCGGCTCGTAGAGGAAGACGTGAGTGTTGATCGTCATGTACATCGCGCCCTTATCGACCTTCGCCTTGCTCATGCGCCCGGCGTTCTCGGCGTAGAGCTGCTGCAGCTTCTGGTAAAACTCCTGCATCTTCGAGAAGGGAAGCAGTCCGTGCTGCGGCACCCAGCGCTCGCCTTTGGTCCCGAGGACCGGATAGAGCGGGATGAAGGGCATGGCACGGAGCACCGTCGGCATGGTGTTGGCCGTTTCCGTGCCAAAGCGTTTCATGACGTCGCGGATCAGCGCGAGCTTCGCATTTACCTCGGCCTGGCAGACGCCCTCAACGGTGTAGTGCGCCGAGTAGTTATAGCCGGCCAGGAAGCGCTTGCCGGCGATTGCCATCTTGAGCAGACGGAATCCCGCCTGGACCGGATTGCGCGCAGTTCTTGCCACCGCCCACGCGGCACCGAGCGCGTCGCCGGCACTGGTCTTGCTCAGCTGCCCCTGCTGCAGCTTCGGATCAAGGCCGAAATTGTCGGCGATCACGCCTTCACGGGCGGCCGCGGCCATGCCGCCTGACATGTTGTCAAAGCTGTCGAAACCAAAAGATGCTGCGCCAGTGAACGGCGGGGTCTTGATCAGCCGCAGCGATATGCGCGCCTTGAAACCGAGTGCGCCGGCATCACCGGTGAACAGCCCGGTCAGATCCGGTCCATACCAGCGGAAAAACGGCACACCGTTCACGGCGGCACCCGAACTGGTCCTCAGGATTTCGCCACTCGCCAGCACGATATCGAAGCCCAGCACGGCGTCAGCCGACACGCCATAATTTCCGGAGCCCAGGCTCGCGCTGTTCTGGGACATCGAACCACCCACGGTGGCCTTGATTCCGGAAAACGGTCCCCAGAAAGTCGTGCGCAGCCCCTGCTTCGCGAGTTCCTGCCACAGCTCGGCCCAGGTCAGGCCCGGCTCGACCGTGACATACATGTCGGTGGCATTGATCTCGACGACGCGATTCAGCCGGCTCGTATCCAGCATTATCGAATTGGCTGTGGTCGGCAGATAGCCATCCGTGTATGAAGCACCACCCCCGCGCGGCACGACTGCAACACCCGCTGAGGTAATTGTCCGTACGGCCTTCTGCAGCTCCTCAACCGTCGCGGGCTGCACGACTGCCAGTGGAATCTCCAGCTGGTTGTAGACATCCATTGCGTAGAAGGAACGGTCGGCATCGCTGGTGAGGACATTGGGCTCGCCGACGATCGCAGCGAGATCGCTAAGCAGGTTGCTGGCAGACATCAAAAACTCCTGGAAAGCAGATAGCTGGACCGGGTTTAACAGATCCAGCCTGGCAGGGCCGCTAGCCTACGGCCCTGTATACCTGTTTGGGAAGAAGGTGGTGGGGCCCGCGATCACTCTCCGGTCGCTGCCGGACGCGAATACACCGTCATCAGCTCGGCCACACCCAGCGAATTGGCCTTGACATTGAAGCCGACGAAGGCAGCCGTGGCGGTCGGCGGCAAATCAAGTTTCTCGACCTGCAGTGCATACAACCGGAAGAAGTAGCGGTGTGGCTTGTCGCCGGCCGGCGGGCACGGACCACCGTAACCTGCCGTACCGAAGTCGGTTTTGCCCTGTACCGCGCCGACCGGCATCAGGCCAGCGGCCGGATCACCGGCCCGGCTGACCAGCGCGTTGACCCGGGCCGGAATGTTGTAAACCACCCAGTGCCACCAGCCACTGCCGGTGGGGGCGTCGGGGTCATACACCATCAGGGCAAAACTCTTCGTACCAGCGGGCGCATTGGTCCAGCTGAGAGCGGGCGAGATGTTGCCACCGGTACAGCCGAAGCTGTTGTAGACCTGCGGCAGGCGGATCGGTGCACCTGGCATCAGGTCGGGGCTCGACAGCCTAAATACGGGCGTGGCAGCTGGCGCAGCATCGTCTGCCAGGGCAGCGCCAGGCCCAAGGAGCGCCGTGCCAAACGTCAGGCTGGCCAGTGCAAGCAGGGTAGCAGTCACAAAACGCCGCATGGCGATACTCCAGACAAGGTTCGGCGACAGGGTACATTCAGGCGCACCCGGCCTCAAAGCGCTGGCGTATTTGCCCGAGCGCTTCAGGGTTGGCGAGAGCGGCAAGATTGGGAACCGCTTCGCCGTGCAGGGTTGCGCGCACTGCCAGTTCGGCCAGCTTGCCATTCCGCGTGCGCGGCAGGTCGTCCACTTGCAGAATCATCGACGGCACATGCCGTGGCGTGAGCGCTTTCCTGACAGCCAGCCGGATCTTCGCGCACAACCCTGCGTCGAGCATGAATCCGGACCGCAAGACCACGAACAGCACGATGCGCTCGTCACCGTCGACCCGCTCACCGACCGCCAGCCCCTCAAGCACTTCGGGCACCGTCTCAACAGCACGATAAAGCTCTGCGGTGCCGATACGGACCCCACCAGGATTCAGCACTGCATCGGAACGGCCATGGATAATGAAGCCACCCGAGGGGGTGCGCTCGGCATGATCGCCATGGGCCCAGACGCCGGGAAAACGCTCAAAGTAAGCCGCCTGATAGAGCTTGCCGTCCGCATCACCCCAGAAGCCGGACGGCATCGACGGGAACGGCCTTTCGCAGACCAGTTCACCGCAGCCATCAGCCAGCGCATGGCCTTGCTGGTCGTAGATCTCGACCGCCATGCCGAGTCCCGCACACTGCAGCTCACCCCGCTGCACCGGCAACAACGGATTACCGAGGATGAAACACGAAATGATGTCGGTACCACCGGAAATCGAAGCGAGGTGCACATCAGCCTTCACACGCTCATACACATAGTCAAAACTTTCGGGTGCGAGCGGCGAACCGGTCGAGAGCACGGCGCGCAGACGATGGAGGTCGAAATCCCGGCCCGGACGCAGGCCGGCCTTGGCGTTGCCAGCCAGATACTTCGCGCTGGTGCCGAAAACCGTGACGCCCTCTTCCGCCGCAATCCGCCACAGCGCAGCGGCATCGGGCCACGCGGGTGAACCGTCATAGAGGAGCAGCGTGGCACCGCTCGCGAGCCCGCTGACCAGCCAGTTCCACATCATCCAGCCGCAGGTCGTGAACCAGAACAGCCGGTCGCTGCGCCGCAAATCGGTATGCAGCAAATGCTCCTTCAGGTGCTGAATCAGTGTCCCGCCGGCACCGTGCACGATGCACTTGGGAGCGCCCGTGGTGCCGGATGAATAGAGGATAAGGAGCGGATGATCGAAAGGCGTCGCGACAAATTCCAGCGGCCCGGCAACCGCCGTCAGCGTCTGCCAGGTAATGGCCCCGGGAATCGTCGCGAGATCAGGCCTTGTCGCCAGGTAAGGAATCACGACCACTGCACTCAGCGCGGGAAGCCGGCTCGCGACCTCGGCGACCACCGGCCGCACGTCGATGCGTTTGCCGGCGTAGCAATAGCCATCGACCGCCAGCAGCAGCTTCGGGTCGATCTGCGCGAAGCGGTCCAGCGCACCGGCTGCACCGAAATCCGGCGAACCGGACGACCAGATTGCACCGAGGCTCGCCGTGGCCAGCATGCCGACCACCGCCTCGATGCAGTTCGGCAAAAAGGCTGCCACCCGGTCGCCGCGACCCAGGCCCAGACGCCGGAACCCGGCTGCCGCACGGCTCACTTCAGCGGCAAGCTGTGCATGACTGAGTTCGCGGCGCCGTCCGCTTTCGTCGCGCCAGATCAGCGCCGGCCTCTCGTCGCGCCAGCGCAGGAGGTTCTCCGCAAAATTGAGTTCTGCGCCGATGAACCAGCGCGCACCCGGCATCTGATCGCCGTTTTCCAGCACGCGACTGGCACCACGTTTGAAGCGCAGATCGCAGAAACTGGCGACCGCGTCCCAGAAGGCCGCCGGGGCTTCAACGGACCAGCGATGCAGGCCCGCGTAGTCGTTGCAGTCGGCACCGTAGCGTACCCTGACCCGTTCGGTGAAACGTGCCAGATGCGGCAGCCGCTCCGGTTCAGCCACCGATGTAGTACATCTCGACCTTGTCATCCTTGCGCTGGCCGGCCCGCAACTCGCTGTAGCGGTCTTCCCGTGCGCCCCAGACACCGCTCACCAGTGCGCGCAGCTCGTCGTCGGTCGCGCCGGCGCGCATCGGGTTCTTGAGGTCTGTGCCTCGGGAAGCAAACAGGCAGGTAAAGAGCTGCCCGTCAGAGGACAGGCGTGCGCGCGTACAGGAGCCGCAGAAGGGTTCGGATACCGAGGAGATAAAACCGACTTCGCCTGCACCGTCATCGAACTGGTAACGCTCGGCCACTTCACCGTGATAGTTCGGCTGCACCGCTGTCAGCGGCCAGCGCGCACCGATCATGGCCAGCAACTCCCGCGACGGCACGCAATCGCTCCGCTGCCAGTGATTGATGGTGCCCACATCCATGTACTCGATGAAACGCACGATCACGCCAGTACCCCGGAAACGCTCGACCAGATCGAGGACCGTGTGTTCGTTCATACCGCGCTTGACGACGGTGTTGATCTTGATCGGTGTGAGCCCCGCGGTGAGTGCCGCGGTAATGCCTTCCAGCACCTGTTCCGTGCTGCCCCGCCCGCCACTCATCAGCAGGAATACTTCCTCATTCAGGGAATCCAGGCTGACTGTTACCCGCGACAGGCCCGCGGCCTTCAGCGCCGCTGCATGCTGCGCAAGCAGGATGCCGTTGGTGGTAAGCGCCACGTCATCGATACCAGGCACGCGACTCAGGTCGCCGACCAGGTCGGCGATACCGGGACGGAGCAGCGGTTCGCCACCGGTGAGTCGCAGCTTGTGCGCACCGAGCCCGGAAAAAATATGGGCGAGCCGCAGGATTTCTTCGAAGGACAGGCGTTCGCTGCTCTTCAGGAACTGGAAATCCTTGTGATACTTGTCCTCGGGCATGCAATAAGGACACCGGAAATTGCAGCGATCCATGACCGAGATACGCAGATCCCGGAGCGGGCGGCTGCGCCGGTCGAGGAGATCCACAGGCCCGTCTTCCGTGCGCTGAACCATCTTGACGACTTTTTCGGTCATTTCATGCACTCCTCGTATCGATGGTAGCAGAGGCAAGGAGCACCGCACCTGACTGTAGGAGCGCCTTCAGGCGCGATTTCGGGGTATGGAATCGCGGCTGTGAAGCCGCTCCCACAAGCCGAAGGCGCTCCCACCGGTCTTGGGATCGCGCCTGAAGGCGCTCCTACTGCTTATACTTGGCGGGCCCTTGGATCTGAGTCCGTCATGCCTGTTTCTGCCCGCCTGCCCGAAACCATGCTGTGCATGGAGATTACCCAGCCTGGCCCGCCAGATGTTATGCAGCCTTGTCGGCGCAGTGTGCCAAACGTGCAGCCGGGCGAGGTTCTGATCCGGGTGGTGGCCGCCGGCGTCAACCGTCCCGACTGCCTGCAGCGCAGCGGCAACTACCCGCCTCCGCCGGGCGCTTCCGACCTGCCGGGACTCGAAATCGCCGGCATCGTGGTCGCCACGGCCGACGATGTCAGCACACCTGCAGTCGGCGACCGGGTCTGTGCGCTCGTCGCTGGCGGCGGCTACGCCGAATACTGCACAGCACCTGCCGTACAGTGCCTGCCGGTACCCGCCACACTGACCCTGATCGAAGCGGCAGCCGTTCCGGAAACCTTCTTTACGGTCTGGACCAATGTCTTCGAACGCGGCCGGCTGCAGTCCGGTGAAACGCTGCTGGTGCACGGTGGGGCGAGCGGCATCGGGACCACCGCCATTCAGCTCGGCACCGCTTTCGGTGCCCGCGTCTACGCCACGGCCGGCAATGCTGCAAAGCTGGCGCTGTGCGAAAAACTCGGTGCGCTCCGCGCGATCAACTATCGCAGCGAGATGTTCTACGAGGTAATGCGTGAGCAGACCGGCGATTCCGGTGTGGATGTGATCCTGGACATGGTCGGCGCGCCGTACTTTGCCGACAACATCCGCCTGCTGCGCGATGACGGCCGTCTGGTCATCATCGCCGTACTCGGCGGTACAAAGACCGAGGTGAATCTCGGCCAGGTGCTGGTCAAACGCCTGACGGTGACCGGTTCCACGCTGCGCAGCCGCCCTGTCGCAGAGAAAGGCCGGATCGCCCGCGCACTGGAACAGCGGGTGTGGCCGCTGCTGGAACGCCGGCAGATCGCGCCGGTGATCCAGGATGTGCTGCCGCTGCATGCCGTCGCACAGGCACATCAGCGGCTCGAGGCCAACGAAGCGATGGGAAAAATTGTCTTGCGGGTCACCGATGAACTCTGAACAGGCAAGGACTGCGGCATGAGCAGCAAGGCCCTCCTGCAGCGCTTTGCCGCCTGGCGCGGTGCGCAACAGACGCTGGCGCTCGCCACGGTCATCGAAACGGCTGGCTCAACCTATAGCAAGGCCGGCCACCGGATCCTCATCAATGAGTCGGGCGACTATCAGGGACTGGTGAGCGGCGGCTGCCTGGAAGGCGATCTGGCTGAACACGCGCGACGGGTGATGGCCACCGGTATCGCCGCCTGCGTCACCTACGATCTGCGCGATGAAGCCGATGAACTGTTCGGCCTCGGCGTGGGTTGCAACGGCCTGCTGCGGATTCTTCTGCAGCAGCTCTCGCCGGCTGATGACTATCAGCCCTTCACGGCAATCAGCGAAGTGCTGCTCGGCACGGAAACCGGCCTCTGCGGCCTGCTGGTCGACAGCGCGGATGATCCGGCTCTCGCGGGCAGGAGCCTGGTGCTTACACCCACCCGCATGCAGTACACGGGCCTCAATCCCGCGCTCACCGGCCTGCTGACTGGCCTGTGTGCAACGGCGCAGCCAACGGCGTCCCTGCATCGCTTCGCTCACGGGGAGCAGAACCTGCAGGCCCTGATTGCGCCGCTCTATCCGCTGCCGCGCCTGCTGGTGCTCGGCGCCGGACTCGACGCAATCCCGCTGGTGACGCTCGCCGACACGCTCGGCTGGCGCGTCAGCCTGGCCGATCACCGCCCGGCCTATCTGGAGCGCGAGGGCTTCGGCGCTGCCGAGCACAGCCTGTGTGCACCGGCGGCCGAACTCGGCCAGCGGCTGCCGCTGGAAACGTTCTCCGCCGTCATCGTGATGAGCCATCACCTCGCTACCGATCGCATCTATCTGCAGCAACTCGCAAGCAGCGCAATCCCGTACATCGGCCTGCTCGGGCCGCCGGCGCGGCGCGAGCGCCTGATGCAGGACCTGGGTGTCGCGGCCCGGGCGCTGAACGGTCGTCTGCACGGACCGGCCGGGCTCGACATCGGCGCCAGTTCGCCCGAAAGCATTGCACTGTCGATACTGGCGCAGATCCAGGCCGTCAGTGCGACAGCAGCACAGTCACGGAGTACGGTGCTGTGAGCAAGGACAGCGCGCGTCGGCGCATCGATGTCGCCGACGCGGCTGAACTGATCCTCTCGCGCATGCCCGACTGGGGCACCATGCGCATACCGATCGACAGCGCGCACGGCGAAGTGCTGCGTCAGACCATAAGCGCCGAGCGTGACCAGCCACCCTTCGACCGCGTCACCATGGATGGCATCGCGGTTCGTCATGCGGCGATCGCAACCGGTGTGCGCAGCTTCAGGGTGATCGGCACGCAGGGTGCCGGTGGCGCGCGCGTCAGCGTCACCGACAACAACAGCTGCATCGCGATCATGACCGGTGCGGCGCTGCCACCCGGGGTGGACACCGTGATTCCGGTCGAGCGCATCAGCCGCGAAGCAGACCTGGTGACGCTGGAAGACGGTTACCAGCCAGCCGTCGGCCAGTTCATACACCGGCGCGCCTCCGATCATCCGCAAGGAACGGCGCTGCTGATGCCGGGTACCCTGATCGGCGCCCCGGAGATGGCGGTCCTGACGGTTGGCGGCTCGGCCAGCGTGGAAATCTCGCGCCGGCCCTCGATCGCGGTGATTTCCACCGGCGATGAGCTGGTGGACGTCGGCGAGCCGGTCAACGCCAACCAGATCCGCTCGTCGAACGACCGGGCCATCTCCGGGGCGCTCGCCGCACGCGGCTTCAGGGCCTGCACGCGCGCGCATCTGCCTGACGACCGCGAGGTACTGGAGCGCGAGCTCCGCCGCCTGCTCGCCGAGAACGATGTGCTGATCCTGACCGGCGGTGTGTCAATGGGCGAGTTCGACTACGTGCCGCAGGTGCTGCTCACGCTCGGCATGGAACTGGTCTTTCACAAAGTCCTGCAGCGACCGGGACTGCCGCTGTGGTTTGGCGTTTCGCCGGAGGGCAAACCGGTCTTCGCACTGCCCGGCAACCCGGTGTCTAGCCTCGTCTGCCTGGTGCGCTACGCGCTGCCCGGCCTGCTGCACGCGCTGCGCATCAACGACGCGCCAGCGCCCGTCGTCGGACTGGCCGAGGAAGTGCGCTTTGAACCCGATCTCAGCTGCTTTCTGCCGGTGACGCTCGAGTACACGGCCGATGGACGCTGCCTCGCAAGACCGAAGCAGACCAACACCTCCGGTGATTTCGCCGCACTCGCGGGCACCGCCGGTTTCGTCGAATTGCCGCGCGGTGCCTCCGTATTTCCCGCCGGCTACGCCGCACGGTTCTACGCCTGGTAGGAGCGCCTTCAGGCGCGATGCAGGAGCTTCAGCCGCGATTCTCTCGGCCAGAAGATCGCGCCTGAAGGCGCTCCTACCCGGGATCGCGCCTGAAGGCGCTCCTACCAGAAGATCGCGCCTGAAGGCGCTCCTACGGCGCTCCTACGGCGCTCCTACGGCGCTCCCAGCACGTGGCGCGGATCGACGTACTCGTGACCGAGCGCGGCGGCAACCGCCTTGCAGCAGACCTTGCCTTCATGAATGTTCAGGCCGTCCAGCAGACCCGGATCATCGAGCAGCGCCTGCCGGTAACCCTTGTCGGCCAGCGCGAGCACATAGGGCAGCGTCGCGTTGTTGAGCGCAAAGGTTGAGGTGCGCGCAACCGCGCCAGGCATGTTCGCGACACAGTAGTGCACCACGCCCTCCTCGATATAGGTGGGCTGCGAATGGGTCGTCGGCCGGCTGGTTTCGAAACAGCCGCCCTGGTCGATCGCCACGTCGACGACCACCGAACGATTGCGCATGCCGCGCACCATGGCACGACTCACCAGCCGGGGTGCCGCGGCACCCGGCACCAGTACGGCGCCGATCACCAGGTCAGCCTCGGCCACATAGTGCTCGATGCTCTCGACCGTCGAGTAGATGGTGTTCAGGCGGCCGCCAAACTGGAAATCCAGTTCCTTGAGACGCGGCAACGAGCGATCGATCACGGTGACCTGCGCCTCCATGCCCATCGCCACGCGAATTGCATTGGTTCCGACCACACCGCCGCCGAGCACGACCACGTTGGCCGCCTTCACACCGGGGACGCCGCCGAGCAGGATGCCCGGCCCGCCGGCTTCACGCTCCAGGCAATGCGCACCGGCCTGTACCGCCATGCGCCCGGCGACTTCACTCATCGGCGAGAGCAGCGGCAGGCTGCGATTCGGGCCAGTCACCGTCTCGTAACCGATCGCAATCACGCCGGACTTGAGCAGCATCGCCGTCTGTTCTGCATCGGGCGCCAGGTGCAGATAGGTAAACAGCAGCTGGCTGGCACGCAGCAGCGGAAACTCGACCGCCTGCAACTCCTTTACCTTGACGATCATCGCCGCCTGCGCATAGACCTCGGCAGCCGTCGTCGCGATCGTCGCGCCGGCATGCGCGTAGTCCTCGTCATACATGCCGATGCCGGCACCGGCGTTGCTCTGCACCAGTACCTGGTGTCCGTGATGCACAAGTTCGCGCACGCTGGTCGGCGTCAGTCCAACGCGGTACTCATCCTGTTTGATCTCGCCCGGTACGCCTATCAGCATGTGCGTGCTCCTGCCAGTCAGAGGCAATCAGAGGGTGGGCATATCCAGACTGTTATCGTTCGCGTCCTGGCCGCGCGGCCAGCGCGAAGTTATGGTCTTCAGCCGCGAATAAAAACGCACGCCTTCCACGCCGTGAATATTGCTGTCGCCGAAAAACGAACTCTTGCGGCCGCCAAAACTGAAAAAAGCGGCCGGCACCGGAATCGGCACGTTGATGCCTACCATGCCGATATTCAGCTGCGCGGCGCATTCCCGGGCCAGCCGCCCGTCGCGCGTGTAGATCGCAGCGCCATTGGCAAACTCGTGTCCGTTGACCAGCGCAAGCGCCTCGGCTGGCGTCCCCACGCGCACGATGGCAAGCAGCGGACCGAAGATTTCCTCACGCCAGATACGCATCGTGCTGCTGACGTGATCGAAAAGTGTCGGGCCCAGAAAGAATCCGCCTGACAGCTTCGCCGCTGCAACGCGCCCGTCCACCACCAGCTCGGCGCCTTCAGCCTCCCCGGCCGCGATGTAGCCACGCACCCGTTCCAGGTGCTGTGCGGTGATCAGCGGCCCGATATCGACATTGGCCCGGGTACCGGCACCGAGCCGCAGCGCTGCAATCCGCGGCAGCAGCGCGGCTCGTATTGCATCGCCGGCCGCGCCGACCGCAACCGCGACAGAGATCGCCATGCAGCGCTCGCCGGCCGAGCCATAGGCCGCACCGATCAGCGCATCGGCGGCCTGCTCCATATCGGCATCAGGCATGACCAGCAGATGATTCTTCGCGCCGCCGAGGGCCTGCACGCGCTTGCCGGCCTGCGCACATTCCGCATAGACATGCCGTGCCACCGGCGTCGAGCCGACGAAACTCACCGCTGCCACATCCGGGTGACGCAGCAGTTCATCGACAGCTTCGCGATCACCGTGCAGCACGTTCAGCACACCCGGCGGCAGACCGGCTTCGCTCATCAGTTCCGCGAGACGCAACGCACACGACGGCGTGCGCTCTGAAGGTTTCAGTACGAAGGTATTGCCGCAGGCAATGGCCAGCGGAAACATCCACAACGGGACCATGGCCGGAAAATTGAAAGGCGTGATGCCGGCGCAAACGCCAAGCGGCTCACGCAGCGACTGGCAGTCGATGCCGCTGCCGACATCGCGGCTCGCCTCACCCTGCAGCAGATGCGGTATGCCGCACGCGAATTCAATCACTTCGAGTCCGCGCTGTATCGAACCGGCTGCATCGCTGAGCGTCTTGCCGTGCTCGGTCGTGATCAGCCGTGCGAGTTCATCGCGATGTCTCTCGACCAGCTCCCGGAAGCGGAACAGGACACGGGCACGCTTCAGCGCAGGCGTGTCACGCCAGGCCGGCCAGGCTTTCAGGGCCGCAGCCACCGCAGCCTGCGCTTCTGCGCCCGAGGCCAGCGGCACGCGGCCCGTCGCTGCGCCTGTCGCCGGATCAAAGACCTGCGCATGGCGACCAGACGCGACCAGCACGCGCTGTCCGTTGATCCAGTGCGGAATCATGGCAGGGCCTGCGGTGACGGGAGCGCGCGCTGCCATGGTCAGCAACTCACTCAGGCGACCGCGCGCAGCGCCTTGCCGAGTGCATCGATGATCTGGCCGATCTGCGCGGGCTCGATAGTCAGCGCGGGTGTGAGGGCCAGCGTATCGCCGGTGGTACGTACCAGCACGCCGTTGTCGAAGCAGTGGCGGAATACATCCATGGTGCGCGCGGTCGCGGCACCGGGACGGGGTTCCAGTTCGATACCGGCGATAAGGCCGATATTGCGGATGTCGATCACGTGCGGCGCGCCCTTCAGCGAATGCACCGCGTCGGCGAACAGCGGCGCCAGCTCCGCCGCCCGCTCGAACAGGCCTTCTTCGCGATAGACCGCAAGTGCCGCCCGCGCCGCAGCCGTCGCTACCGGATGACCGGAATAGGTGTAACCGTGGAAAAACTCGATGCCCTGCTCCGGCCCGGTCATGCAGGCCTCATAGATACGCCGGTCCACGAGCACGGCGCCCATCGGAATCACGCCGCTGGTAAGGCCCTTGGCCACCGTGATCATGTCCGGCTTCACGCCGAAGGTTTGCGCAGCGAAAGCCGAACCGGTGCGGCCAAACGCGGTGATCACTTCATCGAAGATCAGCAGGATGCCGTGCCGGTCGCAGATCGCGCGCAGGCGATCGAGATAGGCCTTCGGCGGCACCAGCACACCGGTCGAGCAGGCCACCGGCTCAACGATCACGCCGGCGATGGTGCTGGCGTCGTGCAGCGCGATCAGGCTTTCCAGCGCATCGGCAAACTCGGCACCGTAAACCGGCTGGCCACGACTGAAGGCATTGCGGCGCGGATCATGCGTGTGTGGCAGGTGATCCACGCCCGGCAGCATCGCCGTGGCGAAGGCCTTGCGGTTGGACACGATGCCGCCGACCGAAATACCGCCAAAGCCGACGCCGTGATAGGCGCGTTCGCGACCGATGAAACGGAAACGCTGCGATTCGCCACGCGCCCGGTGAAATGCCAGCGCAATCTTGAGTGCGGTATCTACCGCTTCGGAACCGGAGTTGGTGAAGAAGACATGGTCCAGGCTATCCGGCGCCAGCGCAGTGAGTTCACTGGCCAGCGCAAAGGCACCGCGGTGACCCATGTTGAAACTCATGGCGAAATCGAGCCGGCCCACCTGCTCGCGCACTGCTTCGACGATGCGCGGATGGCAGTGGCCGGCATTGCAGCACCAGAGCCCGGCGATCCCGTCGAGGATCTGCCGTCCGTCACCGGTGGTGTAGTACATGCCGGCAGCCGATTCGAGCATCAGCGGATGCTGCTTGAACCAGCGGTTGGGCGTGAAGGGCATCCAGTAAGGCTGAAGATCCGGCAATGGTGGCGCCCCGGCCTTGCCGGGTGATGGCGGATCTGCCCTGGATGAATCGCTCACCAAGCCACCCTACCGCCTTTCAGTGCGGCAGACAATTGAGGCCGCGGGAAAATTCCTTGCCCCGGGCTTATGATCCGGGCATGCGCCGTGTACCGTCGATCAAGGCTGTCATGACCCCGTTCCCCTACTCGGTGGATGTGGCAGCGCCGGTCACCACCGCACGCGCGCTGATGCACGAACACCAGATCAGCCACCTGCCCGTCACCCGTGATGGTGAACTCGCCGGCATCGTCGCCGAGCGCGATATCCGCCTGCTGCTGGGCGCCAATCCGGCTGACGACGACAGCGATCAGACCACCGTGACGGAAGCCATGGTCAAAGACACCTACATCGTGGACATGGATACGCGCCTCGATGAAGTGCTGAATCACATGGCCGAGCATCACCTGAGTTCTGCCATCGTCACGCGGCGCAGCAAGCTGGTCGGCGTGTTCACGGTCACCGACGCATGCCGGCATTTCGCCGAGTTTCTGCAGGAACAGGTGCGGCGCTCCGGCGGCGACGATGCCGCCTGAAGTATAGGCACGAGCAAGGTATCATTCCGAACATGGCAACACCCCGCGAATTCATACCGCTGTCCATCGCGATACTCACAGTATCCGACACGCGCACCATCGAAACCGATTCATCCGGCGCGCTGCTGGTCGAGCGCCTGCAGAAGGCCGGTCACCAGCTCGGCGATCACCAGATCAATCCGGACGACATCTACCGCATCCGCGCCACGGTATCGGCATGGATCGCCGATCCGGGCATCGATGCGATCATCACTACCGGCGGCACCGGCGTCACCGGGCGCGACAGCACACCCGAAGCCATCGAACCGTTGCTCGACAAGGTCATCGACGGCTTTGGCGAAGTCTTCCGCATGATTTCCTGGAACGACATCGGCACCTCCACGCTCTCGTCACGCGCACTGTCCGGCGTGGCAAATGGCACCTATCTCTTCTGTCTGCCCGGTTCCGGCAACGCCTGTGCGACCGGCTGGGACAAACTCATCGCCGCGCAGCTCGACTACCGCACGCGCCCCTGCAACCTCGTCGAGCTCATGCCGCGACTCAAAGAAAAGTGAGGCAATCGTGACCGCGCTCCAGATCCATCAGTTCCCCTGCCTCGGGGACAACTATGGATACCTGGTACACGATCCGGACTCAGGACTCACCGCAACGATAGACAGCCCGGACCCCGGAGCGATCAGGCACGCGCTCGACGGGCACGGCTGGAAGCTCGACTACATCCTCAATACCCACCATCACGAAGATCACGCCGGCGGCAATCTCGCGCTGAAAGCCAGCACCGGCTGCACGATCGTGGGTGCCCGCGCCGATGCCGAACGAATTCCCGGCATCGACATTTTCGTCAGCGAAGGCGACAGCTTCACGCTCGGCAAACACACCGCCCGCATCATCGAAACACCCGGTCATACGCGGGCGCACATCTGCTACCTGTTCGAGGCCGATCGCGTGGCCTTCGTCGGCGATACCCTGTTCTCCATGGGCTGCGGACGGCTCTTCGAAGGCACACCCGCGCAAATGTGGACATCCTTGCAAAAGGTAATGCAACTACCTGATGAAACAAAGATTTTCTGTGCGCACGAATACACGCAAAGCAACGGCCGATTCGCGCTGACCATGGAGCCCGACAATCCCGCACTGCTCGCCCGCATGCGCGAAGTGGCAGCGCTGCGGGCTGCCGGTCAGCCCACTGTGCCGAGTACGCTCGGCACCGAGAAAGCCACCAATCCCTTCCTTCGTCCGGCAAGCACAGAGCTCCGCGCAACGCTCGGACTTGCCGCCGCAACCGACACGGAAGTGTTTGCCGAGACACGCAAGCGCAAAGATCAGTTCTGAAGCAGCCGCTGACGCTGCGAGGAGACGATCATGCTCGAAGACGTCACCGTCACTTGCCCTTACTGCTGGGAAACCATTGCGCTCGAACTCGACCTCTCGCGGGGCGACCAGACCTGCGTCGAAGACTGCCCGGTATGCTGTGCACCCATCCTGGTGCACTACACGGTCGACGACGAGGGCCAGCTCGACACCCTCACCGTCGCCCGCGAGAACGGCTAGGCCGTGAACACGGCCTGATGATCGCGGATGAACTGCTCAAGCGGGATCGGCGGCTTGCCGGTCAGCTTCTGCACTGAATCACTGAGGTGGAGATCGTGCCCGTCGGCGATCTCCTGGAACAGCTCGCACACCGCGTTCAGGTGCCAGGCGTTGGTCAGGAACCTTGACAGCGTCTGCCGATAGGCCGGCATCGGCACATGCACGTACTCGATCTTGCGGCCCAGCACCTTCGTGAAGCACGTCGCCACATCGTGAAAGCTCAGTATCTCGGGGCCAGTGATCTCGTAACTCTTTCCGGCATGACCGTCACCCGTCAGCACCACGGCGGCCACCGCGCCGATATCGCGCACATCAGCCATCGCCGTCTTGCCATCCGCCATCGGCAGAAAGAACTTGCCCTGCTCCTTGATGGTGCCGGCACTGCCGAGCAGGTTCTGCATGAAAAAGTTCGGTTTCAAAAGCGTCCAGCCCAGGCCCGAGGCACGCAGATACTGCTCGGCCTGATAATGCACCTTCGGAATCGGGGCTTTCGCATCAGCCACCGCTTCCATCGACGACATCTTCACCAGCTGCTTCACACCCGCCGCTTTCGCCGCATCGATGAACTGCTTCTCGGAATCCAGCTGGGTTTCGCCGTTCGGCATCACCATCAGCGCCCGCTCGACACCGCGCAGGGCCTTGTCGATGACCGCCTTGTCGGTCACATCGCCGACCACCAGGTCCACGCCGGCATCCTTCAGTGCAGCAGCCTTCTCCGCGTTGCGCACGATCGCCCGCAGCGGCACGCCCTTGCCGAGCAGCGCCTTCGCCGTTGCACCGCCCGTCTTGCCCGTCACGCCAGTCAGCAGAATCATCGTTCTCTCCATCCATGTAGGAGCGGCTTCAGCCGCGACCCTCGTTTTGCCCCGCAGGAACGCCTTGCAGTAACGCCTTGTAGGAGCGCCTTCAGGCGCGATCCCACCCAACGCACAATTGACCCAGTCTACCTCACCCCCTTGATCCCTCCCGAAATGCTTCCCATCGTGACCAGATTGCCTATAATCCCCCGCCTGCCGGGCTCATCCATGCCCGGTTTCCAAAGGGCCTCAAGCCCGGCACCACGAAATACGCGCCCGTAGCTCAGTTGGATAGAGCGTCTGGCTACGAACCAGAAGGTCGGGAGTTCGAATCTCTCCGGGCGCGCCAATCAGTCAGCGGTCCATACCGGACACATGGTTTACGTTTTATACCGGAGACATGGTTTACACCTGTACCGGGGCGAAGGGGTTGGGCGCGGGTTCGACGCGGTCCTCCTGATGATCGAAGAAGCCTAGATCAAAATCCAGGAAGCTGACC
>CAUJHF010000057.1 GCA_963204745.1 Pseudomonadota bacterium
GATACGGGCACGGTCACGGTGACGATTGCGGACGTGTTGCCGGTCATCGGTAGTGGGACCATCACCACTAACCAGGACACCGCTTCAACCGCGCTCGCCCTGACCATCACGGCAGGTAACGGTTCAGCTGCCCAGCACACGCTGGCAGTCACTACTAATGGTACGCACGGGAGCTGTGCACTCTCGGTGGCTAATGCAACCGGTACGGTGGTCTATACCCCGGATGCGGGTTACAAGGGGGGCGATAGCTGCGTCCTGACCCTCACCGACGGTGATGGCGATGCCGATACAGCTACGATCAACGTGACGGTCAATCCAACAGCTGTCGCTCGTGACGATACAGTAAGTGCAACCAGTGGTGAGCCTCTGGTCATCAACGTGCGCGCCAATGATTCAGGATTCAATTTTCCGGCTGAACTGCTCATCTTTACCAACCCGCAGAACGGTACCGCAACAGTTAGCGGTGCGCCCGGTAGTCGGACCATCACGTATACGTCTAACGCAGGTTTCTATGGCATCGATACTTTTGAGTACTTCATCGATGACGGCAGTCTGGATGACACAGCACTGGTGACCGTGATGGTCTCCCTGGCTCTCGTCGATACCGACCACGATGGCGTTGATGATGGTGTAGACAATTGTCTCGGTGCCGCGAATCCTGGCCAGCAGGATACGGACGGTGACGGTTTCGGTAACTGGTGTGACGCGGACTTCGACAACGATGGCCGGGTGAACTTTGCTGATCTGGCAGAGTTCCGCTCGAAGTTTGGTAGTGCGGATGCAGATACCAATCTCGACAGCACCGGGTCGGTGAACTTTGCGGACCTCGCACGTTTCAAGGCGCTGTTCGGCAAGCCGCCGGGGCCTTCCGCTCTGGCGCCCTGATCAACTGACCGTGCCGGATATTCAGCGTTGTGTACGGTTTTATCCGTACTTATGTCGGCTATCCGGCACTTCGAATGCCTGATGGTATAGAAATGCTGCAATGGCGCAGTCAGCTCTCCACCAATAAAAAGAACAGGGGAATTTCTGGGTCATCGATCCGTCTGGTGCAGGCAAGACCTGCACTGGCCACGAAGGATTTGTCGTCTTTCCGGACGATGTGTTTCCAAAACCTGTAGGGGAGTTACTGACCATGAAAAATCGTGTTGAAAAAAATCTGAAGAGCATGCTGGCTGTTGCCGTTCTGAGCGGCCTGTCGATATCGGCCAGCGAGGCTGCCGCTGTCTACCTGACGCCGGCCAGTCAAACCGCCTCGCTGTCGAGCGGTTCCGTGACGCTTGAGCTGTATATGGATTTCTCGGGTGCCGGTGAACAGACCGTCGGCGGTGGTATCGACCTGGACTTCCAGGGAGCGATTTCCATGGGCACGTTTACGCCCACCAGCTACTTTTCGAACACCGCCGATCCGTTCTTCACCGGACACGGCACCGTGGATGCCGACAATGACTATGAAATCCACTTTGGTAATTTTGCCGGGCTGAGCGGGGTCAACAAGCTTGGCGATATAACAGTCAACCTGCTGGGCATTGGTATTGCCAACGTCAATATGGCGATCAATACCTATTACGGTGATTTTTACAGCACGAGCAGCCAGCTGCAGAACGTGGTCTTGTCCGGCGCACAGATCAATGTCGTTCCGGTTCCGGCAGCGGTCTGGCTGTTTGGCTCTGCGCTCGGTCTGATGGGTGCCGTGCGTCGCCGTTCGATGGCCTGATCAGGCGGATGGTGGAGGCCCCACCGGGGGTGGGGCCTTTCCCCGTATCAGTGAGGAAGGGGGTGGCCGCTGTCAGGTGCCGCTGGCGGCTGACTTTCTGCTCCGGATTATGTTCACTGTGTGTTTTTGTGACGCCGGTATCGGTATAACTACCTCTGCTACAGGGCGGCAAAGATCGCCTGACCGATAAATCAGCTTTTCGGGGGGGCATCGATGCGCAAGGTATTCACAGTATCTGCACTGCTGGGCAGTGTTGGCCTGATGACGGCTGCGCATGCAGCACCCGTCCCTGCGACCATGGTGAGCGTCGCCAGCTACAGCACGAATGCCTCGTCGGCCTCGCCCTGGACTGCCACCGGCGCCAACACGGCGACCTGGACCTTCGATGTCGCCACCAACACCCTCGCTATCGCCGGCGGTACCTATGCGCGGGTTGCCAAAGTCGGTGCCACCCCGCTGATGACGCACACCATGACCGGTGTGTCGATGAGCGGTGGCGCTGCTACCGGTGCAACCTGGACCTGCACTGAAGGTGTCTTCGGTGGCATCGTCGGTGCACATATCTGCGCCAACTTGAACCTTGGCGGCAACTTCACCCTCGACAGCACTGTTGGTAACTCCGGTATCGCAACCACGGTGACGCTCGGTGGTGATGACGTTGCCCTCGGCGCGCCCCAGACGCTGGTCAACAGCTACAGCAACTTCAGGGCGGCCACGCCGATTGCCGGCGCCGCAGCCGGCTTCCAGCGCTATGAATTCAACAACGGCCAGGATCTGGTCCCCGGTTCCGGCGATACAGCGACCGGCTTCGATGCGGGTTACATTTTCACATTTGATATCGCCGATATACCAGCACCCGCCAGCGCGAACGACGATGGCCCGGTGACCGCGGTGCAGGCGGTAGACGCAGTGATCCCGGTCGGTGCGAACGACACGGGATTTACAGATCCTGTTGCGGTCACGGTGACGACACAGCCGCAGCACGGAACGATTACGGCAATCACCACGAGTGGTACAGCGGCGAGCCAGGCGATCACCTACACGGCGAATGCGGGCTACATTGGCCCGGACTCCTTCGTATATACGATGAACGATGGCACGCAGAGCGATACCGGTACCGTGAGCATATCGGTTGTCGCCCCGCCGTCTTCATCCCAGGTGCCGGCCACACTGGTCAGTGTCGAGAGCTATGCCGAGCGTTCCACCACCCTCGCTGCGTGGACGGTCACCGGTGCCGATACCTCGACCTGGACCTTCGACCTGACGAACAACATGCTGGCGATGTCCGGTGGTACCTACTCACGACTTGCCAAGGTGGGCGCTACGCCGCTCATGACACACATCATGACCGGCACCGTACTCAGTTCCGGTACAGCGGCCGCGAACACCTGGGCCTGCATCGAAGGTGTTTTTGGCGGCGTCATCGGTGCGCATATCTGTGGCAACTATGATTTCGGTGGCAATGCCATCGACGAGAGCGTCTATACGCCGGGCGCCATCGCCGCCACCGTAACGCTGGGTGGTGACGATGTCGTGATCGGTGCCCCGCAGACGCTGGTGAACTCCTACAGCGGATTCAAGCTGGCAATGCCGGTTGCGGGTGCGCCGGTCGGCTTTCAGCGCTACGTGTTCGACAGTGGCCAGGATCTCGTGCCCGGGAAGGGCGAAGCCCTGACCGGCTTCGATAGCGGCTACCGGATCACTTTCGATGTTCCCGCGGCACCGCCGCCTGCCGAGGCTGTCGATGACGGTCCGGTTACGGTGCAGCCGACGGCCACCGCGATCATTCCGGTGGGCATCAACGATACGGGCTTTATCGGGTCGGTAGCGGTGACGGTGACTACTGCACCGCTGCACGGTGCGATCACTGCGATCAGCCTCAGCGGGACGGCAGCTTCGCAAACCATCAGCTACACGGCTAATGCCGGTTACTTTGGTAGCGACAGCTTCGTTTACAGCATGACGGATGGTACGCAAACAGATACCGCAACGGTCAGCGTGATGATTCCGGCACCCGATGCCGTGAACGACGGCCCGGTCAGCGCAACGCAGGGGGTTGCCACGGAGATTCCGGTTGGTGCCAACGATATCGGCTTTGGCAATCCGGCGACCGTGACGATCACGACGCTGCCGACGCGCGGAGTGATCACGGCGATCAGTCCGCCGGGAGCCGCGGCAACCCGGACCATCACCTATACGGCGAACACGGGTTACACCGGCCCGGACACTTTCACTTACCGGATCAGCGATGGGGCGAATACGGATACCGCGACAGTTGCCATCAATATCGTCGTGGACTACACGCCGGGAGCGAAAAACGATACGGCAACCACCTCTGCCGGGCAGTCAGTGGTCATCGATGTGCGCAACAATGATGTCGGCTTTACCTGGTACACAACCGTGCTGAATATCTTTACCAACCCGCAGCACGGCGCGGTGGCCGTCAACGGTTCACCCGGCTACCAGACCATCAGCTATACGCCGTATCCGGGATTTACCGGAATCGATACCTTCCGCTACGCGATCGATGACGGGGTCCGCCTGGGCACGGCGATGGTGACGATCAGCGTCGTGGCTGATGCCGACCGGGATGGCGTGGATGACGGCCGCGACAACTGCCTGGGTGCTGCCAATCCTGGCCAGCAGGACGCTGACGGCGACGGTTTTGGCAACTGGTGTGATGCCGACTTCAATAATGATGGCCGGGTAAACTTTGCCGACCTTGCCGTGTTTCGTGCGGCTTTCTCCACCACGGAACCGGAACCCGACCTCGACAGCAATGGCCGCGTGAACTTTGCCGATCTCGCGCGCTTCCAGGCACTGTTCGGCAAGCCGCCTGGACCTTCGGCAGTGGTGCCCTGAGGCAAGGATTTTTCCCGGCTTATGTCAGATGGCCGGCTATTGCCGCGGCCACGGTATGATGATCGCCATATAAGAAGAACTGTCAGTGGGGGAACCGACCATGAAGTACACGCGTGAGAGAAGCCTGAAGGCCATGCTGGCTGTTGCCGTGCTGGCCGGTCTGTCGATGTCGGCCAGCCAGGCTGCATCGGTATACCTGCTGCCGGGCAGTCAGACCGTTTCAGTTCTCGACGGAACAACGTCCGTAGAGTTGTGGATGGATTTCACCGGCGAGCAGACTGTCGGTGGCGGTATCGATCTGGAGTTCCAGGGACCGATCTCCATGGGTGTATTTACGCCCTCGAGTTACTTCAGCAATACAGCCGATCCGTCTTTTACTGGCCACGGCACTGGTTATGCGGATGGCGATTACGAGATCCACTTCGGCAATTTTGCGGGGTTGGACGGGGTCAACAAGCTGGGTGATATTTCCGTGAACCTGCTCGACGCCGGGCTTGGCACTATCGGCCTGGCAATCAATAACTGGTATGGCTTCTTCTACGGCACTGATTTGGGGAGCCAGCTTGTCGATCTGACCGGCGCCGAAATTACTGTTACCGCCAGCGCTGTTCCCGCACCGGCCGGCGTCTGGCTGCTGCTGACCGGTCTCGCCGGTCTTGCGACCCGGCGTTTCGCCCGTCGCAGCTGATCTGCGCGGCCTCGGGGATCCGCGCATCGATTACGCTGATCTGATCCGGTCTGGTCGGCTGGCCGCGCTCATGTTGCGACGGGCGGCTTCGCCCGCTCCGGCGCCTTGATGGTCAGCGTATAGAGGCTGACCAGCCCCATCACCACCGCACCGATGATCATCGGTGCCTTGTGGCCGAGCTGCGTGTAGATCTGCGTGCCCACCAGCGGCCCGAGAATCGCGCCGAGCGTCGTACCGGCCCCGAGAAATCCCGCTGCTGCCCCCTGTTCCCAGGGCTGCAGTTGCAGGCTGGCGCTGCCGTTCACACCGGGATTGGCGCAGGCAAAAGACAGACCGAGTACGGCAAAGCCCAGTGCCATTACGATCGTGTTTGGTGCCAGCACGATGATGAGCAGCGCGAGGACGAACAGGGGGCCGAGGACGCGCAGCAGGATGTGTGGCCGGATCTTGAAGAACTGGAACACGCCGACCTGCATCACCACGATCATCGCCGCCATGCTGACCAGCATGATGCTTGCGGTACGCACCAGTTCCTTGGCGTCGTGAATGCCGAACTCGTCCTGCAGATAGAAGCTGAGAATCAGCTGCAGCCCCATGAAGGTGATGAAGAAACAGAACCAGATGATGATGAAGGGCCGCAGCCGCGAGTCAGACAGCTTCAGCGCGACGCGCGGTTTGGTGCTGATATGGCGGTTGGTCTCCGGCAGCAGGAAGTAGCTCACCGCTGCGCCGAAGAAGCCGATTGCAGCGGCGGTATACATCGGCACCAGTTCGCCGAAGTAGGCCAGCGCTGCCGCGAGTGCAGGACCGAGCACGGAGCCCAGGCCGTTCGCACCACCGATCACAGCCATGCCCTGACCGCGGTGCTGCACGTCGGTGATGTCCACCATGTAGGCGGTTGAAGCCGGGTAGATCGCCGAGGCCACCAGTCCGTAGCAGGCGCGCGCGCCGGCGAACAGAATCAGCAGGCTCATGCCGGTCATTACGCCGCTCAGGCCAAGCTGCATGATGATGGCAACGGTCAGCGTGCCGATCGCGGCGCCGATGACGCCGGTGATGAACACCGGTTTGCGGCCGACCTTGTCGCTGCGCTTTCCCCAGAACGGTGCGCCGAACACCAGCGGCAGATTGGCGAGGGTGAGCGCGATACCGAAACTCTGCGGATCCCAGCCGACCCGGCGTACCAGCGGTGCGATGATCACGAAGGTCAGTGATTGCCCGATGGCGAACAGCATCACGCCAAAGCCAAGCAGTAACCTGGCCTTCAGCGGGCCCGCCCCTGGTGTATCCGTCATGTATTCGTCCTGAATGTGCTTCGGTGTATCTAGGGTTGCGCTTCGGGCAGTGCGAAGGCCGTGATCTGGTCGCCCGCTTTCTGGTAGACAAAGGCATGGCCGCCGGAGGCGACGACCACGAATTGCCGGCCGCCGATCTCGTAACTCATGGGTACGGCAAATGCGCCGGTCGGCAGGATAGCATTCCAGATCTCCTTGCCATTGCGGAGATCAAAAGCGCGCAGCCGGTCATCACCGGTGGCGCCGATGAATACCAGTCCGCCAGCGGTCAGCATCGGACCGCCGAAAGTCGGCGTGCCCCACTTCAGCGGCAACGGCAGCGAATAAGGCGCAGCCATCGGTGGCGGCAGGGTATGGTCCCAGACGCCGAGCGTGCCGCGCCAGAGAATCTCGCCCTGCTGCAGATCGACGGCCACCAGTTCCGCGTAGGGCGGTGCCGTACAGGGCACCTGGTTCAGCGGCGACAACAGTGCCGACTGCTTTATGGCCCAGGGCGTGCCGAGTATCCGGGCGGGCGCACCCATCATGTTTTCCTGCATGCTCTTGCGAACTTCTTCGGCCTTTGTCGCAGGCAGCAGTTGCGCGAAGTGGGCGAGGCGCAACACGTTGGTGACGAGGATCTTCGACTCCGGATCGACCGCGACGCCGCCCCAGTTCACGCCGCCGGCGCTGGATGGCACCATGATCGTGCCCTCGGCCGATGGCGGCGTGAAGATTTTTCCGTAACGCGTCTTGCCGTAGGCTTTCACGCAGGCGTTGCGCTCCCAGGGCGTCATGCCCCAGAAATCCTCTGCCTTGAACTCATGAGGCACGAGCGGTGGCGGTCTGACCGGAAAGGGCTGGGTGGGCGAGAGCACTTCGCCCGGCACGCCGCCCTGGGGTACGGGGCGCTCTTCGATGGGGAAGAAAGGCTCGCCGGTTTCCCGGTTGAAGATGTACAGCATGCCGGTCTTGGTGGCCTGGATCACGGCCGGGAAGGGCTTGCCGTCCTTGCTGAGTTCGACCAGGGTTGGTTGAGCCGCGTTGTCGTAGTCCCAGACATCGTGATGCACGGTCTGGAAATACCAGGCCAGCTTGCCGGTAGCGCCATGCAGCGCGACGATCGAATCGGCGTAGCGATTGTCGCCAGGCCGGGTACCACCGTAGAAATCCGGCGAGGGACTGGAGGTGGGCATGAACACCAGGTCGCGCTCAACGTCTGCGCTCATCAGGCCCCAGACATTGCCGGCGCCGGTATCGCGCGCACCCGCTTCGGTCCAGCCGCCATAGGCAGGATCTTCGGCGCTCCGCGGTACCGGGTCGAAGCTCCAGCGCGCCGCACCGCTGCGCGCATCGAACGCGCGTACGGACCCATTCGGCGCATCGGCGCGATAGAAATCGCGCACCGAGGTGCCGAGTACGACCACATCATTGATGACCAGCGGCGGGCCGGAAAATTTCACTTCACCGATGGCCGCCGGCGGGTGTGCGGCGAGGACTGTGGCTTCGAGTGCAACCGTGCCGCCCTGGCCAAAGTCCGGACAGGGTTTCCCGCTCGGTGCGTCCAGCGCGATGAGGCGCAGGTCGTGCGTGGCGACGAAGATGCGCTGGCCGCAGAAAGCAGGCGGCGCTTCACTGCGATCTGTCCAGTAAGCGACACCGCGACAGTTGGTGAAGCCGGGGCTTTTCAATCCTTCCGGATCTTCAGGGGTGCCATAGCCGCCGACGCGTGTATCGGGTTCATGTACCCAGCGTTCGGTGCCGGTGGCCGGATCGAGCGCGATCACCCGGCCAAAGGGCGTGCAGATCATCAGGTGACCGCCGGCGGCTGCGGGCAGCAGGATCGGATTCACCTGCACCTTGGCCCACTTGCTCTGCAATTCGGGGCGGCGTGTGAGTTCGCCCGTACTGTATTGCCAGGCGACTTCCAGCCGGGCGACGTTGGCCGTGTTGATCTGGTCGAGCGGCGAGTACTTCTGGCCGCCGGCGTCGCCGCCATAGTGCAGCCACTGCTCGGCGTGCCCGGCACTTGCGACAGCGAGCAGCCCGACGACGGACAGCAGACGAAGGACAGAAATCATGGGCCGATTCCGGATGGAAGTGTTGCGAACAATGATGGTAGCGGCCACACGCCGTCGCGCCTAGTCGAAATGCGGGGCATTCCCGGCGCAGGGCGCCACTGGTCGGACGCAAAGCCTATTGATGCCTTGCGTGCGACGACTGATCCGGCAGCACGACGGCCTGCGGGCTTCCGCGACTGAATGCATCAGCTGTTTCCGGGCCGGCTCGCAGCGCTGGCGTATTCGCCGTCGGCAGCGGGCACCTGATGGCGGGTTGGCTTCGGTATGCCGATGAGCCGGGCCGGCAGGGGCAGGGCACTGACCAGCGACATGATGATCGCGGCCAGATACGGCACGGTCTGCACCAGCAGCACCAGAATCCAGACCGACAGGTCCGGGCTGCCCATCAGCTCGATGGCGCTGACGCCCCAGGCCGCAAGCAGCAGGGCGATGGTTATCAGCCACTCTTCGCGCGCCGAGGACAAGGCTGCCAGCACGGCGTGTCGTTTCGCCTGCTTGGGTGTGCGGAAAAAGGGCTTGCCACTGGTGATGAGTCCCGAGAGTATCGCCACGCCGACGGTATGCGACAGACCGAGCCCGGCCAGCGCGGCGGCGGCAATCTGCCGTGGGCGCGCACCCACGCAACTCCGGTACAGGTCGATGAGCTTTGCGGCCTTGAAGGCAAACAGTGACAGCGGCAGTACCGAGAAGATCAGCAGCGGCGGATCGATCACGGTCGGTGCCAGGATCATGCCGATCGACCAGCCCAGTGCCGCAACGTTGAACAGCAGGTTGAGGCCATCGGCCATCCACGGCAGCCAGCCGGCCAGGAAGTGGTAACGCTGACCCGGTGTGAGCGAGCGGTCTTTCCAGCGAAACAGTACAGCAGCGTGTCGGCGCAGGATCTGCATCGCACCGTAGGCCCAGCGGAAACGCTGTTGGCGGAAGTCGTTGAAGGTGTCGGGCATCAGGCCGCGGCCGTAGGAGCGCGGGCTGTAGCTTGCGCTCCAGCCCTGCTCGAACAGGCGCAGGCCGAGTTCCGCATCTTCGGTAATGCACCATTCGCTCCAGCCGCCGGCGGATTCGAGTGCCGTGCGCCGGACCAGCGTCATCGTGCCGTGCTGGATGATGGCGTTGCGTTCATTGCGCGTGACCATGCCGATGTGGAAGAAACCCGCGTACTCGGCATAGCAACTGGCCTTGAATGCGCTCTCGACGGCGTCGCGGTAATCCTGCGGCGCCTGTGCGATGGCCAGTTTCGGGTCGGCGAAGGCGGGCAGCATGTCGCGCAGCCACTCCGGACGCACCACGTAGTCACTGTCGATGACGGCGATGATCCCTGCCGCAGGGTCGGTATGACGAAGTGCGAAGTTGAGTGCGCCGGCCTTGAAACCGGCCAGCGGTGCCACATGGAAGAACCGGAAGCGCGCACCGAGCGCAACGCAATGCGCCTCGACCGGTCGCCATACCGCTTCGTCGCGGGTGTTGTTGTCGATGACCAGGACCTCGAAGTCCGGCCAGTCGAGCTTCGCGAGCGCGTCGAGGGTCTCGATGACCATCGCCGGCGGTTCATTGTAGCAAGGCACATGCACCGAAACTTTTTGACAAGCCTCCGCTCCATCGCTGTCGCCAGCGGCAGAGGCCGGCAACTGTCGCCGCGCGGTGGCCCACTGTGCTTCAGCCCACTCATGAGCTTCGGCCAGCAGTACGGCGAGTACGCCGATGGTGCCGATGAGCAGCAGTACACCGACCAGCACCGTGGTGACGGTCATGTACTGTTGCGAATACTCGTAAAGTACCCAGACCACGGTGGTCGCCGTTGCGTAGGCAACGACAGCCAGGAAACTGCGGCCCGAATTGGCCAGCCTGCGTCCGTCGAGAGAAAAGACCGTCAGCATGATCAGGGCCAGTGCGACTGCCACAGCTGCCAGCGTGCGCCATTCGGGTATGCGTACGATTGGCGCCTTGAATGCGAACTTGGCCTCACGATCCACGTCCCAGACGCCCCAGTAGGCACCGACAGAGCCCTCGCTCTGTGCCTTCCAGGGCTGGTCGAAGGCTTCCATCAGGTAATAGACGTAGCCCTGTTCTTTGGCGCGAGCGAGAAACCGGCGCAGGAACATCGCTTCATTGGCATCCGAGGCGACAGCCGCTTCCCGTGTGCGGCCGTTGCTGGGCCAGCCGACCTCGGCGAGGACGATCTTCTTGCCGGGAAAGGCCTTCTCGAGTTCCGCAACCTTGTCATCGATATAGGCGATGGAATTTTCGGCCGATATGCCTTCCCAGTACGGCAGCATGTGTACGGCCAGATAGTCGACGTGCTCGGCCAGTTCCGGGTGTCGAAGCCACACATGCCAGGGTTCAGCGGTGCTGATCGGTTGCCTGACTGCGCTCCGCACCTTGTCCAGATAGGCGGTGAGGTCCGAGAGCGGAATATCGCCGCGCAGAATGACCTCGTTGCCGACGATCAGGCGGATGATGTTGTCGTGACGGCGCGCGAGACGGATGGCGCGCTCGACCTCGGTTGCATTGTGCGCAAAACGGGCATCGATCCAGGCGCCCAGCGCGACCTTGATCTGGTGTTTCCCGGCGAGCCTCGGCACCTCGCCGATCGTGCCATCGGTGGTATAGGTGCGGATGGAACGTGTGCGGTCCTTGAGCAGAAGCAGATCGCTTTCAATCTGCTCGACGCGGGGGAAGTCGCCGGCTACCGCATCCTGATCGGCGTGGTAGGGGGAAAAGGCGAAGCCCTGAATGCGTTGCGGCCACTTCGGTTCCGCAACCGGCTGGTTGGCCAGCCCCCACAGGGTCACGGTCACGGCGCCAAAGACGGCCGCAATCAGCAGGGCTGGAATTCGCATAGGTGTTCTGTTGTCCGCTACCGGAGTCGGAAGCTGCAGGGTTTCGCCGGCGCGGATTCTACTCTCTGGACGGGTGCCACGGTACTGGCCAGGTGCAGGACTGCTACCGCACGGGCACAATCAGCCCTCCTGGGCTCCCGAGGTGGCTGCGCATGAATGTGGTGATTACCGGCAGTACCAAGGGCATCGGTCTGGGGCTGGCCCGGGAGTTCCTGAAGCTGGGCCACGATGTCGTCGTTTCCAGTCGAGGCTCCGCGGCAGTCGAGAAGGCGCTGGCCGGGCTGCGGGCGGAGTTTCCGGGCCGGAAAGTCGTCGGCAAGGTGTGCGATGTCGCGGACTACGCCCAGGTGCAGGGGCTCTGGGAAGCCGCGGTCGCGGGCCTGGGCAGCGTGGATATCTGGGTCAACAACGCCGGCCGGGACGGCATCAAAGTGCCGTTTTTCATGTTGCCGCCGGACGACTACGTCAAGACCATCAACACCAATGTCATCGGACTGATGAACTGCAACCGTGTGGCGATCCCTGCCATGTACCAGCAGGGCAGCGGCATGATCTGGAACATGGAGGGCTTCGGCAGCAACGGTTCGGTACGCCCGACGCTTGCGGCGTACGGTACCTCCAAGTATGCGGTTGCCTATCTCACCAAAGCACTGGCGAAGGAGCTTGGCAAGTCGCCGGTCAGCGTCGGTTATCTGAGCCCCGGCATCGTGATAACCGACCTTCTGGTGCCGCCGCCCGAACGGCGCAACAGGGACTGGGAGCGATCGAAGAAGATCCTCAACATTCTTGCTGACACGGTGGAGACCGTAACGCCCTTTCTGGTTGCCGGAATGCTTGCCGGGCACGGCAGGAATGGCGCGGCAGTCCGCTGGCTGACCAACGGCAAGGTGCGCCGGCGCTTCTTCATGAGCATCTTCCGCCGGCGCGATGTCTTCGGCCCGCTTGGTCTCTAGCGGCGCAGTCGCGCTCAGTCAGGTGTGAAACGAACGCGGATCTCGCTGCGTACTTTCTGATTCGAGCCGGCCGGCGACTCAACCGGTGCGAAACGCCAGCGGCGTGCAGCGGAGAGTGCGGCATCTTCAAACAGGCCCACTGGCTCGGCAGCTGTAACCTGCAGGTCGGTGGTGCGACCAGCCTCATCGACGCCGAAGCGCACATCCACCCATCCGGCGATACGCACGCCCCGCTCGTTTCGCGGGTAGTCGGGGTCGACGTAATGGCGCACCTTCAGGCTTGAGAAGGGTACGACATATGCATTCGCGTCCGCGGCGGGTGCAGTGCCGAGGGCAATCGCGGGTGCAGCCGGTACGGGCAAGGCGGGCGTGACCGGCTGTGGAGCGATCAAGGGTGTCAGCGGTGCCGCCGGTTCCGGCGGTCCGACGACGGCACGTGGCAGATCCGGCCTTGAACTGATCGCCACCGCTATGGTTGCAGCGGGCTCTGGTTCTGCGCGGACCGCTGCCGGTACGGGAGCAACCGCCTCGGCTTGCGGCCGCGGAGGCAAGGCCGTATCCGGCCGCGGCAGTGCCGCCTGCGCATCTGCTGTCACTGCAGGTGGTACGGCTGTGGCTACAGGCGCGCCTTCTTCCGTGCGCATGATGAGCCCGCCCGGTCCATGTCCGGGTGTCGCAACAGTTGGCGCAGCGCTCGCGGGCGCTTCGGGAGTGCGTAACAACCACCCGCCAAGCGCAATGCCGATGACGGCGATTCCCGTGACGCCTGCTGCCAGCAACGGCAGTCGCAGGCGGCGATTTTCTGCCGTGTTTGCAATCGGCAAGGCCGCTACAGATGCCGTCGCGTCGATTTCTGCCTGGCCCGGGTAGTGACTGCGCAGCTCGTTGAGGAAAGTGTCGATGTCCGGCTGACGATCTGCTCGCCGGAATGCGAGTGCTCGGTCGAGTGCACGCCACTGTCCGGGCGACAGGTGCGGAATCCGTGGCGGACGTTGCGCGGCTGCTTCGGCCTGCAAGGCGGTACTTGCCCCGAAGGCCGATTCGCCGGCAAGCAGCTGGTAGCCGGTGCAGGCGGCGGAAAACAGATCGTCTGCCGCCACGGGTGTCGCACCCTCCAGCACCTCGCAACTGGCATATGCAGCCGTGGGTGTATCGCCGTGGCCGGTCAGTCGGACGCGTCCTTCCGCAGTGACGAAGATCTTCTCCGGCCGCACGTCGCCATGTGCAGAGCCGTTGCGGTGCGTGTGGTCCAGGCTGCGGCAGACGCCTTCGATGATCTGCAGCGCCTGCAGGCGCAGCATGGGGCGATGGTTGCGGGTGTCGAGTATGTGTGCGAGCGAGGCACATTCAGCCGGTTCCGAACCGGCAGAGTTTGGCGTCCCGGGCGCGCGCAGCTGCGGATCCGCGACCGGAGCGTCGGGCGTATCGCCGGGTGCCCACTGCCGGGCAGATGCATGGTCTGGGGACATGAGCTGCTGGTGCCTCGCAGGCGCTGCGCGCCCTGACTGCCGGTACGGGGCCAGATGGGCGAAATCTAGCAACCGCAGGGCGCACTGGCCTCGCAACGCGTCACGTTTCCGGAGCTGCAGCGCTGTCGCCCTTGCGCGCATTAGGTTTAAATGCAGACTGATTCAACCGGGGAGTGATGCGATGAGTTCTGAGCTGGTCAATGGTCTTCTCGTCAATCGGCGTTCCGCCATCGCCGCGCTCGCTGCCACAGGTGTCGGCCTCATGGCGGTTGGCAAGCCGGTACAGGCCGCTGCCGGCAAGTCGCTGGATTTCAATGATCCTTATGACAACCTGTATGCCTTCGGCAAGATCTGGGGCGGTTACGACGAACCGGTTCTCAGCGGGTTTCACGGCCTCATGTATGCGCGCATCGGCACGAAGCGGGCCATGCCGCTGTTCGGTTACACCGGTACCGGTGTCATGCAGTCAAAGATCGACAGTGACGGCAACTGCTGGATCCGCGGCAAGGAAACCGGTTTTTTCACCGATCTCGCCACCGGCGACATCCTCGATACCTGGAAGAACCCGTTCACGGGCGAGACCGTCAAGGTCTTCAATTTCTACAACCTGAACATGGGCGGCAAGCTGACCGCCGAGATGCCGCGCTTTGCAATGGGCGCTGCCAAAGATGATGCAACGCTGATGAATGAGGGGACGGAACGGAACATGGCTGGCAAGGTGCCATTCATTCTGCCCTTCGAGACCTACGGCGACGACCTGATGCTTGCCTGGGATTACGCACACGAGTACACCAACCCGGTCAATGCCGAGGGCTGGCCCAAAGCCTGCACCGGTCCGCGCATCAGTCCGTCGGAGCATTTCACCTTCGGCATGTCGCTCCGCCAGATGCAGGATCGCAGTGTGCCCTCGAGCCGCTTCATCGCGGGTTTCTCGCGGCTCTCGCAGTGGTGGCCGTGGATGCGCATGGGTGGTCACGAATTGGCCGAGTCCGGCGTGCTGTTCGGCCGGATGTTCAGTCACAAGGGACTCAAGGGACCGGGCGACATCCCACCGAAGGTGCTGGCCTATATCGAGAAGAATGCGCCAGACGCCCTGCAGGTACCCGATCACTGGCCGCAGGTTGCGGTGCGCGGCACCTGGGAAGCCTATGCCGCCGAGGTGCCGCCGGAAAATCCGGCCTACAAGCCGGCACGCTGAACCGGCGCGGGTTATCCCCCGCCAGGAGCGCCTTCAGTGGGGGCTGCCTTCTGTGGGAGCGCCTTCAGGCGCGATCCCGGCCGCAGAGAAGAATCGCGCCTGAAGGCGCTCCCACAGAAGGTGCTCCTGCTGCGCAGCCGGAAGCGGCACCGCTAGAAGCGGTGCAGGAGCGTGAGCCCGGCATTTCTCCCGCGTCTCGGGACGACGTGAAAAGCCGTCGTCACGTTCGGAAACCGGTCGAAATTCGGAAACTGCGTGGCCAGCAGCGGCGTGTCATCGTCGCTCAGGTTGTCTATATAAATGGTGGCTGTCCATTGGTCTGATTCGATGCCGAAGCGCGTATTCACGAGGTTGAGCGCACCGACGTAGACCACGTTATCGGCTTCCAGCCAGGTCTTCGAGTTGTATACATAGTCGCCGCGCAGGAACCAGCTGGCGCCGCCATCACCGAAAGGCCGTGTATAGGTAGCCGAGGTGGTCAGCGTGTGTCTGGGTACGCGCGGCGCTTCCTTGCCCGCCGCATCGACGATAACCTCGCTGACCTGGTCGATCACCGACTTGTAGTCCTTCAGTTCCGTGGCCGCGAGGCCGTAGTTCAGGGCCAGACGCAGGTTGTCTGTCGCGGCCAGCGCCAGCTCCACCTCGCTGCCCATCACGGCAGATTTGCCGACGTTGCGGATGACGTTGTTGGGCACCTGCGAAGTGTTGCCCGTGTCCGCGCAGACCCACTGGATATTGCGCACCTCATTGATCGCCTGGTTTTTCCAGTCGATATAGAACAGCGATACGTTGGCCGTCAGCCGGCGATCCAGCCACTGGGTTTTCGCACCCAGTTCGTAAGTCCAGGAATTTTCTTCCTTGATGATGGCATCGCCATTTTCGATGGCCTCGGTTGTGCTGCCGGAGCCGGCGGCGATCACCGCCGCATCGAAGTAGCCATAGAAATAGCCGCCGGGCTTGTTGCCTTTGGCGACCAGTCCGTAGAGGTTGAGGTCCTCGGTGGGTTTCCAGGTGAGCGTTGCCCGCGGCGTAAAGCTGTAATAGTTGGCCGACGCGCGGACGCCGTTTGCGGCGTACTGTACCGGCGAGTCCTTTGCGTAGCGGCCTTCAACTGCGAGAGTGACGTTGCCCGGCATGTCGTATTCCATGCCGCCGAAGACCGCCTTGTTCTCCTTGTCGGCATTCAGCGTCCAGGAGCGCTGGCCGTCGATCTCCGGCAGGCCGTACTCAACACGGTTGCAGAAGCCGGTGAATTCGCGCTGGAATGAGTTGTTGTCGGCACGAAAGTAATAGGCGCCGGCTGTGGTGCGTACCGGCTTGTCCTGCGGCGAAGTTGCCCGGACTTCGTAGGAATGATCGCTCCAGCGCTGCAGTTCGCCGGTCTCGAACACGCCACCGTACAGCGGTCCCCAGTACGGCGAGCGGTCGAGGTCCTTGAAACTTTCGAGGCCCTGATGATTCAGCGTGGCCCGCGCTGAAAGCTCCCAGTCCCTGATCGTATAGACACCTTCTGCGAGGTAGCGGCGGGTTTCGCTGCGGGTGCCGATGAAGGATGCGGGTCGCGCGGTGCTGGGAACGAATTCGCCACCCACCGTGGTGCCGAACAGTGACGAGGTGGCACCTTCGCGCAGATCAGCGATGTTCATGACGGCTCGCAGGCCGTCCGCCCTGATCTCGCAGGCCGGTCCCTCGGGTACGTAGCAGGCGAGGGCAGGCTGAAACAGCGACGCGAAATGCTGATCATCCGTCTCGGTGTACTCGGCCTTGAAGTTCACCTGCAGCGCGTCGCTGACGTTCCAGGTCAGTTTGCCGGTGACATTCCAGGTGCTCTCGCCGCCGAGCGGGGTGTCGTCGTCCATCTGCGTTGAGGGCGGTTGACCTTCCGGCCAGGCAAGCGTGTAGCGCGGTGAGCCGTCTGGTAGCCGGCTCAGCGTCAGGCAGCCATCGGCAAGTGTTTCGCCCGGTCCGCAGGGATTCGACGGGTTCATGGAGTTCTGCCACTGGCCGTCGACCGACTCCCAGCTGGCCGAGGTGAAGAACAGGAGCCTGTCTGCGATCAGCGGTCCGCTGACCCATGCGGAGGTCTTGTAGTCGCTGTCTTCGCCGCCTTTCAGATAGACCTGGCCCTCGATCTCGTTGGTGGGCGCCCGGGTGACGTAGTTGACCGCGCCGGAAAAGGCCGCGCGGCCGAACAGCGCGGCCTGCGGCCCGCGCAGAACCTCGATGCGCTCGACGTTGTCGGCCGTCAGGCTGCTGGAAGTGCCGCTGATATAGACGCCATCCACGTAGAAGGCCACGTTGCCTTCCGAGCCGAAGTTGTTCAGCGGCGAAAACTGGCCGCGGATGCTCGGTGCGTCGAGGCGCCGGCCGACCACGTTGCGGGTGAAACTGAAGTTGGGGGTGAAGGTTGCGACATCGTAGACAGACTGGATGTTGCGGTCTTTCAGCGCATCGGCATCGAATGCGGTGATCGACAACGGTACTTCCTGCAGGCGCTCTTCGCGTTTGCGTGCGGTGACGATTACCTCGCTGATTTCTTCATCGGCAGATGCAGGCAGCGGTATCGCAACAGTCAGTGACATCAGGGCGGACGCGGTGACGCTGCCAGCGCGGCGCAGAAAGCCCATGCTCATGTCCCGGTCCCCCTGAGAGCACAGTTTCAGCCGGCCTTGACGGCAAGTACACCCGCATTCTCGCGACCATCCATCTGGCCGAAGCCGCCAAAGTCGGGTCGCGGTATGAACGCTGCCTCGACCACTTCAAGACCGGCCTCGGTGCAGGTTCTGGCCAGCAACTCGGGGTCCAGCACGTTCATGAACGGCGGCTTCTCGGTCGGCTTGGGCGGCGGGTCGGCGGCAATGTAGTTGTGCAGCCCGACCATCATCCCCGGCCAGCGCATGCCGGCGGCCTTGCCCGCTTCAAATTCGGGAATTTTTTTCCGCCAGATGCCGTAAGGCGTGTCCGCGACGAGATACAGGCGACCGCCAGGGGCGAGCCATTGCGCCATCTTGCGCACCGAGGTCTCGATGTCCTCACCGCTGAGAAAATGCAGGACCCTCGAGCAGAGGATTGCACCATACCGGCCGGCAGGAAACTCGGCCTGCGGCAGCGTTGCCACGACCAGTTCGAGATTCCCGAGCAGATGCGGGGGCACCTTGTCCTTGAGGACTTCGAGATGCCGCGGTTCCATGTCGGACGCGGTAACCCGCGCGCCGGCTTCCAGCGCCGGAATGCTGGCCACGCCATAGGCACAGCCGAGTTCCAGTACGGGCAGGGTGGTCTGGCCGGCATAACTGATGAAATCGTTGGTGAAGGAATCCCGGACCTCGAACATGAAGCCCGTGTCGTTCAGCGTCGGAATCATTCCGGGGCGATTCCAGGTCGCCGGGGGGACGGGTTGGCTCGGCATCGTTTTACACCTCCTCCGACTGATCCTACCTCCGGCGATGTCGCTTAGCTAACTGCCATGCGGACCGCCCATCACGTGGTTTCAGGGAATCCCGGACGGCCCACTATCCGGACAGCCCACTATACTGAGCACTCTCCCGGACATTCAGCAGGAAGACAGCATGGCGGACAGCAAACAGGCCGGCGCAGCACCGACCGGTGACACGCAGGCCGGCCCGGAATTCATCGGTGTCGCACTCCAGGTTTCAGTCAAGGGAGTCAATCGCTGCACGGATCGGCCGTCTTCGCGCGCGAAGATCGACGAAAACATCCGGCGCATCGGCGAATTCACCGCGACTGCCGCCAACTTTCTGCGCTTTTTCTATGGCCTGCCGGTCAGGCTGGTGGCCCTGCCGGAATACACGCTGACCGGCTTTCCGATGCGCGAGTCGGTGCAGGAATGGCGTGACCGCGCCTGTCTGGAACAGAACGGGCCTGAATACGAGGCGCTCGGCAAGGTGGCGCAGGAGAATAACCTGTTCCTGTCGGGCAATGTCTACGAGATCGACCCGCATTTCCCGGAACTCTACTTCCAGACCTGCTTCATCATCGGTCCGAATGGTGATGTGATCCTGCGTTACCGGCGTCTCACGTCCTGCTTTGAGCCGACTCCGCACGATGTGTGGGACAAGTATCTGGATATCTACGGCGAAGAGGGCGTCTTTCCGGTGGCAAAGACCGAGATCGGGAATCTCGGCACCATCGCTTCGGAGGAGATTCTCTATCCGGAGATCACGCGCTGCGTGGCCCTGCGTGGTGCCGAGGTGATCCTGCACCCGACCAGTGAACCGGGCAGCGCAGAACTCACGATCAAGGAGGTCTGCCGGCGCGCGCGCGCCATCGAAAACCAGGTCTTCGTCGTTTCAGCAAATACCGCGACCATCGATGACACGCCAATTCCGGCCTACACCTGCAGCGCAATGTCGAAGATCGTGGACTACAACGGCCATGTGCTGGCCGAAGCCGCGCAGGGTGGCGAAGCCTTCAATTCGAATGCCGTCATCGACGTCGGTGCACTGCGTCGCACACGGCGCCGCACCGCCATGTCGAATGTAATGTCGCGCCAGCCCTTCGAAATCTACGCCAGTACCTATGCCAGGGCGCGATACCACGGCGGGAACTTCCTGCTTCAGGACGGCAAGGTGGTTGAGCCACCGAGTCGTGACGCGTTCCGGCGACGGCAGGAGGCGAATATCGAGCGACTGGTGAAGTCGGGATTGCTGTAACAGGTACGGCTTCGATACCTTATCATCCGACCCTCAGGACCGGAGCGGGAGCGCAACAAATGACTGCGATCACTGACAGAAGAACGTTCCTCAAACATTCCGGTGTCGCTGCAGCTGCCCTTTCGCTCAAGTACATGGTGCCGGGCGAGGTGATGGCCGCCTCGCCGCCTGTCTATGGCGCCTGGGAAGACCTGATGCGCAAGAAGTGGACCTGGGACAAGGTTGTGCGCGGCAGTCGCGGCATCAACTGTACCGGGCACTGTGCCTTCAACGTGTACGTCAAGAACGGTATCGTCTGGCGCGAGGAGCAGCAGGGCGAGTACGGCCGCTCGGGTGACGAGGACACGCCCGATTACGGGCCGCGTGGCTGCCAGAAAGGAATCCGCCACTCCAAATACATGTATGGCAAACAGCGCGTCCTCTACCCGATGAAACGGGCAGGCGAGCGGGGTGCCGGCAAGTGGGAGCGCATCGGCTGGGACCAGGCGATCAGCGAGATTTCCGACAAGATCATCGAACACGCGACAGAGTCAGGCCCGGACGCGATCACCTTCGCGATGGGCACGCAGATGATTCTGAAGAAGGCTTCGTTCACCGCGATGTTCCGTTTCGCCAATGCCACCGGCATCGTCGTGCCGGAGACCTTTGCCGGCGTCGGCGACCTGCCGGTCGGCGCCTACATGACGCTGGGCTATGAACTGCCGGGCGACAACATGGCAGCGGTCTACAAATCGAAGTGCTGCCTGGTCTGGGCGGCAAACCCGGCGGCGACGCGTATTCCGGACGCGCATTTTTTCTGGGAAGCGAAGTACAACGGCACTGAAGTCGTGGTCATTTCCCCTGAGTTCAGTGCATCGGCCATTCATGCCTCGAAATGGCTCAATCCGAAGCCCGGCACGGATACCGCGCTGGCGATGGCGATGGTGCAGACCATCATCAAGGACCGGCTGATCGACTGGAACTATGTCCGCGAACAGACCGATCTGCCCTTCCTCGTGCGTACCGATAACCAGAAGTTCCTGCGCGCCAGTGATTTCGGCGAAACCGGCGAGCGTGCTGACAACAGCTTCTATTTCTGGGACGAAGCCACCGGCAAGCCGGTCAAGGCGCCCGGTACCGGCTATGGGCAACACCCGGCGGCGCCGCACGCGCCGCGTGAGCCGGAGTTCCTGACGCTCACCGGTCTGAAACCGGCCCTCGAGGGCCGCTGGAATGTGAAAACACCGCAGGGCAAGGTCGAGGTCACGACCGTTTTCGAACTGACACGACAGCTCTGCGATCGCGACTACACGCCCGAGCAGGCGCAGAAAATAACCGGCGTGCATGCGGAAAATATCCGTGCCATCGCGCGGACTTTTGCCAAATCCGGTGCCGGCATGATTTATGCGGGCTACCGCTCCTGCAAATGGCTGCATGGTGACAAGCTGCAGCGCGCCTGGTTGCTGATGTGTGCGCTCACCGGCGATACGGGGCGTGAAGGCGGCGGCATGCAGACCACCCAGCTCGGCAAGGCCGATGGCTTGCTGAAATTCGTCTTTGAAGGCGTCGGTCCACGGCTCAAGGTGGCGGCGATCTCCGTCTGGGACTATGCGAAGGCGGACGGCAAGGGGCTCAACACCGAGGTGTATGGCGACAAGCTGGCGAGTCATATCGATTCGCACTACCAGCAGTCCATCAAGAACGGCTGGCTGCCCGATTACAGCAAGACCCCGTGGAAGATGGCCATCATGGCCGGCCACAACACCGCCAACTGGCGGGCCGCCGGCACACGCTTCCGCGAAACCGTGCTGGCGAAGCTCGAAACGATTGTGACCATGACGCCTGACATGAGCGTCACGGCGATGTATTCCGACTATGTTCTGCCGGTTGCGCAGCACTACGAGCGGCGCGACTTCGTCATGGAGGGCCGCACACCCTATGTGCAGGTACTCGACCAGGCGGTGCCACCGCTCGGCGAGTCGGCCGACGACTGGGCGATCATGGAGCGTCTTGCCAGGGCCATCAGCGCCAAAGCGACCGCGCGTCAGCTGCCACCGGTCAAGGACGTGGTTTTTGGTCAGCCCATCACCCACGACTACGCCCGGCTGCATGAGCTGTTCACGCTCAATGGCAAGATCACCAATTCGCGCGATCTGGCCCAGTTTTTGCTCGACAACTCGGCGGGCCTGCCGAAGATCACCTTTGAGGAACTGGCCAGCAAGGGCTTTATCCGCGTCGATGATTCAGCCGATGTACAGTTCGGCCCCGGTGCACCCTACAGTTACCAGATCCTTGCCAGTACGCGCGACAAGAAACCCTACGCGACGCTGACGGGTCGCCAGCAGTTCTACATGGATCACGACTGGTTCCTGCAGGAAGGCGAAGAGCTGCCGGTACATGTCGATCCGCTGGCCATCAAGGGCTATCCGCTGCGGCTGACCATGGGCCATGCGCGGCACGGTGTGCACAGCATGTGGCGCGATGACGCCTTGCTTGTGAGCCTGCAGCGCGGCGAGCCGGATGTGTACGTCAATCCCGATGATGCAGCGAAACGCGGCGTGAACGACGGCGACCTGATCCGCACCTTCAACAAGCTCGGCTCATTCATCGCCATGGCGCATGTCAGTTCCGGCATGCAGCCGGGGCAGATGTTCATGTTCCATGGCTGGGACCCGATGATGTTTCGCGGCCGGCAGAATTTCAGCGGCGTGATCCCGACCGGTGGCCTGCTCAAGCCGACCTCTCTGGTCGGCAACTACGGACATATCGGCTACCGCACGCCCGATTACGTACCCAACCAGACCTATCACGACCACACGGTCGATTTTGAGAAATACCTCGGCCCGGCGCCCGCAGGAGCGACCGCAGGAGCGACCGTAGGAGCGGCTTCAGCCGCGATCCCCAACAACCCGCAAGCGCTCTCGCTGACCACTACCCAGGAAATCTGACATGTCCAGACAAGTAGCAATGGTCATCGACCTCAACAAGTGCATCGGCTGCCAGGCCTGCACGGCGGCCTGCAAGTCGCTGTGGACCGATGAAGAAGGCCAGGAGTACATGCTCTGGAACAATGTCGAGACCAAGCCCGGTCGCGGCTATCCGAAGGAATGGGAAGCCAAGGGCGCGAAGTCGGGCTGGAAGGATGGCAATCTGCAGTTCGGTGACCTGCATGACCAGAAAGACTACGGCAAGCCCATTGCGCTGAATCACGAGGATGTGTACTTCAAGGGCACGGCCGAACGTCTCCAGCAGACCGAACCGATGGAATACGGCGCCAACTGGGATGAAGACACCAGCTCCGGCGACTATCCGAACAACTATCACTTCTATCTGCCGCGTCTCTGCAATCACTGCACCAAACCAGCCTGTCTCGAAGCCTGTCCGGTTCGCGCGATCTACAAGCGTGAGAAAGACGGCATCGTGCTTGTCGATCAGGACAAGTGCCAGGGTTTCCGGCTCTGTAACCGTGCCTGCCCCTACGACAAGATGTACTTCAACTTCGTGAAGCGAAAATCGCAGAAGTGCATTTTCTGTTTCCCGCGCGTCGAGCAGGGCGTGGCGCCGGCCTGTGCGCGCCAGTGTCCCGGCCGTCTGCGCTTCGTCGGCTTTCTTGAGGATCTGGACGGTCCGATCCACAAGCTTGTCCATCAGTGGAAAGTTGCGCTGCCGCTGCACCCCGAGTTCGGCACCGAACCCAATGTGTACTACGTGCCGCCGATCCTGCCTGCCTCCTTTGACGCGGAAGGACGTTTCAGCGAGGAGCCGCGCGTACCTACCGAATACCTGCGTTACCTGTTCGGTCCTGAAGTCGACCAGGCGCTGATCACCATCGACGCCGAGATGGATCGCAAAAAGGCCGGCAAGCCCTCGGAACTGATGGATCTGCTGATCGCGAAGGACTGGAAGTCGCTGTTCAACATCACCGATGTGCAGGTTTATTCGGAATCCGGTTCCGCGACCTGATTTGCCCGTCGCAATACGGGCATGGTCCAGCAGTGAACGGGGCGGATGAATGAAAAAGCTTTTTTATGGCTGGTATGTCGCACTTGGCTGCGGCATCGGGCTCGCCTGCGGACTGGCCACCGTACTGACCTATACTTTCGGCGTGTTTGTTACACCCCTGCGGGCAGAATTCGACTGGTCGCAGACTGAAGTATTCGCGGCACTCTTCCTGTCCGTCCTGACGATCACCTTTGTGGCACCGTTCTTCGGTCTGCTGGTGGACCGGCTTGGTGCCCGGCGCGTGATTCTGGTTGGCCTGGTCTTCGAGGCGGCGCTGGTTGCTTCCTTCTACTTTCAGGACGCAAACGTCCTCACTTTCTACCTGCGCTACATCGCTCTGGCGGTGCTTGGTGTCGGCACCACACATATCGCCTTCACGCGGATCATTGCGCTGTGGTTTGATCGCCAGCGCGGCCTGGCGCTTGGTGTCACGCTGGCTGGCGTCGGTATCGGCGGTTTTGCGTGGCCGATCCTGACACAGTGGGCGATCGACGCTTTTGGCTGGCGCAGCGCCTGGCTGGTGATCGCTGTCGCCATCATCGTGTTCGGTGGCACTGTCATGCTGCTGGTCGTGCGCGACTCGCCGCAGTCCATGGGTTTGCTGCCAGACGGTGATGCGGCGGCCAGCAGCAAGCAGAAGGCGGAGGAATCCGCTGTATCGCCTGGCATGACGCTGAAGCAGGCGCTGGCCACCGGCCACTTCTGGATAATGCTGGTGGTCTTTCTGCTGATCGGCATCGCAGTGACCAGCATCCAGGTGCACCTGGTGCCGCTGCTCATCAGCCGCGGTGTCACACCGATGCGCGCGGCCAACGCCTTGTCGATACTTGCCGTGGCGCTGCTTTTCGGTCGTGTGGCTGCCGGCTGGCTGATGGATCGCATCTTCGCCCCGCGTGTCGCGATCGCCTTCCTGCTCGGGCCCATCGTGGCAATTTTCCTGCTCGCTTCGGGCGCGAGCGGCTGGCTGGCGTTCGTTGCCGGCATCCTCACCGGTCTTGCCGCTGGTGCCGAGGTGGATGTAACCGCCTATCTGGTCAGCCGCTACTTCGGCCTGCATCACTTCAGCAGCATTTACGCCTGGTACTACAGCGCGTACTCGTTGGGTGCGGGCCTGGGGCCGCTGGCGACTGCCAATGCCGTGGATCGCTTTGGTGGCTACACCGAAATCCTGCTGGTGCATGCCGCGATGCTGGTTATCGCAACGATTCTGCTGGCACGGTTGCCGGCTTTTCCGGCCCGCAGGCCGGCAGCAGCCTGAGTGCCGCGCATGAGGCCGGCGCATGGACATCGTTAAGGCGAGCGAGCCGGCCATTGCCCGGGCGGTCGAGTGTTTGCGTCGTGGCGGGTTTGTGGGCCTGCCGACCGAGACCGTCTACGGACTGGCCGCCGATGCGGGCAGTGATCTCGCCATCGCCCGTATCTATGCCGCCAAGGGCCGCCCGCAGTTCAATCCGCTGATCGCACATGTAGCCAGTCCCGGGATGGCGGCCAGCGAGGCCGTGTTTGACGATCGTGCACAGCGTCTCGCCGCACGGTTCTGGCCGGGACCGCTGACCCTGGTGTTGCCGGTTGCAGCTACCGGCCGGGTCTGCGAGCTGGCGCGTGCGGGTTTGCAGACGGTAGCGCTGCGCATGCCCGGTCACCCGGTGGCGCTGGAGCTGATCCGTGCCTTCGGCGGCCCGCTGGCCGCACCTTCTGCCAATCGCTCCGGGTACATCAGTCCAACCACGGCACAGGATGTGGTCGCCGAATTCGGCGAGGAATCCGGTCTGGTACTTGATGGCGGTCCGGCGCAGCTTGGCCTGGAGTCGACCATCGTCGCCGTGCTGCCGGGTGAGGCAGTGCGGTTGCTGCGCCCCGGTGGCGTGAGTCGCGAGGCACTGCTGACTGTCGTCGACGAGATCTCAGCGGCGCCGGCCGGACATATCGAAGCACCCGGCCAGCTCGTTTCGCACTATGCACCGCGTGCACGGCTGCGCATGAATGCGCTCGCGCCGGAGGCAGGCGAGGTCTATCTCGGCTTCGGTCCGCATCACCGTGACGGCAGCCTGAACCTGTCCCGCAGCGGTGACCTGACTGAAGCTGCAGCCAGGCTCTTTGCGATGCTGCGCACGCTGGATGCCAGTGGTGTTGCCGGCATCGCGGTTGCACCGGTGCCGGAGCATGGCCTCGGCGAAGCCATCAATGACCGTTTGCAGCGCGCCGCAGCGCCGCGGTGCCTTTGATCCCATTCCAAGCAAGTGTTCCCGGGAGAGATGTTGTGAAAAATGGACTATGGATATTGGCTGTGACGGTTCTGTTCGCGGCTGCGGCCGGTGCTGCAGATCAGGCGAAGGACCCCGGCGCTGTGCTGCCAGCTGGACAGGCTCACCAGGCCCAGGCGGAGGCAACCACGCCGGCTCCGGTGACCGCGGTGCAGGGCAGAGACGATGATTGCGATGGTGCCAATTGCACCAGTAACCAGGTGCTTGAAGCGCAGCGCCTCGCCATCAAGCAGAAGGGGTTGCCTGGCAAGAGCTCCTCAAAGAAGGAAAACGAGGCGCTTCAGAATCGCAAGTAGTCGCCCCGCCAGCGGTCCGTTGTGGGTCAATTAACTTAATGTGACGCTGGCGATAAAAGTGGAGTGACCTGGCAGGCCGGGATCTTCTTTTTGTGATGCCGGCCATCTATAGTTGCCGTCAGACAGCAAAAAAAACAAAAGGACAAACTGCCATGTCTGCTAGGTCTGCTATGTCTGCTATGTCTGCTATGTCTGCCATCGCTCCGCGCAATCGCTGCCAGGCATCCTTTCCAAAGCTTCTGGCAGCATCATTGCTGCTGATCGGCCCGGCAGTCGCCGGCGCAGCGGTTCTCTCCTACAACTTCGGTGATCCGACAGACTCCCGATACTTCACCCGCCAGGCTTATGCGGAGATCAGGAATCCGGGCGATGTCATCCTCGATGATGGCGGCGAGCGCCACAACGACGACATCCCGCTCGGTGCCGTTTATCAGAATGGAATCCTGGGTGCGAATGGCACCAGTGTCAGCTATGGCACCTTCGCCTCCATCGACGGCTTCGGACTGGCCCGCACCTCCGCCAGCCTGCAGGTTTCCGATGCGAGCACCCTGAATGGCGCGTATAACGTCGTCGCCTCGCAGGGATCCCGCACGCAGGTCCAGTTTGTGAGCGATGAAACGCCGGGGCAGGTTGTATTCAATTTCAGCGTCACGGGGAATGTGAACGCGCCCTATGGGTCGGCGATCGGCCGTCTGGATTTTCTGGCACGGTCCTACGAGCAGGGTACCGGGTCGTTTTTCGATGTGTTCCTGAATCCGGCTGCGCTTAACGCCAGTGGTCCGGGTAACTACAGCTTTACCTACCTTGGCTCTGTCGCCAACCCGCTGGACGTGATGTTCTATTCGGCAGCTGCAGTGCTGGTCGGCCTGCAGGACCCGGCCAGTCGCGGTTTGCCGCCGAACGGCGCCACTTTCACAGCTTTTGCCGACTTCGCCAATACCGTGAACCTGACCAGCATCGACCTTCTGACCGCCGAGGGTGCGCCGATCACGAACTGGTCCCTGCTTGATGATGAAACCGGCGAGACCGTTTTTGATCAGGACGGGCGCGTCAGCGCTGTACCGGCCCCCGGTACGCTCGGCCTGCTCGGCCTTGCCCTGGGTGGACTCGGACTCTCGCGCGGCCGGAAGATCCGCCGACTCGCGTAGCAGACTCCTCCCCGGTGTCGGCGAGGGTTGTGGCAAGGATGCCGAACCCCGGCACGCTGCGCTGCAATTGCGCAGTCACCCCCGCCGCTCACAATTGCTCCACATTGTTGCTTTAGCGTGATCCTGGCGTCTGGGCGGGAATGGATTCCCGCAGCCGCCACTCGACGGGTAGTGGGCCATCGGGTCGTTTGCGAGCTCAGGGATTGGAGGCTTCAATGACTGAATCAAAATGGATAAGCGGCGTCCTCGCCGTTGCCGGTGTACTCAGCTCGGTCGCGCTTTGGGCGGGACCGCATGATTCGTCAAGGAATGGGAGTCGATTCAAGCCATCGGCGGCTGCTCAGGCCGAACAAGGCACAGCCGATTCGTCGCGACGGGCCCCGCGTCGTTCACGGGGGCTTCCGGTCCCGGCGAATCCCGAATTACTGGCTACTGAAGCCCCCACCGGTTTCGACGGCCTCACCAATGGGCTGGATCCGCAGGGACCCGATCTTGATAGCCTCATTGAAGACAACGCCGTGCCGGGGCGCTCCTACAACGACAACCTGCTCATTTTCTCGGCGGTTGAGGACGCAGCCGACGGAGTTGGCCCTGTCTACAACGCGCAAAGCTGCCGCGAGTGTCACCAGAACGTCGTGACGGGTGGAGCGAGTCAGGTCACCGTGCACCGAACCGGTCGTCTGACCGACGGCGTATTCTTTGACTCGGCGGGTGGTTCACTGATTCATTCACGGGCGACCAACCCCGAAATCCAGGAACGCGTGGCCTACGACGACATGGTTCGCACCTTTCGCATCTCCCTCAACACGCTCGGTGACGGCTACGTCGAGGCAATCGCCAACGAAACTCTCCTCGCCATACGCGACAGCCAGCCAGAAGCCATCCGGGGCACCGTCATCACCGTTGCGGTTCTGGAGGGAGATGGTAGCGGGCGCCTGGGCAGGTTCGGCTGGAAGAACCAGCACGCGAGCCTGGAATCATTTGCGGCCGATGCCTATCTGAATGAAATGGGAATCACGAGCCCGCTGATGCCCGAAGAAAACACCTCCAATGGCGTGTTTGTGGGGTTCGGATCGGGGTATGACACGGTGCCTGAGCCAGAGGACCAGGGTGATGACGTGGTGGCGTTCGCCAACTTCATGCGCGCCACCAAGGCACCTTCGCGTGGAGTCATTACACCCGACGTCCTGCTCGGTGAAAAGGTTTTCGCTGAAGTAGGCTGCGCAGGATGCCACGTGACCTCCATTACAACGGCCGCGCCCGGCACGGTGATCAACGGCGGCTCCTTCACGGTGCCCAACGCCCTGGGCAACAAGATCATTCACCCGTACAGCGATTTTCTGCTGCACGATGTCGGCACCGGCGACGATATTCCGGCGCTGCCCGGCGCAGAGTACGCTGCTACCGCATCGCAGATTCGCACGGCACCACTGTGGGCCCTTCGGACCCGCAATCGGCTGATGCACGACGGCTTGTCCTTCGCGCTTGAGGAAGCGATAGTCCGCCATCAGGGTCAGGCGGTGGGCGTTACCAATGCCTTTTGGGCCTTGCCGGCCGGGCAAAAAGCGCAACTTCTGACTTTCCTGAATTCACTTTGATCCGGGCGTCAGCGGCCAGCCTCTCTGCGATGCTGTGCACGCTGGATGCCCGTGGCGCCGCGCTGAAGCTTCTTAATCGCTGAACAGCGTGCCGCGTGCGCCGGCCACGATCTGCACGACTGCGGGGTGCCGGATTCTGCGTTCCATGGACAGCGCGTAGAATTTCGCGCGCGCACTGCCGGCCTTGCCGATGATCCTCACCTTGTACTGACGGACGACTTCCTGCTCGATCGCCGATGGGGCGGCAAAGACCCCCAGTCCGCCCTGGCCGAAAGTCTTGAGCAGCCCGCTGTCGTCAAACTCGCCGACAACCTGCGGTGTGATGCCGTTTTCCAGAAACCAGTTCTCCAGTACGCGCCGGTTGGGGCTGCGCTCCGTCGGCAGCAGGAACGGTATCTGGTCGAGGCTGCCCGGGAAGTCCCGGCGCAACCGGGCCGCCAGGCGTGGCGGCGCAAAGAAACTGATTTCGCACTCACCCAGCAGGTGGCTGAAGGCGCGAAACCCCGAGCTCGCCGTCAGGGCGCTGGTGGAAAGCACGAAATCCAGGCGGTGTGCGGCGAGATCGGCTGCCAGTGTGTCGAGCCCGCCCGTGTGGCATGTCACCCGGAAGGGATTTTCACCCTGCGTCAGGGGCGCGATGGCGCGCCATGCGATGAGGTTGGGTACGACGTCGGACACGCCCACGGTAACGGTACGCTGGCCGTGCGGTGTCACGCCCTGCAGAACCCGTATCAGCTCCTGGCCGCGGGAAAAGATCTCGTCGGCATATTCGTAGACGGTCAGGCCGAGCTCGGTCGGTACCGCGCGCCGGCCCTTCTTTTCCAGCAGTCGACCATTCAGTTCAGCTTCCAGCAGCTTGATCTGCCCGCTGATTGTCTGCGGTGTGATGTGCAGGGCTTCCGCGGCACGGGCCACACCGCCGTCGCGGACAACCTTCCAGAAGTACAGCAGGTGGTTGTAGTTCGGGTGCTTCATGCGACTGCCATATACTTCGGTATTCTCGAAGTATAGCGAAGAAAGAAACGACTGTTACGCACATACGGAGAAGGTAGTCTGGACGCAAGAGAGTTGTACCCGCAGGAGCGCCTTCAGCGGCTGAAGCCGCTCCAACACCGGAGTTTCCAAAGATGACCAAACGCGTACAGGACACCAAGCCCGCGCGAAAGCTCGAAGCGCAGAGCTGGATAAAGGAAAACATTGCGGAGCAGAAGAAGCGCTACGCAGCGATCGTCAAGGAGCAGGATGAGCTTGCGCCCCAGCGCG
>CAUJHF010000058.1 GCA_963204745.1 Pseudomonadota bacterium
GCGCTCAGTAGGCAATTTTTCAAAATATTGTTAAGCCTTTTCTGAGCATGGTATTTTTCATGGTATTACCAATTAGCAGGAAAATAAGCCATTGAATATAAAAGATAAAAATGTCTTGTTTACAATAGAGTGGGAGTGATCTGAAGCAATGAGGGCAGCCCAGGCTGCCCTCATGCTATGCGCAGCCTCCGCAGAGAGGCGCGTCGAGCCTGATGGGCCCATGAATTCGGACTGGCTGGAGCCCATGCATGTCCTTTACCCGTAGACAGATTCTCACCGGCCTGGCCGGTCTTGGTGTCGTCGGTCTCGCCGGCAGTGGCGCGCGCTACTGGCTCGGCCGCCCGGCCGACATCACCACTCATGACTACGAACTGATTGCCGCCCCGCTGGACGTGGAGCTGGTGCCCGGTCACGTCACGTCTGCCTGGGCCTATGGCGGGCAAGCGCCTGGCCTGGAGCTGCGTGGCCGTCAGGGCGACTGGCTGCGGGTGCGCTTCATCAACAATCTGCCTGAGCCCACCACCATTCACTGGCATGGCATTCGTCTGCCGCTGGAGATGGATGGCGTTCCCTACGTATCGCAGTTGCCGGTATTGCCCGGCGAGTTCTTCGACTATCGCTTCCAGCTGCACGATGCCGGCAGCTTCTGGTATCACCCGCACACCAGTAGTGCCGCGCAGCTGGGTCGCGGGCTGGTCGGTCCGCTGATTGTCGAGGAGCGTGAACCAAGCGGTTTCAGGCACGAGCGTACGCTCAACCTGAAAAGCTGGCATGTCGACAAGCAGGGGGCGTTCACCGAATTCAGCGTGCCGCGCGAGGCGGCCCGTGGCGGCACGCCGGGCGTGCTGTCGACGGTGAATGGCACACATGCGCCCACGCTTGATCTGCCGGCCGGGCAGGTCGTGCGGCTGCGGCTGCTGAATCTCGACAACACCCTGACCTATCGGCTGAACCTGCCAGATAGCGAGGCGCGCATCTATGCGCTCGATGGACATCCAGTCGCTCCGATGCCGCTGGGCAAGGAGTACTGGCTCGGTCCGGGCATGCGTATCGACCTGGCGCTGAAGGTGCCGGAGGCCGGCACGGAGCTGTCCTTGCGCAATGGTCCGCTACGGCTGGCGACGCTGCGCTCGGTGGCGCATGACGAAGTCCCCGGCGACTGGCCGCCGGCGTTGCCGGCCAATCCCGTGGCGGAGCCGGATCTGCAGCGTGCGGAAACGCTGCGCTTCAACTTCGAGTGGGCCGGTACCTTGTCGACAGACGCCGCGCAGGGTGGCGCCTATACCTTCTGGCAGATCAACGGCGAGGCTTGGGACATCAACGACAAGACCTGTGCCGATCGCCCGATTGCTACGCTGAAAAAGGATGGCCATTACATCTTCGAGCTGCGCAATCTCAGTCAGTACCAGCATCCGATTCATCTGCACGGTATGACCTTCAAGGTGATCTCGTCCAATCGCCGCAAGATCGATCCGTGGTTCACCGATACCTACCTGCTGGGCAAGAACGAGACGGCCCGTATCGCGCTGGTCGCCGATAATCCGGGTGTCTGGATGTTTCACTGTCATGTCATCGACCACATGGAAACCGGGTTGATGGCAGCGATCGAGGTGGTATGAAACAGGGCGGAGTAGGGCAGTGAGGACGCCGCAGATCATCGACCGCAGCCAGGACGAGCGCTTCATGCGCGAAGCCCTGGCGCTGGCGGCGCAGGGCGCTGCGTTGGGAGAGGTGCCGGTGGGCGCCGTGCTGGTGCAGGACGGGCAGATCATTGGGCGCGGCTTCAACTGCCCGATTTCCCGGCACGACCCCAGTGCCCATGCGGAAATGGTCGCGGTGCGGGATGCGGCGCAGGTGCTGCAGAACTATCGGCTACCCGGCGTGACGCTCTACGTCACGCTGGAGCCGTGCAGCATGTGCGCCGGTCTGATCGTGCATTCGCGGATCCAGCGCGTCGTCTATGGCGCTACCGAGCCGAAGGCCGGCGTGGTTGTCAGTCGCGGCCAGTTTTTCGATCAGGGCTTTCTCAACCACCGGGTGCTGGTCGAGGGTGGTGTGCTAGCCGAGGAGTGCGGGATGGTGCTCAGCGAGTTCTTCCGCCAGCGCCGGCAGAAGGGTTAGCGCGCCGCTGTTGTCGGCTGCAGCGTTTCATGGGCGGCGACGCTGCCCTGTGCCGGAAATACCACCAGATGGTCGGCGGCGATGGCGATTCCGACTTCCTGCCCGGTGGGGTAGTCCGCATGGCTGGTGAAGATCGCCACCAGTTGATTGCCGGTGGGCAGCTGCAGCCGGTACAGCGTCGACGCGCCGAGGAAGGTCTTGCCTACGATAAGCGCCCGCAGCGGGCTGTCCGGCTTGTAGACGATGTCATCCGGGCGCAGCAACACATCCACTGAGCTGCCTGCCGGCCAGGTGTAGGCGCGGTTGCCGCGAATCACACCGAGTTCGGTCTGCACGGTTTCCGGGTCGAGCAGCTGCCCGCGGATGAAGTAGCCCTGGCCGATGAAGCTGGCGACGAAGGGCGTCAGTGGCTCGTGATAGAGGTTGAACGGGGTGTCCCACTGCTCCAGCCGGCCATCCTTGAACACGCCGACCTGATCGCTGACGGCAAAGGCTTCTTCCTGATCATGGGTGACCAGAATGGCGCTGGTGTTGCGCGCCTTGAGAATCTCGCGCACTTCATGGCTGAGGCGCCGGCGCAGTTCCACGTCGAGGTTGGAGAACGGCTCGTCCAGCAGCAAAAGTGCAGGCTCGGGCGCCAGGGCGCGGGCCAGTGCGACGCGCTGCTGCTGTCCGCCGGAGAGCTCGTGCGGATAGCGTTTGCCAAGGGCGGTCAGGTGCACCAGTTCGAGCATCTCGGAGACGATTTGCGAGCAGTCAGGCTGCTTGCGAATCCCGAAGGCGATGTTCTCCGCCACGGTCAGATGGGGAAACAGCGATCAATGGCGCCGCCAAGGCCGCTCCGGCGACCGCGCAGATGGCCGAACCCGAGGGCCTACCGCTCGCCTACGACACCCTGGACGGGTTGACCGGCGAAGGTGGCCGCCTGTCCGACGGCATCTATGAAGAATACGGATTGCAGGCCATCCGTATCTCAAGCTCTCAGGCGCACCCCACCAAGCTGGTGCAATCCGCCGCGATGGCCTCGGTCGCACCGCCGAAGCCGAGCTATCGCCCGCACCTCCCGGCCAACATCCACGAACTGCTGTCGGACGCGCAGCTCGAGACCGTCATCTATGCCGGCGAAGCGCATGCCGATCATCTCGCCGGATCGTGGACCGTGGACGCCACCTTCGATGTCGTCACGGTCGCACGCGAGGATGCCGCGAATGCCGTGCGCTTCCGCCGGGGTTTCATGATCGGCGATGGCACCGGCGTCGGCAAAGGCCGCCAGTCCGCCGCCATCATTCTCGACAACTGGATGCAGGGGCGCCGCAAGGCGGTGTGGATCAGCAAGTCCGACAAGCTGATCGAGGATGCGCAGCGTGACTGGTCGGCGCTCGGCATGGAGCGCCTGCTGGTCACGCCGCTGTCGCGCTTCCCGCAAGGGCGACCGGTCACGCTGCCGGAAGGCATCCTATTTACGACCTATGCCACGCTACGCTCCGACGACCGTGGCGAGAAGGTTTCGCGCGTCCGGCAGATCGTCGAATGGTTGGGCTCCGATTTCGATGGAGCGATCATTTTCGACGAGGCCCATGCGATGGCAAATGCCGGTGGCGGCAAGGGAGAACGCGGCGACGTCGCCGCCTCGCAGCAGGGTCGCGCCGGGCTTCGCCTCCAGCACGCCTTGCCGAACGCCCGTGTGGTCTATGTCTCGGCGACCGGCGCGACCACCGTTCATAACCTCGCCTATGCGCAGCGTCTCGGCCTCTGGGGCGGCGAGGATTTTCCGTTCTCGACCAGGGCCGAGTTCGTCGAGGCCATCGAGGCTGGCGGCGTGGCAGCGATGGAGGTGCTGGCGCGGGACCTGCGGGCGCTCGGCCTCTACACCGCCCGCTCGCTCTCCTTCGACGGCGTGGAATATGAGCTGGTCGAGCACGCGCTGACGCCGGAGCAGACCCGCATCTACGACGCTTATGCCGAGGCCTTCGCCATCATCCACAACCATCTGGATGCGGCGATGGAGGCGGCCAATATCACCGGCGCCACCGGCACGCTGAACCGGCAGGCCAAATCCGCCGCTCGCTCGGCCTTCGAGTCGGCCAAGCAGCGTTTCTTCGGCCATCTGCTGACCTCGATGAAGACGCCGACCTTGATCCGGTCGATCACAAACGACCTGGAATCCGGCCATGCCGCCGTGATCCAGATCGTTTCGACCGGCGAGGCGCTGATGGAACGCCGGCTGGCGGAACTGCCTGCCGAGGAATGGAACGATGTTCGCGTCGACATCACGCCGAGGGAACTCGTGTAATGTTGAGCTCAACATTACACATATTCTTTGCAGTCGCAGTTTATGTCGAGCGTGGCGGCGCGAGGCGCAGGTTTCCTTCGGTTTTCCATGATTTCACTCCAGATAATTACGGTTCCCTCGACCTGAACAAGTCGAAGGAACCACCATGAGAACAAGAT
>CAUJHF010000059.1 GCA_963204745.1 Pseudomonadota bacterium
GGCTGAAGCCGCTCCTACACCGCGATCCACACCCTCGTAGGAGCGGCTTCAGCCGCGATTCCCCGCGATTCCCCGCACCCCTGCGATTCCCTCAACCGCGACCCGAAAACTTCGGCACCACATGCTTGCCGATCAGTTGGATCGCCTCGGCCGGATTGTCGTGCAGCCTGAAGCAGATCTCGTTGACGCCGGCAGCGCCGAAGGCATCCAGCTCCGGCAGCTTCGCTTCCAGTTCGTCAACCGTTCCGGTCAAGGTGAGGTTATCGATCAAACGGTTGACCAGTTCCTCCGGCACCCCGTCGACGACACCGCTGCGACCGAGGTAAGCCTTGTAGAAGGCGCCCTTGTTCTGCGTGATGAAATCACTTTCGTCCACGCTCAGGAATGACTCGGTATACCACGGGTCAAGCCAGCCCCTGAGCAGCAGTTCACGGCGAGCCTCCCTCATCGCGGTCTCGCGATCGGGCTTGATGTGCCAGGCCCAGATATTGCTGATCCGGTAGCCCTCGACCGGCCGCTTCGCCGCCTGCAGCACTTCGCGCACGGTATTGGTCGTCTTCTGTACCAGACCACGCGGCATGTCGCTGTACATCACGCCGCTGCCGGCCGCGACTGTTGCGCGCAGCATCTGCTCGCGGTTGGCGCCCGCATAGACCAGCGGCGCAGGGTCGGTCGCGTACTTCGGCTGGAAACCGTAAGCCTTGAACACCTTGCCGTGATAGGACAATGGCTTGTCGGCCGAAGACCGCGCAACGATCTCGATCGACTCGCGCACGGTAGTGACGCGCTTGTCGGTCTTCATGCCCAGCCGCAGCAGCCATTCACCGCCGCCACCGATCACGAGCCCGGCGCGGCCCTTCGCGTATTCGTTCAGCGTGAACAGGGCATTGGCCATCTTGACCGGGTGCATTTCGTAGGCACTGACGATACAGACGCCGAGCCGGACCTTGCTGGTCGCGAGTATCGCGGGCACCAGCGACAGAAAGGCATCGCGATTGGACATGTAATTCTGCAGCCACATGGTCTGGATACCGGCCCGTTCACAGAGCTTCGCCAGTTCGACCAGCTGATCAGGCGTCTGGTCCGGTTCAAGCAGTACATCGATTTTCATGATCGGCTCCGGTATCTGCGCTGGAAACACATGTATCATATATCATACATGTCGTTGCGAAAGCGTACAACGCAACGCAGACTGCGCCAGCAATGCACGCAAGCGCAGCAGGTGTGTCCGAATTACAGCGGCATGAACCGCGTGCAACAGCTGATGGAAGCCGCCGATGTCGTGATCTTCGCCACGCCGGTGCATTCGTTTCATGTCTCGGCGAGCATCAAGCGTTTTGTCGATCACTTTGCCTGGCAGCTCCACCGGCCACGGCATGTCGGCCAGTACGCGGTAATCCTCTCGACTGCCATGGGAGCCGGACACAAGCCGGCCACGGGACTGGTGCGCCCCGTACTGCGCTGAAAAGACTCAGCAGTGCGGCGCCTCGATCGCGTACACGAGCATGCTGCTGCCATCCGGCTCGGTTTCTTCACCGGCGCAATGCATGCCGGCCCGCTCGACCGCGCGACAGGAAGCGATGTTGCCGGGTGCCACCGTGGCCACTATGCGTGGCAGACAGCACTTCGCAAACCCGTATTCGAGCAGGGCCGGAATCAGCTCACCAGCCAGCCCCTGCCGCCACCAGCGTGGCTGAAATGCGTAGATGATTTCCGGATCAGCGCGGCGCGCAGCAGACACGATTCCGGCGTAGCCGGCCATCTGCTCCTCGCCCTTGACGAACACTGCCCAGGCGCCATAACCCTTGCCGGCGTAATCGCGCAGCGACACAGCTATCCACTCTTCGCAGCGCGCGAGATCCAGCGTGGTGCCATCGCCAACCTGACGCATCGTGCGCCGGTTCCCGCAGATCCCCTGCAGCGCCGGCGCATCGGCCAGGCTGAACTCGCGAACCATCAGACGCGATGTCTGCAGGATCACGGACATCCTCCGGTCCCCCGCAGCACACCAGCAAGCCGCAAGGCCGGCGCCACTCAGTCTGGCGGCAAGTGTGGAATCACGTGTTTGGCAATCAGACGAATCGCATCGGCCGGATCGTCATGCAACCGGAAGCAGAGTTCATGGACTCCGGCGGCATGGAATGCCAGCAATTCAGGCATGCGACTCTCCAGTTCATCCGGCGTTCCGGTGATGGTGAAGTTGTCCAGCAAGGTGTCAACCAGCTGCTCCGGCACTCCCTCGATTACACCATCACGGTTCCGGTATGCCTTGAAGAAGGCGTTCTTGTTTTTCTCCACAAATTCGCAGTCTTCAGGCGACAGAAAGGATTCGAGATACCAGCGTTCCAGCAGGCCGCGCAACAGCAGTTCGCGTCGCGCTTCCCTCAGTGCCACCTGCCGATCGGCCTTGACATGCCAGGCCCAGATATTGCTGACCCGGTAGCCTTCCGCCGAGCGGCCCTTGTCGGCAAGCGCCGCATAGGTCTGACGGACTGTCTCCGCAACCCGACCGCGCGGCATGTCGCTGTACATCACACCATCCGCCGCCGGCGCCGTCGCGCGCAACATCTGCGCCTGGTTGGCGCCGGCATAGATCAGCGGCGGCATGCCCGGCGCATTCGCATTGCTGCCCGGCGCGCCGAATTTCGGCCGATAACCCCAGACCTTCCAGATCTCGCCCGGATAGCTGAGGCTTTTGCCGCTGCACCCGGTGCGCACCAGCTCGATCGCTTCACGTACCGCGCGCACCCGCCGCGGCGTTTCGAAGCCGAGCCGCGCCGGCCACTCACCGCCGCCGCCGATGACCAGTCGCGCCCGCCCGGCGCTGAGTTCATGCAGGGTCAGCACCGCATTGGCCATCTTGACCGGATGCATTTCCCAGGGGCTGATGACGCACACACCGAGACCGACGCGGCTGGTGGCCAGCGCAGCCGGTACCAGGGACATGAAGGGATCGCGGCAGGACACGTAGTTTTGCAACCACATGGTCTGGATGCCGGAACGTTCGCAGAGCTGTGCAAGCTCCGTCAACTGTGCTGCGGTCTGGTCCGGTTCAAGTAGTACATCTACACGCATGGGTCACTCCGGTGGCGTACAAGAAATAGATATGTCTGGACAGGATGGTACATTGTGCCGGCCCGTCGCCGCCCTGAACTGATCTGGATCAGTTCAGGGCCTTCAGCATCAGGGCCCGGCATTCGTCATGTATCGCGTCACCGGAACCGGCCGCCCAGGCCGGGCAATCGTTGCCCTCACCTTGATCGCTACGCTGTCCTCAGCCATCGCTGAGGCCAACTGCGCTCATCCCGACTGTAACGGCATTCACTTCGCAGCGGCCTATACCGGCGACTTCGTTCGCAACATGACCGGCGGCGTGCAGTCCGGCAACAGCTATATCGACAACGTCGATCTGCAGCTGTCCGCCGACCCTGGCAGCATCTTCGGTATTCCGGGCCTGTCGGGCCTCGTCTATGTCCTGCATAACGATGCTGCCGATTTCAGCGAGAAGTATGTCGGTGACGCACAGGTCGTCAGCAATATCGACGGTGGACCCGATGCCTGGCGCCTCTACGAGGCCTGGCTCGACTGGGCACCAGGTACTGGCGCGATCTCGGCCCGACTGGGTCTCTACGACCTGAACACGGAGTTCGACGCCATCGACACCGCTGGCCTGTTTCTGAACGGTGCGCACGGCATGGGTACCGATTTTGGCCAGACGGGCGAGAACGGCCCGTCGATCTTTCCGGTCACGTCGCTGGCCTTGCGGCTGCGCGTCGGGAGCGGGGATGGTGCTTATGGCCAGATCGCCATCCTCGACGGCATACCCGGGGACCCGGACGACCGGTCGAGCAACGAAATCGACCTCTCCAGTGATGACGGTGCACTGCTCGTGATCGAAGCTGGCTGGAGCAGCGGCGACTGGCGCAAGCTGGCGATCGGCGCGTGGCAGTACACGGCCACCTTCGACACCCTGGTGGGCACTGATGACGCGGATATGCCCCTGCGCCGGAACGGTAACGCGGGTATCTACGGCATTGCCGACCGAACCCTGTGGCGCGGTGATGCGGCCACCGTCGCGGGATTCCTGCGTCTGGGTCACGCGGCCGGGCGTTTCAACCAGTTTGATACCTATCTCGGTACCGGTGCGACGCTGACGGGGTTCTGGCCGGCGCGCGCCGATGATGAAATCGGCCTGGCCATTGCCGCCACCATGACCAGTGACGACTACCGCAAAGCACAGCGCCTCGCCGCCGCCGACACGAACCGCCATGAGACGAATATCGAACTCACCTGGCGCGCACCGGTTACCGACTGGCTGACACTGCAACCTGGCATCCAGTACATCGTCAACCCGGGCGCTGACACCCGACTCGACAATGCAGTCGTCGCCATGCTGCGCTTCGAACTGAGCTGGTCCCTGTAAATCGGGGTCAGGCCGCGAATCCGCTATTCGTGGCGCAGGGCCTGGATGGGATCCATGCGCGCGGCGCGGATGGCCGGCCAGCTGGCAAAGACGAAGTTGAGCACGACAGCCATGCCAAGCGCGAGCAGGGCATTGTCCAGATCGAAGACGAAGGGCAGTTTCGCCTGACTGGCAGCGAGTCGCGAAGCCAGCCACCCGGCACCGAGACCGGTGCCGGCCCCGATCATCGCCAGCGTGCTGGCCTCGAAAGCAAACTGGAAGAACACATCCCGTCGCCTGGCACCGAGTGCGCGCCGTGTGCCGATCTCGCGGGTCCGGTCGCGCACGGCGATCCAGGCAATGGCGAGCACGCCGAGCCCCGACACCACCAGTCCGCTGAAGCCGATCCAGCGAACCAGAAAACCCAGCCGGCTGGCGGCTGCCAGCTGCGTCTCGATCAGCTCCTGCTGGCTGCCCACGGTGAAATCGTCGGGCCGGAATGCCGAAATCCGGTGACGGACCCGCAGCAGCGCAGTCACATCAGCCGCAACACGCACCATGTCCTGCGAATCTTCCACATCGAGCAGAATCGACCGGTAGTGATCCAGATTGAGCAGCCGGCGCATGGCTGTGGTCAGCGGCACATACACCTGCTGGTCTTCGTTGATGACATCGAGCCCCTGGCCGCGCTGTGCGAGCACGCCAGCCACTTCAAAGGGCACACGATTGATGAACAGCCGTTCGCCAAGCGGATCCTGGTCACCGTACAGATCCCGGGCCACCTGCCAGCCAAGCAACACCACCCGGGCCGAGCGACGCACATCCTCGGCCTCGAAAAAATCACCGCTCGCTAGCACCCATGACTTGATGGCAAAAAAATCGGGCTCTACGCCCAGCACCGGCGCAACTTTCGACAGGTAGCCGGCCTTGAGGCGCAGCCCCGAGCTGACCATCGCCGAAGAGCGTGCGATGCCATCCACATCGCGACGCAGGGCCAGATAGTCGGCTTCGGTGAGCGTCGTCACGATGGTGCCGGTGCGGGCACGCCCACCCACGCTCCTGCTCTGTTCGGCATTGATCACCAGCAGCCTGGTACCAAGCTGCTGTATGCGACTGAGCACCTGCTGCCTGCCGCCCGAGGCATAGTTGACCGAGGTAACGGCACCCGCCACGCCGAGCGCTGCACAGCAGATCACCAGCATGGAGCGCAACCGGTAGCGCCAGATCTGGCGAAGTCCGCCGCGCATCAGGTGGCGCCAGGTCATCCGCACTGCAAGGATACCCTCAGGAGCGCAACGCCTCGATCGGATCGATATTTGCAGCCCGCCAGGCCGGCTGCAAACCAAACACCAGACCGATGCCCGCCGACAACAGTACGGAGCCACCCACCGCACTCCACATGATTGCCGGCGACAGCTCGCTGAGCATGGTGATGAGCAGCGTAATGGCTACTCCGATCAGCACCCCGACGATGCCGCCGATCAGGGCAACCACTGCCGCTTCGATCAGGAACTGCACCATGATGTCGCGCCGGCTTGCCCCGACCGCGCGCCGGATGCCGATTTCCCGGCGTCGTTCCGACACCGCGATGAGCATGAGACTCATGATGACCGTGCCGCCGATCAGCGTGGCAATCACCGCTACACCGACCAGCACTTTTGTAAGCGTGGAGCCGACTTCGGTGACTTGCGTCATCTGGGCCTCCGGACTGCTGACGCGGAAATCGTCTTCAACTGGCGGAATGATGCCGTGCCGTTCGCGCAGCAGTGCGCTGATATCGGCAATCGCACTTGCCGACTGTGCCGGATCCCTGAGCTGGGCGATCACCGCCGTCAGGTAGTCGCGATTGAACAGTCGCCTGGATGCCGTGGTCACCGGAATAACGACGGTGTTGTCCATGCTCGCGCCACCGGGCCCCACGCCGCGCGACGCCAGTATCCCCTGGACCTGAAACGGAACGTCGGCGATGCGCAACGTCTGACCGAGCGGATTTTCGCCCGGAAACAGGTTGGTCACCACATCCTGGCCAATCACCGCAACGCGCGCCAGGGAGGCCACATCATCCGGCGTGATGCCCCTGCCGGCTGCAATTTCCTCGCCACGTACCTCGGTCCAGTTGGACGCCACACCGATCACCGAGGGACTGGTGGCCTTGTCGCGATACTTCACATCGAGGTCGATGGCGAACTGCATTTCCGACACCTGCCGCACCGCCGGGATCTCCGCGGCGATGGCAGCGGCGTCTGCAAACTTCAGTACCGGCTCAACCGTGGCCAGCGACGGCATGCCGCGGGTGCTGGCACCGCCCGGCTCGATGATCACCATATCGAAGGTGCCGAGCATGCGCTTGAAGCGGCGCATGGTTTCCTGCCTTGTCGCTTCGCCGACCGACGCGAGCGCCGTCAGCGAGGCGATACCGACCGTAACGCCCAGCATCATCAGGAAGCTGCGCAGCCGGTTGCGCGACAGGCTGAGCAGCGCGAGTTTTGTGGTTTTTGCCAGGTTCATCGCACCGACCTCACCCGCTGGCCGGCACGGCTGCCGTGCTATCAGGTGCATGGGCAGATGCCCCGGGCAGCGGACGGTCAGAGGCAATCAAGCCATCACGGATCAGCAACTCGCGCTGCGCATATGCGGCCACGCCGTCATCGTGCGTCACCAGCACGATCGTGCGCCCCTCGCGATGCAACTCGGCCAGCAGTCGCATGATCGACTCACCCGCCGCAGAATCGAGGTTGCCGGTGGGTTCGTCTGCCAGCAGCAGCGGCGCATCGTTCATCAGTGCACGCGCAATTGCCACACGCTGCTGCTCGCCGCCCGACAGTTCGCTGACGAAATGCCCGGCACGCTCTGCCAGCCCTACCCGCCCGAGAATATCCAGCGCCCGGTCGCGGTCCACGCGTCCGCCGACATAAAGCGCCGGAATCTCCACGTTCTCAACGGCGGTCGTGCGCGGCAGCAGGTTGAAAGACTGGAATACGAAGCCGATCTTGTGGCAACGGATGTTCGAACGCTGCTCGTCGGTATAGCCGGACACATCCTCACCATCGAGGCGATAGGTGCCGGCGGTTGGCGTGTCCAGACAGCCGAGGATATTGAGCAGTGAGGACTTGCCGGAGCCGGACGCGCCGCGCACGGTGACGAACTCACCCCGGCCTATGCTGAAAGACACATCCCGCAACGCGGGTACCGGCGTACCGTCTTCCCGCATATAGATCCTGGAGATACCGTGAATTTCAATCATTGATTATCTTCCTGCCGGCTGGTTGCGTCCGCAGACGGCAGCCTCACCAGTATGCGATCGCCGGCCTGCACACCCTGGATGACTTCGGTAAAGGCCGCATCCCGCGTGCCGGCAATGACCGGCTGGCGCTGCAGTTCACCATCGCGATCGACGAACACGAAGCGCTCCGACCGGTCACGCTGAATGACTTCGTTCGGCACCACCAGCGCCTCGCGCTCGGCAGTGCGGATCGATACGTTCGCTGTCATGTCCGGCTTCAGCAGCTGGGCAGGCGAATCGATGCGGATCATCACCTCGAAGTTCACGACACCGGAAATGATCGTGCCCTTGGGAGCAATCCGTACCACGTGGCCCTCAAACTCCTCGGCCGGATACGCTTCCACCGTAAAGCGCACCGGGTTATCGATCCTGACGTTGCCGATATCGGTTTCATCGACCATCGCGATGAGTTCCAGCGCACCGTCCTCGATGATGGTCGCAAAGGTCGGCGTCGTGAAAGACGCGGCCACGGTTTCACCTTCCTGGGTGGTCACCGCAGCGACCGTGCCGGTGATCGGGGAACGGATCACTGCATAGCCCAGGTCGGTTTTTACAACAGCAGCATCCCGACGCGCTTTCTCGAGACGCGCCCGTGCTTCATCGAGGGCCAGTGCGCGATCCTCGACATCGTTGGCTGCAACAAGTTTTTGCTCATCGAGTCGCTGCATGCGGACAAGTTCGATTTCAGCCCGCCGCACTTCCTGCGCTGTAACAGCAACCTGTGCCTGCGCCTGGGCAAGCCGCGCTTCGAGTCCCTTCGAATCGATGGTGGCGATGATGTCGCCGCGCCTGACCTTCGACCCCACCTCGACGTTCAGCTTGTCGACGATCCCCGAAAGCTGCGCGCCGACACGGACCTCGCCACCGACCCGCAGACGCACGACGCCGGTAGCCAGCACGGTTGCGGCCACGCTGCGACGCTCGGGGCTGACAAAGCGGCGCTCGGTGGCAGACTCCGCATCAGCACTGGCCTGGCTCCATGCCCACCAGCCGCCCGCCGCTGCCACCAGGACAGCGCCTGTAACCGCAAACGCTGTCGCCGCTTTCATTTCCTGTCGTACACGAGAACCATCGATGGCTTGTTCGCGCGCGCCGTTTCGACGCTCATTTCCCGGCCGTCGGCGGACAGCCAGCGGGTCTCGGTTTTCACGGTCTTTGAGCCGGCCACTGCACCTTCGCCGGTCCAGGTAACGACCAGTTTCCCGTCTGCCCACTGGGCGACCGTCTGTGCCTTGTCGCCCATTGCCCCTTCATTCGACACCGGCTTGCCGGTGAGGTCATAGCTGACCTGGCGCTTGGTGGTCTTCATCATGAATTTCGAGGTGTGGTCCATGACCAGCTTTTCTGCGCTTTGCGTCACGACGATCGTCTCATCGATGGCCTTGACCATACCGAGATTCTGGCCCTTGTCGGTATTCAGTTCCCAGTTCCCGCTGAAATCCGCCGTACCGGCTGCAAATGCCGGCAATGACAGCAACAGACCGGCGACAGCGGCGACAATAACTCTTTTAAAATCAGACATGATTCTCTCCGTATGAAATAACGTTGTTGACTATTCGCCTGCGACACGACGTCGCGAATTCACGGCAGCGACCAGAGCCTTGCGTGGACCCTGCTCGAGATATCCCATGGTCTTCTCCATCCAGGCCAGTTCGGCATCCATCATGCTCAACAGGTGATCGGCACTGAGGAAACGCGAGGTGGCTTGCTGCTCTGTCATGGCCCCGTTTTTCGTCCGACTGAGATGCTGGTCCATTGCTTCGCGCATTTCCGCCTGCCTGGTGCGCAACCCGGCACAGCGCTTGCGCAGCAGCGCCTGCGCTTCGCGTACCGGGATCCACGCGAGAAAACCGGCCGCCACCTGAAAACCGGCGTTGTTCCCGTCATAACTGCCGAGTACCGAGCGCAGGAGCTGCTGAAACATCGCCCTGCCACGCGCGGTGATCGAGTAGACCAGACGCTCGCCGCGCGGGCCACGCGCACCCGTCTCGGACTTCAGGTCAACTACGCCCTGCTCGGCGAGTCGGGCCAGCAAGTGGTACAGCGTCGGCTTCTTGAAATCCGCATAGACTGTTCCATGAGCCACCAGGATGCGGTGCAGTTCATAACCGTGCCGCGCGCCGGCATGCAGAACGCCAAGTACCATCAGCATGCGGGTTGCCTGCGCAGCAGACGCCACCGCCGGATTTTTCAAGGTCGCGGAATTCATGATCAGGGCAGAATATATGATGGCAACACCCTATAGTCCAGCTTGACTTTAAGCGCGAAATAGCCGCTGCGGGCGACAATACGTGATAATGCCGGCACTCCCGTGCCAGCAGACAGAAGAGAGAACGACCACATGAATTTGAGCACCCAGGACATCGAACAGTTCCGGCAGCGCGGCTATTGCGTGCAACCGGGTTTTTATGACCAGGCGACCATACAGAAAATCTCGGCCTGGCTGGATGCCCTGAAAACCACACCCCCGCCCGACGGCGCCGAGGCCTGTTACTACGAGCAGAGCCCGGTCACCGGCGAAGAACTGCTGGTGCGCGTCGAGCACGTACTCGGCGAGCACAACCCGGAAATCACCCGTCTGATGCTCACGCCGAAGCTGCTGGCCGCAGTCACCGACCTGCTCGGCGAGGAACCGGTGCTGTTCAAGGAAAAGGTCAACTACAAGCTGCCGGGCACCCGGCCAGACAAACTGCACCAGGACCAGGCGGCCGGCTGGAACGCCTATACCGACTTCTTCGTCACCATGGCGATCGTCATCGACGCCAACCGGCGCGACAATGCCGCGCTGAGCTTTCTGGCTAACGGCAAGTACGAAAAAGCGCTGATGGGGCCGGAGTGGGAGCCGCTCACCGATGCGGATCCGCCCTGGGAACCGGCCAGCGACTATGAACTGCTGGAGGCGAATCCAGGCGACGTGGTGTTCTTTGACTCATATGTGCCGCATGGCTCGCCGGCCAACACGAGCAACGCGCCCCGCCGCAACATCTACCTGACCTTCAACCGGAAGTCGGCCGGCGATCTGCGCATGCGCTATTACCACGACAAATGGAAAAGCTATCCGCCGAACAAGCCGGGTCAGGGTCGCAGCTCGGGCAGCTACCGCGTCTGAACGTCGCGCCCTCTATTCAGACGGCAACAGAACCTCTTCCGGCGGCAACAGGATCTGGTGATCGGTGCTGAACTGGTAGTCGCGGAAGATGTGCTCCGCGCTCAGCAGCTGCCAGGTGCCGTCGGGCAGACGGCGCGTGGTGTCCTTTAGCCGGTAGGTGTAGTGCCCACATGTCCAGCAGTCGAAATTCCGCATGTGCGTACACAGGCAGGTCTTGTCCATGACGGAAAACTTTTCGCCATCCGGATGCTTGTCGAGTTCGCGGTTGTAGGCGTCGATATACGCGCAGTTACCGGAAGCATCCAGCAGGTAACCGTAGGCTTCGCAGTTCGGGCGGATGTCGGAACCGATCGCCGGACTGCTCTTCAGCATGCGCATCGGATAGCCGGTGGGTGAAATCAGGTTGACCTCGATATCGCTCTCGTTGGCGCGAAAATACTCCTGCTGGACCTTTTCCGGCAGACCGCATTCGCGGGCCACGGTAAAGCGTGTCGCCAGCTGGACAGCCGCACTGCCGCTTTCCAGAAATTCGACCGCATCGCTGCCGGTAAAGATGCCGCCAGCGGCGATCACGGGAATATCCAGGTTCTCCTGCTTCAGGTACTGAACGACCTCGTCAACGATGGTCTTCAGGTCGTACTGCGCCCAGTCCAGCCCAAAACCGAGATGGCCACCGGCCAACGGTCCCTCGACGATGACGTAATCCGGCAAGCGGTCGAGACGTGCGCTCTTGCGCAGGAACAGGATCAGCGCGCGCAGCGACGAGACGATGATGCCGATCTTCACATCGCGGAAGCGCGGGTGGTCTTCGATCAGCGCCATCGAACCCAGGTGCAGGCCTGCGCTCAGGGTCACGCCATCGATGCCGGCGTCGAGTGCCGCCGTCAGGCGTACACGCAAGGTGTCGCGAGGATTGCCCATGGTGAGTTTTTCCATGGTGTTGACGAACACCATGCCATCACCGCGCTTGGCCTCCATGGTGCGGCCCACATGCAACTTGGTCGCCTCGGCAATCCGCTCCAGATCAAACTTGACGGCCGATTTGTCGCGACTCGCGACGTTGTACTTGAACTTCTTCTGCTTTTCCTTGACGAAGCCGGTCTTGAAACGCCGGTCGGAGACCGTGGGCACCATGGCATCGGAAATATGACCGATCCCGCCCAGCCGCGCGGCAACGAGCGAAAGCTCTGCTGTGGAAATATCCACACCCATCCCGCCAGTAATGATCGGCACGAACTCTTTCTTGCCGAATCTCAACCGGAAATCGTCAACTCGTTTCATCGTTTGCTGCCGGTTCCGCGGGGACCCCGCGGGCCTCGTCATGTGACAGGGGCGCAAGTATAGACCGTAGGTCGTGCAGCGCGGGAAAAAGGATAATGGATTCAGGTGACATTTCCAGTCAGGATCCGCCCCATGAACCATCTCAAAGGTGAAACCAGCCCCTATCTGCTGCAGCATGCTGCCAATCCCGTCGACTGGCACCCCTGGAATGCCGCAGCGCTTGAGCGCTCGCGCAGCGAAAACAAGCCCATTCTGCTCTCGATAGGCTATTCGGCATGTCACTGGTGCCACGTCATGGCCCACGAGTCTTTCGAGGATCCGGCCACCGCGGCAGTCATGAACCGGCTGTTCATAAACATCAAGGTCGACCGGGAAGAGCGTCCGGACCTCGATCGTATCTACCAGACCGCCCATCAAATGATCACGCAGCGGCCCGGGGGCTGGCCGCTGACCATGTTCCTGACACCGGATGAGCAGCTGCCGTTTTTTGCCGGCACCTATTTCCCCAATGCGGCACGCTACGGGATGCCGGCCTTTGGCGAGTTGCTGGAGCGCGTCGCAGCCTACTACCACGCCAATGCGGCCGAAGTGAATCTGCAGGGGCAACAGATACGTGCGGCGCTGGTACAGCTCGAGCCGGCGCAGACCGCCGCAACCGAGGCGCTGAACGAGACACCGCTGACGGATTTCCGGCAGCTCATCGCCCGTCAGTTCGACCCTGACTACGGTGGCTTTGGCGGGGCACCGAAATTTCCGCATCCGGCCACGATTGCGCGACTGCTGCACCACTGGCGCAGCACCGCCCATGAGGAGACACCGGACACCGAGGCGCTGTTCATGGCCGCGCTGACCCTCAATCGCATGGCCGAAGGCGGCATCTACGATCATCTGGCCGGCGGTTTCTGTCGCTACTCGGTGGATCGCTACTGGACGATTCCGCACTTCGAGAAAATGCTCTACGACAACGGACCACTGCTCGCGCTGTATGCCCGGATGTTCCAGATCAGCGGCGACGAGACTTACCGCACCGTCGCGCGCGAAACCGCCGCGTGGGTGTTGCGCGACATGCGCTCACCGGAAGGCGCCTTTTATTCAAGTCTGGATGCCGATTCGGAAGGCCAGGAAGGCAAGTTCTACGTGTGGACACCCGGGGAGGTCCAGGCACTGGTCGATGCGGATGAATACGCCGTGCTGGTACCGCGATTTGGCCTGGACCAGCCGGCCAATTTTGCCGAGCACGGGATCAGCGCCTGGCATCTGCGCGTCTGCCAGACCATGGAACAGATCGCCGAGCAGACAGGCCAGCCCGTTTCAGCTGTGCGCCGCCTGCTGCTGACCGGCCGGGCGAAGCTCCTCAGGGCACGCAACCGCCGTATCGCACCGGGTCGCGACGACAAGATCCTCACCAGCTGGAATGCACTGATGATTCGCGGTCTGGCCATCACCGCGCGCGTGCTCAACAACAGCAGCATGGCGGACGACGCGGCCGGCAGCCTTGATTTCATCCGCACGCAGCTGACAACCGATGGCCGCCTGCACGCCACCAGCCGCGACGGAGTGTCGCGCCTGAATGCCTATCTCGACGACTACGCTTGTCTGCTGGATGCGGTCCTCGAACTGCTGCAGACGCGCTTCAGCACGGCGCATCTGCACTATGCGATCTGGCTTGCCGACTGCCTGCTGACTCATTTCGAGGACAGCAGCAATGGCGGCTTCTGGTTTACCTCACACGATCATGAAACCCTGCTGCACCGACCGAAGCAGTTCGCAGACGACGCCATGCCCGCCGGCAACGGTATCGCCGCCTTTGCACTGGCCCGGCTGGGCTGGCTGCTCGGTGAAGTGCGCTACCTCGATGCAGCAGAGCGCACACTGCGTGCCGGATGGCAGGCCATGCAGGAATTTCCACACGGTCACTGCAGCCTGCTGGATGCGCTCGATGAATATCTGGCACCGCCCGAGATCATCATCATCCGCGGAGCAGATGAAGAAGCCGCCAACTGGGCCGGTACGGTTGGCGCTGCCTACAATCCACACCGCATGATCTTTTCAATCCCGAACGATGCAACCGGACTGCCGGATGCGCTGTCTGCAAAAGCAGGCAGCGAACGTACAACCGCGTATGTCTGCCGCGGAATGAGTTGTGGCCCAATGGTCACCGATCTGAAAACACTGTTGAGCTGAGCGCCGCGTCGGGCAACATGCAAGCGGATTCCGGAGTTCACTGATGGCCCCTGTGCCGAACCGATGCATTCCAGATCGGAGCCAGACCGCAGCTGCCCGTCTGCGCCCGATGAATCACAGTCTGACTCCGCTTCTGCTGCTGTTGGTCAGCGCGAGCCTCGTGGCAGCGGAACCGATACCTGAAGTAGTGGTGACGGCCCGCAAGCGCAGTGAATCGCTGGCGTCGGTTCCGGTGGCAGCCACGGTGTTCTCGACGGATGAACTGGAGTCGCCGGCCGTCGTCAGCCTGGTGGATCTCACGCGCTTTACCCCTGGCGTGGCGCTCAACTCTTCGACCGGCCGGCAGGCAACTTCCTACCGGCCGGTATTCCGCGGCGTCACCACCGTACGCAACGGCGTCGCCAATGCCAGTGCCGGCGGCACTTTTGTAGACGGCATCTATGTCAGCGGCGGCTTGCTGGCGGCCGAGATGGACAACCTGGAACGCGTAGAGATCCTGCGCGGCCCGCAGTCCGCGCAGTTTGGCCGCAATACCTACGCCGGCGCGATCAACTACGTGACCCGCGCACCGCTCGCGGCTCCGGCAGGTGCCATCAAGCTGACCGTCGCCGAACATGACACGCAGGAAGTATCTGGCTGGTGGAGCGGACCACTGGCGGATGATCGTGCCCTCTTGTGGGTCGGTGCGGGACACCGCGAGTATGGCGGCGAATGGACCAACAGCCGGGACGGATCGGGCCTCGGCGGCGAGAAGTCGGACGAAGCGAGCGCCAAGCTCCTGCTGCGACCGACGGAGACTCTGGATGCAACCTTGCGGCTGGCCTTGCAGCGCACCGACGATGAGCATTTCGCGATGTATCTGCAGCCGAGCACGCTGAACAACTGTTGCGAACGCAGTGCCGACGCGCCGCGCGCCCGCGGGTATTACATTGGCAAGGCCCAGCCGGAAAACGTGCTGAATCTCTATACCGATCTTCTCGAACAGAACGGTGGAGCAGGCAACCAGCTCGACCGTACATCAGGCAGTCTGGCAATCAACTGGCGTCTCGACGGCATGACGCTGACCAGCCTGACCGGCCTGTTGAGAGACAGGCTGGAAAGCGGCTTCGACAGCTCCTACGGCGGCTACGACCCCAGCCCGCCCACGATGCCAGGATCATTCCTTATTCACGAGATCCGCGACTTCGATGATGTCTCGCAGGAACTGCGCCTGACTTCAGCCGCTGACAAGCCGCTGCGCTTCATTGCCGGGCTCTACTACTACAATGGCGACGCAAAAACGGTAAGTCGTGACCGTATCGACCCCCGACCGGGCCCGACGCTTGGCATGCCGATACCTGATTCCCGTGGCCGGGACGAGGTGGAAAATCACGCGGTATTCGGCAGTCTGGAGTACGATTTCGCACCGCGCTGGACCGCGGGCATTGAATTGCGCTGGGCAGAAGACGAGGTGACAGTCACCACCGCACCGACCAGCGCAACCGGCTGCGACAGCACGCGCTGCAATGATACCTTCAGGAGCCTGACGCCGCGTTTCACGCTGGCATGGCGGGCCACGGATGATCTCACCGCTTACGCCAACATCGCCAAGGGAACGAAGCCGGGCGACTTCAACAGCAGGGTACCGGCACTGACCGACGGATCGCCCGATGAAAGCTACCGCGTCGTCGATGAAGAAACCCTCTGGAGCTATGAACTCGGGCTCAAGTCGGAACTGCTGGAGGACCGCATGACACTGCTGCTGTCGACCTGGTATCTGGAGGTCGCAGACCAGCAGGTGACGACGCTGATCGAACTCGACACCGGTGGAACCGCGTCAATACTCGTCAACGCGGGCAAGACCGACGCATACGGCATCGAAGCGGAAGTCCGGGCCGCACTGACCGACAATTTTTCCGTGCACGCCAGCTATGCCTGGACCCGCTCGGAATTCGACGAGTACATCAGCCCGGAGGAAGCTGATCTGCGCGGCGGCGATGGCAGCTATGCAGATACGCAGCGCCTCGGTGACGTGAGCGGCAAGGATTCGCCCCGCGTGCCAAAGCATATGGCCTCGCTGGCGGCCCGCTATGAAAGGACGCTGACTGCTGATACCCAATGGTATGCAGCCGCCGACTGGACATACGAGTCTTCGAAGTATGCCCAGGAACACAACCTGATCGAGACCGGCGACCGGCAGCTAGTCGGCCTGCAGGCCGGGCTGCGGCACGGCCGCTGGGACGCGAGCCTCTGGATACGCAACCTCTTCGATGACGATACACCGGCAGACGTGATCCGCTATTTCGACGGGCGTTATCGCAGCCTGGCAACGGATCCCGATGGTCTACCCTACGATCCGCCGCTCCCTGCGACACCGCCGGGCGTCACGCGCGCCAGCTCCATCCCGCGTGGCTTCGCCATCCCCCTCGCAGCCGGCCGTCAGGCCGGAATTACCGTCCGCCTCAGCTTCTAGAAAATGCGCAAATAGTGCGTTCCCCCGATAAAGTAGGTACAAGAACTTAGGTACAAATCACGATTGTTGCTCGTATGGCAGCGCGTTAGCGTCCGAATTGAGCGATCACATGATCAGACAGTGCTTTTTTTGGGGATTTATTCATGAATAATCAGTCGGCGTTGACCCGTTTCAGGGGGCGTGGCCTGGCGGTACTTGCAGGGACTGCAGCGATCTCGTTGCAGCTTTATGCGGTCCAGAGCCTTGCGGCATCAGGGGAACCGGAAGTACACAAGGCCGAGGTGGCCAGTGCGGCCACCGGCAAAGGCAGCAAGGGCGAGGCACTGTACCAGGCCAACTGCGCCGCCTGTCACCAGGCCAACGGGCAGGGGTTGCCCGGCGCATTTCCGCCGCTCGCCGGTTCCGACTACATCGCCCAGAACCCGAAGGTGCTGATGGAAGTCACCCTCCAGGGCAAGCAAGGCAAAATGGTCGTTAACGGCAAGGAATACAACAACATCATGCCGTCGATGAGCTATCTCAGCGACGCAGACCTGTCGGCGATCAGCACCTATGTCCTGAACAGCTGGGACAATCCCGGTGGCAAGATCACGACCAAGGAGATCAGGAAATTCCGCGAGGACAACGATCTGCAGGCCAAGCAGGGCGCCGGCGAACGTCACCCGGGCGCTGGTGAAGCAGAGCAGAAGTACCAGTCGGCACCGCTCGGCATAGAGCCCCCGGAACGGACGGCAAAGGTCAAGGCACCGCCGATGACCGAAGCAGAGTTCAAGCAGGCCACGCAGGTCTACTTCGAGCGCTGCGCAGGCTGCCATGGCGTGCTGCGCAAGGGCGCGACCGGCAAGCCGCTGACCACCGACCTCACCCAGGCCAAGGGTACCGATTACCTCAAGGCGCTGATCAAGTTCGGTTCACCGGGCGGCATGCCCAACTGGGGCACCTCCGGCGAACTCTCGGACGACGAAGTCGACATGATGGCGCGTTTCCTCCAGCACGAGCCACCGCACCCTCCGGAATGGGGCATGGCGGAGATGAAGAACAGCTGGAAGGTTATCGTACCGCCGGAACAGCGCCCCACCAGTCCGCAGAACAAGCTGAACCTCCAGAACATCTTTGCGGTAACGCTGCGCGACGCGGGTGAAGTTGCCCTCATTGATGGTGACACGAAGCAGATCGTCACGATCATCAAGACCGGTTATGCAGTGCATATCTCCCGCATGTCCCACTCGGGTCGTTATGTATTCACCATCGGCCGCGATGGCAAGACCGATCTGATCGACCTGTGGATGAACCCTCCGCAGACGGTCGCCGAGATCAAGATCGGCCTGGAAGCCCGTTCGGTTGAGACCTCGAAGTACAAGGGCTACGAGGACAAGTACGCGATCGCCGGTGCCTACTGGCCGCCGCAGTACGTGATCATGAACGGCGCCACACTGGAGCCACTCAAGATCGTGTCGACCCGCGGCATGACCGTCGATACGCAGGAATATCATCCGGAGCCCCGCGTAGCGGCGATCGTCGCCTCGCACCAGCACCCGGAATTCATCGTCAACGTCAAGGAAACCGGCCGGATCCTGCTGGTGAACTACAGCGACATCGAAAATCTCAGCACGACCACCATCAACGCAGCGCGATTCCTGCATGACGGTGGCTGGGACTCCAGTCTGCGCTACTTCCTGACCGCTGCAAACAACTCGAACATGGTTGCAGTCATCGACTCGAAGGACCGCAAACTGGCCGCCATGGTACCGGTAGAGAAGATTCCACATCCGGGCCGGGGTGCAAACTTCATTCACCCGGAATTCGGACCGGTCTGGGTCACCAGTGCGCTGGGCAACGACAATATCACGCTGATCGGCACGGATCCGGAGAAGCACGCGCAATATGCCTGGAAGGTCGTCAAGGTACTGAAGGGCCAGGGCGGTGGATCCCTGTTCGTGAAGACGAACCCGAAGTCCAATAACCTCTGGGTAGACACGCCGCTGAATCCGGACGAGAAGATAGCCCAGACCATTGCGGTGTTCGACACCAGGAATCTCGATGCGGGCTACAAGGTGCTGCCGATTGCCGATTGGGCCAAGCTCGGGCCCGGGCCGAAGCGCATCGTGCAGCCCGAGTACAACAAGGCTGGCGACGAAGTCTGGTTCTCCGTATGGAGCGGCCAGGCCGATGAGTCCGCGATCGTTATCGTGGATGACAAGACCCGCAAGCTGAAGAAGGTCATCAAGGGGCCAAAGATCATCACCCCGACCGGCAAATTCAACGCCTACAACACCGTCCACGACATCTACTGATTCCGGCGCGGGGCCAGGCTGCAGATTATTTTGCGGCCTGGCCCCAACCCGCCCGGTGCGATTTAGTACCATGGGCGGATGGACTCCACCCTGCTGCTCAAGGCCCTCATACTCGGCATCGTCGAAGGGCTGACTGAATTCCTGCCGATTTCATCTACCGGTCACCTGATCCTCACGGCCGACCTCCTCGGCTTCAACGACAACAAAGGCAAGATCTTCGAGATCGTGATCCAGACAGGCGCCATGCTGGCGATCGTCTGGGAATACCGGCTGCGCTTCAGCCGTGTTCTGGGCGGTATGTTCAGCGATGCCACTGCACGGCGTTTCATCGCCAGGCTGCTGGTAGCCTTCATGCCGGCGGCGATCATGGGACTGATCTTCGGCAGCTATATCAAGGCGATGCTGTTCAAGCCGGTGCCGGTCGCCATCGCCTTCATAGCCGGTGCTTTTGTGATCCTCTGGGCCGAGAAACGCCAGCATCGCGCAAGGGTCGTCGAAGTCGATGACATGAGCTGGCGTGACGCCCTGCTGGTCGGCTGTGCCCAGTGCTTCGCACTGATTCCAGGTACCTCGCGTTCCGGTGCGACGATCATCGGCGGCATGCTTTTCGGCCTTTCGAGGCGTGCAGCTACCGAGTTTTCGTTCTTCCTTGCCGTTCCCACCCTGGTCGCTGCGGGTGCTTATGACGCCTGGAAAAACCGCGCACTGCTGGATGTGCACGATATCGGCCTGTTTGGCGTCGGTCTGGTGGCAGCCTTTATCTCGGCGTTCCTGTGTGTGCGCTGGCTGCTGCGCTTCATCGTTTCACACGATTTCACGATCTTCGCCTGGTACCGGATCGTATTCGGCCTGATCGTCCTCGGCACCGCCTATAGCGGCATCGTCAACTGGTCAGCCTGAATTACCAGCAGTGGGCGGTATTGTCGCCCGTCGCGGAGCGGGCACCGACAGCGTTTACTTCAAGGTTGCCGCAATCCGTGTCATCCGCCTGTGCGCCCTGTGGCGCAGCACTCAGGCTATACGTCGCAACGCCTGGAATATCGCCCTCTTCAATCGTGGCGGTCACCAGGTAGAAGCCATCTTTTGAGGCAACCTCGTCACCATCGGCAATACCGCAGGCCGCGGCATCATAGGCACCAAACTGCGTGTAACAGCGTTCGAGTCGCTGTGCGACATCGTTGAGGGCGACCCGCCCATCGGCCCGGCGGCTCTTGATGACGCTTTGCTGGTAGCTCGGTACCGCGATCATCATCAGGATGCTCGCGATCACCATCACGATCAGCAGTTCGATCAGCGTGAAGCCGCTCATTCCGGATTTCATCAGGACATTCCTTGTTCCAGGCCCGGTTCAGTCGGGCAGCAATACAACACTGTCGACCACGCTTTCACCCGGATTCGCAAGGCCGATCCTCACGCGCATGCCGGGCTTCAGCTCGCCAAGCGCGAGACCCGTACCCTGCGGCCAGGTCACGGTTGCCCGACCCGAAAGGCTGTAATCAGTGCCGTTTGCGCGGATCTCCTTGGCCGGAACATCGACCGCTTCAATCCGGACCACCAGCTGCTCCGCAGGCTCACCGGCGAGCAGCACCGTGGATGCCAGCAGCGAGCCAAGCGCCAGCGCCTTGATCAGCGCAACCGGGGCCCGGCGATAATTGTGTCGTTGCATGTTCGGTTTCCTCACTGGATTTCACGCCAGGACAGGCGCCCCTTCTGGTTGCCCGCATTCTCGATGGTCGTGTCGATCTTGCCCTTGCTGCCGCTGGCGTACTTGCATTCGATGTTGCCTGCTCCGCAGCCGCTGATGATGCCTGGCGTCTTGATGATGCCTTCCTTCGACTTGCGGCCGCTCGCTGCAACCAGCGGGCTGTTGGGATCATCCGGATCAAGGGGTACAAAGTCCTCGATGTCGAACGCATAGTCGCGGTTCAGGTCGAAGGGGGAAGACTCCAGACGGGACCCGGACTGGGCGTCCAGCTCCATCAGCCAGCTGTCACCGCCGGCCGAACACTCGTCGCCGGAGGGAATAACGGTCGTGAAGATGATTCTTCCGGCGCGCAATATCGGCGTGCTGACCTGGCGCTCGCCCGAAGTCGGCAGGTCAAGGTACCAGCCGTCGTCGTCATCCTCGATCACGTTGTTGGTGGTCACCCGGATCCCTTCGACATGGCCATCGAAGTTGATCACCTGTTCATTCAGCACTTCCTGTTCGACCAGAGTCGACCGTCCGGCTGTTGGCAGGACCAGTGTCGTTGCGCCCTTCTCGTTCTTGTCACGAATGGCATAAACCGTATTGGCGCCGGTACCCACACCGTTGTCGCCGTCCGCGAAATATCGGCCGGTACCGAAGTACACGAAGTAGCCGGCCGACGGGTTGATGCCCACCTCCGGTCGCGCGGTGATGGGCTGGCGATTGCCGGCCGTACACGGATCGCTGCTGCAGGCCGTATACAGGGGCGCCGGGGCGCCGCCACTGCTGAATGCCACGTGCCAGTCGGCCGGGTTGCTGCTGCTCAGATCAAACTTCCACATGTTGCCCTTGAGGTCGCCGGCATACACGAAATCCGTAATCCGGTCCGCATCGACGTCCACAGGTGTCGGGTTGGAAAGGCCGTTGTCGCCGCCAACGCCGGTATCGATCTCGCGGATGATCGCGCCAGTCTCCAGGTTGAGCACGAAGAGTTCTGCATTGCCGCCACTGTTATAGCCATTCGCCACGATCGCAGCCCATTGGCCGTTGGCGAGACGCGCGATGGTCGGACCTGGGATTGCGACGCCCATGTTCGAGTCATCCGCCGAGGTGAACTCCCACATCACATCGCTGGCGGAAAAACTGTCGGGATCGGAGACATCCAGGGCGTAGATGCCCTTGCCACCGCCGCCCAGGCTGCCCAGCAGGATGGTCTTCCAGCCCCCAATGTAGGCATCCATGCCGCGCGGCGCACCGTCGTTGATCAAGCGGTGGTTGGAGTCGAAGGACGAATGCGTGAGCGCACTGAGCTGCGGATACACCACATTCGGCATGTAGGCCATCAGCTCCACGCCGGTCTCGGCGTTGAAACCGTGCAGCATGCCGTCGTTGGCGGCCACATAGACCGTGGGCGTGCGGCTGGTGTAGGCCGAGCTCTCCCGGTAAGTCAGATAGGAGCTGCCTTCCGTCCCCGGCAGGACATCAAAACCATAGTTTTGCTGGCCGACGTAAGTCGGATCTGAATTCACGATATCGCCAAGCACCGAACTGCGCGGCCTGAAAGCGACACCATTTGGCGCTTCGTTGGAACGATCGCCACGCAGGTACAGAAGGCGGTTTGCACCATTGCCGTCGGCCGTGCCGAATACATCCTTGTTCAGCTCGGTCTGCTGGCCGGCCGTCAGCTGGCCCCACTCGAAGACCCGGCCACGCGAACCGGAGGCCGCACCCGGATTGTAGGTATAGATGTTGCGATCGCCGGCAGCCGGCATTACCTCCGCCGCGTTCCAGCCGGTACGCGTGTTGCCGTTGCCGAGATCAAGTGACGGGACCGTTTCGCCTTCTTCAAGGTTGGCGATACTGCCATCATCGCCGATCGGATAGGCCAGCAGCTGTCCGCCCCAGTCCTTGCTCGAAAAACGCGCCTGGTAGATAAAGGTATCGGAGGAGAGTCGCGTCGAGTTGGTAGCCACCGAGGCGGCTGAACCGGTACGCCGGGCGATGTCCGCAAGCGCCGCCTGCAAGGCGATGGTCAGCGAATCCTGGTCATTGGCCTGGTAGTAGCGGCCGGTGCCGTATTCAGCAGCATCTGCCAGCATCTGGTTTGCCGCCGTAAAGCCCACCGTATAGGTTACGAGGTTCTGGCGGGGATCGTCGACATCATCAAAGCTCTTGCCGGTATCATCGTTCCCGGTGCGCATGTCGATGTCGTAGGCAAACTTCGCCATGTCATCGAGGTACAGGGAATCACCCTCATCGGTAGCAGCACCGGTCACGAAACCATCCGAGTACTGCGGAAAATTCGGATAGTCCGAGGCCAGCGTATGCGGTGCCAGGTTATCCCAGTTTGGCAGCGCACGACTGGTGTCGGCAACGTCTGCAGGATCGTTGTTCGGAAAACTCGCATCCTGGGTCGGATAGCCGTCGGTGATGACGATGACGAAACTTTTCTGGCATCGATACCGGATCGGGCTCGTGTAGCTCACGTAGCTGTTGTAATAGCTGCCGAGACCGCGGAAATAGCGCGTAACCTCGTACAGCGTTTCGGCCAGCGGCGTCCAGGTGGTGGCGCTCAGGGCGGCAATCGAGTTATTGAGATCCGTCGTACTCGCACCACAGCTCTCTATCACGCGGCCGCCGGCATCGGTATTGAAGCGCGTCAGGCCGAGGCGCAGATTGGCATTGTTGTTCACCACATCGGTGGCCACGTTGCGGGCCACGGCCATGCGGTAGGTGTTCGGAATCTGTCCGCCGGTCAGGTTGGTGTTGTGGGCGTAAGTCTCGAACAGATAGTTGAGGTAGTTGCCGGAATAACGGGTATTGCGGCCGCCGACCGGATCCGGCAGGACCAGGCATTTGCTGACCCCGGCAGAATTCCTGCCCCGCACCCAACCGGATGCGCAGGTGCTGCGCGCAAGGTCTGAATGATAGACATTGCCATCGGTTGCGCTCCAGCCCCAGCTGGGATAGGTGACGCTGGAGTCAAAACCGGTGGCCCATATGATGTTGTTCATGCTGCCCGAGTTGTCGACCACCAGCATCACGTTCGGCGTGACGCCAGCAGCAATGAACAGTGGCATCTGGGCAATCGACACCGCGTTGCCCGCCTGGCTCATGGTCAGCAGGAAGGCGGCGAGAAAAGTGGACATCCTGGTCCGGAGAGAGCTGCGCATATCGTGCCTCCAATGGCTCATTCTGGGTCGCCTCAGCGCTTGAACGTGGTCTGCAATGTGACCCTGGCATTACCCGCCATGCCCACACCGCGCGCCGTCACGCGATAAAAAGTTGCTTCATCCACCGTGGCATCGGCAGCCAGGCTTTCGCCCGGCGTCGGCACGCGTGGCAACTGCTCGACGATGTAATCTGCTGTGGCGCCGCCGAGATCCTCCATCGCAGCATCAAGAGCTGCATCGGCATGAACGGCCGCGGCGCTGTTCCAGTCCAGGCTTTCCCAGAGCGGCATGTCGTCTGGATCGGCCGGCTTGTACAGGCCACCGTTCGCACCGCCAAATACCGGAATCACCGCAGCCTGGGCGATATCTTCACCGGAGCGCAGCGCAGCCTCGGCCGCCTGGAAAGCCACGTTACGATCCTGGGTATTGCCGGTCATCCGCTCTTCGAGCAGCGTCATGCGGGCACTGGCCGTTGCGAGCAGCGTCAGCACGAGCAGCATGACCAGTGCGATAACCATCGCGGCACCACGCTGGGCCTGACGGCCATTCCGCACCAGGGATTCTCTGAGGTCTGATTGCATGTTCATGACAAGCGGTTTCTCACTGCCACAGTAAAGCTCACGACCTGCCGCAGACGACCGTCGCTGAACGGGCCGACCGCCGCTTCGTCGAGCAGAACGAAGGTGCGCGGATCGGCGTCAGCCACCTGTTCACGCACACTGGATACCAGCAGGGCAACCTGCAGGCTGACGACGTTGTTCCAGTTGACTACCGTGTCGGCAGTCCGGTACAGGTCGGGCACCTGGTCGTTGCCGATGGTGTCTTCGCCATACAGGATCTGCATGTCTTCGACGCCCTCGGCGAGTTCCTGCGGGTCACCGGTGCCGACACGCCGCCAGAGACCCGGAATCCCCTGGGCGTTGGCGCGTATGAAGTAGGTGGTGGTGCGCAGCGTAAAGAGCTGCGCGCCGGCGGTGTAACGGCGGGCAAGATTCTTGCTGCTGTTGCCCGGCGCACCGCCTCCGGCATCGTGGGCGATGGTGCCGGTACCTGCATCGAAACCGGTAACCTCGAATATCGCCGACCCCCCGCAATCGGTGACCAGCATGATATCGCCGGTAGTCGGCGTGTCCGGCGCAGCCGGGTCGAGATCAATGACCGTCACCGGATCGCTGGAACTGTTCACCATGTTGGCGGTGAGCTGCAGATCCGGACTGTCGACGGTACGAATCACCAGCACATCGGTATCTGCAACGACGACGTTGCCGCCTGTCGTGACTTCTCCGGGCAGATCGGCGCTCACCACGTCTTCGAAGCCTTCGACATGCCGGGCGTAGTTGTTGAGAAAGTCGGCCGGGTTGTTGAGCGTATTGACGACGGTACCCAGGTCGCGCAGACAACCGCGGAAGCCGGCCATCTGCAGATCCCGCTGGATCAGCTGTGTGGCGTAGCGCGAGACTTCCTGCCGGCCGCTAAGGCCCCCTTGCATGTCGTTCTGGCGCTTGGTGCTCAGGTAGATCTGCACAACGGCACCTGTAACGATGATGCCGAGCGTCACGGCAATCATGATCTCGACCAGACCGATGCCGCGCTGGCGCCTGATTCCGGTTGAAGCCTGCCTGTTGAAGCTGTTCATAGCGTCGTACTCAGCACCAGCGACATGGCACGGCTGTCGTCCGGGTTCATGTCAGAGGCATCCGTCCACTGCACCGTGATCGTTGCGACATTGGTGTTGTCGACCTGAACCGCACCCTTGCCGGATGGCAGGCCTGCCTCAAGCGCATCCTTCCAGGCGTTCAGGTCATCGCCTTCGACGCCACCCACGCCCGGAGCGGCACCCATCGCCAGGTTGTATACCTTGCCGGGACCGATGGCCCTGTTGCGGTTGGCACGCATGCGCTCGAGTATGTCCTGCGCAAGCGTGGTGGCGACGAAGCGCTCGCCGGAACTGTTGCTGTTCTGTACGCTGGTCAGCTGCAGGCCGGCAAGACCGAGCAGGCCGATCGAAACCAGCACGACCGTGATCAGTACTTCGATGAGAGTGATGCCCGACTGGTGCCGGATATGTCCTGGAATCTTCACGACAGGGTTCCTGTTCATGTTCCACACGCAACATGGCTGAGCGTGGCCCGTCCCTGCGGATTGATGACGATCTGCCGGTTCTGGTCGCCCGTGCAGTCGGGAACGGCCAGCATGAACGACACCTGGCCACCGCTGAGAAAGCCGCTGGGGGTATAGGAGACAAAATTCGTATTGCTGGCGAGCGTCGCGTCGCCGGACAGGGCCGGCAATACGCGCAGCACGGTATCGGGCGGTACCGCCGCATCGTCCACGGTACCGAGGGTTCCGGCAGCGTCAGTAAATACGATCCAGCCCGGCGTCCAGAAGGTAAACAGGCCGCCGACAGCGTCGCAGCTCGCACCGTCGGTACTCGCACAGACAGACACCGGAATGCCGCGGGTTACCGCTTCGTTGCGCGCGAGCGCCAGCGCACCGACCAGTGCATTGCTCTGTTCGGCGGCGCGGTTGTTCTGCAGAAAATCACGAAAGGCAGGAATGGCCATCGCACTGAGGATCGCCACGATGGACAGTGCGGCCAGCAGCTCGATGGCCGTCATGCCCCGGTGGTCTGAAACCAGGCCGGTACGTTGCGTATGCAGGCAGGAACGAAACACCCGTCATCTCCGCGTCTTCCAGATGGGTGCAACTATGGCGATTGAGGCCCGGGGAGACCGTGACGCACTTCCGTTTTCCACGGAAATATCCATTCTTTTCATCAACTTACAACCGCTCATCGGCGAAAACGACCGCTTGTCCCTTATGTTGCAAGGACATGCTAGCCTTGCCCGCCCTGCTGAATGGAGACCATGACCATGACCAAAGCGAGCGCCCGCCACATCCTCGTCGACGACAAAAGCAGCTGCGAAGCCCTGAAGTCCCGCATCGAGGCGGGTGAGGACTTTGCCGGTATCGCCCGCGAACACTCCAACTGTCCGTCCGGGCAGCAGGGTGGTGACCTCGGCGAGTTCCGGCCCGGGCAGATGGTCAAGGAGTTCGACCAGGTGGTGTTCAGCGCCGAGGTCGGCAAGGTGCACGGTCCGGTACAGACACAGTTTGGCTACCACCTGATCGAAATCACACAACGCACGAGCTGATAGCTGCCCGCCTGTCATGAGAACGGAGCGGCAATTTGTGCTCGGCGTGGATCTCGACGGCGTGGTCGCGGATTTCGCGCGCGGGCTGAAGCCTGTCGCTGCCGAGTGGCTCGGCCTCGCCGAGCAGCAACTGACCGATGAGATCAGTTATGGCTTTGGCGAATGGGGACTGGAGGCCGCCGGGGGCTACGATGCCCTGCATCGTTTTGCGGTGAAGGAACGCGAGCTGTTCGCCCGCCTGCCGCCGGTCAGCGGGGCGCCGGCGGCATTGCGCCGCCTGGACACCATCCCGGAAGTCCGCATCCGGATCATCACCCACCGTCTGTACATCCACTGGTTCCACAAGGAAGCGATCCGGCAAACCACGGAATGGCTGGAACGGCACGGCATTCCCTACTGGGACCTCTGCTTCATGCGCGACAAGGCAGCCGTCGGTGCCGACCTGTATCTGGAAGACAGTCCCGACAACATCAGGGCGCTGCGCGCCACCGGTCATGAAACCATCGTGGTCGTGAATTCAACCAATCGAGACTTGCCGCCGCCACGCGCCACTGACTGGGACGGCATTGAGCAGCTGGTGCGGGAGCGCGTCGCGCGCTGGCGCGCGTCACTGCAGGAACGCCTTCCGTAGGAGCGCCTTCCGTAGGAGCGCCTTCAGGCGCGATGTTCAGGGGCAAGAAGAATCGCGCCTGAAGGCGCTCCTACGGAAAGCGTTCCGACGGCAAAAGCGCACGCTTCGGCAGGATTGTTGACTTGTTGGGCACGGCGGCGCGGCGCAGGATTTGCCGAAATGATTTCCCGCCTCATCGCCGCCTGGCCCCTGGAACGCTATCAGCTGTGGCTCACCTACGCCGATGGCACCGAAGGTGCCATCGACCTTGAGGAACAACTGGCACCCTGGTCGCTGGAAACATTGCGCGATGTCCGCGAGTTCCGGAAACTGCGCATCGATCGCAGCCGCAGCCTGATCGTCTGGCCCAGCGGGGTCGATCTGGATGCGCATACCCTGTACCGGGAACTCAGACGCCGGCGCTGCCGGAAAACGGCTGGCAGATGATCCTGGCGACCCCATGCAATAATTCCGCGCATGTCCGGAACCCCTGCGAACTCGCGCGATCATGGCGTACGAGTGGTACGTCGCGACGAGATCAGCCATGGCGGTGCCGGAGATCTTGCTGTTCGGCTCGTAGCCGAACTCAGCCACGCACCAAGCGGCCACGGCACAGTGGCCGCCAGCAGTCTGGAACTTGCTCCCGGCACCAGTCAGGAGCCCTGTCACCAACGGCCCACCGACAGCGTCATCTGCGTGATCAGCGGTCAGGCCACGATCCGCTGGGGCGAGCGCCTGGAGTGCTGTTGCACGGCCGGGCCCGGCGATCTGATTTTCATCGCGGCCCGGGTCCCGCATCAGGAAGAAAATGCCAGCCGCACAGAAGCGCTGCACTATCTGCTGCTGACCGTCTAAAAATAAAAGCTGCCGGATTTATTTTGTCCATGAGAAAAAATAAATCCGGCAGCTTTTATGCGGCAGCTTTCAGGAAATACGCAGCGGCAGAGTGCGCAAACGCTGCCCCGTCGCCGCAAATACCGCGTTGGCAACCGCAGGGGCTATCGGCGGCACACCCGGCTCGCCCACACCACTGGGCTCCGTACCACCGGGCACGATGTGCACATCGATAACCGGTGAGTCAGCCATGCGCAGCACGCGGTAGTCGTGGAAGTTGCTCTGCTGTACTGCACCGTCCTCGATACTGATCTCACCATACAGCGCGGCAGACAGGCCAAACAGGATCCCGCCCTCCATCTGCTGACGCACGATGTCAGGGTTGATCACCAGTCCGCAATCAACAGCACAGCTCACGCGATGCACGCGAATAGTGTCATCAGCACCGATACTGATCTCGGCAACATGAGCAACGATCGTCCCGAAGGCCTCCTGTATCGCGACCCCCCGGTGGCGGCCCGGAACCTGGGTAGCCCAGCCGGAGTTCTCCAGCACCAGATCGAGTACGGCGAGGTGTCGCGGCGCCGCTGCCAGATAGCGTCGGCGGAAGGCTGCGGGGTCCTGTCCAGCCGCAGCCGCCAGCTCATCGATGAAACTCTCGATAACAAAAGCCGTATACGAGTGACCGACCGAGCGCCACAGCGTGACCGGAACGCCAGGGTTCCAGTCGGCCAGATCGATCTGCACATTCGGAATCGCATAGGGCATGGATCGCGCACCGGCACGCGCCGACTCTGAACCCCTGAAGCGATCGAGCAGGCTGATGACACCGTCACTGAAACCACCGGTCAGCGATTGCGGCACCCACTCCGGTGCCAGCACATCCAGCGCGACCGGAACGACCAGCCGGTTGAGGTTTGTAGCGACCAGTCGATGCTGCCAGGCGAGCGGCTCGCCGTCGGCATCCAGTGCTGCGCGCAGGCGATGCAGCGTGGCCTCGCGATAAAGACCCTGACGCATATCGTCTTCACGCGTCCACATCAGCTTCACGGGACGTGTGGTGTGCCGCGCAATCTCCACCGCCTCGACGACATACTCCATCGTCGCACGTCGCCCGAAACCACCTCCGGCGTACGTCGTATGCACGCGGACCTTCTCCCGGGACAGCCCCGACATGTCGCAGATCACCTGGCGCACCATGTCCGGCCCCTGACTCGGCACCCATGCTTCACAGCCGCCGTCGTGGAACCAGATCGTGGCATTCATCGGCTCGAGCGTGGCGTGGGCAAGATAGGGCAGCCAGTACTCCGCCTCCACCGTCCGCACAGCAGCTTGCAGTGCCTGATCCGTATCGCCCTCATCACGCACCCGGTGTGTGTCGGCAACGTCGAGGTGCTTCCCCTGCTCCACCCGAATCGATGCGCTGCTGATGCCGGCCAGCGGGCCATTACTCCATTCAACAGTAAGTGCGTTCGCGCCCTGTTGCGCATGCCAGAAAGTCTCGCCGAGCACGGCGACTCCGGTATGGACAGGCAGCACATCAACGACGCCCGACAGCGCACGCGCTGCAGTCGCATCATGACTCAGGGGTTGTGCGAGCAGGCGCGGTGGACGGGCAACCACGGCGACGAGCAGATCCGGGAGCTGTGTATCCACGCCGTATGCTGCGCGGCCGGTGACCTTCGGCAGGATATCCGGCCGGGGCACCTTGGTCCCGATCCACCGCCAGTGACCGGGCTCTCTTAGCGACACCTTCTCAGGCACGGGTAGCCGCGCTGCCGCAGTTGCAAGCTCGGCATAAGCCAAACGCCTGTTGCCGCGACGGTCGATGACTGCGGCGGCACCATCGGTATCGAGTGAGGCCACATCTGTCTGCCACTTGTTCGCGGCTGCCTGCAGCAGCATCTGCCGGGCCCTTGCACCGGTTTCCCGGATCGGCAGCCAGCGGGTGCGCATGGTTTTGCTCTCACCCGTCATCTGCAGCGGATCCTGAAACAGCGGATTGATCGCCGCAAAGCGCAGCGTGATCTGCGCCGGCGACACATCGAGTTCCTCGGCCAGCAGGGTGGCGAAACCGGTCATCACCCCCTGACCAAGTTCGGCCTTGTCGACCTGCAGAACGATGTTGCCCCCGGGCGTGATCTGCAGCCAGGCGTTCGGTGAGAGGTTACCGGGCGTTTCCGGCGCCGGTGTCCGGTCGCGGACCGGGCGCAACCAGGTCAGTGCGAGACCGCCACCGGCCAGCACTGCGGTACTGATCAGCAACTTGCGGCGACTCAGGGACATGAAAAAGGTGCCTTTTTGGGCAGGTTTTTACGCTACCAGGGTATGGGCTTGCCATCGACATTGACCGGTACGCCCTTGTCCTCGAGAGTGAGTTCCGCGACCATCGCGTAAAGTCCCGCCGCGCTTTCGGCCGGCGTCAGCTTGTCGCCCTTGTAGCCAGATGCGATGAGCATATCCGTGTCGACCATGCCAGGGGCCACAATCGCCACGATGATGCCCCGACTCCGCAGGTCGTTGCGCAGCGCGCGCATGCCCATGTTCATGGCCGCCTTGCTCATCTGGTAAAAATAAAAGCGCGACATCCGGGCCATGATGGTGAGCGACCCGAGCCCGCTGGTCATGCCGATGATCTTTTTCTGCTCGCTGGCAGCGATGTTATCGACAAAGGCCTCTGACAGCTTCAGCGGTCCATAGGCGTTGGTCTTCATGACTTCAACGAACATGTCCTGATCGAGATTGCCAAACTGCTGGCTGGCAACCGGTTCACCGAGCCAGGCGGCGTTATTGAACAGCACATCGACGGGAACCCCGCGATATTTCTCCGCAAGCTTGCTGATCTGCCTGAGATCGGTCACGTCGAGTTTTTCGACCAGGACCTTCGGATTTGCAGCGGCAAGCGCCTGCAGCTCGCTGGCCTTCGAAGGCGTGCGGCAGGTTGCAATCACGTTCCAGCCCTTTGCGGCGTATTCCTGCGCCAGCGCCAGACCCACACCACGATTCGAACCGGTCAGCAGGACAGTCGGGCTGCCTGGATCCCGAACCTTTGCCGCCTGGAGCGGCGAGAGAGCCAGCAGGGCCAGAACCAGCACAAGGCCGCAGCGGAATTTTCTTGTATTCATCAAGTCTCCCGGATGATTTTTGACGGGCTACCAAAAGTGGCCCTCAAATATACAAGCACCGCTGCGGAACAGGGCAAGCCTGATGCGGACTTAACCGCTGCGCGCCCGCGCACCGCCGCCACCGCGGTTACCGCGGTAACGGTTCTGGCGCTGCGCCTGGCCGGCGCCCTGACCATGACGCTGTCCGTCACGGTGAGGCGCCTGGTTACCGCGCGTGTCCAGCTCGGGCTGTGCGGGACGACCCGGACGCACCGGTGGCTCGGAAATCTTCGGCAACTGCGCGCGCAGGAGCGGACGCCCCAGCAGCCGCTCGATGTCCTTGAGCAGACCACGCTCATCGGCCGATACCAGTGAGACCGCAACACCACTTGCGCCGGCCCGGCCCGTGCGGCCGATACGGTGTACGTAGTCCTCGGGAACATTTGGCAGTTCGTAATTGATGACACACGGCAGCTGGTCGATGTCGAGGCCGCGCGATGCAACTTCGGTGGCCACCAGCGCCATGATCCTGCCCTGCTTGAAATCGTTCAGCGCCTTGGTGCGCGCAGACTGGCTCTTGTTGCCGTGAATCGCAGACGCGATGATGCCGTCGTCTTCCAGCTGCTTGGTCAGCCGGTTGGCGCCGTGCTTGGTACGTGTAAAGACCAGCACCTGGCCCCAGTCATTGGTGCGGATGAGGTGCGACAGCAGCCGGCGCTTGTCTTCCTTGCGGATCTCGTGCACATGCTGCGTGACGCTGTCCACCGCGGCATTCCGGCGAGCGACTTCAATATTCACCGGCTGATGCAGAAAAGCGGCGGCCAGTGTGCGGATCTCCTCGCTGTAGGTTGCGGAGAACATCAGGTTCTGACGTTTGGCCGGCAACAGCTTGAGTACCCGCTTGATGTCGTGAATAAAGCCCATGTCGAGCATGCGGTCGGCTTCGTCGAGTACGAGAATTTCGATTTTCGACAGGTCGATGGTGCGCTGCTGCACATGGTCGAGCAGACGGCCCGGCGTCGCGACAACGATATCGGTGCCACGGCGCAGGCTCTCGGCTTGCGGGTTAAACCCGACACCGCCAAATACGACGGTGACGGCCATCGGCGTATAGCGACCGTAGGTGCGCGCGCTTTCCGCCACCTGTGCGGCGAGCTCGCGGGTAGGGACCAGCACCAGCGCACGCGGTGCGCGCCAGCCATTGCGGCCCGCAGCCACGGCCGTTTCGCCGGCCTTCGGTGTGCCCAGCAACTGCAGGATCGGCAGGATGAACCCGGCCGTCTTGCCGGTTCCCGTCTGCGCACCGGCGAGCAGGTCGCGACCGGCCAGTACTTCGGGAATTGCGCGGGCCTGTACGGGCGTCGGTGTTTCGTAACCGCTATCCGCAATGGCGCGCAACAGTTCGGGCTTCAACCCGAGCGTTTGAAATGACATCTTTGATTTTCCTCTCCAGCCTGCAGAGCGTCCCGTGTCATCGGGAAATCCTCTGGTCCGGTAGAGGCAGGGTAATGTGGTCTCGGGTATTTCCGGAGCGCTGCCGCAAGCGGCGATGCCGTGCGGAGTTCCAGTGCAAAAACTGCGAGATAATGAACGAGCTGACCGGACGAAAGCTTGTTTAGCAGCGCGCACCATACACGAAGGGCGCCCGGTATCCAAGCAAACCGCCCGGGGTTGCCAGCCTCAGCGCAGCGCAAGCTCCATAATCACCGCGCCACTTTCTGCCCTGCCCTCAGCCGGCGAAGCCAGGAACACCCGGCCCGGATCGATACCGGTGTCACCGAGCAACTTCGCCTGTACCGCCTCGGCCCGTGCGCGGGCCAGCGCATACAGGTCGTCGTCCGTTACCTCAATATGCTGGCGCACTGCCTGCTCGAGTCCCGCGATCATTGCCTCTGGCGTATCCGGTACGGGCGTTGTTCCCGGCGGCATAGCGAGAGGCTCCGGCAGTATCGCCTTTGCGCCATATGCCTTGCGGTACACGGTAATGAGCTGGCGCAGATAGTCCTCACGGTCGGCGCCGACAACGGCAAAGTTCAACCCGTCCGCTGGCTGCTTTCTGGCGACAAGCTCAGCCTTCTTTGCCGCCACGACACCACGCCTCAGCCGGGACTCGACGATTCCGGCAGCATCCGTCTCACGGCTGAATACCGCCGGCACATTGAGTTTCAGTCCCGGGCGTTCGTCGAGCGCCTTTGTCAGCGCGTCCAGTTTCCGCTGTGCCACTTCGTCGATTGCCGCCGTTCCGGCCGGGAAGCCGACGAGATTCATGTCTTCACCGCCACCAAAAAGACTGCCCAGCAAGGCAAAGGGCGCAGTGACAGCCTTGCTCAGCAGATTGACGAAAATCTTCCAGATAACCGGTCCGATGCTGAACTGCGGATCATCAAGACTGCCCGCTACCGGCAATTCGATATCGATGACGCCGTTGCGGTCCTTGAGCAGGGCAACCGCCAGTTTGAGCGGCACGCCGATCGAATCGGGGCTGTCCACCTTGTCGCCAAGTTCCAGCTGGTCGATGACGATCCTGTGGTCGGCCTGAAGCTTGTGCTCGTTCAGCTTGTAGTTGAGATCGGCAGACAGTTTTCCGCGCCGGATCGTGTAACCCGCAAAACGCCCCGAATAAGGCGTGAACGAAGCCATCTCGATATTGCGGAAGTTCATCGCCATGTCGAGCCAGGCCTCAACCGCCAGCGGATTGACCTCGCCGCGGATGGTAACCGGCGAAAAGCGGTCAACCTGACCGTCAAGTTCCACCTTTGCGCGCGAGGCCGGATCGGAAGACAGGCCACTGATCGTGCCCTCGAGCTTGCCGATGCCGGTCGCGAAATTCGGCTTGATGCTCAGGTCCGCAAAGTCTGCCGAACCACCCCTGATACGCACGGTGCCGATCTGCATCGGGAGCGGCACCGGCTTCGGCTGCGTCTGCGGCTGCGGCTGCGCCGCCGACGGGTTGCTGACCACGACGTCTGCCGTCTGTCCACCCAGCGTCGGCCCGCCCGCCGCCGTCGCAGTCGCTCCCGGACCGGCGAGAACCGCCGCCACATTGGTGTAGCCGTCGGGCGCAATGATCAGCCGCACGTACGGACTTTGCGCAGTAACGGTGCGGATGCGCAGGCTTTGAGGTGCGGACCTGTATCGCAAGCCATCGAGCTGCAGCCGGTCCCATTTGATGAAGTCTTCTTCGAGGACATTATCGACCGTGCGCAGGCCGTCGACCGTGACATCGGTTTCGACGTCGAGCGTTGCCGCCGGCTCGGCCGGCACATAGGACAGCTTGCCCTTGAGTCCCAGGTCGCCAGACACCAGCGTCATGCTCGACTTTTTCGCCACCCAGGGCTGCAATACCCCCAGGTCGAAATCTGCCAGCTCGATGTCAGCTTTCGCAGCCAGCGTATCCAGTGCCAGCACGGCTGCGGTGTGCAGCTTGCCTTTCTCGTTCACCACGGCATCCACCGTCAGATTCACGACGGTATCGGGCCGGGTACTGTAGTCGCTGACCGTGAAGCCGAGCGGCTTCAGATGCAGCGCCGGCACCGGCTGCACCGAGCGGTCTTCCACCGTCACATCCAGGTTGCTGGCGGCTATGGCGGGCAGACGCACTTCCCAGTCCTTCTGCTGAGGCGGAGCAGGCTGCGCGGCGGTCTGCACGGCGGCCTTCGGGGCAGATGCCGGCAGCTGCGCAGTTGATGCAACGGGTACCGGCGACGGCGGGACCGCCGCCTCCGGAGCACCGCCTGCAAGCTCCGACAGATTCAGCTCTCCGTCGGGCGTCAGCCATGCAGACACCGTACCCCCGTCGATTGCCAGCGATGCAAACTCAACTTGACGCTCTGCGAGCGACATCCGGCCACCGCTGGCAACCAGGCGGTCGAGCAACACATAGTCATCCGGCTGATCTCGCGCGCGCAGCGCGACTCCGGCGATGGTGATTTCGGTATCCGCAAGCTCCACTTGCGCCCCCCCGGCCGCATCCGCATATTCATAGTTCCCATGTACGGCCAGGCTGCCCCGCGCAATATCCAGCGGCAATACATCGCCCAGAAATGCTGCAATTTTCGGTAACGGCAAGTCTGCCAGACTGAACTCGCCGGCCGAGGCCAGCGGCGAGGCCTGCAGCGTTCCCTGCCAGGCGATACGCCCGCTGCCGAATACATGCGCATCAAAACGGTAACGGTCGGCACCGTCGCGGAAGGTCGTAAAGTCGCTCAACTGGAACTCGACGGGGTCAATGTTCGCAATAAAGACTGCAGCGCGATCGAGATCGGTGACGCGGATCCGGCTCTTGCTGACCCGCAGGTCAGTCACCATCAGGCGGGGCAGCGATTTGTGTTCAGCATCCGGTGACTCTGCAGGCAGCAGATCAGCGAGGTTCAAGGCTCCACCGGGACGCACGACAGCGCTGACCATCAGCCCGTCGACTGCGATCTCGCGGAAGGACAGCGCCCGATGCCACAGCGAATCCAGGTCCAGGTTCACGCGCAGGTGATCGAAGGCCAGCAGCGGCCCGCCATCTGCGTCCGGCAGTGCCAGCGCGTCGATTTCAAGGGCAAGGCTGAAGGGCTTGAAACGGATCTCACCGATGGCCAGTTCGCGGCCGTAATCAGCCCTGACCGTGTCCTTGAGCAGGCCGGTCAGGAATCGCGGTACCGCATAGAAGCCGAGCGCAGCGTACAGCGCCAGCAGTCCGGCGAGCATCAGCCAGAATACGGGCCGGACGGGAAAAGCGAATGATGTCTTGCGCGCGACTTCGGGCATGGCCGACCTCTTCAGGCCGATGATGCGTGATGCATTGAGCCTGTACAACCGGCACCATTATCCGTGACGTCGCAGGCTGTCTCGGCGGGCACCGGTCCGGCATATACTCACAACCGGTCGTAACCCATCGGAGATCTGTCATGCGCCTGCATTTCACCGCCCTGCTCCTGATCGCCGCCCCGGTCGCCTTCGGCCAGACAGAGCCGGGACACAGCTGGGACATCACCACCAGCATTGAGATGGAGGGCATGAAACTGCCCGGACAAAAGCAGCAGGTCTGCATTGCAGACAAGGCCGAAGGGCCCGACGCGATGTCGGGTGACGACAAGCGCTGCACGATCAGCGATGTAAAGAGTTCGCCTGGCCGATACAGCTACAAGGTCAACTGTCCTGATGGCTCCGGCACCGGCGAGATGATCTATCACGGCAAGGACAGCTATACCTCGAAGATGACCATTACCGCCGATGGCGAGACGATGGTCATGGTGTCCGAGGGCAGGCGCGGCGGACCCTGCGACCCCAAACAGAAAAGCCGGCAGGTGGCCGCCATGGAGGCCCAGGTCGCGGCAGGCATGCAGCAGTCCTGTAGTGCCATGGCCGATGCGCTGTTGCCAGGCGGCCTGGATCGCAACAAGTGTGCGGCCAAGGACAAGCAGCAACTCTGCAACAAGCTCAACACGAAGGAAGGCTGGCGGCTCGCCAGTGAACGCCAGCCAAGCGGGGATCCGATGCTGGATTCCGGACTGCTTCCGGCAGTGGAAAAATACTGTGGCGTGGCAGCCGGGTCGACACTGACGCGCCTGTGCGCTGACGCAAACCAGCGTGAAGATCTGGAATTTCTGGGCGCCCAGTGTCCGGCACTCGCCGCGCCCATCGCCCAGCGCGAATGCGCGGGCCGCAGCTACAGCACCCCCCCGGCCGAGAAGTACCGGGATTTCTGCAACAACTATGCGCGCGACACCATGCAAGGCAGTGGTGACGCAGGCAGCGTCGTGCCGAAAGCGCAGGACGTACTGAAAGAAGGCGCCAAGCGGCTGAAGGGACTGTTCGGTCGATAGGCGAGGGCTGCCTTGCTGATGTATCGGCAACAGCTGGCGGGTTTCGTGCTCGCCTTGCTGTTGCCGGTTGCAGCCATGCCGGAGAAAACCGGCTTGCCACCCGATCCCTGGCCCAGGGCGGCAACCGCTTATCTGGTCATCGTCAACGGCGCGGTACTGTGGGCCCGTGCTGCAGACCGCGCCCTGCCCCCGGCATCACTCACCAAGATCATGACAGCACTGCTGGTGCTGGAGCACTGGTCGCCCGATGCTGTCGTCACTGTCAGCCCGGTTGCTGCTGCGGCAACCGGTTCGCGCCTCGGGCTGCGGGCCGGCGAGCAGTTGAGCATGGCATCGGCATTCGAGGCGCTGCTGGTGGCATCTGCCAATGACGCCTGCACCGCGCTCGCCGAGCATACTGCCGGCAGCGTTGCAGAATTCGTGCAGCACATGAACCGCAAGGCACAGGCTTTGCACCTTGAGGCAAGCAGCTTCCGCAATCCCTGCGGGCTTGATGCGCCCGGGCATCGCTCATCGGCCAGCGACCTGTACCGGCTGACGAAACTGGCCATGAACAAGCCGGAATTCGCCCGCGCCGTAAAAATGCCCGGGATCGCCATCAGCACGGTGGACGGAAGGCACCTGAAGAAAAGCAGCGGCAACCAGCTGCTCGGGCGACTGGCCGGCACGGTCGGCGTGAAAAGCGGCTTCACCAGCGGCGCCGGCAAGTGCCTGGTAGCCCTCGTTCGCCGCGGCACTGACGAGGTAACAGTCGTGCTGCTCGATGCACCGGATCGCTGGTGGTCAGCCTCGATACTCATTGAGGATGCCTTCGCGGCACTCGATGCCAGCCGCCACTGATACCGGCTCCCGCTGGCTGCCATCGCTGCTCGTCGTGCTGGCGGTCGGCATCGCCTGGAGCAATGCACTGCAGGCCAGCTTTCAGTTCGACGACTGGGATGTAATCGTCCGCGATCCACGCGTGCAAAGCCTCGCGGCATGGTGGTCATCCATGCCGGGCATGCGACCGGTGCTGAAGCTGAGCTATGCGCTCAACCATGCCAGCGGTTTCGGCGTGGTCGGCTTTCATGCCGTCAACATACTGATTCATGCCGGCAATGGCCTGCTGATCCTGTACCTCATGCGGCATCTGGAGATGCAGACCAGCCAGCGGTCCGGCGGCCTGGCGTTTGCTGCCGCACTGATCTTTGTCCTGCACCCGGTCCAGACCGAGGCCGTGACTTACGCGTCGGGGCGTTCGATGTCGCTAAGCACATTCTTTGCTTTAACAAGCATCGCGGTATGGGTCGCCGGGCGCAGCGCCAGGCAACACGCCGTCATATATATGTATGTCGCGTCGCCGCTGTTGATGCTGCTGGGTATTGCCACCAAGGAGAGTGCGGTCATGGTGCCGGCAATACTGCTGCTGTGGGCTGCTGCCGACACATCCCGGCCATTCAGCTGGCGGCAGGTCTGGCGGGAATCCGCACTGCACTGGCTATTGTTGCTGGCGGCAGTGCCCGCGGCCCTGCTGCTGCCGGCCTACCAGCGATTCCTGGCCACCAGCCTGGCCACGCGCTCCGTCGCCGAAAACCTCGTCGCCCAGTTGCATGGCATCGCTTATCTGCTCGGCCAACTGCTCGACATCGACCACCTGAATGCCGACCCGGCCTTGCCGGTGCTTGCGACGCTCGACCTGGACGGATCACTGGTGCTGGCGGGCATCGTGGTCGCCGCCGGCATGGCGCTCGGCAATATCCGCCGCTTCCCGCTGCCGGCTTTTGCAGTGCTGTGGTTCCTGCTGTGGATGGCGCCCGGCAACTCATTGCTTGCACGGCTCGACCTGGTCAACGACCGGCAGCTTTATGCGGCCCTGGCCGGTCCCGCCCTGTTGCTGGCGGCGGCCATACACCGGCTCGGCCGGCAGCAGCGGTATCTGGCGGTGACCGGATTGAGTGCGGTCCTGCTGCTCGAAGGTTTCGCCACCCATCTGCGCAACGATGTCTACCGGGACGAAGCGGGCTTCTGGCGCAACGTCGTTGCCCAGTCGCCGCACAACGCACGCGCCTGGAACAACCTCGGTATTGCGCTGGCCACCGAATGTGACCTTGGGCGCGCTGAAGCCGCCTGGCGCAAGGCGCTGGCCACAGACCCCGGCTATGTGCGCGCAGCGGTGAACCTGCGCCTGCTCGATCAGGGCCTGCTGCCGGAGGGTCTCGCCCCCTGCAGGAATCTGTCGCCCGGGGATAGCCTCTGACCGGGTCCATGCCGCTACAATGGGCGCGCTGCGCCGCTTATCCGGCGTATATTTCCGGAACCATCATGGCGACCGGTATTTCCAGCCTGTGGAAATATCAGGCTTATCAGCCCCGCAAGGAGACAGCAATGTTTGATCGCAACAAGAAAGGTTCGGCCACGGTAACACCGGCGAGCAGCCACCAGCCGGCCACCAGTCCTGCAACCGAGGCCCGGCCCGCTGCAACATCCGGCCCCGTTGCACCATCGGCTAACCAGCGCCGCGAAACCGCCGTGATCGGCGCTTCGATACAGATCGACGGTCACCTGCGTGGCCAGGAAGACCTGATCATCGAGGGTGAAGTAAACGGCACGGTCAATCTGGCCAGCCATACGCTGACCATCGGCAACCAGGCAAAGATCAAGGCCAATGTGTTTGCCCATACGGTATTTGTCGACGGCACGATGGAGGGTGACCTGTATGGCGCCGAGCAGGTGCTGATCCGGAAAACCGCACGGATGAAGGGCAACATCACTTCGCCGCGTGTCAGCCTGGAAGACGGCGCATCCTTCAAGGGTTCCATCGAAATGGATCCGGATGCGGTAAAGGCTGCAATCAGTGGTGTCAGCAGCACACGCAGTACATCCAGTGCATCCAGTGCATCCGGTGCATCGCCCGTCACGGCGGTGCAGTCGACGACAGCACAGCAGTCCAAAGCGGGCTGAGCCTCGCCCGCTGCCAACAGGTGAACGCCGCCCTGCGCCAGGCTCAGTCACCGGTGTCTGCCGACGCCGGTGGCGTGAATGCACCCCTGTTTCGTCGCTTGCTGGAGTCGCAGAGCGCGGAGCGGCGCGCCGTGGTTCTGGATCTTGGTCCGGCGCGGATGGAAACAGTCGCGCTGTTCGGTCAGTTCCGCTGCCGGCTTGAGTTCGCTGATCTGGACGACGGTCTTGACCAGCTGAATGGCGAAGCAGACCCGCTGCTGCTGCCCCAGATGGCGGAGTCCCTCCTGCCGCGACGCCGGCAGGAGGCTGCCGATATCGTGTTGTGCTGGGACCTGCTGAACTATCTGCAGCGCCCCGCACTGATGACACTCATGGCACGCGTGGCCGCCCGCTCCCGGCCAGGCACCCTGGTGCACGCGCTGATCGTGTATTCCGCACCACGCATGCCGGCCAGGCCTGACCGGTATGCAGCGCTGCCTGATGGCCGGTTGGTCATTCAGCGCACGACCGGCGCTGAATGCGCAGCGCCGCGCTATACGCCAGAAGACCTGCGGCACTGCCTGCCGGACTATACGGTGGAGAGCGCCATGCTGCTCAAGAACGGCATGCAGGAATTTCTGCTGCGCTCAATGCGAAAGACGGAGAGCTGACAGGACACGATGCTTGCCATCTGGATAGCTGCAGCATTTGTGCTCGGTTTGCTGGCCCGACAGCTCAAACTGCCGCCCCTGGTTGGATTTCTGGCTGCCGGTTTTCTGCTCAATGCCTTCGGCGTCGAGCGCACTCCGCTGCTCAATGACATCGCGCATCTCGGCGTGCTGCTGCTGTTGTTCACGGTCGGGCTCAAGCTGCGCTTCAGGAACCTGTTGCGCGCCGAAGTCTGGGGTGTCGGCAGCCTGCAGTTCGTCATAGTGCTGCTGCTTGCGCAATGGTTGTTGCGAAACATGACCGGTATTCCGCTCGGCGCACTGCTGGCAGTCACCAGCGTATTCGCATTTTCCAGCACGGTACTTGCCGCCAAAATCCTGGAAGAAAAACGCGAGATGCGCGCCTTTCACGGCCGGGTGGCCATCGGCATCCTCATCGTGCAGGACGTCATCGCCGTTGCAATCCTCGGCACCTACGGTGTCAGTCAGCTCGACTGGCCGGCGGCACTCGTACTGCTGCTGCCACTGCTGAAGTGGCCGCTCGAAAAGCTGCTGAGTCTTACCGGTCACGGCGAACTGCTGGTGCTGCTCGGTGCCGTGCTGGCACTGGGTATCGGCGGCTACGGCTTCAAGGCGATCGGCCTGTCGCCAGAACTCGGCGCCTTGCTGACCGGCATGCTGCTGGCAAGTCACCCGCGGTCCGTCGAACTCAGTGCTTCGCTGTGGGGCATGAAAGAGTTTTTCCTCGTCGGCTTCTTTCTGACCGTTGGCCTCACCGACCTGCTCAGCTGGTCGACGCTGGGTCTGGCGCTGATACCGCTCGCCCTGATACCCGTCAAGATCATGCTGTACTTCTTGTTGCTGCTCGTTTTCGGGCTGTCGGCACGCACCGCTTTCCTGGCCGGGCTCGGCCTCGCCACCTACAGCGAATTCGGCCTGATCGTGATGGCTGCAGCAGCAGAATATGGTTTGGTGGACAAGGACTGGGTGGTGGCGACTGCCATCGCCGTGGCCCTCTCCTTTGCGGTTGCCGCGCCACTTAACCGCTACGCCCATGACATCTACGGCGCCCTGGAGCGCTGGCTGCGATTTTTCGAGCGCCGTACGCGCCACCCGGATGACGAGCCGGTTTCGCTTGGCAAGGCAGAAGTCGCCGTCGTAGGCATGGGGCGCGTCGGCACCGGCGCCTACAACCACGTCCGCGAGATCGGCAAGAAAGTGGTCGGCCTGGACAGCGATCTCGGCAAGGTGGAGCGACACCTGCGCGAAGGTCGCCGCGTGGTGTACGCCGATGCCGAAGATCCGCTGCTCTGGCACCGCCTGCGACTCGATGCCGTGGAAGTCATCATCCTGGCCCTGCCTGATACCGAAGCCAAGATTCTCGCCAGTGAACAGCTGCGCAGGCGCGGCTACAAGGGACTGATCAGCGCCACCTACGTCTGGCCCGAAGAACGCGCACCCATCCTTGCAGCCGGTGCCGACGTGGCCTACAACTATTTCGCCGAGGCCGGCGTCGGCCTGGCCAGCGACACCTTTGAAGCGCTTGCGCCTACCGGCAAATCCCGCCCTAATATCCAGCCCGATGGCCGGCAGTGAAAACGCAGATCATGACGATAACTCCACCACGCCTGAAGCCCGTCCGCACCGAAACCGATATCCTGCCTGCCTGGCGCGGCACCCCGGTGGCCGAGCTGCTCGCGCTGCACAATCTCGGCACCGGTGCACGCAAGTATGCCCACCCACAGATCCTGATCGCGACTTGTCCGGAGCAGCAGACGGCGCTGCGGATTCCCGCCGGTTTCGCCATCAGCCTGCATACCGCGGCAGCGAACCTCAAGCGCGATCCCTTCAAGGTTTCCTGGGCGATTGGAATCGGGCGGGTATCGGCCATCGCCATCGTCGGCCATACGGACTGCGGGCTGGTCGGACTGCGCAATCAACGCGAGGCCTTTGTCGAACAGCTGGTCGGGGCTGCTGGCTGGGAGCGACCTGCGGCAGAACAGCACTTCGATCACTGGAGCGACCTGTTCGCCATCGACGACCCGGCTGGCTTCGCCGTTGCCGAAGCGGCTCGACTGCGGATCCGCTATCCGAAAATACCGGTCGCCGCACTGCTGTACGATACGGCTGACGGAATGCTGCTGCAGATCGAGGCATAGTTCCGGCGACAGCTCTCAGGAGAAGTGATGTACAGACCCCTGCTGGTCGCACTGGTAACGCTGCTGGCCGGCTGCGGGACCAGATCGCCGGAAACAGATCTGCTCATCCCGATCAATGTACGGTGCAGCACCTGTACCGACTACATACGTTGCGACAAGGCATCGGACAATCGTGCCGTCCACGACACGGCTTTCAGCCTCTACGAGCTGCAGGCCAAAGGGCCAGGCAACGAAATCACATCGATCACGGAGTATTTCCTCCAGTTCGTTGAGCCGAAGACCCGCTTTACACGTCCGCTGGCCGTGTATGCACAGACGGTTGCCGAGTCCGGCCAGACCGGATGGCACACGAGTCTCAACCATACCGTGATCATCGACCGGGCCGGACACCGTATCGAACTGCCGGATGGCTGGATCGACCAGCGGAATGGCGAATGGCACGACAAGGATAACGGCATCCAGGGTGTATGCCGGATTCTCGATCGCCAGGAAGGCAGGCAGATTGCCAGCCTGTTTATGGAGAACGAACAATGATCAGGAAAAATCTACTGACTGCGACCGTACTCTGCACGGCACTGATCGCCGGTTGCGCCACCAGCATGACCGGCCGCCGGCAGCTGATGCTGGTTTCCGAGCAGGAAGCCATCAGCGCCTCGAAACAGCAGTACCTGCAGACCATGAGCAAGCTCGGCTCGGAGGGCAAGCTGGTTACCGATCCGAAACTGCTCAACCGTGTCGACACGATCACCGGCCGGCTGATCGCGCAGGCCATCATCATGCGGCCGGACACCCGGAACTGGGAGTGGAGCATACAGGTCGTCGACGAACCGAAAACCGTGAACGCCTGGTGCATGGCCGGCGGCCGGATGGCCCTCTACACCGGGCTCGTCCAGAAAGTCGATCCGACTGATGACGAACTCGCCCAGGTGCTGGGCCACGAGATCAGCCACGCGCTCGCCAACCACACCCAGGAACGCATGTCGGTGGCCATGGCCAGCCAGCTCGGCGCGGTGGCCGTAGGCGTCGCCACTGATTCGGCCCGCAACATGGTCGCCGCACAGGCTGCAGCCGCACTGGCGGTCACGCTGCCCAACAGCCGGGCTTCCGAAACCGAGGCGGACCGGATCGGTATCGAACTGGCAGCGAAAGCCGGATATGACCCGCGTGCGGCGGCGACGCTGTGGCAGAAGATGGCCAAGGCTGGCGGCAACGGTCCGCCGCAGTTCCTGAGTACCCATCCGGCACCTGGCAACCGGCAGGCGACCCTTGCAGCGCTGGTGCCACAGATGCTGCCCTACTACCAGAAACCGGGCCCCCGGCCCATGTACAAGCTGGCCAGAGCAGCACCAGCAGTTCCGGCCACCGGCACGAAGAAGTCGCTGCGCTGAGCGGCAAGCCCCGGTATTACGAACGCCGGCTGCCTCAGCGCGCCGCGGAGACCACCTGCAGGTAGTCGGCCTGCAACTTTGCCGATTCATGCGGAGCCTGGAACAGTGCTGCAAGTTCAGCCCGCGGATTGATCAGCATGATCGCCATGCTGTGGTCGACCATGTATTCGCCGTCCATCATCGGCGTCTTCTGATAGGGCACGCCGAGGGCCGTGGCAAAATTCCGCATCGCTTCCGGCGTTCCCGTGTAGCCCCTGAAACCCGTACCAAAGCTGGTCAGGTAGGCATCGAGTACCGCCGGCGTGTCCCGTTCCGGATCCACGCTGAACAGGGCGATGCCGGGCAGGTCTCCGGCAGGCACGACAGCGCCGAGTGCCTTGCGCACGCCGGACAGCATCGCGAGCGTCGTCGGACAGGCCTCCGGGCAATGGGTGAAGCCGAAGAACACCAGCGTCCACCGGCCGAGAAATTCGTTGCGGCCGGCCGCCACCCCATCCTGCCGGAGCAGCTGGAAATCCGGCAGCGGCCGGGCCGGACTGAGCGCGGTGCCTGACTGCAGTTCAATCGCATGCGACGGGACCGGAATCCCCGGCATGAAGAACAACCGGCCGATCACGATGCCGCTGAGCGCTGCGGTCAGAAGCAGCAGAACGACAAAAACCCTGCTGCGATTCATCGGGAAAGCAGCCCGCGAGCCTGGTCACGCATCGCCTTTGCACCGTTCACCATGTTTGCCAGACCGGCACGGGCCCGCTCGCGCATGGACGGTCTGGCAACCCGCAGCCTGAGGATCGGGCGGGTCGCCAAAGCGAAGGATGTCTTGTACTGGGCGACGCCGGCCAGAAAATCGTACTCTCGCCTGCCCGCCTCGATCGCCGAGCGAATCAGGCAGGCATGCATCGCCATGCCGACCTGCACATCAGCAGGCGTATCAAGCCGCCTGCCACCCTGATAGAAAGACACTTTGTTATCCCCGACAAAATTGTAAAACGCCGCGACCGGCGCGCCACGCACGCTGATCCAGCCCAACTCGAGTCCGCCGGTCCGCAACAAGGCCGGCATCAACAACTCGTGAAACTTCCGGAAGCGGGCGGAGGCAAATACACCCTCCGCTGTCCATCGCTCACCATGAAGTTCGATCAGAATCCGCTTCCCCTCATCCAGTTCGTCCGCACTGCGTACCAGGTGGAGGACCGGTGGTTCGCCGGCCCAGTTCTCGAAGTTGCGCAGTGCCTTGCGAATCTGCGCTCGCCTGGACGTTTTCAGCGCAGCGAGATATTCGTCCCAGCTTCCGGGCAGACGTATATACGGCGAAGCCGACCACTGCTCCAGGACTGCCGGGCAGCCGCATGCCACGAACGCCGACTGCAAAAGGGCAGGAAGCGGGCTGTCGCCATCCATTGATGCAAGCAGCAACTCATCCCAGGTGCCGGCACGGCCGGCGACCAGCGCCTGCGCGAACTCAGCAGCAACCTCTGCTTCCCGTCCACGCTCGGCAAGGATACCCAGATAATCACCGCAGGTCTCGTCCGCGGCCTGCTCACCAGACCCGAGGTTCTCGAGGCGACGAAACACCAGTCCCGGCGCATAGACATGCGGGCGCACGAGCAGCGGTGCCAGTCCGACCAGCCGGTCATGGTCAAAAAAAGCCAGCACCCTCAGCACCCGCTGTTCGTCTGCGCCGAACACGTTCCACCACGACAGCAGCCAGACCGGATGCAGGCTGAGCTCGCTGTCGGCGCTGCGCGAATGCAGATCTTCCCATGCCGGTCGCAGATCCTGCAGGCCCTGTGCCGTGTCAATCAGCCGTGTGGAAAGCGCCTGCACGCGCTACGTCGCCCATGGAAACATGACGTTGCCGCGGAACTCGGCGAAACTGGTGCTCTGCTCCACCGCAAACCGGGGGATATCCAGATCCACCCACTCACTGGTCTTGCGTATTCCCCCATAGTAGGAGAACGCCGTGAGTACGCCGCGCTCGCGCAGGCACGCCATGGAATCGGCATTGAACGCATCCCGCACACCAAATGGATAGGCAAAGGTCTGCATCGCGATTCCAACTTCTTCCCTGAGCCGGCGCTCACAACCGGTGATTTCGGCCATCTGCTGTTCGCGGCTCAGCCGGGCCATGACCGGATGATTCACGGTATGTCCGCCGATGGTCATTCCGCTGGCGTGCAGCTCGCGAACCATGTCCCATGTCATCCAGTTCTGTTGCAGCGCCTCTGCATTCTCCACCAACCGTCCGCTGCCGGTTGCCTCACCGATCGCATGCAGAAAATCGCCAGTACGGTCGTCCGGCAATGTCCACCAGGTATTCAGCAGCTTCCGTATCGTCTGTTCGCGCTCGGGTTCGTCGACCAGCAACGGGGCCGGGAAAAAAGCCGGAATATCCAGCGAGGTACTCCGGCCGGTACGCACCATCCATGCGATCTCGTCCCAGAACGGCACACGCGGACTGTCGATGAACCCCGTGGCAATAAAGAATGTCGCCTTCAGTTTATGCGCCAGCAGTACAGGCAGTGCATCGCTGTAGTTGTCGCGATAACCATCATCGAAGGTAAGCAGGACGTGCCGCCCGCGCTTCCTGCGCAGCGCCGCGGGGATATCACCCGGATCGATAACGTCGAAATGCGCCTTCAGCCAGCGCAGCTGGGAATCCAGGTCTTCAACCGTCGCACTCCAGAGACCGCGGTCATAGACCGAGCGGCGGCCGTCACCGATGCGATGGTAATTGATGCCAATGACGCCATGCCATCGCACCATGGAGCCGGCAAGCCGGCGCGCAAATGCAGGTATTCTCACTTGGAAGCAGAGCCTTGGTAGCCAAACACATGAAGCCGTAGGATAGGCCGCTGAAGGCCGGTACGGACTTTAGCACTTAAGAAGTGCATGCAGGAATCGTGATGCCTCGACATCGGGAATTCGAATATCCGCCGCCCGCCAGACCAGCGAATGCGTCACATATTCCGGGTCTCGACGGCCTGCGCGGCGTGGCCATTCTGCTCGTTCTGGTTCACATGCTCAATGTGCTGGACGTTCAGCAAGGCATGTCGGCCTGGGTGTTTGGCCGCATCAGCCAGGTCGGCTGGACCGGCGTGCAACTGTTCTTTGTGCTGAGTGGATTCCTCATTACCGGCATCCTGCTGGACACGCAACGATCGAAGAAATATTTTTCCGCCTTTTACGGACGTCGCACGCTGCGCATCTTCCCGCTTTACTTCAGCGTGCTGACGCTGGCGTTCGTGATCCTGCCCTGGCTCGGCAAAGTGCCGGCATCCGTTGCCATCGACCGGCATCATCAGCTATGGCTCTGGACATACCTGTCAAACTGGGCAGCAATTTTCGACCAGGGCAGCAAGGCCTTTCCCCATTTCTGGTCATTGGCGGTTGAAGAGCAGTTCTATCTGGTCTGGCCTCTGCTGGTCCGTTCACGCAGCGCGGAACAGTGCCTGCGATTTTGTCTCGGGGTTGCAGCAGTGGCACTGGCACTGCGCTGCGTGCTGGCCGGAGCCGGCGTTTCCGACGACCTTATCTATGAGAATTCCTTTTGCCGCATGGACGCGCTGGCTTTGGGTGGAGCTGCCGCAGCGGCAGTCCGGATACCGGCATGGAAGGCGCGACTGCTCACCATGCACGATCGCTGGCTCGTCCGGGCCGCCATGCTGGGCCTGTTCGGACTCCTGGTAACACGCGGCTTCTGGACCGGAACGCCGGTTGGCATCACCATCGGCTATACGATCGTGGCACTGACCGGCACACTGCTGCTCATCGCCATCGTCGGCGCCGAAGCCAGCGGTGCATCGGGGTGGGTCAGAATATTCCGCTGGCGCCCGTTGCGGGCCATGGGCAAGTACAGCTACGCGATATATGTCCTTCACAAACCGCTGCACGATCTGGCTGGAAAGCCGCTGCTCAAGGTCTTGCGGATCGACGTCACGCAATCAGTGGCATGGAGTGCAGGCTATATGGCAGTGGCCATCGCCTGCAGTTTCCTGCTGGCCTTTTGCTCATGGCATCTGCTGGAGAAGCGGTTCCTCGGCATGAAACGATTCTTCGTCGCAAGCTGATCAGCAGGGGGTCGCGAGGAATCACCGCGCAGCCGGCGGACTCCGGTCCAGGCACTCGGCAAAGCGCTGCGCCATCCGTTCTCGCGTAAACTGCAATACCGCGCTCTTGTCAGCCGCGTTGCCATGCCCGGCACGGGCTTTTGCAACCAGCTCCAGAATTGCCTGCCTGATCCCGGCTACATCGGTTGGTGCCGCGACCCTGTGCAGCACCCTGCTTTCCCGCAATACCCAGGCAATGTCGCTGTCGAGTTCGGAAATCGCAAGTATCGGCCGTCCGGTACCGAGGTACTCAAAGAGCTTGGCCTGAATCCCGAACCGGTAACCCGGATTCTGGAACAGCACCAGGATGTCAGCGCTCATCATCTTCTGCAGCGATTCCGCATAGGGAACCTGCCCCGGCCGGTGCACGGTGCTGCCCAGGCCACGCTGGCTGATCTCGGCCGCCAGGTTGTACATCGAGTCCGTCTGGCGACCGAGGAAGGTGCAATCAACCGGCACCTGTTCCGCCTGCAGCCGTGCAAATGCATCGAGAAACGGCCGCGGATCGCGACCGGAATACAGCTCGCCGGCATGCAATATCATCAACCGGTCGCCGGGCGGTGGCACATCGATCGATGCAAACTTTTCCGGATCAAAGCCGTTGGTGATGACATGCATTTTCGCCGCATGTTCAGGATATGCCCTGCACCAGCCCTCGCGATTCAGGGGTGTATTCGCCACGATCTGGTCTGCATGCCGCATCACACTGCTTTCAAGCCGGCGATCAATGTGCGCGGACAGGCCTGAAGTATCCAGCCGATTGGTAACCCACGGGTCGCGGAAACAGGCAACCCAGTACAGGCCATGGCGCTTCTGCACCCAGCGCCCGAGCAAGTGCACGATGCCTGGTGGACTCGAAGTGATGACAGCGTCGGGCCGGTGCTCGGCAATCATCCGGTTGCAGGCCTCTCTCGCCTTCACGATCCAGTGCGCTTCCGGTGCAATCCGCCCGACGACCCGGCCGGCAACGCCCTCATCAATGAACGGTACCCGCGCAACCGGTGTCTGCGCCGGAACCTGATCGAGCAAGGAGGCATCGGTCGGCTCCCATGGCACCCGTGGGGGCGCGACGACAACCGGCTGCCAGCCAAACTGCGGCAGGTAGCGAACCAGCCCCAGCATTCGATAGACGGCTACCGCACCTGATGGCGGAAAATGATAGGTCAGCAACAGTACCTTGCGTAAAGCCATTTCTGTTCCGGTCCTGTTGCCCGATCACCGTCGGGACGGTGACTGTTCTCCGGACTGGCCGGCAAGGGTCCGGCGCGCGCCCTGCAACCGGCTGACGAGAAATGCCGGCAAGGCCAGTTTCAGAGCTGTACGCAGGAACAACGATATCTCACACCCGTGGTACAGGCTGTAAACCAGGTACTTCAGGGCCAGCCAGCGACTTGTATCGACTGCCGCAGAGGCCATGGTGAAATACCAGCTGCGGTAAAGCTCGCGCACCCGCGAGGCATCCGCGCGCAGAGCCGGATCGGCGGCGAGCATCCGTTCAAACATGAGCATCTCCCGCGGCACGTGTCGCAGGGCATTTGACATGCTCGACATCTGTCCCGCCGACAGGCGATAGCGCAACAGGGGATGATCGAGATAGGCAAAGGAAAATTTGCGGCTGGCCCGAACGAAGAACTCCCAGTCGGCAGCCGACGGAAACTCCGCGTCGAGCTCACCGGTAAGGGTCCAGACCTCGCGGCGCATCATGACAGTCGGCGGATGCACGAAGTTGCCATAGGCTATCGCCGGATAGACCTTCCCGCGATACAGCGGTACCGACAGTTTCTGTGTGCCCGCATCGGCCACAACGGTATCGGCTGCACCATAGAGCGTGTGCAGCCCGAAGCGGCCGATCTGCCCGTAGTAATGCGCGGCGAACGACGGGGAGACCTGGCCCTCGGCATTGAATGCCGAGAAACCACCGGAAACCAGGCCGATCTCCGGATAGCGCTGCAGCACTTCCATTTGCAGCGCCAGCCGCCCCGGCTCACACAGATCATCGGAATCGAGCCAGGCGACAAACTCGCCCCGCGCCTCCCGGTGGCCGCGATTGCGTGCTGCTGCCAGCCCGGCATTTGGCTGGGTCACACATCTCACCCTGCCAGAGAATCCTGCGATTACATCCAGCGTGGCGTCCGTGGATCCGTCATTGACAACGATGACCTCTACCTCATCGCCGGCCTGCTGCAAGACACTTTCGAGAGTCTCACGCAGGAATGCTGCCTGGTTGTATGCAGGGATAACCACGCTGAGGCGCGGCGTATCCCGCGATGCTTGCGACAAAGCGACGTCCCCTGATTGAGGCAACAGAGTCCCTGACGTGACGCTACAGGCTGCTGGCGGTCACTGCGCCTTGGCGCGGACCTTGTAGTTGCCGCGCTGCTGATCGAACTCGAGCTCCAGCATGCCCTGCTTCGCCGCGTCTTCGAGCAGTTCGGAAAAGCTCCGGTAACCATAGATGGTTTCATTGAAGCCCGGATAGACGCGCCGCACAGTCTGCTTCACCAGCGAACCCCACAGCGGATCGTACTCGGCTGACAGCGACTCGACGGTTGCCGCCACCTGATCGAGGGCCTCGCTCTGCTGCTTGTTCTTGGAAGGTTTGGCCCGGGTCCGCGGACGCTGGGAAACGGTCACCAGATCGTCATAGAAAATGAACTCGTCGCAGTTAGCGGCCAGCAGGTCGGAAGTCGAGTTGCGCACACCGCAGCCGATCACCCGCTTGTCGTTTTCCTTGAGCTTGGAAACCAGCGGAGAGAAATCGCTGTCACCAGTCAGCAGGACGAAGGTGTCGATGTGCGCCTTCGAATAGCACATGTCCAGCGCATCGACGACCATGCGGATGTCGGCGCTGTTCTTGCCACTCACCTTGGTTTGCGGGATATCGATCATCTCGAAACCCTGGCGGTGAAATTCCTGCATGAACTGGCGGTAGCGGCTCCAGTCGCAGTAGGCCCGCTTCGCGACGATGCGACCTTTCTCGAGGATGCGTTTCAGCACGATCTCGATCTCGAAGCGTCCGACCTTTGTGTCCTGGACACCGAGCGCCAGATTCTCGAAATCAACGTATACCGCTATACCGACTTCACCACTCTTTGTGTGTTCGTTTGCCATCTGCAGTCTCACCGGAACTATCGTACAGGTGACCATGGTCCGAGATTGACGCACGCGGAGCAAGGGCTGGCCGGATGAATGTTTGCTGTTAGGCTAGCGATCAACCGGGTGACAAAGCACAAATAGCGATGATCGGCAGGCAATTCATGGTCCGTCGCCTACTGCAGCCCTGGCTGGTGGTGATCGCCATTGGCCTCCCGCCGGCAGCGCTGCTGGCCGACGATGCCGTCCCGGCAGGCAGCGACTGGCTGCATGTGGGCGGCGATGCCGGAGGCTCACGCTACTCGTCGCTCGAGCAGATCAATCACAAGAACGTCTGGCGCCTGGAGCGGGCGTGGACCTGGCGGCACGGCGACCTGGAACGATTCCCGGAGCAGCGGGAATTTGCCGGCTTCAATACGACGCCGATCCTGCTGCCGGCAGATGCCGGTGGTGCGCTGGTGCTTTGCACGCCGTTCAATCGGCTGGTCGCGCTTGATCCGGCAAGCGGCAAGGAGCGGTGGAGCTTTGACCCCAAGGTCCGCTTCGGCAAGTCGCCGGCGCCGCTCAGGTGCCTGGGCGTCAGCTACTGGCGCGACCCGAAAGCCCGGCCTGCCGAGGTTTGCACTCACCGGATTTTTGCCGGTACCAGCGACCGGCGCCTGCTGGCAGTCGATGCGATCACGGGCACGCCCTGCGCCGGATTTGGCAGCAATGGACAGGTCGACGTCAATCCGCTGTTTGCTGCGAGCGCGCTGGCGCCGGCCGATCCCCGGGACGTGCAATTTTCTGCGCCACCCGTGCTGGTCAATGACGTGCTCGTAATCGGCCATGTCGACAGCAGCAAGAACCTCGCTGCGCGTGCGCCGAGCGGCGAGATCCGGGCCTTCGACGCCCGCAGCGGTGCCTTTCTCTGGAGTTTTGATCCTGTACCGCGCAACCCTGAAGGTCCGCAGGCTGGAAGCTGGACACCGGAAAGCCTCGCGAGCACCGGCGGCGGCAACGCCTCAAGCCTGTTGTCGGTCGACGAGAAGCGCGATCTGGTTTTCGTGCCGACCTCGAGCGCATCGCCGGACTGGTTCGGTGGCACGCGGCCAGGCGACAACCGCCTTGCAAACTCGCTGGTCGCCCTTCGCGGCAGTACAGGCAAGGTCGTGTGGCATTTCCAGACCGTGCATCACGATGTCTGGGACCGGGATACGCCAGCCCAGCCCATGCTGGTGGACATCCCGAAGGACGGACGGCGTATTCCGGCCGTCGTCATCCTCACCAGGCAGTCACTCGTGTTTGTGCTGAACCGCGAGACCGGCGTGCCGCTGTTTCCGGTCGAAGAGCGCCCGGTGCCCGCCGCCGGCGTTGCGGGCGAACTGCTGTCGAAGACCCAGCCGTTTCCGGTCAAGCCGCCACCGCTGATGAACACGCAGCTCGGGCCGGACGATGCGTGGGGACTGACTTTCTGGGATCAAAACCGGTGCCGCGAGCTGATCACTGGCGCAGGCCATGGCAACCTCTACACGCCGCCGGACGACAAGGGCTGGATCATGTTTCCGGGTCCGGCCGGTGGCGTGAACTGGGGCGGTGGTGCCTTCGATCCAAACCACAATCTGCTGGTCACGAATCTTGCACAGATCGGCATGTACCTGAAACTGCTGCCGCGCGCCGCCGTACCGCCGGCAGAAGATGCAGATCTGCAACGCGGCACACCGACGGGGCAGCCTGGCATCATTCAGGGCACACCCTGGGCCATCGAGCAGCATGCCCTGCTCGGCCCAAGCGGGCTGCCGTGCACCAGTCCGCCATGGTCCACACTGGTGGGCGTGGACCTTGCGGCGGGAGAAATCCGCTGGAGCGTGCCGCTGGGCACGATCGACAAGCTCGCATCGCGCCGCCTGCCGCCATTCAAGTGGGGCGGACCGGTGGCGGGCGGCCCGATCGTGACCGCCGGCGGCATCACGCTGATCGGCTCGACAGCAGATGCAAAGCTGCGCGCCTTCGACACGGAAACCGGGCATGAACTCTGGTCCGTGTCGCTGCCGGGCCCTGCACACGCCAATCCGATGACTTATGCCGCCAATGGCCGGCAGTATGTCGTGGTCGCTGCCGGCGGCGACGCGCTGGTCAGCCCGGAGACCATCGATGACTATCTCGTAGCTTATGCACTGCCCGATGAATACCTCAAGCGACAACCACAGACTGGCGCTCCGGCGCTGGATTCGGGGCCGGTCAGCGTGCCATGATCTGGACACCTCATCCCTGACCACATGGAGACGTCTATGAAGTCCAAGCTGATCGCAACTGTTGCGTTGCTGGCGATTGCCCCTCTTGCTGCCTTCGCGGCCGACGGCGCGGGCCACTGCAATTACACCCAGAAGAACATGTTTGCCGGCCCGTTCAAGGTCTGTGATATGCCGGCATCTGCGGACAAATGCACCGAGCTCGGCAAGACCGACGACAACAGCGACTCGGCCCACGGCGACGGCGACTGCCCCGATGCAGGCCGCGTCGGCATCTGCGACATGGGCGACAACGGCCTGCGCGTCTACTATGACGGCGAGCCGGACAGCCTGGAGATCGGCTGTGGTTTCCAGGGCGGCGAATGGACGACGACCGCCAAGTAAGTCCGGTTTTCAGGACCTGACAACCCGGGCCGGATCCGCATGGATCCGGCCTTTTTCATTTCCCCACCCGGCCACTGTATGATCGTGATCATCCGATCAGACTGGCTGTATCCATCCGGAAAAAAGCGCAACGGTTTGACGACACAGCAATCCATACTCGAGCGAATCGCTGCCGGCGACAGCAGTGCAGTCAACGAATGCGTTGACCGTTACGGCAATCTGCTCTGGTCCCTGGCGCGGCGCTACCTGCGCAACACAAGTGATGCAGAGGATGCTGTGCAGGATGTGTTTATCGAGATCTGGCGCAGCTGTGCGCGATTCGATCCGGGCATCGCCAGCGAAACCACCTTCATCTCCACTATCGCCCGGCGCCGCTTCATCGACCGGCTCCGGCGGACCGGCCGGATCCCGGCGATGGATTCCCTCGACGACGAGGAAGGCGCGCCGGTGGATCCCGGTGTTGCCGCAACCGTCGAGGAAGATACCGAGGTCGCCATCGTCGCCCGGGTGCTGGCCGACATGGATCCGGAGCACCGGAAGATCCTCGCCATGTCGTTGTACGAGGGCTACAGCCACAGCGAGATCGCCGAGCAACTGGACATGCCGCTTGGCACGGTCAAGACGCGTGTGCGCCGCGGACTCATCCATATCCGCGAGCAGCTGCAGATCACGGTCGGCGAGTCGCCCGAATGAGCCACATGCACACAAATCGACTGCTTGAACTGCTGGCCGAGGAGGCCCTTGCCGCACTCGATGCGGAACGCAGCGCTGAACTCGAAATGCTGCTCGCTGACTGTCCCGCTGCGCAACGCGACGCGCTGATGCAGACTGCGGCCATCACAACGCTCGCGTTTGTGCACAGCGACCGGTCAGCGCTGCAGTTCATGCCGGAGCGCCTCAAAGCCAGACTTCTCAGAGCAGCAGAGGCGCAGCGACTCCCGGCCAAACCGGGCTGAGTGGCTCGCAGTCGGCAACGCTCCGCACTATCCTCACCGCATGCGCCCGCTCAGTGTCATCGTTCTCGCCCTGCTCCTGCTCGCCTGCGACCGTCCCCGTACACCGCCTGTCTCCGGCGCGCCACCGCCACCTGCAGCAGATTCCCCTGCGGGCCATGGCTTCGACCCGGCAGATCTGGATGCGAATATCCGCCCGCAGGATGATTTCTGGCATTACGTAAACGGCAAGTGGCTGGCACGAACCGACATTCCGGCCGACTGGTCCGGTTATGGAACCTTCCAGATACTGGCGGAGCGAACCGAGGAACAGCTGCACGCGCTGATCGGGACAAACGCAAAGTCTGCCGCTCCGGCCGGCTCTGACGCGCAGAAAATCGGCGACCTGTATACGAGCTTCATGGACGAGCGCCGGCTTGAAACGCTGGGCCTCAAGCCGCTGGCTGCAGACCTCGCGGCCATCGCAAATCTCCGCACGCATGAAGATGTGATCGCCTGGATGGGCTGCGCGCTGGCTACGGGCGTACAGGTGCCGATCGAGTTCTACGTGGACGCTGACGCCAGCGATCCGGACCGGAACCTGGCCTACATATGGCAGGGCGGTCTGGGCCTGCCCGACCGCGACTACTATCTGGCGGATACGGCCGAACTGGCCGAGACGCGCAAAGCCTATGCCGCCCACATTGGCCGGATGTTCAGTCTCGCCGGCTGGCACGATGCGCATGCGCCGGACACGATCATGGCCATCGAGACGCGTATTGCCCGCAAGCACTGGACCGCAGTGCAAAACCGTGACGACGAAAAGATCTACGCCAACCAGGTCGACTTCGTACAGGCGGCACGGCAGTCGCCCGGCTTCGACTGGCCGCGCTTTTTCAAGGCCGCGCAGCTTGAGCCACCCGACCGCTTCGTCATCGCGCAGACTGACTACTTTGCGGCTCTCGGCCGGATTATCCGGGAAACACCCGTACGTGACTGGCAGACCTGGCTGCGCTTCAAGCTCCTGAAGAGCTATGCGCCGTATCTGACAGCGGCGATCGTCACTGAGGATTTCGACTTTCAGGGCTGGATACTGCGTGGCCAGCAGCAGAACAAGGCGCGCTGGAAACTCGGCGTGCGGCTGGTCAGCCGCGAACTGGGCGAGTTGCTCGGCAAGAGCTATACAGCCCGGTATTTCCCGCCGGAATCAAGGCAGCGTATCGAGCACTTGATCACCAACCTGCGCACGACTTTTCACGAATCCATCGGGCAGCTGGACTGGATGACACCGGAAACCCGCGCTGCCGCACAGGAAAAACTCGCGAAGTTCCGCAGCAAGGTCGGCTACCCGGAGCGCTGGCGGGACTATTCGGCACTGCGCATCTCGGCCGATGACCTGATCGGCAACATCCGTCGCACGCGCGCCTTTGCCTGGCGTCATGAAGCCGACAAGCTCAACCGGCCGGTGGATCGCGACGAATGGTTCATGTCGCCGCAGACGGTCAATGCCTACTATCAGCCCACCTACAACGAGATCGTGTTTCCGGCCGCCATCCTCCAGCCACCATTCTTTGATCCGGCTGCGGACGATGCCTGGAACTACGGCAGTATCGGCGCCACCATCGGTCATGAGTTCAGTCACGGCTTTGACGATCAGGGCCGCAAATTCGATGGCGACGGACGCTTGCGCGACTGGTGGACGGCTGCAGATGCGGCCCGCTACACGCAGCGTGCACACTTGCTCGTGGAGCAGTACAACGCGTTCCAGCCACTGCCGAATTTCAGCATCAACGGCGAGCTCACGCTGGGCGAAAACCTGGCTGATCTGGCCGGCCTGGTGATGGCATACCGCGCCTGGCAGAACTCGCTGCACGGCAAGGAGGCGCCGGTGATCGACGGCTTCAGCGGTGCACAGCGCTTCTTCTTCGGTTACGCGCTCAGCTTTCGCGGCAAGGACCGGCCGGAGAGCCTGCAGGCGCAGTTGCTGAGTGACCCGCATTCACCGGACCAATACCGCGTAACCGGCACGCTGCAGAATATGCCGGCGTTCTACGCTGCATTCGGCGTCACGGCGACTGACCGGATGTTCATCGCACCCGAAAAGCGCGTGGCGATCTGGTAGCTATACTGGTGCCCGGACACAAAGGCAGGCGAAGATGATCTGGTTGAAACGCATTTTTCTCGGGTTGGCCAGCCTGCTGTTTGCCGGATGGCTGGCGCTGGTGGTCTATGCGTACTGGCCAACCGGCATCACCGAGGTGCCGGCCCGCTCGCTGGCAGATCCCGGCGACAGGTTTGTCAGCGTAGACGGCCTCAAACTCCGCTACCACACCTGGGGTGAACCGGGGCCAGGCAAACCGGTCGCGGTGCTGCTCCATGGCTTCGGCAATTCCCTGCAGAGTTTCCGCCTCCTCGCCCCCCTGCTCACCACACACTATTACGTCGTTGCGGTCGACATGCCGGGCTATGGCCTGTCTGCGAAGCCCGCGGACTTCGATTATCAAAATCCGCATCAGGCGCAGATGATCAAGGACTTCATCCGCGCACTTGGACTGAAGAACGTTGTCATCGGCGGCCATTCGCTGGGCGGCGCCATCGCCTTCCGGGTTGCACTGGACAATCCCGATGTCATCGGCCTGGTCGTCATGAACCCCGGCATCATTTCCACCGGCGTACCACCAATTGCCCGCTACATCTTCTTTCCGATGCAGCGCATCCAGGCAAAGCTGTTTGGCGACCCCGAATTCCGCGCAAATTTCCTGCGCCGCTCGTTCATCGATCCCTCCATCGTCACCGATGAAGTCGTGAGGAATCTCAGCCTGACCGCGCAGAGCGAAGGCTATATGTCAGGCATGACCAGCCTGATGGGCCAGTACAGCGACGCCGATGAGGTACCGATGCTGTCGCAGCTCAAGGTGCCCTCGCTGATTGCCTGGGGCGCTCAGGACCGTGGCAAACCGGCCGGTGAATTCGGGCAGCTCCGTGCGCTGCTGCCGGACAATACCGCCGTCCTGGTGGCGGGCTCGGGCCACTACGTGCAGGAAGAGGCGCCGGCTGAAACCGCCGAGGCGATGAATGCCTTCGTCCAGCGGGTGATGCCGGCGACGCCATGACCGCACGCAAGCCGGCTACGCCGCCATCGGCACCGCGGAAAAACCTGACCATCGGCGCGCTCGCCAAACGCGCTCGCGTGGCACCTTCGGTGCTCCGCTACTACGAAAAGGAAGGCCTGCTCAGCCCCGGGCAGCGCACTGCCGCGGGCTACCGGCTTTATGGACCGGACGCCGAGCGCACCCTGCTGTTTATCAACCGCGCCAAACGGCTCGGCTTTTCGCTGGACGATATCCGGCAGTTTCTGGCAGCCGAACAACCGGAACAGAAGCCGCGCCAGAGAAAGGCCGCCAGGGGCAAAGCGGCGCCGGACAGCGATGTGACGAGAATTGCCGAGGACCGCTTTCTCGAAATCGAGCGCCGGCTGACCGAACTGCTGGTACTGAGGCATGAACTTGAGGTGTTCCTCCGCGAGATGTCCGGCCAACTGCCGGCAGCCGATGGTGCGCGGGAACTCTACCGGCGGCTCGTAGACCAGGTCTGCGGCCACAAGAGCACGCCGCGAACAGAAGCCGCTTCGCTGCGCTCACTGATGAAACGCATGGGCTGTGCGCTCGCGAGCTGGGATCGCGGCGACGTGCTGGATATATTGCGCGGGCGGCATATCCATGTCTGGCGCGAGACCGACGGCTACAGCGTACTGATACCAGGCGACGATGCGCGGATCGGCGCGGCACTCCGGCAGATCGCTGCCTCCGAAGCCGGCTGCGCCGCACATACCGAACCCGAGGTGGAACATACCGCCGAAGGCCATGTTTTCTCGGCTCACGGTGACAACGCCTTCCTGTTTGCGCAGTTCTTCCTGGCTCTCGAGCACCGCCCAGCCCCTTGATACGCCCGCCTCGACCCCGCCCGCCCTGACCCCGCCCCTTGACCCTCAAGCTGCCTTTAAGGTCGATCATTGCAGCCTGCAACCCGGATTTGCCGGGCTGGCGAGGATTTTTCTGCGATGAACACGACTGTAGCGCCCGACGGACCTGGCCTGCGCATGAAGATCGGCGGGATGGACTGTGGCAGTTGTGCCCTGACCCTCGAACAGGCCCTGCGCACTCTGCCCGGCATAACGGCGGTAAACGTCAACTTCACGACTGAGACCCTGGAGGCACGCGGCTCGGCGCCGCGCGATGCCGTCGAAGCGAAGATCCGCAGCCTGGGTTACCACATCATCGAAGGTACGGAAGCACGGCAGGCGCCGCGGCCGGAACTGCGCGGACTCAACGGCTTTTTGCGTTTCCTGGTCTCCGAAAGGCGGACGAAAATCGCGCTGGCGGTCACCGCCATTCTCGTGGCTGTGGTACTGGCCGACCTGCTGACTGGCACAGAATTTGCGGATGTCGCCCTGCTGATAACCGTGGCCATCATCGGCGCGCCGATACTGCGCAAGGGCCTGCGCTCACTGCTGATCGCCAGACACGTCACCATTGATCTGCTGATGGGCGTCGCCTCGGTCGGTGCGGTCGCCATCGGCGAAACCGGTGAAGCAGCGGCCGTGGTACTGCTGTTCACGCTGGGCGAAGCGCTCGAAGCCTACAGTGCGGAACGCTCGCGGGATGCACTGCGCAGCCTGCTGTCGCTGCAACCGGATGAAACCACCGTACTCGAACCGCACCACGGCGACCACGGTCCGCCTGCGGCAAAGGCCGGACAGCAGCACGGTCCCGACTGCAAGCACGACGATCATCGCCACAAGGCGCACGAGCCTGCCGTCCACTACCACCAGCGTCGCTACCCGACTTCGTCGGTGGCAGCAGGCGCGCGCATCCTGGTGAAACCGGGCGAACGGATTCCGCTGGATGGCCGGATCATCGACGGCAGTTCGAGCGTCAACCAGGCCGCTGTCACCGGTGAAAGCATGCCGGTAGACCGTACGGTCGGTGACGAGGTTCTGGCCGGCACCGTCAATGGTTCGGGTGCGCTGACCATCAACGTGCTGCGCGTGGCCGGGGATTCCACCGTCGCACGGATCGCCGGCATGGTGGAGAAAGCGCTGGCAGAACGCACGCCGGCAGAACGCTTTATCGACCGTTTCGCGCGCTGGTACACGCCGCTCGTCTGCGCGCTTGCTGCCCTGATTGTCGCCATTCCGGTGCTCGCTTTCGGACAACCGTTTCTCGATCTGCCGGATGGCACACACGGCTGGCTCTATCGCGGACTCGCCATGCTGATCATCGCCTGCCCCTGCGCGCTCATCATCAGTACACCTGTCACGGTCGTCAGCGCGCTTACGCGGCTCGCACAACTCGGCGTGCTGGTGAAAGGCGGCGCCCAGCTCGACCGCATGGCCAACATCCACATCATTGCCTTTGACAAGACCGGTACGCTCACTGCCGGTCAGCCCGCGGTAACCAGCATCCTCGGTCGCGACTGCCGGCATGAAGCGATTGCCGCGAACGACTGCAACATCTGTGAAGATGTGGTTGCGATCGCCGCTGCCGTCGAACAGGCATCCGAGCATCCGCTTGCCCAGGCAGTCGTCGCCTCAGCGCAATCCATGGGCGTATCTGGTCACTTCCCGCAGGCCACTGGCATTACGGCACACGTCGGCCGCGGCGTCTCCGGCGAAGTTTCCGGTGAACGTATTTCAGTCGGCACCCACGAACTTTTCGCGCACGGCAAGAACTGTGCGGAAGCCATCTGCGCCAGCGCTGCGGCCCTGCAGTCATCCGGCAAGACCGTGATGCTCGTCGGCCGCAGCAACGGCATGCTCGGCTACATCGGCGTCGAGGATCAGCCGCGCGCGGAAAGCGGGGCCGCGCTGGCCGAACTGCATGCGATGGATTCACGCATGAAGACGGTCATGCTGACCGGCGATCATCGCAATGTCGCTGAATCCGTTGCCAGCCAGATCGGCGGACTGGACGAGATCCGGGCCGGTCTCCTGCCGGAAGAAAAGCTGGGCGTAATCCGTCAGTTGCAAGCCGGCGGCAGCGTGGCAATGATCGGTGACGGCATCAACGATGCACCAGCGCTCGCGCAGGCCGATATCGGCATCGCGATGGGCGGTGGCGGCACGGCGCAGGCCATGGAAACAGCCGATGTCGTGCTGATGCAGGACGATCTGCGCAGCATTCCGCTGGTGCTCCGCGTCAGCCGACAGACCCGCAGAGTCGTACAGCAGAACATCACGCTGAGCCTGGTATTGAAGGTTGCAGTGCTGGGACTCGCGATTCCCGGCATCGCGAGCCTGTGGCTCGCCGTGCTGGCCGACGTGGGCGCAACGCTGATCGTCACGCTGAACGGCATGCGGCTGCTGCGGGCGCGCTGAGACAGCACCGGCCCGACCGTCAGGCCGGGCGGACCGGCTTAGGATCCGGCACCTTGATAAACATGAACCACAGCCAGACCAGCGCGGTCAGCAGCGCACCGCCGAGCATCGGTGCCGACGGCACCACGCTGTAAACCAGACCGCACAGGATCGGACCGAAAATCATGCCGACAGTCGGGGCGGCGGAGAGCAGACCGGCCACCGCACCCTGCTCCGCTGCAGTCACGCTGAGGCTGCCGGCTGCGTTCAGCGCCGGAGCGCAAAAGCCGAAACTGAAGCCAAACAGCGCGTAGCCCAGGTACAGGGCCATGACGCCCGGACCCCAGGCGATGATCAGCAGGGCCACGACCATGACGCCAAAACCGATCTTCAGCATCATCGCCGGCGTCGCTTTCCAGCGCTGCAGCACGACGGCCTGCACGAATACCGTCACGAAGGCCATCGCGAGCAGCGCCACCATCATCGTGTGCTGGATGTCGACGGTTTCGGTCAGGCCGAAGCGGTCGGCGATGAAACCCGAAGTAATGGTCTGGATACCGGTAAAGACACCGAAGACCACGAACCAGCCCACCAGGTACGGCAGGATGCGCGGATCAAGGATGCGCAGCTTCGCCGTCGGCCCGCTCTGCACATGGCGTACCGGTTCGCGGAGACCGACGTATGCCCAAATCCCCGCAGCCGCAGCCAGCATGGCAGCGGCGTACATCGGAAA
>CAUJHF010000060.1 GCA_963204745.1 Pseudomonadota bacterium
GCCCGGACCTACGCGAACGGGGTGTGCCGACCAAGTCCGGGCGCAGCCCGGACCTACGCGAACACGGCGTTCGAAATGTCCGGGCACAGCCCGGACAGCGGACAAAAGTCCTTTGTGACATCCAGACTAACGATGATAAGGTAACGGTGCGTGCCACTGGCGCGACGAACAACTCAGCTCTTCCATGGCGTGCGTACGCGGGGTGGTCCGCTGACGCGTAGACAGAGAGAGGGCCCGGACCGATGGTCAAGCTCACGCGACGAAACCTGCTCGCCGGCGCAGGCGGTGCGGGGGTGCTGGCACTGCTGAACCTGCGTTTCTGCACCGATCGTGGCGTCAAGGTGCAGACCGTTGCACCCGAGCAGGTCAGGAAGGTCGTCTACGGCGACTACTCGGACATCTACCGCGACAAGTGGACCTGGGACAAGGTGGTCCCGGGCACGCACTATTCCAACTGCGGTTACCAGCGCTGTGCCTGGAACGTCTACGTCAAGGACGGCATCGTCTGGCGTGAGGAACAGGCGGCGAACTACGAACCCGTGCGCGCCGACCTGCCCGACTTCAACCCGCGCGGCTGCCAGAAAGGCGCCTGTTACAGCCTGCGCATGTACGACGAAGGGCGTCTGACGGTGCCGCTGAAGCGCATCGGCGAGCGCGGTGAAGGCAAGTGGAAGCGGGTAAGCTGGGACGAGGCGCTCGGCGACATCGCCGATCGCATGATCGATGCAATGATCTCGGAACAGCATGGTCCCGGTTCCATCTACTGGGATATCGGTTCCTCGTCCAGCAACGGCTGTCATGCGCTGGGGGTGACCCGCACCGGCTATCTGCTCGATACACCGATCCTGGAAAACACCACCGAAATGGGGGATCACGCGCCCGGCGTCACGACGACGACCGGCAAGCTGATCTTCACCAGTTCGATGGACGATCTGTGCAACAGCGACCTGATCCTGATCTGGGGGGGCAATCCCAACTTCACCCATATCCCGAACGCGCACTTCATTTACGAGGCGCGTTACAAGGGCGCCTACCTGGTGACCATCGCGCCCGACTTCAGCCCCTCGTCCTGCCACGCGGACGAGTGGATGAACGTCAATATCGGCACCGACGCCGCGCTGGCGCTGGCGATGTGCAAGGTCGTCGTCGACGAGCAGCTCTACAAGCCGGCGTTCATGGTCGAGCAGACCGACATGCCGTTGCTGGTCAGGCTCGACAACCGGCAGTTCCTGCGCGAACAGGATCTGGAGGACGGTGGCCAGGACGATCGCTTCTATGTCTACGACACGGTCGGCAACCGGGTCGTGCAGGCACCGCGGAGCACGCTGGAACTCGAGGGCATACAGCCGGCGCTCGACGGTGAATACGACGTCGACACGCTGGGCGGCAAGGTCAGGTGCACCACCGTCTTCGCCCGCGTCAGGCAGGTGCTGGAAAGCTACACTCCCGAGCAGACCGAATCGATCACCGGCATCCATCCGCAGAACGTGCGTGATCTGGCCCGACGCATCGGCAAGGCCAGGGCCTGCTCCAACATCACGCAATCCAACCTCGGCAAGTTCTACCACGGCATGTGTGCCGAGCGGGCCATGCTGATGCTGTTCGCCATGACCGGTCATATCGGTCGCAACGGAGCCAACTACAACGCGATCCCGGTGCTGTCCATCTCGGGCGCCGAACCCTTCACCATGGCGAGCGGGCGCTACTCGCCCAAGGTGGCGCTCGGGCTGCTCACCGCCGAGATGGCGCCCGAGATCATCCGCCTGAAGATGGATGGCTACACCCACGAGATGATGATGACCCACTTCGCCCGCGAGGACTTCAAGCGCGGCAATCTCATCGCCTCCGCGCTGCTCTACTACGAACACGGCGGCCTGAAGGAAACCTACAGCAAGAGCGAGGAGTGGGATCCCTACCTCAAGCGCGAGTTCCGGGAGTACATGGAGGAAGCCGTCGCCAACGGCTGGCAGTTCATTCCCGAAAAAGCACCCCGCATCCTGTTCGCCGCCGGCGGCAACATGTTTCGCCGCGCACGCAGCTACCACAAGATCATGGAGCATATGCTCCCCCGGCTCGACCTGCTGGTGACCACCGACTTCCGGATGAGCAACACGGCCCTGCACAGCGACTATGTGCTGCCGGCCGCGGGTTACTACGAGCGCGACGACATCGCCTGGGGCCACGGTACCGCGCCTTACAGCACCGCGTGCACGGAAGCGGTCAAGCCGATCGGCGACTCCAAGACCGACTGGGCGATCCACTGCCTGATCGTGAAGAAGATACAGGAGCGCGCCATCGCGCGCGGCATCACGACCTTCGTCGATCGTCACGGCGGCGAACGGCGGCTCGACCGGGTCTACGACGACTTCACGTTCGGCGGGCGTTTCACCGAGGACAATCCCGAAGACCTGCTCAGCGCCATGCTGGAGATCAACGACAACCTCGACGGCATGAGCTGGCAGGAACTGAAGGTGGCCGGTCACAAGCGCTTCAGTGGTGTGGGTACCGGCGCGGTGCATGTCTCCAATGCCGGTGACATCGAACCCGATGCGCCGCTGGTGGCCAACAGCTGGCATGTCCAGAAGAAAATGCCCTGGCCCACCCTCACGCGCCGCATGCAGTTCTACATCGATCACCCGCTGCACATCGAGCTGGAGGAAATCCTGCCGGTCTACAAGGAGGAGCCGCATATCGGCGGCGACTATCCGCTGCGCCTGACCGGAGGACACAATCGCTGGTCGATCCACGCCGCCCAACGCGACCAGAAACCCATGCTGCGCCTGCAACGGGGCGAGCCGGTGATGTACGTCAACGACCGCGACGCCAGCGCGCGGGGCGTGGTCGACGGCAGCAAGGTGCGGGTCTTCAACGACCTGGCCGATTGCGAGATCCACGCCATGGTCACGCCGCTGGTGAGGCCCGGCCAGGTCGTCATCTATCACGCCTGGGAGCAGTTCCAGTTCAAGGACGGCAAGGCGCCGCAGCATCTGACGCCCAGCCCCCTGAATCCGATCCAGCTCTCGGGCGGTTACTTCCACCTGCAGCCGCGGGCGCTGCAGCAATCACCCGGTTGCACCGACCGGGGAACGCGGGTCGATTTCGAACCGGCGAACGTGCCGGTGAGCAGGAGCTGAACCATGAGCAAGAGACAGCTCGCAATGGTAATGGACCTGAACAAATGTCTGGGTTGTCACACCTGTACCATGGCCTGCAAGACCCAGTGGACGCGTGACGAAGGCCAGGAGTACATGTGGTGGAACTCCGTCAACACGATGCCGGGCAAGGGCACGCCCAAGGGCTGGGAGGAGATGGGCGGTGGCTTCGAGGACGGCGAGGCCAGGCCCGGGCAGATGCCGACC
>CAUJHF010000061.1 GCA_963204745.1 Pseudomonadota bacterium
GTGCCTGCAGCATGAATGAACCGCCTCAGAATATACGCGGGCACCGTCTACTGGCTAACTGTAGCTGGACCAGAGATCCGGGGCCGGTCAGTTGATCCTCTGGCAGGCCCTGGCCCTCAGACTCTCACCCGGTTCCACGCATCCAGCGCCGCAATCTTGTAGGCCTCGGCAAAGGTCGGGTAGTTGAATACCGCGCCGACGAAGTATTCGAGCGTGCCGTTGTGTGCGATGACGGCCTGGCCGATGTGGATGAGTTCGGTGGCGCCTTCGCCGACGATGTGCGCGCCGAGCAGACGGTGGTCCTTGAGACCGAACAGCAGTTTCAGCAGACCATCCTGCACGCCCTGGATCTGACCGCGCGCGGTTTCGCGCAGGCGGGCCACGCCGGTCTCGTAGGCGATGCCTTCCTTGCGCAGTTGCTGTTCGGTCTTGCCGACGATGCTGATTTCCGGCACGGCGTAGATGCCCAGCGGAAAGTAATCGGTGGCCGCTTCTGCTGAACCGCCAAAGGCATGGCAGGCGGCAAGTCGTCCCTGTTCGGCTGAGGTTGAAGCAAGCGCGGGAAAGCCGATCACGTCGCCGACGGCATAGATGTGCGGTACTTCGGTCTGGTAGCTCGGTTGTACGGTCAGGCGTCCGCGTGCATCTGCCGGCACGCCAGCCTTTTCCAGGTCGAGATCGCGGGTGGCGCCGGTACGGCCGGCCGCAACCATCAGCAGGTCGCTGCGGATCTTCTTGCCGCTTTTCAGATGCGTGACCACGGTACCGTCGGCGGCTTTTTCGACGCGTTCGACTTCTTCGCCGAGGCGCAGCTGGATGCCACGCGACATCAGGTCGTGGCGGAATTCATCGACGATGTCGGCGTCAACAAAGTCGAGGATCGTGTCGCGGTTGTCGACCAGGGTGATCTTTGCATCGAGTGCGCTGAAGATGGTGGCGTATTCCACACCGATCACACCGGCGCCGATGACGGTCATCGAACGCGGTATGGCCTTGATCTGCAGCAAACCGTCGCTGTCGATGATGGTCTCATCGTCGAAGGGGATGTTGTCCGGCCGGTGCGGGACCGTGCCGGTGGCGATGACGATCTTGTCGGCGCGGTAGTCGGCGCTCTGCCCGGTGATGCTGGTGACGTGCACGGTGTTGCTGTCCAGAAAGCGCGCCATGCCGTGAATGACGCGCACGCCATTGCGCTGCAACTGGTGCTCGATGATTTCGATTTCGTGCTGGACGGTGATGCCGAGGCGCTGGAACAGATCCTGCGCCGTGATGTCGGACTTGACCCGGTGGCTGCGTCCGTAGATGCCTTTCTCGCGCCAGCCGCACAGATACAGCACGGCTTCGCGCAGGGACTTGCTGGGGATGGTGCCGGTATGTGCGGTGACGCCGCCGACGATCTCGCGGCGTTCGATGACGGCGGCCCGCTTGCCGAGTTTGGCCGCCTGAATCGCTGCGCGCTGACCACCTGGTCCGCTGCCGATGACCAGTAGATCGAAGGTTTCCATGCGTCGCCTTTGAGGTTCTGTGTCCTCTGGTAGTCGGCCCGTGTAACAGAATCTTGAGCGCAGGGGAGAGATGAGCGTGACGTGGGTCTCGCTTAGCGGGCGTCCAGGCTGGAGCGCACCGCATCGGCCAGCGCGTGTATGTCGTCTTCACTGTGCGCGGTGGAGAGAAAGCCCGCTTCGTATGGACTGGGTGGCAGGTAAATGCCAGCGGCCAGCAGTGCGTGAAACATTTTGGCGAAACGCGACTCGCTGGCGGCCGGAAACGCAGCCGGCGTGCGAATCACTTCGCCGGATCCCGCGTCTTCCGGCACCAGCCAGAACAGCGAGCCGAAACGCTGCAGACGCAGTCCCGGCGTGCCGCTGAGCGTTTCTTCAAGCAGGCGTCCGTTGTCCTCCAGCGCGAGATAGGCGGTGCCATCAGTGAGCCGTTCCAGCGTGGCAAGCCCGGCAGCCATTGCCACCGGATTCGCGGACAGCGTGCCAGCCTGATAGACGGGCCCCACCGGTGCGACGAGTTGCATGATTTCCCGGCGGCCGGCGTAGGCGCCCACCGGAAAGCCGCCGCCGATGATCTTGCCGTAGGTCACGAGGTCGGGACGGATGCCGGTGATCTCTGCCATGCCGCCGAAAGCGGTGCGAAAACCGCTGATGACTTCATCGAAGATCAGCAGCGTGCCGTGCTGCTGACATTGCCAGGCCAGTGCATCCAGGAATTCCTGACGTTGCGGCAGCAGGCCATGATTGGCCGGCAGCGGTTCGATGATCGCTGCCGCAAGTTCTGATCCGCGCGCCGCGAACAGTCCTTCCAGTCCCGGGATGTCGTCCAGCTGCGCCACGACCGTATCGGCAGCCACACCGGGCGGCACGCCGGCGCTGTCGGCGATACCGGCGAGTCCGGAGCCCGCGCGAATCAGCATCGCATCGGTATGGCCGTGGTAGCAGCCATCAAATTTAAGGATCAGTGAGCGGCCGGTTGCCGCGCGCGCAAGCCGCAGCGCCGACATCACGGCCTCGGTGCCGGAGTTGACGAAGCGCAGGTTCTCTACCCACGGCAAACGGCTGCAGATGAGTTCCGAGAGTGCGAGCGAACAGGGTTCTGCCGTGCCAAAGCTCCAGCCGCTTGCCGCAGCAGCAGTCACTGCGTCGAGTACGGCCGGATGCGTGTGGCCGAGGATCATCGGCCCGAAGGCCATGCAGAAATCCGTGTATCGCTGCCCGTCCACGTCCTCGATCCGGCTGCCCTGCGCGCTGCGGATGAACAGCGGCGTACCGCCGACATGGCGGAATGCGCGCACTGGCGAATGCACGCCGCCGGGAGTCACGGCGTTTGCGCGCGCAAACATGTCTGCCGAGCGGCTCATGCGTCGAGGTACCGGCGCGCACGCCGTGCGGCGTAGCTGATGATCATGTTTGCGCCGGCACGCGCGAAGGCCGTCCAGGTTTCCAGTTGTGCGCGTACCGGATCAGTGAGTCCGCGTTCGGCGAGCAGATCGATGCCGGCCTGTTCACCGCTGGTCTGATACACGGCCCACGGTTTGTGAATACGCGAGGAAAGCAGGGCCAGCACGTCCAGATACGGCAGGCCCGGTTTCACCATGAGGATGTCGGCGCCCTCGGCCGCATCGCGTTCGGCACACAGCAGGGCATCGGCGGGCCGACCCGGATCGATCTGGTAGCTCGCACGGTCGCGCAGCGGGAGATCGCTGCCGGGTGCTGAATCCGCCGCCAGCCGGAATGGCCCGTAGAACGCAGAGTTGAACTTGGCGGCATAGCTCATGATCGACTGCCGTTCGAGGCCGGCCTGATCCAGCGCGGCGCGAATCGCTGCGACACGGCCGTCCTGCATGTCGCTCGGCGCCACGCAGTCGGCGCCGGCTGTGGCGAATTGCAGTGCCGCATCGGCCAGCGCCGTCACCGAGGCATCGTTCAGGACGTGATCGCGGTTGTCGTTGAGGATGCCGCAGTGACCGTGCGTGGTGTGCGAGCACAGGCAGACATCGACGGCGAGCCAGATGTCGCTGCCGAAACGGCGCCGGACTGCGCCGATGACATCGGTGGTCGCGGCGTGCGAAAAATCGTGATCCTGTTTGCGGGCCGGTACACCGAACAGCAAAAACTTCGTGATGCCCTGGCCAAGGTCGGCCTCGATCTGTCGCAGCAGCGTCCCGGTGGTGTCGCGGTATACCTCGGTGAGACCGGGCACGGCTTCGCGTTCCCGCAAAGCTTCGACCACAAACAGTGGTTGTATGAACTGTTCGACGTGCAGCCGCACCTCGCGCGTCAGCTCGCGTATGTGGCGGTTGTCGCGGTTGCGCCGCAGGCTCAGTGCAGCCATCGCTGCCACTGGTGCCCATTGGGAAAGGGCTGCGCGTCGATGCCGGCGGCATGCAGGGCCTTGCGCGTCTTGCCGGCGCCGCAGGCGTGTTGCGCGTTCGTCGGCAGCACGGCGCGCAGCGCATGGAACTGCTCGGCGTTGCTCCAGTAGCAGTGCGTGGCGCGGGCAGCATCCGCCTTGACGGCGCGCAGCGCGGCGCTGTCCGCTGGTGGCAGGATGTCGTAAGTAGCGAGCACGCGGCCTATGCCCGAATTGCGCCAGCCGGGCCCGGCGTCGGCCGAGGTTACTGCCGTCCAGTCCTGCAATGGCGGCAGTCCGAGCACCGGGCAGTCCAGGGTGCTGCGGAGATCGTCAAAGCCCAGGTGGTCACCGCAGCCTTCGATCCAGTAACCGCGCGCCGCCAACTGACGCCAGCTCTCGATGCCGCTGGTCCAGAGGCGTAGCGCGCTGCCCAACTGCTGGTCCTGCAGCGCATGCCAGTAGGCGACAAACACCGCGGAGTCTGCCGGCAGCGCAGCCAGTTCCGGCAGGGTAGTGGTTGCCAGCTCCCGCTTGCAGAGGCGCTGCCAGGCGATACCGTTGAAAGCGACCACATCAGAGTCCGGGGAAGGCGGCTGGTTCCAGACGATTCTTTCGATGGTCTTGCCGTGAGCGACGCCGTGCACATAGCAGACCGGGCCGAGGCTCGCGTGCAGGATTGCAGTGGCGCCGAGTGCCGCGCGCTGCGCGGCCGGCCACTGCGCCAGTGCCGACCGTTCGAGCGCGGCGAGCTCCGCAGTGGCCGGGTCATGGATCTGGCGCAGCAGTTCGAGCATCTCTCCGTCTTCAGTGCGGCATTCAATCGTCAGGATGCCCTGACCTGCCGCGCCGGGGCAGCGGCTCAGCGGCAGCACGGTCCAGCGTACGCCGCGCAACAGCTCGGCCACACGGGGGTATGCGGTGGTGTCATTCCAGAGACGGATCAGGCCCGCGAGTGCCAGCGTCACGCCGTCGAGCGCTTCGCTCGAGGCGTCTTCGGTCTGCAAGCGCGCGAGGCGCGCATCGACTGCACCGCGCAGTTCTGCAAACTGCAATGTCGGCGCCTTGCCGGTGGCCGGCAGCGCGGCGGGCAGAAAGTCTTCGATGTTGCCCTGACGACGCGCGGACGATGTACCGATGCGCAGTGGCTGGCCCGCCGCAAGGCGCGCCATGACATCGCCGCGCCAGACGATCACATCGCGCGGATTCTCGCGTACCGGCAAGGCGGCACAGGCGATGCCGGCGTGCCGGAGCGCCGGCAGATCCTTCAGCGAGTGCACGCAGAAATCCACCTCGCCATCGAGCAGTGCCGCGTCGAGCTCGGCGGAAAAGAAATCGGGATCATCGACCTTGCTGAGCGCTGCTGACTGATTGCGATCGCCGCGAGTCGTGACCGGAAGCAGCTGGACCTCCAGACCGGGGTGCAGGTTCATGAGCTGTGCAGCGATCTGCCGGCTCTGCGCCATTGCCAGCAGCGAAGCGCGTGTGCCGAGTCGGAGTGTGCGCTGCATGGCGCGCGCCTCAGGCCCGCGCCGACATCAGCAGTGGCAGGATCTCAACTGGCGCGGCTGTGGCCCGCGCTGGCACAGCGGGCAAACGTGCGCCGGCCAGCTCTGCACAGGCGCTGCGTGCGCGCACCAGTTGCAGCGAGGCGATGTTCGCCCGCGCTTCGGCTGCGCCGAGAATGTCATCCAGGTCGAAGGCGGTCTCCACGCCGGTCCATCGCAAGGCTTCGCTGCGTCTCTGTCCCAGGTGCAGAAGGCTGCGCACACGGCCATGCCGCAAACGGCGTTGCCAGCCGGCATCGTATTCCGCATCGGCCGGCGTGGTGAAGACGATGTGTTCTGCCCAGGTTGCTGCGAAGTCAGCCTGTGCGGTGCTGAACCAATGATCGACGGCAGGCGGTATAACTGGCCGGTGATTCCAGGCGCCCGTTTCGTTTGCGCGAAAGAAGGGCAGTATCGAGCGGGCCAGTTCGCCGGTGCCGACGAACAGCACGCGGGCGCCGCGCGAGGGTGCGAGCAAGCGACGGGCCAGACTGCCGTAAGAGTTCCCGCCCACGCCCTGCAGATGCTGTTGACGGATGCGGCGTGCATCGCTGAGCAGGGATTCGACGAGCGGCGACAGCGGCTGCGTGATGCTGGCGGGCAGGCTGTTCAGAGACGCCTGCCAGGCGCGTTTGAACTGTCCGTATACATTCGTCTCGCCGCAGACGGTGCTGCGCAGACCCGTGACGATCTCAAGCAGCAGGCGGTATGCCTGTACACCGGAATACATTTCCATCGTCGAGGTGTCTGCATGATCGATGACCGGTCCAGGACCCATGCCGAACAACAGCCGCCGCATGCAGGTATTCACCAGCACGCCCGGTGTGCGCGTGGACGGCACACTGTGCGTCGGCCATCCGGCGGCACCGGCCTGGTATGGCCAGTGCAAAACCCACAGCCGATCGATCAGCAGCTTGTCGACAACTTCAGCCACGCTTGCCGCTGCCCTCGACAGTCGCCAGCCATTCATCGTCCGAGCCTTCCGGAACTTCCTGGAACAGCCAGGTACTGAGATAGCGCTCGCCGGTATCCGGCAGCATGGTGAGCAGCACGGAGCCTGGCTCGGCCCGTTTGGCAACCTTGAGTGCTGCGGCCAGCGTGGCGCCGGCCGACAGACCAACGAAGATGCCTTCTTCGCGTGCCAGGCGCAGCGCGGTGTCCTTGCCGTCGTCGTCAGCCACAGTTACCAGTTCATCGTAGACAGCAGGATTGAGTACGGCGGGAACGAAGTCGGGCGTCCAGCCCTGGATCTTGTGCGGCTTCCACTCCAGTCCGCCGAGCAGCGATGCGCCCTCGGGTTCGGTAGCGACGATCTTCACTTCCGGCCGCGCCATCTTGATGACTTCGCCGGCGCCGGTCATGGTGCCGCCGGTGCCCCAGCCGGTGATCCAGTAGTCGAGGCGCCGGCCGGCGAAGTCCTGCAGGACTTCCGGTCCGGTCGTCTGCCGGTGGTAGGCGGGGTTGGCCGGGTTTTCGAACTGCCGGGCGAGAAACCAGCCGTTCTTGCGCGCGAGCTCTTCAGCGCGGCGCACCATCTCCGTGCCGCGTCCGGCGGCCGGTGTGAGGATCACCTTCGCACCATAGGCGCGCATGATCTTGCGACGTTCGATCGAGAAGGTTTCGACCATCACCGCGACAAAGGGATAGCCCTTAACTGCACAGACCATCGCCAGTGCGATGCCGGTGTTGCCGGAAGTGGCCTCGATCACGGTCTGTCCCGGCTTCAGTGCGCCGCGACGCTCGGCATCCGTGATGATTGCGTAGGCCAGACGATCCTTCACCGAACCGCCGGGGTTGAAGGCCTCGGCCTTGACGTACATCTCGACGTGCTCTGGCGCGAGACGGTTCAGCCGGATCACCGGTGTGTTGCCAATGGTGCTGAGGATATTGTCGTGGATCATGGGTCTGCTCCGGGGGTGTGATTCGAGTTTACTGCAGCTCGCCTGGCCGCAGTTCAAGGCTGGGTCTGGCCGTTATTGCGGTTGGTGTCTGCCAGCCGAGGTGGTCGGCCAGTCCGACCACCTCGCCGACGTAAAGCAGTGCCGGCGAGCCAAAACCAGCATCAGCGCTGCGCTGCGCGATGTCGGCCAGCGTGCCCTTGATGATGCGCTGCTGCGCTGTCGTACCGGCGATCACGACGGCTGCCGGCGTTTCGCCCTTGCGGCCGTGAGCCATGAGCTCTGCGGCAATGACGTCAAGTTTGCGGCCGCTCATATAGATGACCAGCGTCTGTTTCAGTGCAGCGAGCGCCGCCCAGTTCAGATCGTCGCCGGCGACCGCGCTGTCCGGCGCGAGATGCCCGGTTACGAAGGTGACAGCCTGCGCGAGACCGCGGTGCGTCAGCGGGATGCCCGCATAGGCGCCGCAGCCGTTAGCCGCCGTGATGCCGGGGATCACCTGAAACCGCAGGCCGGCACGCGCCAGCACGGTAGCTTCTTCGCTGCCCCGCGCAAAAACATAGGGATCGCCACCCTTGAGTCGGCAGACGCGTTTGCCTGCACGGACCCGCGCGAGCAGCAGGGCGTTGATCTGTTCCTGGCTGGTGCCCGGACCACCGCCGGTCTTGCCCACATCGATGAGTTCTGCATCGCGACGCGCAAAAGCCAGCAGTTCGGGCGCAACCAGCCGGTCGTGCAACACCACATCAGCGTGTTGCAGCAGATGAAACCCGCGCAGGCTGAGCAGTTCCGGGTCGCCGGGTCCGGCGCCGACCAGCCATGCCTCACCGCTGGCATCGTTCCGGGCATTGAGTGCGCCTTGCAGCGCTTCGTCGGCGGCCTGCATCCGGCCGGCCAGAACGTGGCCGCTGAGCGTGCCGCTGAAGGCGCGTTCCCAGAACCGGCGTCTTGCTGCGATGTCCGGCAGTCGTGCCTTGATCGTGTCGCGCCACTCGCCCGCCCAGGCGGCGAGTTCCCCAAGGCGCATGGGCAGCCAGCGTTCGAGTTGCTGACGCAACATGCGTGCGAGTACCGGCGCACGCCCACCGCTGGAGATCGCGATGATCAGCGGTGAGCGATCCACGATCGCGGGACTGATGAAACTCGAATGCGCAGGATCGTCCACAACATTGCAGAGACGCAGCGCCTTTTGTGCGGCAGCGGCGACCGCATGATTCACCGCACGATCGCTGGTGGCAGCGATCACCAGCAGATGCACGTCGATGAGCGTGGCGTCGAAAGGGCGCAGCATGACAGTGATGCGTTCACTGTCCTGCAGTCGCTGCAGGCTGCTGCCGAGCTGCAGACTGTTGACGGTGACCGCTGCACCGGCGGCGAGCAGTTGTCGCACCTTCCGTTCGGCCACCTCGCCGCCGCCGACGACGAGACAGCGCTGGCCCTTCAGGCTGACGAAGATCGGCAACTGGTCCATCGGGTCTGATCCGCCAGGTCTGGTGAAGGACGTCCCGGCTCGCGGCAATCAGGGACTGAATCGGTACGATATAGCCGCGACTCGAGGGACAAAAATAGTTAATCCTTCTCAGCTCATCGCTGTCCGGCATAACCGGGTACGCCTGGTTCCCGGCCTGCAAGGGTTGACAGCCGCTTGTAACCAATGGCTATATAGCTCGGGTCGGTTTTTGCGAGTATTGCCAGGCCCCCCATGACCCTGCAGCAGCTGAAATACCTGGTCGCCATCGCCGATAGTGGTCTTAACATAACGTCGGCTGCCGAACGGCTGTACACGAGCCAGCCCGGCATCAGCAAGCAGCTGAAACTGCTGGAGCAGGAACTCGGCGTCCAGCTGTTCACGCGCAAGGGCAAGAGCCTTACGGCGATCACGCCGGCGGGCAAGGATGTGATCGGCCGCGCGCGCCGCATCATGCGCGAAGTCGAAAACATTCGTAACCTGGCCAGTGACCTGTCCGGCGAGCAGGAGGGCACGCTGTCCATTGCCACCACCCACACGCAGGCGCGGCATGTGCTGCCCGATGTACTCCGCGAATTTCGCGAGCGCTATCCGAAGATCAACCTCGAACTCCAGCAGGGCACCTCGGAGCAGATCGCGGAACTCGTGGCTGCCAACCGCGTGGATTTCGCCATCGCCACCGGCTCGCGCCAGTTGTTTCCCGGACTGGTGCTGTTGCCGTGCTACAGCTGGGATCGCATCGTCCTGGTACCCAGCGGACATCCACTGACCGGCAACAAGGAGCTGAGCCTGCGTGTGCTTGCCGGTTATCCGCTGGTGACCTATGTGTTTGGCAGTACCGGCGAATCCTCGCTGAAGAAAGCCTTTGCCGACCAGGGACTCGAACCCAACGTGGTGTTCACCGCGCGCGATGCGGACATCATCAAGACCTATGTGCGCATGGGCATGGGCGTGGGGATCATCGCGCCGATGGCCTACGAGTGTCAGGATCAGAAAGACCTCACGGCGCTGTCAGCTGCCGGGCTGTTTCCGCGCGTGACCACCTGGCTCGGCTACCGCCGCGACTCGGTACTGCGCCGCTACATGGTGGATTTCATCGCGATGTTTGCCCCGCACCTCACGCCGCAGATCACCCGCAAGTTGGCACAGCTGGCTACACAGTCCGAGGTCGATGAACTGCTTGATGAAGTGCAGTTGCCGTTGCGCGGCGGTTGTGAGGAAGTGCCCGGAGCCGTGACGCGACTGTAGGAGCGGCTTCAGGCGCGATCCCAAATCTTCAAGCAATGATCGCGCCTGAAGGCGCTCCTACAGGCAGAGGATCGCGGCTGAAGGCGCTCCTGCAGGCAGAGGATCGCGGCTGAAGGCGCTCCTGCGGGAAAGCGATCAGAGTCCCGACAGGTCGATATCGTGCAGCCCGCATTCGCGCTTCAAGCCGAAGAAGCGCGTTTCTTCAGCACTGTTCACGGCGTGAATCGGTTTGGTGGTGTGTACATCGCCGAGCGAGATATAGCCCTTTTCGAATAGCGGGTGATAGGGCAGGTCGTATTGTTTGAGATAGCGGTAAACATCGCGGTCAGACCAGTCAGCGATCGGGTGCACCTTCCAGCGTTCGCCCTGAGCCTTCAGGAACGGGACATTGCTGCGGCTTGAAGACTGGCTGCGACGCAGGCCGGCAAACCAGCTGCCGACCTGGAGTTCGCGCAGGGCGCACTCCATGGGCTCGACCTTGTTCTCGCGGTTGTAGGCTTCGATGCCGGCAAGACCGAGCTGCCAGCGCTGGCCGTGCCGGCTCTCCTGCCAGGCGGGGCTGCGCCGGCTCCGGTAAACCCTGAGGTCGAGCTTCAATCGCTCTGTAAGCTGATCGACGAAAAGATAGGTTTCAGGGAACAGATAGCCGGTGTCGATGAACACCACCGGGATCTCCGGTCGCTGCCGGGTTACGAGGTGCAGCAAAATCGCTGCCTGGATGCCGAAGCTGGAGGTCAGTACATGTTCGCCTGGCAGGTGTTCCAGTGCCCAGGCCACACGGTCTTCGGCGGACAGGGACGCAAAGTGCTGGTTGCAGTGCGCGACAGCCTGGGCACGTGTTTCCGCTTCATCGAACAGGATCCCCGGCCGCTCGGCGACGGTCGTGGGCTTTTCCGGCGTAGAAACCAGTGAGGTGGCTGCGGACACTCGCGAATTCCTGCGGTTCGGGGGCTCATGGGACACGGTGCACGCTAACCGGCCGGGTGCAGCCTGAGAACGACATTGTTGTTATTCGGGCATAACCACCTTATATAAGCGCCTGCCGCCGACGGGCGGAATCTGGCGGGGCTTGAGTTAGAATCGCTCCAGAATCACGACTATCAACAAGGCGCTTCGACTTGGACACTCTGCGGAATATCTATCACACCACCAAGATGCGGCTTGGATTCCTGATCGCGGCCTGCGCGCTGGCCGGGATCGCGGTCAGCCCGGCTTCGGATCTCGCCGCCTGGCAGGTAGCGGTGCTCGGGGTGGCGACGCTGCTCTCGTCGGCGAGCGCCGGTGCCTTCAACCAGCTCTGGGAAGCCGACATCGATCGCATCATGCGGCGTACCTCGACGCGGGCCTTCGTCACCGGCCGCTTTGCCGTGACGCCGATCTGGTACGCCGGCATTCTGCTGGTGCTGGTTCTGTCGGTCGTCGCTGCCGCGCTGGCTACCAATGCAACCGCTGCTTTCTATATTTTCCTTGGCGCATTCACCTACGGCGTCGTGTACACCGTCTGGCTCAAGCGGCGCACCTGGCTCAACATCGTGATCGGTGGCCTGGCGGGCAGCTTTGCGGTGATGGCGGGCGCTGCTGCAGTCGGTGCCGAACTTGCACCGGCGCCGTTAATCCTCGCAGTCGTACTTTTTCTGTGGACGCCGCCGCATTTCTGGGCGCTCGCCTACGCCTGTCGCCGGGACTATCAGGCAGCCGGTGTGCCGATGCTGCCGGTCGTATTCCAGGAGCGCGTCAGCACGCTCACGATTCTTGCCCACACCATCGTGCTGGTGCTGCTGTCAGTCGTACCGTTCTGGCTGGGCATGGGCTGGATTTATCTGCTCAGCGCAGTCGTTGGCGGCGTCGTCTTCCTGCGTGCCTGCATCGTGCTGGTCTACAAGCCGACGATCCCGCAGGCCTGGCGCGTGTTCGCCGCCTCGATCGTGCAGCTCGGGCTGCTGCTTACCGGTGCGATCCTGGATAACCTGCTGGTCAGTTGAGGACCTGGCTGCCGCTCCGTTTTGCCAGCGCGAGCCCGAGCAGACCCGAGAGGTACAGCCATGCCGCCGCGGGAAGCGGGACAACTGCCAGGGGTGCGCCGAGGTCGATCCAGTACTGGCCTACCGGGGACGAGTTGTTCGTGAAATACGAGGCCACGATATAGCGCCCGTCGCTGGACATGGCGGCGACGTCGCGGAAATCCGGGATGTCGTTTTCGTCGATGCCGGCGGCCAACAGCAGGCTTGCCAAGGTGCGCCAGCCGCTTGTCTCGTCCCAGATGGCCGCGGTTCGCCCGGGGGCATTCAGGAGATTGATGAATCCACCGCCGAAGATACCGTCGGTGGTTGTTGCATAGATCGCTGACGAGTCAAACCCGGCGCCGATGTCCACGGTTCCGGCCCCGGAGGTCCAGCGGAACGCGCTGTTGTCTACCTGCCCGAACACGGTATCGCCATTCTGGGAGACTGCATAGCCCGCACCGGTGTTTGTCGTCCCGGCCGTGAGCGCGGTGCGTTCCCAGCTTTGCGTCAGCCCGTTCCAGTCCCAACGAACCGCCTGGTCATGGTTCGACACACGGCTGGTTCCCACGATGACGGAACCGTCGCCGCTGACGTCCAGCGCTTGCCCTGTCGATAGCCTGGCTGGATCGCCATTGCTGTCCCAGACCAGGGCATAACTGGTGCCGCCTGCATATTCCTTGCCGACGGCGATGCTGCCGTTATCCGATAGTGCCGTGGGTCCGGTTGCGGGCGCGGTGGTCTGGCCAGCTGTATTCGGCAGATCCTGGAAGCCGCCGGGAATGGAGTAGCGGTAGCTGGCCGAAACGCTGCCGCCGACCATCGTCGTCCCGTCGCCCGAGATACCGATGAAGTTGCCGTTACGCCCCGACGCCTGAACGAAACCCAGGGTTGTGGTCCAGTAAGTTGGCGTGCCTCCGCTGGTGACGGCGACGACAGTCTGACCGCTATAGGAGATACCAATGTTCGTGCAACAGATCTGGAACTGATCCAGCAAGACCATCTGGGCGCTGTATGCCGCAGGCGTTATGGTAAATATCAGCAGGCCGGCGATGATCTGCTGTGTGAGGCGCGCGCTGAAATGCATCGCCGGTTTCGCCATGGTAGTTCTACCTCCTGGCGTCTGGCCGTGCGGATATTTAATGGTGGGGAGCGCCGCTGCGGCCGCGGCCATTTTTTGTTGCAGTCCGATTCTACGAACATGCTTCCCTGATTGAAACCCGGATCTGTCGCATCGTCAGTTTCCACTGGCAGGGCGTTTACAATGCTCTGATCCTCTTTGGCACGAATGGGGGAGACACAATGACGGACAACATTGAGCAGGCACCCGAAGATCAGCCGGGCGCGCAGAAAAAGCTGCCCTTGTTAACCAGGTCCCGCGTGAACGCAGCGGTTCTGGCGATCGGTGGCATGTTGGTTGGATCATTGGTTGGGATCGGCGTGCAGACGGGCGTTGAAAGTACCGGCTTGCTGGGTCCGTCGGTCGAGGCGCTGATTGCCGAGCAGGAATCGAATTTCACCGCTGTAAATGCCCGTCTTGATGATCTGCGCGGTATGGCATCCGATCCCGAAATAAAAAACAGCCTTGCAGAACTGGGCAAACTGCTGGCCCGACAGGGTGATCTCGCCAACCGGGCAAACAGCGAGCTGGCCTACCTTGGTGATCAGGTGGATTCTCTGCGGGCACAGACGCTCGCCGATAACGGGTTTGCGGGTGGTGCAGATTTCTGGCTCAAGACGGGAGAGAGCGTCACGGTTGGCGAGCGCGGCCAGGTTTTTGGCGTGGTGAGGATGGCCAGGAGCTGGGTTGACGTTAACCTGAACGGAGAAAGAGCGAGGCTGACAGTTGGTGATACTGTTGAGGTGCCGCTCGGCGACCGCAGCTGTACCGTTTTCTACAAGCAGGCGCTGCCGAGAGATGATGGGCGTACCGGATTCGACCTGACTTGTGGGTGAGCCAATAGCAGAAAATCCGCATCGTGACGACCGTGGACCACTACCCTGACGACTGGCGTTCCACCGGATCGCGCGACCGCTGGGCGGACTAACATATATAGGTTATTAGCTTATACTCCAAAGCGAATTTCCGGGGGGCAATCGATGTATGCATTGGGGAATGCAACATCAGCCCATACCGGACCCTCCATGCCGCGAGCCATGCCTGGGGTTATGAATACGGTTGAATACGCTCGCCACCAGGTATGGGTACAAACACTTTCAGGAGACTCCGCCTTATGAGACGCACGGCATTGCTCGGATTACTTGCCCTGGTCAGCTGGTCAGCCCATGCGGACCTGAATGTCCCGGGATGGCGCGCCGGGGTTGCGGCAAGCTTCGCGAATTTCCGGGGTAGCGATGTGCCCGATCCCGAACTCGGCAACAAGTTCATCGATGACAATGCGACCGGCGCCAAGGTGTACGGCCAATATCAGTTCAACGACTGGTTTGGCATCGAGGCTGCGTATCACAACACGGGCGAGTTCGAAGACAAGTCCACGAGCCTGACGTTGCCCGGCAAGCTGAAGCTCTCGTTCAGCGGCTTCTCTGCGCAGGGTCTCCTGTACGTGCCGTCGCCTTCCGATGAAGTGCAGTTCTACGTCAAGGCCGGTTTCTATGACTTCGACGATGAGCTGGAGTTGGACGGCAGCAATATCTCGAGTTCTTCCGAGAGCGGCCTGGTTGCCGGAGCCGGAGCGGTGATTGAAATCGCCGAGCGCCTCGGGATCCGTGCAGACGTTGACTGGTTCGATGCCAAGGTCGGCGATATGTACTCGGTTAACCTCGGGATTCAATATCGCTTCGGCGGAGAGTGATGCGCCGATAGTCGCTTGCGGGAAAGTGCGCTCAAAGCGCCCAACCAAATTGAGGAAAACTTCGTGAGAAATGCAATATCGCTGTTAACACTGCTTGCCGTTTCGAACCTGGCGGGCGCAGTTGAACTGACACTGATAGCAGACAACACCCGGAGCAGTTCCGGTACGCTGAGCACCCAGGTCTTCAAGACCTGTACGCCGCCATCCAACGCTGCCGCTACAGGTTGCAGCACGTTCACTTCCGCTTGGCAGGTTGCCAATGGTGTGACCGGTTCCACGGCCACCTGGAACTGGGATGGCACCACGCTGGCCGCGTCTGGCATGTTCCAGAGCACGTCCCATCTCAGCAGCAACCCGGCGGCCTCGGCAGTCATCAGCGACAAGACGGTCAACCTGACCATCAACACGGCGACCATGACGACGACGGCCACCAGCTACAACTGTATCGAAGGCAACTTTCTGGCCAACGTGGGCGCCAACGGCTGCCTGAATACCTCGACCGGTGCCAATTTCAACAACGATAGCTCTGCCCTGTACAACGTTGGCGGTGACGCCACCTGCGTGCAGCGCACCCTTGGCGGTGATGACACCTCTACCGGTAATCCACGCGGCCTGGTGTCCCGTGCTGGTGCTGGCGGTTGTGACCCTATAGACGGCGCCTATGATCTGTGGACGATCGTGTCGGATAACACCAGTACTGGTGGAACCCTGATCCTGTCCAACGGCATCGATATCGCTGCCGCCGGTACGCATTACATGACCTTCCAGGCCGTTGTGCCTGCGGCTGCTGCCGTCGATGACGGCCCGGTCGATGTGCTGGAGGCGACTGCCGAGCTGATCAACGTTGGCGCAAACGACACCGGCTTCACTGATCCAGTAACCATCACGCGCACCACCCCGGACCCGACCAAGGGCACGGCTGTGGTAACGACCGGCACGGGCAATGCGGCCGACGTAACCATCACCTACACCTCGAATGTCGGTGCGACCGGCACTGATACCTTTGGTTACCAGATCGCTGACGGTGCCAGCACCGAGACCGCTACGGTGACCGTCAACATCCTGCCCTTCGGTGCCAACGATGACTCGGCCAGCACCACGCGCGGTGTGCCGGTGACCGTTTATCCGGCCAGAAACGATGCGGGTTATGACCCTGATACCGTCACCGTCACGCCGGGGGCCTGT
>CAUJHF010000062.1 GCA_963204745.1 Pseudomonadota bacterium
TCCATCGCCCGCTTTCGCGTGAATGTCTTCCGCCATGTGGGCGGTACCGGCGCGGTATTCCGCGCCATTCCCTCGCAGGCGAAGACCATCGCCGACCTGAAGATGCCGCCGGTTATCGCCCAGCTTTGCAAACAGCCGCAGGGCATGATCCTCGTGACCGGCAAGACGGGCTCCGGCAAGTCGACCACCCTTGCGGCGATGATCGACGAGATCAACCGGAATGTCGCCGGGCACATCCTCACCATCGAGGACCCGATCGAGTTTGTACACAAGCGCCAGAAGTGCCTGATCAGCCAGCGTGAAATCGGCGTGCACAGCCCCGGTTTCGCCGCTGCGCTTCACTCCGCCCTGCGCGAAGACCCCGACGTGATCCTGATCGGCGAAATGCGCGATCTCGAAACGGTCAGCATCGCGGTGACCGCCGCCGAAATGGGCATCCTGGTGATGGGCACGCTGCATACCAACGGTGCGGCCCAGACGGTTGACCGGATCGTGAATTCCTTCCCCACCGACAAGCAGTCGCACGTGCGTACCATGCTCTCGACCTCCCTGCGCGGCGTGATTTCCCAGCAGCTGGTGCCCCGCAAAGGCGAACCTGGACTGGTGGCGGCGCTCGAGATTCTGGTGAATACTCCCGCCGTCGCCAATCTCATCAGGCAGGGCAAGCTCGACCAGCTTGAAAATGCCATGCAGGGCGGCGGGCGCATCGGCATGCGCACAATGGATTCGGCCCTCAAGGACCTCATGGACCAGGGTCGGATCAGTGGAAAAACCGCCTACGAAGCCGCTCTCGAAAAACGCAAGTTCGAGGACGTGAAGGAACTGAACTGACTACGCCGCGAAAGATTCTCGTCACCAGCGCCCTGCCCTACGCCAACGGCTCGATCCACATCGGGCACCTGGTGGAATATGTGCAGACGGATATCTGGGTGCGCTATCTGCGCCTCTGTGGCCACGAGGTCACCTATGTGTGCGCGAGTGATGCCCACGGTACGCCGATCATGCTCAAGGCACGGGACGCGGGCATCGCACCTGAAGCGCTGGTGGAGAATTACCGCAGCAAGCATCAGCGTGACTTCACCGGTTTTTACGTCGGCTTCGACAACTACTACACCACGCACTCGGAAGAGAACCGCGGATTTGTCGAGCTGATCTACAGCCGGCTGCTGCAGCGTGACCTGATCGAGCGGCGCACCATCCAGCAGGCCTATGACGCCGAAGCGCAGATGTTCCTGCCGGACCGCTTTGTACGCGGCGAGTGCCCCGTGTGTGGCGCAGCCGACCAGTACGGCGACAGCTGCGAGAGCTGCGGTGCCACCTATTCGCCATCCGAGCTGAAGAACCCGCGCTCGGTGGTCTCCGGTTCCGCACCGGTACAGAAAGACTCCGAGCACTTCTTCTTCCGGCTGGGCGCCTTTGAACAGAGCCTGCGGGAATGGCATGCCGCCGGACATGTGCATGAGCACGTGGCCCGCAAGCTCCAGGAGTGGTTCGATGCCGGCCTGAAAGACTGGGACATCTCGCGCGACGCGCCCTATTTCGGCTTCCGCATTCCCGGCACCGATGACAAGTACTTCTATGTCTGGGTCGATGCACCGGTCGGCTACATGGCCAGCTTCAGCAATCTGGCAGCCAGTCCGGCCGGACGCGCCCGGGGACTGTCCTTCGATGACTACTGGAGTCCGGACAGCAGTGCGGAGCTGTATCACTTCATCGGCAAGGACATCCTGTACTTCCATACGCTGTTCTGGCCCGCGCTGCTGGAGGGTGCGGGCTTTCGCCGGCCAACGGCAGTACACGTACACGGATTCCTGACCGTAAACGGCCAGAAGATGTCGAAGTCGCGTGGCACCTTCATCGCCGCTGCGACCTATCTCGAACATCTGGATCCGGAGTACCTGCGCTACTACTACGCCTACAAGCTCGGTCCCGGACTCGATGACATCGACCTCAACCTCGAGGACTTCGTCGCGCGCGTCAATGCCGATCTGGTCGGCAAGTACGTCAACCTGGCCAGTCGCTGTGCGGGCTTCATCAGCCAGCGCTTCGATGGCCAGCTTGCCGACACGCTCGATGCACCCGAATTGCAGCAGCGCTTCATCGATGCGGGCAGCAGCATCGGTGCCGCCTATGAGAGCCGGGAGTTCGGCCGCGCCATGCGCGAAACAATGGCTCTGGCGGACGAAGCGAATCGCTACATCGATGACTGCAAGCCGTGGGTATTGGCCAAAGATCCGGACAGCCTCGCGCGCGTCCAGACGGTATGCACCCAGGGCCTCAACCTGTTTCGCCTGCTGACGGTCTACCTGAAGCCGGTACTGCCCCGGGTCGCCGCGCGCGCCGAGGCTTTCCTGGACAGCGGCCCGCTCAACTGGGCAACACGCCGTCAGCCGCTGCTCGGCACACGCATCGCGGCGTACGAAGCCCTCCTCGTCCGGGTTGACCCGGATGCGATCTCACGTATGGTAAAAAGCTCCATGGACAGTCCAGCAACGAAAGCCGCACCGCCTGCAGTCGCCAGCGCAGCCGGAAAACCCGCCACTGGATCACCGGGGGAAATCGAGCTTGCCGATTTCCAGAAAGTGGATTTGCGCATTGCCACCGTAATCGCGGCTGAGGCCGTCGAGGGTGCCGACAAGCTGGTGCGTCTCACCCTCGATGTCGGCAGCGAACAGCGTACCGTGCTGTCCGGCATCAAGTCGGCCTATGCGCCGGCAGACCTGGTCGGCAAGCAGGTGATCCTGGTCGCCAACCTGAAGCCGCGCAAGATGCGCTTCGGCATTTCCGAAGGCATGGTGCTGGCGGCGAGCGGCGATGCCGGACTGTTCCTGGTCGGTCCCGACAGCGCCGCAGCTGCGGGCATGCGCGTGAGCTGATGGCCGAGCTGCTGCTCATCGCAGTCGGCGCCGCGACCGTCAACAATTTCGTACTGGTCCGTTTTCTCGGCCTCTGCCCGCTGCTCGGCGTGGGCTCCAGGCTCGACAGCGCCGCCGGTATGTCGCTCGCGACGGGCTTCGTGCTGACCGTGACCGCAGGCCTCAGTTACCTGCTCGACCATTGGGTACTGGTGCCGCTCGACCTCGGCTACCTGCGCATCATCAGCTTCATCCTGCTCATCGCGGGGACCGTGCAGCTGGCCGAACTGGTCATCCGCCGCCGGTACGCCCTGCTTCACCGGCTGCTCGGCATGTACCTGCCGCTGATCACGACCAACTGCGCCGTGCTCGGTGTCGCCCTGCTGAATGCCGGTACCGCAAAGAGTCTGGCTGCAGCGCTGGCGATGGGTCTCGGCGCCGGGCTCGGCTTTGCCCTGGTCATGCTGCTGTTTGCCAGCCTGCGCGAGCGCCTGGAAAGCGCGCAGGTACCACAACCCTTTCGTGGTCCGGCCATCGCACTGGTCACGGCCGGCATGATGTCGCTGGCCTTTCTCGGTTTCGCCGGGTTGATCCGCGTCTGACCGCCGATGGTACTCGGAGCTGGCCTGCTCACTGCGCTCGCCATGGCAATTGGCATACTGCTGGCGCGCGCTTCGGCAGGCCTGCAAGCGAATGATGAATCCGGGATCGAGCGTATCAACGCCCTGCTGCCCCAGACCCAGTGCGGACAGTGCGGCTATCCGGGATGCCGGCCCTATGCCGAAGCCCTGCTCCAGGGCACCGCCGGGACCGATCAGTGCCCGCCCGGCGGCGAGGCCACGGCGCGTGCGCTCGCCCGCTTGCTCGGCAGCCGCGGCCCGCAACACATGCCACCGGCCCCGGCTGCCGGAATTGCCGTCATCGATGAACCTGCCTGCATCGGCTGCGCGCGCTGTATCGAGGTTTGCCCGGTGGATGCAATCATCGGCGCCGCGCAGTTCAGCCACACGGTGATCGCTGCCGACTGCACCGGCTGCGAACTCTGCATACCGGTCTGCCCGGTCGATTGCATCCGGCTCGATCCACTCCCCGGTCACTCGACGCAGCCCTCTCCGGCATGAGCGATCCCGTCGTCTGGAATCCGCAACCGCGTCGTCCGGCCTGGGGCGTGCGTACGCCACGACGCAAGACGCTGGCGACACGAGCGCCGATCCTGCGCGCGCCGCCGCCGGCCCGCGTGACCATCCCGCTGGTCAGCGGTGCCGGCATCAGCGCGCAACCGGTCGTGGTTGCCGGACAAAGCGTGCGCTGCGGCGAACCCGTCGCCACGCCGACGGCTGCAGGCTACCCCTGCATCCACGCCAGCATCGCCGGTCGGGTTACGGACATCGGTCTTTATCCGGTGGCTGGCGGCAGCGGACCCGTACCCTGCATCGTGATCGAGCGCAGTGACGGCGAGACCGTCTGGGACGGATATCCCGCCTGGCCTGATTCCAGCTTGCTGCCGGCGGCGGAAATCCGCCGCCAGATCTCCGCGGCCGGCATTGTCGGCCTCGGTGGCGCGCTGTTTCCGACCGCCGCAAAGCTGGACTCTGCCGGCCAGACGCCGCTGCTGTTGCTGAACGGTGCCGAATGCGAGGCCTATATCAGTTGTGACGACATGCTGCTGCGCGAGCGTGCCGAACGCGTGGTAGCCGGCGGACGCATCCTCTCTGCCGCGGTCGGTGCGGAACTCTGCGTGATCGCCATCAAGACCGACATGCCGGAAGCGCGCCGGGCACTGCTGGACGCAATCGACGCGGCCGCTGATCCGCGCATGGTCATTTCGACCGTGACGGCCAAGTATCCCGCCGGCGGCGAACGGCAGCTCATCGAGCTGGTATTCGGCCGCGAAGTCCCGGCCGGCGGACGGCCAGCAGACATCGGCATAATCTGCCAGAACGTGGGCACCGCCGCTGCGGTCGCCGATTTCTTTCTGGATGGACGACCGCTGATCTCGCGCGTCATCACGGTTACCGGAAGCAGCATCGCGAGGCCTTGCAACATCGAGGCCCGCATCGGCACTTCCGTCGCCGATCTCGTACAGCTGGCAGGTGGCTATACCGGCACACCGGAGCGGCTGATCATGGGCGGCCCGATGATGGGAATTGCCCTCGCTGATGACGAGCTGCCGATCAGCGCGGCGACCAACTGCGTGATCGCAGCGACTGTCGAGGAACTCGGCGAAGCATCTGCCGAGCTGCCGTGCATCCGCTGCGGACTCTGCGTTGAAGCATGTCCGGCAGCACTGATGCCACAGGAGCTGCTGACGGCGGTGCGCGATGAGAATACGGCGCGACTGGAGAGCCTCGGCATCAGCGAGTGCATCGAGTGCGGTGCCTGTGATTACAGCTGCCCCAGCCATATTCCACTCACCGCACAGTTCCGTACCGGCAAGCGCTTGCTGGCAAATGCGCAGCTGTCCCGCCGGGAGGCAAGCATCGCCCGCACCCGTTTCGAGGCGCGGAACCGGCGACTGGCTGACGAGAACCGCGCGCAGCCGGAAAATCCGGTGGACGCCGATGCTCTCCAGACCCTGCTGGCCCGCACACGCCGGCGCGACCCTGAACAGTCCGACTGATGCGCTTTGCAACCGCACAGCCACCGCAGTGGCCGTCGCCATCAGGCGTGCCCGGCATGATGCGCATCGTGATCCTCGCGCTGCTGCCGGCCATCCTGGTGAGCGCGTGGTTTTACGGGCCGGGCGTGTTCTTCAACATCATCGTGGCTGTCATTGCCGCACTGGGCACCGAGGCCATCGCGCTGCGCCTCCGGCAGAAGCCTGTGGCTGCAACGCTTGGCGACGGCAGTGCGCTCGTCGCCGCGCTGCTCTTCGCCTTCTCCTTGCCGCCGCTCTGCCCGTGGTGGGTGACGGCAAGCGGCACGGTATTCGCGATCGGCCTGGTCAAACACGCCTATGGCGGGCTCGGTTACAACCTGTTCAACCCGGCGATGGCGGGCTACGTGCTGGTGCTGGTTTCCTTTCCGGACCTGATGACCGGCTGGCCGGCGCCAGACATCGGTGACATCGATTACCAACGCCCCGGCTTCGGCGCAACGCTGCAATACTGTCTGACCGGCCGGTTCCCCGACGCGCTGACACTCGATGCCATCGCGCGCGCGACCACACTCGACAGGGTCCGCGAAGGACTCGGTGCCATGCGCACGATGGACGAGATCCGCATGAATCCGGTATTCGGCGATTTTGGCGGCGCCGGCTGGGAGTGGATAAACAATTTCGTCGCCATGGGCGGCGGCGCCCTGCTGCTGCTCGGGATCATCCGCTGGCATATTCCGGCCGGCGTGCTTGGCGGCCTGCTGGGTATGGCGAGCTTTGTGTGGCTGCTCGATCCGGAAATCAGCCCTTCACCCGGGTTCCATCTGTTCAGCGGCGGCGCGATGCTCGGTGCCTTTTTCATCGCCACCGATCCGGTCTCCTCGCCGACCACCGCGCGCGGGCGGCTCATTTATGGCGCCGGCATCGGCATACTCACCTACGTCATCCGCACCTGGGGCAGCTATGCCGATGGCATCGCCTTCGCGGTGCTGCTCATGAACATGACGGTACCGTTGATCGAGCGCTGGACGCGCCCGCGTATCTACGGCAGGTCGGCGTGATGGCGCAACAGGAAACGGAAATCAGTCCCCCGCCATCCGCGCGGCGTGCTGGCTGGCGCGCCGTAATCAGCCTTGCCGGCTTCGCGGCGCTGGTCGGGCTGGTCGTTGGCATTGCCTGGGACGCCACACGCGAGCGCATCACCGACAACGAAGCGCGGCGCGTGCTGGCCACGCTGACGACGATCCTGCCTTCGACACTCTATGACAATGAACCACACCTGGACGTCATCGCGCTGGATCTGCCGGGCGACGAGCCGCGACAGATCTGGCGTGCCCGTCGCCACGGCGAACCCGTCGCGGCCGTACTCACCAGTCTGGCGCCCGACGGCTATGCGGGCCAGATCAGGCTGCTGGTCGCGATTGCCATCGATGGAAAGCTGCTCGGCGTGCGTGTGGCAAGTCACAGCGAAACGCCAGGCATCGGTGACGCGATCGAGGCGCGCAAGTCCGCATGGATCGGCAATTTTGCCGGCCACTCGCTGACTGATCCGGCAGAAAGCCGCTGGCGGCTGCGCAAGGACGGCGGCGACTTCGACGCGATCAGCGGCGCAACGATCAGCAGTCGCGCTGTGGTCGCGGCAACCCGCCGCGCCATGCAATACTTCGGCCTGCATCGCGAGCAGATTTTTGCAGCACCGGCGACAGCGGCTGAAGGCAAGGCACGGCAATGAGTCCAGAATCGGCGGGAAGGATCAGCGCGCAGACATCCACGACGGACAGCTATCGCGAAATCTTCACTGCTGGCATCTGGTCGAATAATCCGGGCATGGCCCAGCTGCTTGGCCTGTGCCCGCTGCTCGCCGTCAGCCGCACGCTGCTTACCGGACTGGCACTCGGCATCGCGACGCTGCTGGTAATCTGTGCCACAAACGTACTGGTCTCGGTTGCCCGACGCTGGATCGACGCCCGCGTACGGCTGCCCGCCCTGGTGCTGATCATCGCCGCTTTCGTGACCAGCGTAGACCTGCTCTTCAAGGCATGGTGGTTCGACATGTACGGCGAGATCGGCCTGTTCATTCCGCTGATCGTCACCAACTGCGTGATCCTCAGCCGCGCCGAGGCCTTCGCGATCCGCAACCCGCTGCTGCCGGCACTGCTCGATGGCCTCGGCCACGGGCTGGGCTTCCTGCTGGTACTCACGGCACTTGGCGCGGCTCGCGAACTGTTCAGCCAGGGCCTGCTGATCGCCAGCCTGCCGCCGGGCGGCTTCTT
>CAUJHF010000063.1 GCA_963204745.1 Pseudomonadota bacterium
GGAGATGGTCGGCAGCGCCACACCGCTGGTCAGTCAGTACCAGGTCGAGGGCGGCGGTCTGCTGCGCGTGCAGTTCGATCCGCTGGCGCTGCGCCGTCGCCTGGATGCGGCCAATCTGCCGGTCTGGGCGGATGAGCGGCCCGGGACATTGATCGTGCTGCTCGGCGAGGGTGAAGCGGGAATTGACGGGCAACTCGCGCTCGATACTGCGGCCAGTCGCGGTTTGCCGGTCGCATTGTCGCTGGCACCGGAAGGGTCGCCGGGTTCCGCCGACGATCCGCCCGACTTCGCGCAGGCCGAGGCTGCCAGGGTCGGGGCCGACCTGATACTCATCGGGCGTCGTACACCGGTCTCCGGTATCGCTGCCTGGCGCTGGACGCTGATCGACAGCAACGGACGGAGTGAATGGCAGGGCGATGCCGCCGAGGGTGTGCACCATGTTGCCGACCAGCTTGCCGCCCGCTATGCGGTCGCAGCTGCGGCCAGCCGCCGGCTGCGACTTGAAGTGCAGGGTGTCAGCGGTTTTGCCAGCTACGGGCGTCTGCAGGACTACCTGCGCAGCGTCGGCGTGATCGAGAGCCTGAGTATATCGAGCCTGCAGGGTGACACCATTCTGTACGATCTCATCGTGCGTGGCGGTGTGTCCCAGTTGCGCGATGCGCTGGCCCTGAAGTCCGTGCTGGTACCGGTTGCTCCGCAAGCTGCTCCGGGAGGCGGGATGTCGGCAGGTGTTGCAGATCTCGTCTACCGGATTGCAGACGTACCCTGAGCGATATGTCTGATTCCACCGAGCGCAGGCAGTTCTTCCAGGCGGCCCATATTCCCAACCTGATCTGCGTGGTACGGATCGTCCTCGTCTGGCCGATCGTCGTCGCGTTGGTTGATGGCCGCTATGCGTTCGCGCTTGGCCTGATCCTGGTGGCTGGCGCATCCGATGGTCTGGACGGGTTTCTGGCCAAACGATTCAACTGGCAGAGCCGGCTGGGCGGGTTGCTGGATCCGCTGGCCGACAAGTTGCTGCTGGTCTCGGTGTTCGTCGCCTTGTCGATGACCGGGCTGGTGCCCCTGTGGCTGACTGCCGTGGTCATCATCCGCGATCTGGTCATCGTCAGCGGTGGTGTCGTGTATCAGTGGCTGGTCGAACCGGTGCAGCCCGAGCCTTCGGTGGCGAGCAAGATCAATACCGGTATCCAGTTGCTGTATGTACTCGCCGTGATCGGTCACCGCACCTCCGGCATGCCGCCGCCCGAATTCCTGACCATCTCCGGTGCTGCGGTCTTTGTGACGTCTACAGTCAGCGGACTCGACTACGTGGTGCGCTGGTCGGGTCGGGCGATCCGGTTGCGAGGCTGAGCTGAAAGCATGCAGCAGCTGCCGCTCGACATTCGCTTGGCTGATCATGCCGTATTTGCCAGCTTTCATGCCGCCGGCAACGAGCTGCTGGTGTACCAGTTGCGGGCTGGCGCGACCACGCGTTGCCAGCCGCCACTCTGGTTGTGGGCACCGCCGGGACAGGGCAAGACACACCTGTTGCAGGCGTCGGTGGCGCTGGCTGGCGAGCAGGGGCGGCGGGCTGCCTATTTGCCGCTCGATGCAGCCCCGGCCCTGCCAGCCGGCGTGCTGGACGGAATGGGAGCGCTTGACCTCGTCTGTCTCGACGGGTTGCAGGCTGTCGCCGGACAGCCGGGGTGGGAGCGTTCACTGTTCCGCTTCTACGAAGCGTTGCGAAACAATGGCGGCAACCTCGTGGTGGCGGCCGACGGGCCGCCGGCTGAACTGGCGTTTGGCCTGCCGGATCTCGCTTCACGCCTGAAGTCCGGCACGACTTTCCGCGTGCACGCGCTCGATGATGAGGAACGCCTCTGCGCCCTGCAGATGCGCGCCCGGTTCAGGGGCTTTGAATTGCCGGACGACACCGGTCGGTATTTGCTGGCGCGCGTCGGGCGAGGTGTTGGCGAGCTGTTTCGCTTGCTCGATGAACTCGACCGTGCTGCGCTGGCGGCGCAGAAGCAGCTGACGATTCCCTTCGTGCGGCAGGTGCTCGGCAACTGAAACTCAGCGCTCCCAGCCCTTGAGGCGCAGGGCCGCTTCTGCGACACGCCGGCCCAGATGCTGCGCGATACGTGACTCGTCGGGCGTCGGTTCGATCTGGCTGGAATCCGGTGCGAAGTGACTGGCACCGTAGGGACCACCGCCGCCGCGCGTGGTCATCAGTGCATTTTCCGAGTAGGGGATGCCAACCAGCACCATGCCGTGATGCAGGAGCGGCAGCGCCATGCTCAGCAGGGTCGTCTCCTGCCCGCCATGCAATGAGCTGCTGGAGGTGAATACGCCGGCAGGCTTGCCACGCAGCGTGCCACCCAGCCACTCGCTGCTGGTACCGTCGATGAAGTACTTGAGGGCGGCCGCCATGTTACCGAAACGGGTCGGGCTGCCGAGCACCAGTCCGTCGCAGCGTTGCAGATCGCTGCTGCTGACATAGGGGGCACCTTCCGCCGGAACTTCGGGCACTCGGGTGCCGATTCCGGTCGCGACAGACGGAACCGTGCGCAGGCAGGCGCTGGATCCAGAGACTGCATTGACGCCCCTGGCGACCTGGCTGGCGAGTGCGGCCACGGAGCCGTTTCTTGAGTAGTAAAGGACGAGTATTTCGCTCATGCCGGGCAGATTACAGTGAATCGCGCCTGGCTGGTATTCTGCGCCGATGTCGTCGCTCGTCTGTCGTCGCTTTCTCGTTTCCGGCAAGGTGCAGGGCGTTTTTTTTCGCGCGAGTACTGCTCGCCAGGCCGAGCAGCTGCAATTGCGCGGCTGGGCGAAGAATCTTCCGGATGGCAGGGTTGAAGTGCTGGCGCTGGGCAGCCTCGCAGCGGTGGAGCAACTGGCCGACTGGTTGCAGCGGGGACCGCCGCGTGCCCGGGTGAATGCGGTCGAGGTCAGCGAGGACGCAGCAGAAGACCACCACACGCTGCCTGATTTTCGTACTGGCTGACCGCTGCTACTGCCTGTACCAGCGTGATTGCAGCCGGTCGAATACCAGCTGGGGATATTTCTGGCTGCCGACGCTGCCGTTGTAGCGCGCCAGTGCCCGATTCCAGTTGCCGCCTTCCATATCGTAGTAGTAACGCAGGATCGTGCAGCCCATGCGGACGTTGTCCTGTATGTCGAGCAGCGCGTGGCCAGGCATTCCGAGCTCCTTCAGCCAGAAGCGCATGACCTGCATGAGGCCCTGGGCGTTGGCCCGCGATACGGCATAGCGCTGGAAGCCGCTCTCCACATCGATGACCGCCAGTACCATCTCTGGCGGCAGCTTCGCGCGTACCGCTTCGCGGTGCACAGCCTGGAGAATTTCGATGCGCTCGTGCGGGTCGGGCACCTTGCGCGCCAGGCGACCGGCCATGTCAGTCAGCCAGACCTCGGCATCATAACGGTCCTCAAAGCCGACCGGTTCGGCAAGTGCGGCTTTGAGTCGCAGACGCAATGCGGGGTCGCGCTCCTGGCTGGCGGCAGTTGCCGCGCAGGAGGCGAGCAGGCTGACAGCGAGCAGCAAGCCCGCCGGCAACATGCCGCCGGTGCTAGCCGCGGGCAGCCGAGGCCTGCCTGTTGCGCAGAAATTCCACCACGTCTTCAAGTGCGGTCTGCTCCTCTGCACCGGTCGGCCGGTGCCGGTATTCAGCCTTGCCATCCTTTACGCCACGTTCGCCGACCACGATACGGTGGGTAATGCCGACCAGGTCAGCGTCCGCAAACTTTACGCCCGGCCGCGCATCGCGATCATCGAGCAGGACTTCAAATCCGGCGGCCTGCAGATCGTTGTACAGCTTCAGCGCCGCTGCCGTGACGGACTCCGACTTTTTCGGATTCAGTTCGATCAGCATGACGTCATAGGGGCTCATGGGCTCCGGCCAGATGATGCCGTTGGCATCGTGGTTCTGCTCGATCGCGGCACCGACGATCCGCGAGACGCCGATACCATAGCAGCCCATGGTCATGACCCGTTCCTTGCCGTCCTGGTCGAGCACGGTCGCATGCATGCTCTGGCTGTACTTGTCACCGAGCTGGAAGATGTGTCCGACCTCGACGCCGCGTGCGATTGACAGCGTGCCGCCACCGCCCGGGCTGAGGTCGCCCGCTTCGACGTTACGCAGGTCGTGTGTTGCCGGTTCGGGCAGGTCGCGTTGCCAGTTGACGCCCGTCAGATGGGTGTCCGGTGCATTGGCACCGCAGGCGAAATCGGCCATGGCGCCGGCGCTGTGATCGGCAAACAGCGGGATCGTGAGGCCGACCGGTCCCAGTGAACCGACCGGTGCGCCGAGTTCGGCAAGCACGCGTTCCGGCGCCGCCATGCGCAACGGGCGCGCGACGCCGGCCAGCCGTTCTGCCTTGAGCGGATTGAGCTCGTGATCGCCACGCAGGCACAGCGCGACGAGACCGCCCTCGTTGCCTTCCACGATCAGGGTCTTGAGGCATTGCCTTGTGCCGATCTTCAGGAATGCGGCAACGTCGTCGATGCTGCGCACGCCGGGCGTCGGCACGCGGTCTGGCGTCGCGCTTGCAGCGGGCCTGGGCAGGCGTGGCGGCAGCGCCGGCGCCAGCTCCACATTGGCCGCAAAGCTGTCGCCTTCGCACCAGGCGATCTGGTCTTCGCCCGAGTCAGCGAGTACATGAAATTCCTGCGATTTCGAGCCGCCGATCTCACCGCCATGGGCATCGACCTTGCGGAAGCGCAGGCCGAGACGCGTGAAGATCCGCGTGTACGCTTCGGCCATGCGCTCGTAGGTGCCGTCCAGCGAAGCCTGGTCGAGGTGGAAGGAGTAGGCATCCTTCATCACGAACTCGCGGGCGCGCATCACGCCGAAACGCGGCCGGATCTCGTCGCGGAATTTGGTGTTGATCTGGTAGTAGTTCACCGGCAGCTGTTTGTAACTGCGCAATTCACGTCGTGCGATCTCCGTGACGACTTCCTCCGCGGTAGGCGCAAAACAATAGTCGCGTTCGTGCCGGTCGCGGATGCGCAGCAGGAGGTCGCCGTAAATATCCCAGCGTCCGGTTTCCTTCCAGAGTTCCGCGGGCTGCACCACCGGCATCAGGATCTCGAGTGCGCCGGCCCGGTCCATCTCCTCGCGGATGATCTGTTCAACCTTGCGCAGCACGCGCAGGCCGAGCGGCATCCAGGTGAACAGTCCCGATGAAAGGCGGCGAATGAGGCCCGCGCGCAACATGAGCTGATGGCTGACGATCTCGGCATCTGCCGGAACTTCCTTGAACGTGGTCAGTGGCAGTTGCGTCAGTCGCATGCGTGTCAGTCCTTCGGGTACAGGCCCGCATTCTAGCCCGCCTGCTCCGGATTGGCGCTGCCGGCGGATGGTCGGTTTGTCTGTCGTGGGTGTATTTACTGCGCTGACGGCTGATAATCGGCACAGGGAGCGGGGAAAAGGTCATGCGCCTCTATACATTCACGATTACACCGAACAACCGCAAGGTCGAGGCCTTCGTCCGGCACTTTGATCTGGACGTCGATATCCATCTCGTGAGTTTCAAGGACAAGGAGACGCAAAGTCCGGCGTTCCTGGCGATCAACCCCATGGGCAAGGTGCCCGCACTGACAGACGGGGACTTCAGGCTCTGGGAGTCAAATGCAATCCTCACCTACCTCGCGACGAAATTCCCGCAGACCGGCGCGCTGCCCGCTGATGCGCGTGGCCGTGCCGATGTGGACCGCTGGCTGCACTGGCAGAGTTGCCACCTGATTCCGGCGATTGGTGCGCTGAAAACCGGCACCGAAACGGATGTTGCCACAGTGACGCCCCTGTTGAGGATTCTTGAGCAACAGCTGGCTGGCAGGGATTACATGCTGGGTACGCTGACTGTTGTCGACTTCGCCATTTCCGCCTATCTGATGACGAAACTCGGTCGGCAGCTCGACTATTCAGCGTGTCCGCACGTTGCGGCCTGGGTTGAGCGAATGGGTGGCCTCAAGGGCTTTGTCGCGACCCAGGTGAAGGCACTATGACTGTACAACGGGTTGTCCGCGCATGGCACACTGCATGCTGACCGTCGGGAAATAGCGATGCACGATACTGAGGACACTGGCAGCCGCCCGCGCCCGCGCCCGCGCCGGCGTGGGGTCTATCTGCTGCCAAACCTGTTTACGACCGGCACGCTGTTTGCGGGTTTTTACGGCATCGTGGCCTCCATCGACGGCCATTTTCAGCCAGCGGCGATTGCGGTGTTCATCGCCGGATTGCTCGACGGCATGGACGGCCGGCTGGCCCGCCTCACCAATACCGAATCTGAATTCGGCAAGCAGTACGACAGCCTGGCCGATATGGTGGCCTTTGGCATGGCGCCAGCGATCATCGTTTATCAGTGGGGGCTGAAAGCCCTGGTCGACTTTGGCTGGGCCTGGGGCAAGCTCGGCTGGCTGGCCGCCTTTTTGTACGCGGTTGCAGCGGCGCTCCGGCTCGCCCGTTTCAACGTCACCTCAAAGACGGCTGACCGGCGTTTTTTTGAGGGGCTGCCGAGTCCGTCGGCTGCAGGGCTCATTGCCAGCATGGTCTGGGTTGCGGCTGATCTCGAAGTCGACGGCTTGCCGACGCTGGCGATTGTTACAGCGCTCACTGTACTGGCCGGGGCACTGATGGTTTCGCGCTTTGCATACTGGAGCTTCAAGGGCCTGAGTCCGCGTGGACGCATTTCTTTTGCTTATGTGCTGATCATTCCGCTGATCTTTGTGCTCATCGCACTGGACCCGCCGCGGGTCTGCTTTTTCCTGGCCAGTACCTATGCCTTGTCGGGCATCGTGGTTGCGATATGGCGACGCTGGCGGCGGCAGGCTGGTCGCGTGCGTCGCAACGAACAGTCACCGCCATCGGATGAGTGAGTCTGGTGCCCGGGAGCAGTAAAGCGCGCAATCCCCGACCTGGGCCGCATCAGCAGCGCGTTCTGGAAGCCATCGGTGTGCAGGTCTGGGTGCCGCGTCGGGCTTCGGAAGCAGACGTGTCTGCGCCTGCACTCGTGTCACTGCCGACCACTGAGCCGGGCAGCGTGCAAAGTCCCGTTCAGGTAAAAAATGTGCCGGCAGCCGGGACGGATTCTGCCTCGTGCGCCTGGGCTGCACTTGAGGCCGAGGTTGCCACCTGTACGCGGTGTGCCCTGCACGAGACGCGGACCCGGACCGTATTCGGAACCGGTTCGCACCAGGCGCGCTGGCTGGTCATCGGCGAGGCGCCCGGTGCCGATGAAGACCTGCAGGCCGAGCCCTTCGTGGGTCGGGCGGGGCAGCTCCTGACGGAGATGCTTCGGGCGGTCGGGCTTTCTCGCGAGCAGGTATTCATCGCCAATATCCTGAAATGCCGGCCGCCGGAAAACCGGGACCCAAAGCCCGAAGAAGCAAAGAGTTGCGAGAACTATCTCCTGCGACAGATTGATCTGATCCGGCCGGGCCTGATACTCGCCGTTGGCCGCATTGCTGCGCAGAATCTGCTGCAGGTGGATACGCCGATCGGCAAACTGCGGGGGCAGACTCATGAGTATGGTGCAGCCAGGATTCCGGTCGTCGTGACCTACCATCCGGCCTATCTGTTGCGCAGTCCCGGACAGAAGGCGCGCTCCTGGGACGATCTCTGTCTGGCGCGCAGTATCGTCGCGCCGGTCTGAGGCTGCGTCGATGAGCGCCGAACCCCGATATCTTCCGCCTCTCATTCGCGAGATGCGTCAGGCCGATCTGGCGACTGTCGCCGGCATTGAGCGCAGTGCCTATGAATTTCCGTGGAGTCCCGGCATCTTTCGCGACTGTCTGCTGGCCGGCTATACCAGTCTGGTTCTGGAGCAGGATGCCGCGGTGATCGGCTACGGGATCATGTCGGTAGCTGCCGGAGAAGCACATCTGCTCAATCTCGCGCTCGCGCCATCAGCACGCAGGCAGGGGCATGGCCGGCGGCTTCTGGAGCACCTGCTGGATCTTGCCCGGGGAGCGGGTGTTGAGGGGGTGTATCTCGAGGTGCGGCCAAGCAATCGTGACGCGCTTGCGCTTTATCATGGTGCCGGATTCGAGGTGATCGGAAGGCGGCGGGCTTACTATCGCGCGGTCGGCGGCGTCGAAGATGCGGTGGTACTGGTGCGGCGCCTGCGGCGGCAGCGCTGAGCGCTGCGCGGCATGCAGCCTCCTGGGTCCAATCAGCGCCGGTCGGGTCTGCTCCGCTCGAATCGACTCTGGCGTGATCGACCGGTACTCGCCTGGGCGTTCTATGACTGGGCCAATTCGGCGTTCTCGCTCCTGGTGGTCACGGCATTCGTTCCGCTCATGCTCGGCGGTTTCTGGAACGATGGCGCGGCCTCGCCGCTGACGACCTTTCGTCTGGGCGTGGCCAATGGCATCGCGAGTGCCGTCGTCGTCCTGCTCGCGCCGCTGCTTGGCGCGATGACCGACCGGGCGGGCCGCAGAAAACCCTGGCTTGCTGCATTTACCGCCCTGGGCGTGCTGGCGACCGCCGGACTGGCTGCAGTCGGGCCAGGTGGCTGGTCGCTGGCGATGGCCTGCTTTGTGCTGGGTTCGATCGGCTTTTTTGCCGCCAACAGCCTGTACGACGCGCTGCTCATCGATGTTTCAGCGCCAGCGTCATACGACCGTGTGTCGGCCTTGGGTTATGCGCTGGGCTATCTGGGCAGCGCACTCCTTTTCGTCCTGAGCATCGCCATGCTGGTGCAGCCGGAGCGCTTTGGTTTTGCCAGCGCAGTGGCAAGCATCCGGTTTTCATTTCTGATAGTTGCGGTCTGGTGGGCGGTATTCACGCTGCCCTTGCTGTTCTGGGTCAGTGAGAAATCCGCTGAACACGCGCCCGCGTCCGGCGGCCTGCGTGCCGGCTTCCGCCAGCTGTACAGCACCGTGCAGGCGGTGCGCGGTCAGCCGGAACTGCTGCGCTTCCTCATCGCCTACTGGCTCTACATCGACGGGGTCTACACCATCATCAAGATGGCGGTGGACTATGGTCTGTCACAGGGACTTTCATCCACTGATGTCACCGGCGCGATCATGCTCACCAACTTCATCGGCTTTCCGGCCGCGATCGGTTTCGGGATGCTGGGCCAGCGACTTGGTGCCCGCCGTGGCATCTATCTCGCCCTGGTGATCTATATCGTGGCGACAACCGCTGCCGTGTTCCTGAAAACGGCCGCAGACTTCTATGTACTGGCGATCACCATCGGACTGGTACAGGGCGGTGTGCAGTCGCTGAGCCGCTCGCTCTATGCGCGACTCATTCCTGCTGACAGTCGCGGTGAGTATTTCGGTTTCTACAACATGATGGGAAAGTTCTCGTCGATCGTCGGGCCGGTACTTGCGGGTACGGCCGCATTGCTGTCTGGCAGCCAGCGCATCGGCATTCTGTCGATACTGTTGTTGTTTGCGGCCGGACTCTGGTTGCTCAGCCGCGTGCGCCTGCCGGCGGAAGCCGAAACTGCCGGACCAGGCGCCTGAAGCGCAGAACCTCGGCGCGGTCCGGTATGCCTTCATAGCGGAGGCGCAGGTAGAGTGCGGTGAGGCTGCCCAGCGGTGCGGCAAGCTCCGGCTGTGCGGCGATGAGCACCGCTGCATATTCGGTAGGGGCCTCACCGGGCTTTCGCGGGCGGCTCAGCCGGGCCAGCCGTTTGCACAGGTATTGCCAGCTTTGTTCGAGCGGATCCGGTTTGGCACCATGATTGCGCAGCGTCAGCCAGGTAAACAACAGCAGGATGATGCCGACGGTGGCTGCGCAAACCAGCGCCAGATCCCGCAATGAGGGAGACGTAAAGCCGAGTCTGCCCAGCAGTGCACTCTGCTGGTCGGGGCCGAAAGCCAGTACCCAGCGATCCCACTGTGCATTGAGCGCATCCCAGCCAAAAGCCACGCGCCCGAACCACGGACTGCTTCCCAGGAGCGGCAGTTCAGTGTTGACCGATCCGGGCAGCGCCGCTGCCATTCCGGCATCGACCCGTTGCGGTGCGACTGCAGCGGTCGGATCGTAGCGTTGCCAGTACCCGTCGACCCAGACCTCGGTCCATGCGTGGGCATCGGACTGGCGCACAATCCAGTAGTCAGCCAGCGGGTTCGGTTCACCGCCCTGATAGCCGGTAACCACACGGGCGGGGATACCCGCCGCACGGGCCAGCAGGGCAAATGCCGACGCGTAGTGTTCGCAGAAACCACTGCGGGTCCGGAACAGAAAGTCGTCTACCGGGTGGTCGCCGAGTGGCGGCGGCTCCAGGGTGTAGTAATAGGCCTGCTGCCTGAACATGCTGAGCACGCTGCGCAGGTAGGCGCGGTCAGATCCGGCGGCGGCGCGCATCTCCGCGGCGAGCGCTGCGCTGCGCGGATTGCGCGCTGCGCTGACTTCGCGTGTGGCCTGTTCGGGTGCCCGCGCATCGCGAAAGCGTGGCGTTGCTACGGAGCGACCGCGCCATGCACTGCGCGTGGCGACCGGTCGGGCGCTCAGCAGTTCGCGAGCCGGACTCAAGGAGGCAGCGGCGATATCCCAGCTGAGTGGTGTTTCGAGCGGCAGCAGCCAGCGCTGGTGATGCGGCTCCAGCATGATTTCATAGCTATAGACGGGCGCGTCAGCCGGATTGGGCGGCAGGGGGCGGCCGGACTTCTGTCGGCGCGCCCCGTCGGGCAGTGCGCGCCAGCGACGTCCGTCGAAGCTCTCGAGTACCGGTCCGCGCCAGTAGAGTTGCGATCGATCCGGCGGTGTACCGTCGAAGCGCACGCGAAACGCGGCTTCCGAGGACTGCGCAAGCGACGTGATGTCGCCCGGGCTCATCTGGCTCGACAGGCCAGTGCGGCCGTTCTGCGCGCCGGATGGCAGCGCCCACAAAGGTCCGGGCAAACGCGGAAACAGCAGGAACAGGGCGAGGGCCAGCGGTACGGCGTGCATCAGCAGACGCGCAGTCAGGAGCAGGGCGGCCAATGGTGTCATCACCTGGCTGTTGTTGCGCGCCGCCTGGAGCAGGGCGACGGTGCCGGCCACCACGCCCGCTGCCAGCAGCGGCACGCTGCCGAGCGACTGTTCACGCAGAAAAGCCGCAAACAATACGAACCATGCGATCAGCACCACGAGGCTGCGGTCGCGCGCGCTGTGCGTCTCGAGCAGTTTCAGCGCCAGCATGATCAGGAGCAGCGCAGAGCCGGCCTCCAGTCCGGAAATCTGGCGATAGACGAAGCCGACTGCGAGCGCACTGCCGAGTGTGAGCGTGCCACGCAGGATGGTGCCTGGCATCGGCCAGCGTTTGAAGGCTGCACCCATACGCCATATGGCCGCGACGAAGATGATGGCGGAGATCCAGAACGGCAGTGTGCGCAGGTGCGGTGCGCTGACCACGGTGATCAGCAGCAGCAGCCAGACCAGCTGTGCGACGGAAGTCTGCTCGGGTGCAGGTATCCCTTGCGCACGCCATCCACGCATTCGCTGCCGGCCATGTCGCTCAGCCCTCATGCGCAGCTCCGAGGCTGAAGACCGCCAGCGTTGTCAGGCAACGGTGATAGTGCTCCCGACCCTTGTCGGGCGGCAGCTCGACGCCCGGCAGCCGCAGGCCGTAGGCACGCCCGTCCGCATCAGCATCGAGGATCATGCGGGTCAGCAGCGAGAGCCTGGCCTCGGTGCCGGCGGGATTCAGCACATCCCAGTCAAACCAGCTTGAACCGGCGCCGCTGCGAAAGTCCTTGGCCAGAAGCTGTCCGCTGCGCGCGAGCGCTTTCCAGGCGATACGTGCAGGCGACTCGCCCGGAACGGGAACGCGCAGGCCAACGAACTCGTCACTGCCGCGCAGGGTATCGCCTGCATGCTCAAGGTCCGCTGCCTGTGCGGGCAGCGCTGCGGCCAGTTCTGCGGCCGGCTGCGGATAGACCATGAGTTCCCGGACGGGATACAGCCAGGCCCAGGCTTCAAACAGGCCGAAGGGATAACGTGTGCTGACGCGGATTTCCGGGCAGGGCTGTGTGCCACGCCGTGTGGTCGGCAGGCAAAGTTGCAGCTTTGCACTGCCATCGGCGGCGAGGTCAACCGGTGGCGTCAGCGCGCCGGCTGGTCCTGCGCTGATCTGCCAGCGTGGACTGCGGCCCGGATTCGTAATGCGCACGCTGCACTCGATCATCTCGCCGGCGAATACCGGCGCGCAGCCGTCGATGGCCAGCCGCAGTCCGGTGAGGTTTCTCTGGCAGTGATGGATACTCACCACGGTGACGGCCGTGAGCAGGAAAGCCAGCGCAAAACCCATGTTGTTGCTGTAGTTGAGTGCGCCGAGCAGCATGGTGAACAGGACCACGCCGAAGCCGAGTCCGATGCGGGTCGGGAGTATGTAGATACGGCGCTGATGAAGTTCGATGCTGTCACCGTCAGCACCCTGGCGGCGCCGGAACCAGCGCTGCATCAGCGCTGCCAGTGCCGGGCGGGAAAGTTGCATGTCCACAGCGCTGTGCGACAGGTGCCCGGACTCAGGGAATCGGCACTGACTCCAGCACCAGTCTGGCTGGATCGCGAACAGCGGCCGCGCTGCCGGGGCGGGCCTGCAAACGGTGGCCGGCGACCGCGGCGAACACCGCCTTGACGTCTTCCGGGTGCACGCCGGGATGGCCATGCAGCAGGGCGAGGCAGCGTGCGGCCATGACCAGATCCTGGGCGCCACGTGGCGACAGGCCCAGTTCGAACAGTGTCGACTGACGCGTATAGCGCACCAGGGCCTGCACATAGTCGAGCAGCGCATCAGAGAGGAACAGCTCGCGGGCTGCGGCTTGCAGTGTCCTGAGCCCGGCACTGTCGATCACCGGCTGCAGATCCGTCAGCAGCAAACGCCGGTCCTCACCGCGCAGCAGTTTGCGTTCCAGCACCTCGGCCGGATAGCCGAGTCCGAGCCGCATCAGAAAGCGGTCCAGCTGTGATTCGGGCAGTGGATAGGTGCCGGCCTGGTGCAGCGGGTTTTGTGTCGCGATGACAAAGAACGGAACCGGTAGCGGGTGCGTCTCCCCATCCAGCGTGACCTGGTTTTCCTCCATCGCTTCGAGCAAGGCGCTCTGTGCCTTCGGCGTGCTGCGGTTGATTTCGTCGGCCAGCACGATGTGGGCAAAAACCGGACCGGGATGAAAGCGGAAGCGGGCATTGTCCTGTTCGTATACCGACATGCCGATGATATCGGCGGGCAGCATGTCGCTGGTGAACTGGATGCGCCGGAACGACAGCCCGAGTACTGCAGCAAGTGCGCGGGCCAACAGCGTCTTGCCGACGCCGGGCACGTCTTCGATCAGCAGGTGACCGCCGGCCAGCAGGCAGGTGAAAGCAAGCTCGATCTCGGTCTGCTTGCCGAGGATGACCTGGCCAACCTCGCGGTTGACCTGCTCGCCCAGCTGCCTTGCCTGCTGCAGCTGGTCCGTATTCGCCAGTGCTGTGACATTCCGCGCCATGGCTGGGTTCCGCTCGGGTCGGTTTGGTCAGGAAGATAGCATGTCATCCTGCCCGAATCGGCGGCGGGCAGGCGCGAACTGCGGCACAGATCCGCCGGCGTACCGTCACAATTGTGCTCATGCCATACTCGGCTGCCGGGCATTGCCTGATTGCCGGAGAATGCCATGACAGGTTTTACGCCAGGCGGCCGCTCCGAGGACGAGTGGCGACAGCTGCTGGATCGCGATCGTTGCAGGGTACTGTTCCAGGAAGGAACAGAGCCGCCCTTCAGCAGTGCGCTGAACGAGGAAAAGCGCGCGGGGACATACATCTGTGCGGCGTGTCATTTGCCGCTTTTCGCCAGCGACGGCAAATTCGACAGCGGCACCGGCTGGCCGAGTTTCTTCCGGCCGATCGATCCGGCCAATGTTGCCACCCGGCGCGATTTCCGGTTGTTGCTGCCGCGCACCGAGTATCACTGCACACGCTGTGGCGGTCACCAGGGCCATGTCTTCGGTGACGGACCGGTACCGACCGGGCAGCGCTACTGCAACAATGGATTGGCGCTGCTCTTCGTGCCCGAAGACGAGCCGCTGCCGGAGCTGCGCTGAGGATCCGGCAGCCGCGGCTCAGAGTGCCGCGAGCTGTGTCAGCTGCTCGTCGAGCTTGGCCAGGTCGCGATGCAGCGCCGCCTGCCGTTCCCGTTCCTTCCCGACCACGGCAGCTGGCGCATTGTTGACGAAGCTTTCGGTCGCAAGCTTGCTGTCGATGCGCGCGAGGTCCGCGCTGAGCTTTTGCCGGTTCTTTTCCAGTCGCGACCGTTCTGCTGCCACATCGATCAGGCCGGCCATCGGCACCAGGATTTTCAGATTGCCGAGCAGAGCAGTCGCACAGGCCGGTGGCGTTTCTCCGGTCGGGAGCAGGCGGATTTCCGTGAGTCGCGCGAGATCGCGCAGATAACGCGCGTGCACATCGAGCAGGTGCCGATCGGCGGTCGTCGCATCCTGCAGCAGCACGGTCAGCCGCTTGCCGGGCGGAATATCCATCTCGCCGCGAATCTGGCGGACACCGAGTACAAAGCCCTGGATCCATTGCAGTTCCGTTTCCGCGGCTTCATCGACCGGAAACAGTGACGGGTCAGGCCAGATCTGCAGCATGATCGTGTCGCCGCAGGCACCGGCGAGTGGCGCCACGCGCTGCCAGATTTCCTCGCTGATGAAAGGCATCAGCGGGTGTATGGCGCGCAGCATGCTTTCCAGCACGGTGATCAGCGTACGCCGGGTCTGCGCCTGTTCGGCAGCGGGGGCACCGCCTTCCATCAGCAGCGGCTTGACGAGTTCCAGGTACCAGTCGCAGTACTCGTTCCAGATGAACTCGTAGAGCGCACGTGCAGCCAGGTCGAAGCGATAGTCGGCAAAATGGGCAGCGACAGCTTCCACGGTCCGGCTGAATCGCGACAGTATCCAGCGGTCCGGCAGGCTCAGTGTGTCCATGCCTGCGCTGCCCCGTGCGATTTCGTGGTCGGTGACATTCATCAGCACGAAGCGTGCGGCATTCCATATCTTGTTGCAGAAGTTGCGGTAGCCCTCGATCCGGTTCATGTCGAAGCGGATATCGCGACCGGTGCTGGCCAGCGCGGCAAAGGTAAAGCGCAGCGCGTCGGTACCGAAATCTGCGATGCCGTTCGGAAACTGCTTGCGCGTGGCTTTTTCGATCTGCGGCTTCAGTTGCGGCTGCATGAGGCCGGTAGTCCGTTTGGCGACCAGGCCCGCAAGATCGATGCCGTCGATCAGGTCCAGCGGATCGATGATATTGCCCTTGGACTTCGACATCTTGTCGCCGTTTTCGTCGCGGATGAGCCCGGTGATGTATACCTCGCGGAAGGGCACGTCGCCGGCGAATTTGAGCCCGAACATGATCATGCGCGCGACCCAGAAGAAGATGATGTCGAAGCCGGTGACCAGCACGCTGCCGGGATAGAAGGTCTTCAGTGCAGTGGTCTGTTCCGGCCAGCCCAGCGTCGAGAAGGGCCAGAGTGCTGACGAAAACCAGGTGTCGAGTACATCCTCGTCCTGGCGCAGCGTCACGCTGGCCGGGATCCGGTATTTCTCGCGTACCGCTGCTTCGCTGTGGCCGACATGGACCTGGCCCTGCTCGTCATACCAGGCGGGTATGCGGTGGCCCCACCACAGCTGCCGGCTGATGCACCAGTCCTGGATGTTGTGCATCCACTGGTAATAGGTCTTGGTCCAGTTCTCCGGCACAAAGCGGATCCGGCCCTGCTCGACGGCAGCGATGGCCGGTTCGGCGAGCGGCGCGATCTTCACGTACCACTGATCGGTGAGCCAGGGTTCGAGCACGGCATTGCTGCGGTCGCCGCGCGGGATCTGCAGGGTGTGTGCGTCGATACGTTCGACCAGTGCTTCAGCCTCCAGCATCTCCACGACACGCTTGCGGGCGGCGAAACGATCCATGCCACGCAGTTCGGCGGGAATCTCGGCAAAGGCCTGCGCCGGGTCATAGCCGGAGCCATGCGCGTCGGCCCGGGCAAGTATTTTCGCATCGCGGTCGAAGATATTGATCAGCGGCAGGTCATGTCGCTTGCCGACTTCGTAATCGTTGAAGTCATGTCCGGGGGTGATCTTGACGCAGCCGGAACCGAACTCGGCATCCACGTAGTCATCGGCGATGAGCGGGATCAGGCGGTTGGTCAGCGGCAGACGGATCTGTTTGCCGACCAGATCGCGGTAGCGCGCATCGGACGGATTGACCGCCACGGCAGTGTCGCCAAGCATGGTCTCGGGACGCGTGGTGGCGACCACCACATGTCCGGAGCCATCGGCCAGCGGATAACGGAAGTGCCACAGCGAGCCTTGCGCTGCTTCAGACTGGACTTCCAGGTCTGAAAGCGCGGTGTGCAGGACGGGATCCCAGTTGACGAGGCGCTTGCCGCGATAGATCAGTCCCTCCGCATGCAGTCTGACGAACACTTCCGTGACCGCCTGCGACAGTCCTTCGTCCATCGTGAAGCGGTCGCGGGACCAGTCCACCGAATTGCCGAGGCGGCGCATCTGCCGGGAAATCGTTCCGCCGGACTCCTGCTTCCACTGCCAGACGCGGGACAGGAATTCTTCGCGTCCGAGATCCTGGCGGGTCCTGCCTTCGGCATTGAGCTGACGCTCGACCACCATCTGCGTTGCGATACCGGCGTGGTCGGTGCCCGGCTGCCAGAGCACGTTGTCGCCACGCATGCGGTGAAAACGGGTCAGCGCATCCTGCAGGGTGTGCTGGAAGGCATGGCCCATGTGCAGGGTGCCTGTCACGTTGGGCGGCGGGATCATGATGCAGTAGGGGGTGCCGCGGCCCGAGGGCGCGAAATAGCCGGCGGTCTCCCACTGCGTGTACCATTTCTGTTCGATGGCCGCCGGCTGGTAGGCCTTGTCCATGGGCGATTCGGAATCCACGCAGCTACTCCGGGGTCTCGTTGTCAAAATGCTCGCGGAGTACCTGGTCGATAAGTTCCGGGAGTTCATTGCGCAGCCGGCTGACGACTTCGTCGAACAGCACGGCTTCCATCTCCTTGAATGCACCGTGCAGCAGCTTTTCGACGAGCATGAAACTGCCGGTTGCGATCCTTACCTGCAGTTCGGCGAGTTCACTCTCGCTGAGTGCGGGACGCGCCAGTTCATCGGCGGCGCTGCGTCTTGGCCTGGCGACAATATCGGTAAGCACGGGGATCCTGGTTCTGTCCATGATGATCAGCCGATCTGGTGGGTTTCAGGTTCGAGGCTGTGCTGCCGGTAGAAGCGGTGCCGGTTACGGCCGGCCTCACGGCATTCTGCATTACCGTCGATGATCTCGGCGATGCGCGCGAAACGCTGGTAAAAAGCGGGAACCTCGGCGGCAAGGTTGATCAGCAGGTCCACATCCGCCGGTTCGTCAGTGCCACTGCCAATCGTGACCGGTGCGGCCGGCAGTCGTGCCGGATCGAGCCGCTCATGCGGCACAAAGCTGCCCTGCCGAAAGGTCCACAACATTCTGTCCATGGCTTCTGCTTCGGCCCGGTCTGAAGTGTGCAGATGAATTCGCTGGCTGAGCTTGTAGGCTTTTTCCGTCAGTCTGCAGGCGTAGTTGAGTCTCGCGACAGGTTCCTGCGCGGCCAGCACATAGAACGATACCTTTACGCCGGCGTCAGTCACGATGCATGTTGCTCCGCTCAGACACTTTGCAGCAGATATTCCATGAGCAGTGGAACAGGACGGCCGGTGCCGCCCTTGTTGCTGCCCTGGACCCAGGCGGTGCCGGCAATATCCAGATGCGCCCAGCTCGTCTTGCCGACGAAGCGGGCCAGAAATGCCGCCGCGGTGATCGTGCCGGCATCGCGTCCACCGATGTTTGCCACGTCTGCAAACGGACTCTTCAGGAGTTCGCCATATTCCTCGTCGAGTGGCAGACGCCAGGCGCGATCACCGGCATTCTGTCCGGCACCGAGCAGCGCGTCGGCCAGTTCATCAGAATTCGATAACAGTCCCGAACGCACCCGTCCCAGTGCGATCAGGCAGGCACCGGTCAGGGTGGCGATATCGATCAGCACAGCCGGCTTGAAACGCTGGGCGTAGGTCAGTGCGTCGCAGAGAATCAGCCTGCCTTCGGCATCGGTATTGAGAATCTCGACCGTCTGGCCGGACATCGTACGCACGATGTCGCCCGGTCGTGTCGCCGTGCCGCTCGGCATGTTTTCGCAGGCCGGAACGATGCCGACGAGATTGAGCGGCAGGTCCAGTTCGGCTGCGGCCTGCATGACACCCAGCACGCTGGCTCCACCGCACATGTCGTACTTCATCTCATCCATCGCGGCGCCCGGCTTGATCGAGATGCCGCCGGAATCAAAGGTTATGCCTTTGCCGACCAGGACCACCGGTTTGGTCTTTGCGGCGGTCCCCCGGTATTGCAGCACGATAAAGCGGGGCGGCAGTTCGGACCCCTGGGTTACAGCCAGCAGCGCACCCATGCGGAGCTTGCGCAGGTCGGCCGCGCGCAGGGCGGTGACACGCAACTTCTTGCTCGTCCTGCCGATGGCCTGTGCGCGCTTTACGAGGTAGTCCGGTGTGCAGATATTGGGCGGCAGGTTGCCAAGATCGCGGGCGAGGGCGACGCCGCCGGCAATCGCCGTTGCATGCTTCAGGGCGAGGCGGGCCTTGCGCTTGTCACCTGTCTCGCAGGCCAATCCGATCGATTTCAACCGGCTGGCCTCGGGCGAGGGTGCCGACTTCATGGTCGTAAAGCGGTAACTCGTCTCGTGCCAGAGTTCCACTGCAATGCGGGTTTTCCGGTAGGCGTCAGCATCACTGACCGCTTCAAGGCCAAGGAAGCTGATGGCATTGGCGTAGCCACCTTTGCCCAGCGCTGAAAACGCAGCGCGTGCGGCCTTGCGAAAGCCGCGCTGGTCGAGCTTGCCAGCTGTGCCGAGTCCGACCAGCAGGATGCGCTTGCAGGGCAGTTTCCCGGTGTGAGTCAGGAACAGCGTCTCGCCCGCCTGGCCGCGTATGTCACGATTGTTGATCACGCCTGTGATCATGCCGCCGCTGGCCTTGTCGAGCGCCTTTGCCGTGTCAGAAAGAACGCCGTCAGAGTAAATGGCTACGATGGCGCAGGCGGTGCGTTGTCGGGTGGCGCCAGGTGTATTGACTGTGAATTTCATGCTGCCCTCTGTGGACCGGCCGATGCCGGCAGTGTTCCGGGGTGTCATCGCCGCCAGCTGTGGGCTGACCGACGACAACGCGTGTGCTTGACTCCCGGCAGCCACTACCACAAGGTAGTTTGATCGCAGGGTTTTCCACCGTCCGGATTGCGCCGTAGTGTACTTGAATCGATATGAGCGTGGCTAAGACACCCCGGGTCAGGCCCAGCCTGTTGAATCGTTATCTGCTGCGTGAGGTCGGGCAGACATGGGCCGCGGTGACCGTGGTGCTGCTGCTGATCCTCACCACCAACCAGTTTGCCGCGGTACTTGGCGATGCGGCCGCGAGCGAAATACCGCGGGATGCGATCGTCCGGGTCATGGGGCTGACGATCGTCCAGTACCTCACCATCCTTGTGCCGCTGAGTTTCTTTCTGGCCATAATGCTGTCGCTCGCGCGGCTGTATCACGACAGCGAGATGTCCGCGATGATGGCCTGTGGTATCGGCCCCGTGCAGCTGTACAGGCCACTGCTTATGCTCGGCTTGCTGCTGGCGAGCGGTGTCGCGTGGTTATCCCTGATGGCATCGCCGGCTGCGGTACGTGAGGTGCAGGCGCTGGCCGAAATGGCCAGGCGAGATACCGGCCTGGGACTGCTGGAACCGGGGCGATTTATCAGTTTCGGCGACAGCGGTACCGTGATGTATGCGGAGTCGCTGACCGGTGACCAGCATCTGCACAAGGTCTTTGTACAGCGCCGGGTTGGCGGGAAAGTGGAAGTCATTCTGGCCGATGAGGCCTGGCAGGTGGTGGCCGATGACGGTAACTATCGTGAAGTGATTTTTGCACGCGGACGCCGTTATGAAGGCCAGCCTGGCGAGGCCAGATTCCGGATCATGGATTTTGCCGAGCACGGTATTCCGTTTGTCATCCCTGTCGCGCGCCGCTCTGCGCTCAAAGCCGATGAGCGGGCGACTTCGGCATTGCTGGATTCCAGCGATCCTGTCGACCGGGCGGAGTTGCATCGGCGGCTTGCGCCACCGCTGACCCTGCTGGTGCTCACCGTGATTGCAGTGCCGCTGGCGAAAACGGAACCGCGCCGGGGCCGCTTCAGTGGCCTGGCTGCTGCCATTCTGGTCTATGTCACCTATGCCAATCTGCTTGCGGCCGGGCAGGTCTGGCTGGAACAGGACCATGTGCCTGACTTCAGCGGTCTGTGGTGGGTGCATGGCGTGTTTCTCGTCGTTGCGGTGCTGATGCTGCTCGCGCAGGGCGGCAAGTTCCGCAAGTGGCAACGTCGCTGGTTCCCGGCCGGAGAGCGGGCTTGAACATCGTCGGCCGGTACCTGTTTACGACCATTCTCGGCACGACCGCCATGGTGCTTGCGGTTCTGGGCGGTCTGGGCAGCTTTATCGAGATGGTCGGTCAGCTCGACGATATCGGTGTCGGCGGCTACGGACTAATGAGTGCCATCGCCTGGGTACTCATGAAGCTGCCGACCGTGCTTGTTGAGTTGCTGCCGATCGCTGTGCTGCTGGGTGCGCTGCTTGGCCTCGGCATGCTGGCCAGTCGCTCCGAGCTCATCGTGCTCCGCGCTGCCGGAATGTCGCCCGGCGGGATTGCCAGGGCTGTGCTGGTCACGGGACTGGTATTTGCGCTGATTGGCGGATTGCTCGGTGAGTTCGTGGCCCCACCCCTTGAGCGCTATGCCCGCCAGTATCGCGCCATGATCAAGTTCGGCCAGACTGGCGCTGGTACCGGTGAGAGTACCTGGATCCGGGACGGCAACATGCTCCTCAACGTACAGCCACCCACAGACGAGCAGCCGGCAGGCGGTATCTATGTATTCCGGCTTGCTTCCGCCAGCGCACTGGCCGCAGTCGGCCGCGCCGAAGTACTGCGACAGGCGCCGGGTGGGCAATGGCTGCTCGACAATTATGTGGAGAGCGTCTTTACGCCCACTTCCATCGAGACCACGAGCGCAGGTCAGTCGCTCGCCATCAGTGGCCTGAACCCCGACCTTCTGGGCCTGACGGTAGTGCGTACCGGCTCGATGACCGGCAAGGCCCTGTGGCGCTATATCCGGTACCTGAAACGCAATGGTCTGGCGACGCGCGACTATGAGGTTGCATTCTGGAGCCGGTTTGCGTCGATGGTCGCGGTACCCCTCATGTGCGTGCTCGCCGTGCCCTTTGTGCTGGGTTCTTTGCGCGGTACCGGTACCGGTGCGCGCATGGTGGTCGGCATCGGCATCGGTCTTGCCTGGTTTCTGGTCAGCCGTACGCTGGCTGATGGCGGTGCGGTCTGGGGGCTGAATCCGGTGCTGATCGCATGGCTGCCGACCGTGCTGCTGGGGGTTGTCACCGTCTGGATGCTGAAGCGGACGCGCTGAGGGTGGCTCGTTCAGCCTGATTTTGCAGGCAGCACGACCACGCGCGTTCCGGCCAGACGATCGTGCCAGGTCAAGGCCTCGCGATCGATCCACAGCCAGAGCAGGCCCGCACCACACGAGATCACCGAGAGCAGGCCAGCGGCAAAGCGCAGCATGCCGGTACGCAGGTCAACCGGCTCGCCAGAGCGCCGCTCCAGCCTGATGCGCCACGCGCGCATGCCGAGCGTCTGGCCACCGCGTATCCAGCAACTGACAAAGAAGGCGGCGGCCACACCGAGCAGCAGTAACTGGTAGCCCGGTGCGCCGGGACTGATGGCCTGTCCGCCACGCAGCACGACGAGGATCAGTGTGGTCAGCATCCAGGTTGCAACGACCAGCAGCAGGTCATAAACAAAGGCGGCGAGACGTCGCCATACGCCAGCATTGCTGGTCGGTTCGCTGCGGCTGGTTGAGCTGTTTTTCATTGGGTCGTTTCAAAGCGTGACTGTAACGCGCAACACGGCCAGGTATTCGGATGGAGTACCGGGACTGGTGAAGGTGAACGTTTCCCTGGCAAAGGATATCTGTTCTGCGGGCACTCCCGCGCCGGAAAAACGCTCGACCACCTTGCCCTCTATCCCCCAGGTCATCGGACTGATGAAGCCTTCCGGCGGTGTCGGCGTATAGGCGGAACTGATCGTCAGGATCTGCGCTACCAGCGTCGGATCATTCGGGATCCAGTTGCCCATGATGATTCGACCGCCGGGCCGGGTTACTCGCACCATCTCCCTGGCTACATCCAAAGGTTGTGGTGCGAACATGGCTCCGAATATGGACACCACCAGATCAAAGGAGTGATCCATGAGTTCCTGCAGCTTGCACGCGTCGCCTTCCTGAAACCTGCAATTTGTGAGCCCTTCCTTCTCTGCACGCTTGTTTCCGGCCGCAACCAGGTTTCTCGCGATATCTGCGCCCAACACGTCCGCCCCAAGTCTTGCAGCGGGCAGAGCCGTTGTCCCGTCGCCACATCCTAGATCCAGGACTTTGAGGCCCTTGCGGATCGAGAAGCTCTCCACAAGTGCTGCTCCACTCTCGCGCATTGTTTCCGCAAGACGAGTGAAGTCGCCCTTTTCCCAAAGCGCCTTGTTTGGATTCATGACAATTCCCTTGAGGCTGATGGTCGGAGCATTGACGCCTTGAGCGACAGGTCTCGCTCTGCTAATCGACTCCGGAAGATATCGAAAACCGCCGCAGGACAGCTGGCAGTATCGGGCGAATTGCTGGTTGCCCTGAGGTCCGAAAGAGGCGGTTCGGTGCCCGGTCTCCCGTTGATTGGCGCTCCCTACGAGAATCGAACTCGTGTTTCAGCCTTGAGAGGGCCGCGTCCTAACCGCTAGACGAAGGGAGCTTTGTCGGCTACGCGGCCGAAGCGGGGCTGCTATTATAGGCAGCCCGCCCGCAGTCTCAAGTCGGAGTTTTTTTGAATCAGGCCAGTCTCCCCGTGGATGCTCCACGCATCATTCCGCGCCCGGAACACAATATTTCGCGGGCAAATATCTCGCGGGCGGCCCTGAAAGTTCTGTATCGCCTCAAGGAGGCCGGGTTCCAGGCCTTCATCGTCGGGGGCGGGGTGCGTGACCTGCTGCTGAACCGGCAGCCCAAGGACTTCGATATCGCGACCGATGCCAGCCCTGAGCAGGTTCATGCGGTTTTTGGCAACAGCCGCATCATCGGTCGTCGGTTCCGCCTGGTACATGTGCGCTTTCGCGACGAGATAATCGAAGTCGCAACCTTCCGCGGTATAGGCAGCGAAGACGAGGAGAGCGAAGACCGGCAGATCCTCGATGTGACCGGCCGCATCCTCAAGGACAATTCCTACGGTTCGATCGAAGAGGATGCCTGGCGACGTGATTTCACCGTCAACGCCCTCTACTACAATATCGCTGATTTTTCGATCTGGGATTACGTGAACGGCATGCAGGATATCGCCGAAGGCCGTATCCGGCTGATCGGTGATCCGGTGACGCGCTATCGTGAAGATCCTGTGCGCATGATCCGTGCGGTGCGCCTGGCAGCCAAGCTGAACCTGGAAATCCATCCCGATACGGCCACGCCGATCGCGCAGCTGGCACCCCTGCTGGACAACATGCCGCCGGCGCGCCTCTTTGACGAGTTTCTCAAGGTCTTTGCGACCGGGCACGCGCTGGAGAGTTACCGGCGGCTGTGTATCCACGGGTTGCTGGAGCATCTTTTTCCTGCCACCGCGCGCTGGCTGGCAGCCGACATAGACGGCAAACGCCAGCGCTTCATGGAACGCGCGCTCGCCAACACGGATCACCGGATCGCCGAGGGCTTGCCGGTTACGCCGATGTTCCTGTTTGGCGTGTTTCTCTGGGGCCCCGTCCAGGAGCGGGCAGCCGAGCTGTGCAAGTCCGGCGAGATGTCGGAGAACCAGGCTTTGATCGATGCCGGCATGGAAGTGACCAACGAGCAGATCACGCGCGTCAGCCTGCCCAGGCGATTTTCGGTGCCGATGCGCGAAATGCTGCAGCTGCAGCCGCGCTTCATGCGACGACAGGGGCGTCGTACCGGGGTGTTGCTCCAGCACCGGCGCTTCCGCGCAGCCTACGACCTGCTGGTACTGCGTCTCGAGCTTGGTGAAGTGACGCCAGAGCTGGTGGAGTGGTGGACGAAGATCCAGGCGATGTCGCCCGACGAGCAGCAGAAGGAATTCGGCGGGCAGGTCCAACGGCAGGGATCACGCAGCCGTCGCCGGCGACGACCGGCCCCATCTGCCTCCTGATGGGATCTGCTGTGCCGGCAGAAACCTGGCTGCCCGCCTATATCGGACTCGGGAGCAATCTCGGTGATCCGCAGGCGCAGCTGGGGCGAGCCTTTGCCGAGCTGGCAGAATTGCCTGCCAGTCATCTTGTGGCCCGCTCCCGCCTGTACCGCAGTCCGCCGCTTGGAGGACTGTCACAGCCTGACTATCTGAACGCGGTGGCTGCAATTCTGACCCGGCTCGAGCCGCAGGCCCTGCTGGATACCCTGCATGCAATCGAGCGTGCGCATGGGCGTGACAGGATGGAGACCAGGCGCTGGGCAGCGCGTACACTCGATCTGGATTTGCTGGTCTACGGCGAACTGAAACTGAAGACCGAGCAGCTGGAGATTCCTCATCCGGGCATTGCGGCGCGGAATTTTGTATTGTTGCCGCTGCTGGAAGTGGCGCCAGGTTTGCGCATACCGGGCCTGGGAGCGGTGGCTGAACTGGCGGCTGCCATCAACCGTTCAGCACTGGAGCTGGTCGACTGATTTGACGGATACTGCTGTCGCGTGCCCTCATTTAACCATAACAACAATATTTTGCCGGCATGGCCAATTCCCGTTACATAGCGATTGAAGGTCCCATTGGCGTCGGCACGACGAGCCTCGCGCGACGGCTTGCCGACGCCATGAGCGCCGAGTTATTGCTCGAGGAACCGGAAACCAATCCCTTTCTGGAGCGTTTCTATCGTGAGCCGGACCGGGTGGCATTGCCGACCCAGCTGTTTTTCCTCTTCCAGCGCGTGCAGCAGATCGAGCAGTTGCGGCAGGCCGATATTTTTGCAGACACCAGGATTTCAGATTATCTGATGGACAAGGATCGTCTGTTTGCCGAGATCAACCTCGGCCAGAACGAGTTGTTCCTATACGACAAAGTGGCTGAATCCCTGGCTTTTTCACCACCCGTGCCCGATCTCGTGGTCTATCTGCAGGCGCCGGTGGATACGTTGCTGTTCAGGATTTCGCGCCGCGGTATCGATGCAGAGCGGCGCATCGGCCGACGCTACCTGGAGCGCCTTGCCGAGGGCTACGCGCGTTTCTTCCACGATTACGCGGCGGCACCGCTGTTGATAGTGAATGCAGCTGTAATCGACCCGGTACATAATGACGAACACTTCGAAATGCTGCTGGCGCAGATCGAGCGCATCCGCAGCGGCCGGCATTTCTTCAATCCCGTTGTTTCGGCGCTCGCCTGAGAGCGCTTCCTGGAGTACAGATGTACAAACAGTTGCAGCAGCGTGACATGGCAGAAGCGCCGGTCAATGTTTCGTCATTGCGGGCCATGAAAGACCGGGGCGAACCGATCGCCTGTCTGACTGCCTACGATGCCAGTTTCGCGCATCTGGTTGATCGCGCCGGTACGGACATCGTGCTGGTCGGCGATTCGCTGGGTATGGTGATCCAGGGACATGACACGACGGTTCCGGTGACCGTGCAGGACATCATCTATCACTCGCGCGCGGTCCGGCGTGGTTTGAGCCGTGCGTTCCTGATGGCCGACATGCCGTTCATGAGTTACACGACGCCGGTGCAGGCGCTCGAAAACGCCGTACGGCTCATGCAGGAAGGCGCAGCGATGATGGTCAAGCTCGAAGGCGGCGCCAGCCAGGTGGGTATCGTCGAACATCTTGCCCAGCATGATATTCCGGTCTGCGCGCATCTCGGACTGCGTCCGCAGTCGGTACACAAGATCGGCGGCTTCAAGGTCCAGGGTCGGGAGCAGGCACAGGCTGAGCAGATGCTTGAGGATGCCGTTGCTCTCGAGCAGTCTGGTGCAGATATTCTGTTGCTTGAGTGTGTGCCCAATGAACTCGGTCAGGCGGTGCGTCATGCGGTGTCGGTGCCGGTGATCGGTATCGGTGCTGGTCCGGATGTCGACGGGCAGATCCTGGTGCTTTACGACATGCTGGGCATTACGCAGGGTCGCCTGCCGCGCTTTGTGCGGAATTTCATGACCGGTACCACCTCGCTGCCGGAGGCCCTGCAGGCCTATGTACTGGCCATCAAGGACCGGAGTTACCCGGCGCCCGAGCACTGCTTTTCCTGATTTTCCCGCAGCGGAATCTGATCCCTTGAAAACCGTTCGCACGATTCCGGCTTTGCGCGAGATGCTGCGCGCGTGGAAGCACGCTGGTGAGGCGGTTGCGATTGTTCCCACTCTCGGCAACCTGCATGAGGGGCACATCAGTCTTGTGGAGCTGGCGCGCAGGCAGGCTGACAGGGTTGTCGTCAGTGTTTTCGTCAACCCTACCCAGTTCGGTCCGGGGGAGGATTATCAGGCCTATCCGCGCACGCTTGATCACGATCGCCGCCGCCTCATGCGCGCCGGTGCCGACCTGCTGTTTGCACCGGCAGTCGACGTGGTCTATCCGCGGGGTGAGGACTCGGCAACCGTCGTATCCGTGCCGGGGCTGTCAGACATCCTGTGCGGCGGGTTTCGTCCCGGACACTTCGACGGCGTGACATCCGTGGTAAGTCGTCTGTTCAATATCGTGCAGCCAGACTTTGCCGTATTTGGCCAGAAGGATTATCAGCAGCTCACCATCATTCGCCGCATGCAGGCCGATCTGCATTTTCCGGTCGGGATCATCGCCGGGCCGACGCTGCGTGAGCCAGATGGCCTGGCGCTCAGTTCCCGCAACCAGTATCTCAGTGATGCAGAACGCGGCATTGCGCCAAACCTGTACCGTGCGGTCAGCGAGTGCGGTGATCGTTTGCGGGCCGGCGCGCGCGACTATGCAGCCCTTGAGACGCACGGTATGGCCACGCTCGTGGCGGCGGGATTTCGACCGGACTATTTTGCGGTTCGCAATGCCGATGATCTCAGCCCTGCGCAGGCCATGGACCGCCGCCTCGTCGTTTTGGTTGCTGCACATCTCGGGCGTGCGCGTCTGATCGATAACCAGCTGGTCGATCTCTGATCAGTTCTCCATCGCCGCGGCCCGTGCCTCGTGTTGAGCGAGTGCCCAGCTCACATGCTCGCGCACTATTTCGAGCGGGTGATCGCGCCGGGCTTGCAGCGCGGCCAGAACCCCGGCTGAGCCAGGGGCATTGCCGAGCGCTACAGCAATATTCCGCAACCAGCCAGCGTATCCGGTTCGTCGCAGCGCGCTGCCTTCGGTGCGACTGCTCCATTCGGCTTCGGTCCAGCTGAAAAGCTCAATCAGTCCGGCCCTGTCCAGGCCGTGCCGGACCGCAAAGTCGCTTTCCGTACCCGGCCGGGCAAACTTGTTCCACGGACAGATCAGCTGGCAGTCATCGCAGCCAAAGATCCGGTTGCCCATCGCAGCCCTTAACTCGGTCGGAATCGGACCGCGCGTTTCAATCGTGAAGTAGCTGATGCAGCGGCGGGCATCCAGCGTATAGGGCGCGATGATTGCCTGCGTCGGGCAGATATCGAGACAGGCCTGACAACTGCCACAATGATTGCTGGCCGGTGTATCGGTTGCGAGCGGGAGGTCGGTGTAGATTTCGCCGAGCAAAAAACACGAGCCGGCATGGCGATTGATCAGGTTGGTGTGTTTGCCGATCCAGCCGAGGCCGGCAGCTTCGGCCAGTGGCTTTTCCATCACCGGCGCGCTGTCGGTGAATACGCGGTAGCTGTGCGGCCGTACTTCCTCGGTGATGCGGTCCGCGAGCTTCTGCAGTCGCTGGCGCAGTGTCTTGTGATAGTCGCGTCCCAATGCGTAACGTGCGATATAGCCACGCTCCGGATCGGCAAGGCTGCGGGCGGCTGCGCTTATGTCGGTGGTGAGGTAATCCATGCGTGCCGAAATCACCCGGCAGGTGCCTGGCCACAGTTCGGCCGGCCGGCTGCGTTTGCTGCCATGTCGGGCCATGTAATCGAGTTCGCCGTGGAAGCCGGCATCCAGCCATGCGTCGAGCCGGGCCTCTGCCGTGCTGAGATCGACATGCGTAATGCCGATCTGCTGGAAACCGAGCGCAAGGCCCCAGCGCTTGATATGTCGGGCAAGTTCGGCAGAGTCGGGTAGAAGAGCTGACACGGTATCCGCAGGAAGGCCCGGTGAATCCCGGGCCATCAGTATAATCATCGTCATGACCGATATGGCACACAGCGTGTGGACGCCGGCACAGGTCCGTGAAATCGATCGCGCGGCGATCGGTGATTGCGGGATTCCGGGCTATGAGCTGATGACCCGTGCCGGGCAGGCTGCGTTCAGCATCGCCTGTCGGCGGTGGCCGGATGCGCGTCGCTGGCTGGTGCTCTGCGGTGCCGGCAACAATGCCGGCGACGGCTATGTCGTCGCGCGGCTGGCACAGGCCGCGGGTCTGGATGTCACCGTGGCTGCGGTGTCTGATCCGGCTTGCCTGCAGGGTGATGCCGCCACGGCCTGGCGCGACTACACGAACGCGGGCGGGACAATGCAGCCATTTTCGGCAGCGCTGATCGACAGCTCTGAGCTGGTCGTGGACGCGCTGCTCGGCACCGGTCTGCAACGGCCGGTTGCCGGAACGTACCTGGCAGCTATCGAAGCCGTGAATGCCGAGGCACGACCAGTGCTGGCGCTCGATGTGCCGAGTGGGCTCGACAGCCTCAGTGGCGCGGTCCTCGGTGCGGCAATGTGGGCCGATCTGACCGTCACTTTTGTGGGGCTCAAGGCAGGTCTGTACCTGGATTCGGGGCCGGAGTACTGCGGCGAGATCGAGTTTGCCGGGCTGGAGATCCCGGTCAGTGCCGTGCAGCAACTGGAAACGGCGCCGCTTTTCAGTCTCTACAGCAGGGATGATCTGTTGCACTTGTTGCCGCCGCGCCCGGCCAGTGCACACAAGGGCAGTTTTGGTCATCTGTTGATCGTCGGCGGCAATCGCGGCATGAGCGGTGCCGTGCGTCTTGCGGGCGAAGCCGCCTTGCGTGCCGGGGCAGGGCTGGTCACGGTGGCCACGCGGCCAGAACACGCGCTTTGGCTGCCATTGACCCGGCCGGAACTCATGTGCACCGGAGTGGGTTCGGCCAGGGATCTTGCGCCGCTGCTGGAGCGCGCCACGATCGTGGCCTGCGGACCGGGCCTTGGTCGTGATCCCTGGGCGCAGGATCTCTTCGACGTGGTGGTGGGCAGCGGTTTGCCGCTGGTACTGGATGCCGATGCACTCAACCTGCTCGCCGATCGGAAGCTGCGCCGGGACAACTGGATCCTCACCCCGCATCCGGGCGAGGCTGGGCGCCTGCTCGGAACCAGCAGTGCGCGAGTGCAGGGTGACCGGTTCGGTGCCCTGCAGCAGTTGTGCCGACAATACGGCGGTACCGTGATACTCAAGGGCCGCGGTACCTTGATCGGCCGTGATGGCAGCGTCCCCGTGCTGATCGATCGCGGCAATCCGGGCATGGCGACGGCGGGCATGGGCGATGTGTTGACCGGCCTGGTCGCCGGTCTGGCTGCGCAGACCGGTACCGTGGATGTGCAAACGGCTGCGGGTGCAGCGTTTGTTCATGCGGCTGCCGGGGATGCTGCGGCCCTGACTGGCGAGCGCGGATTGCTGGCCAGCGACCTGTTTGCCCAGTTCCGGACATGGCTGAATCCCGCGCACTGAAGCTGGCTGATCCGGACGCGACAGCGCGCCTGGGTCATGCGTTTGGACAGGCCCTGATCGCCACCAAGCCGGCGCAATTCTGCGTGTATCTGGACGGTGAACTCGGTGCCGGCAAGACCGCGTTTGCGCGTGCCCTGCTGGCCGGACTGGGCTATCAGGGACGGGTACCCAGTCCCACCTACACACTGGTCGAGCCCTATACCGCGGGTGGTTTTGAGCTCCTCCATGCCGATCTGTACCGGCTCAAGGATCCGGCGGAGCTCGACTACCTGGGGATTGCCGACCAGTTTGCCGCCGGTTGCCTGTTGCTGGTCGAGTGGCCTGAGCGGGGGCAGGGGCGGCTGCCACCGGCCGATCTCAAGCTCGGCTTTTCAATTTTGGATACCGGCCGTCAGGTCACTCTGGAGGCGTTGACAGCCGAGGGCACCCGCCTGCTGGCCTTGCCAAGCTTCGATCACTTGCCCCAGAAGATATAAGCGGTTCAGCCGGTATCTTCATTTTTCCATTGATATACCGCAGCTATCCCTATATTTAAAAAAGGAATATTGTTCCCCCTGCGGGGCTGATTACGTATAATCGGCCGCGTCGTCGGGGTATGCGGGAGGCGAGGCGTGAAACGCAGCGGGCTTAACTGCCTTGTTTGCATCATTGCGATCTTGCTGATTCGCGTGTCAGCGGTGAGCGCCGCGGAGCGCGCACAGGTACAGGCTGTCCAGCTTGCCGAGCAGGGTGCCGCCACCCGTATCGAGCTGCGTTTGTCGCAGTCCGCGGATTTCAACATGTTTACGCTGACCGGGCCCGATCGGGTCGTGCTGGATATTTCGGCAGCAGCCCTGGGCCGCAGCGCCATGCCACTGCCAGGTGCCACGGGTGCTGTCCGTAATGTCCGAGCCGCGCATCGCGACGGCGATTTGCGCATCGTTTTTGACCTCGCAGGCGCCATGCGCCCGAAGAGCACCACCGTCCGCGAAGGTTCGGCCGCGCGGCTGACGATCGAGCTGCAACCGCTGTCGAGTCCACAAAGTGCCGCTTCGTCCGGGTTACCGCCATCAACCGTCACCGCCTCGGCGCCGAATCCACAGCCCGAGCTGACTGCACAGGCGGAGGCGGCCGCGAAACCAGTGCCTGTGGTGCCGCCTGTGGCAGAGAAGCCAGCCCCGCGCGCCCGCGATATCGTCGTGGTCGTCGATGCCGGCCATGGTGGCCATGATCCGGGTGCGCATGGTGCGCGCGGGCTGCGGGAGAAGGACGTTACGCTGGCGATCAGCCAGCGGCTGGTGCGCCTGATCAACAACGAGCCTCATATGCGTGGCGTGCTGACGCGTGACGGTGATCGCTTCCTTGGTTTGCGCGAACGTATGGAGCGGGCGCGGTCGGCGAGTGCCGATCTGTTTATTTCCATTCATGCCGATGCGGCGATGAACCGGAGTGCCCGCGGGTCCACCGTTTATGTGCTGTCAGAGAAGGCAGCCAGCGATGAAGCTTCACGTCGTCTGGCGGCGCGCGAGAATGCGGCACTGATCGGTGGTGTTGAGCTGGGTGACAAGGATCCCGTTCTGGCCTCGGTGCTCATGGACTTGTCGCAGAACGCGTCCATCAGTTCGAGTATCAGCATCGGCGGGGCCATCCTTGGTGAGATGGCCGGGCTCGGGCGGCTGCACCGGAACACCGTGCAGCATGCGCCGTTCATGGTACTGAAATCCCCTGATGTGCCCTCGGTGCTGATCGAAACGGCCTATATCTCCAACCCCGAGGATGAGCGCGATCTGGGTTCTGCTCAGCATCAGGAAAAGCTCGCCCGCGCCGTACTCGGTGGCGTCCGTCGTTACTTCGATGCCAACCCGACGGCCGGTGTGATGGCAGCGACTGCCCGGTCTGAAAGTCCGCCCCGCGATATCCGGCATGTGATCCGGCGCGGCGATACTCTTTCGGGAATCGCGGACCGCTACAAGATCAGCATGCAGCGGATCCGGTCCGTCAACGGACTTCGCTCCGATACCGTACGTCTCGGGCAGACGCTGCGGATTCCGGCCGAGCGTACCTGAAGCCCTCCAGTCCACCGTTTCCGGTCCGGCTGCTCGCGGCGGTTTGCAATACTCGCGGCATTTGAAACAATCCCGGCATGCCGATTCGCGAACTGCCCGCTCACCTGGTCAATCAGATTGCAGCTGGTGAGGTTGTCGAACGCCCCGCTTCAGTGGTCAAGGAGCTGCTCGAGAACAGTCTTGACGCGGGTGCTTCGCGCATCGAGGTTGAGCTGGAGGAGGCGGGAGTCAAGCTGTGCCGGGTGCGCGATGACGGCGCCGGTATCGCGCGGGAAGAGCTGGCGCTCGCACTTGCCCGGCATGCGACCAGCAAAATCAGTTCACTCGAGGAGCTGGAGCATGTCGCGACCTTGGGTTTTCGCGGCGAAGCGCTGCCCAGTATCGCGTCGGTATCAAGGCTTCGGATCAGTTCCCGGGAGCGCTCCGCAGACTCGGGGTTCATGGTCGACGGTGCCGACTGCAGCAGCAGCGGCGTGAGTCCTGCTGCGCATCCGCCTGGAACCACGGTCGAGGTACGCGATCTCTTTTTCAATACGCCGGCGCGCCGGCGTTTCCTGCGCAGCGAACGTACGGAGTTTGGCCGGGTGCGTGAGGTGATCGAGCGAATCGCCCTGTCGCGCAGTTCGCTTGCCTTGCGGGTTACGCACAATCATCGTCAGATTCTCGATCTGCCGGCCGCGGTCACGCCGGCCGAGCTGGTCGACCGCGTCAGCCGGGTTTGTGGTCGAGAGTTCGCGGACAACGCGATCTATGTCCAGCGCGAAACGGGCGGGATGCTGCTGCGTGGCTGGCTGGTGCGACCGGTCCATGCGCGCAGTCAGCCGGATCTGCAGTACATGTTTCTCAACGGGCGTGCGATTCGTGACAAGCTGCTGGCCGGCGCGGTGCGCGCCGGTTATCGCGATGTCCTGTATCGCGACCGGTGGCCGGCATTTGTGCTCTATCTGGACATGGATCCGGCCTGGGTTGATGTCAATGCACACCCGGCCAAGCAGGAAGTGCGCTTCCGGGAGCCGGGACCCGTGCGCGATTTTGTGCGGCGGACGATAGAGGCGGCGATAGCCGAGCCGGCGGCCGCAGGTCTCGGTTCACGCGACCTTGGTGCGCAGGCAAGAATTTCTGTGGCGGCAAGACAGGATCCGCTGGCTCTCGGTGTGCCTGCGTCGCCTGGCAAGATCCGCGAGCAACTGGCCAGCTACTCCGGACTTGCTGTGCCGGCTGTCGGGGAGGATCACGCGCCGCCGCTCGGTTATGCGTTGGCGCAGCTGCACGGCGTATACATCCTCGCGCAGAATGCCAACGGGCTGGTGATCGTGGACGCGCATGCAGCACACGAGCGGATCAGTTACGAGCGGCTGAAGGCGACGGTTCGTCAGTCAGCGGTTCAGGTCCAGACGCTGCTTGTGTCGCCGTTGCTTGCGGTAAGCGAACGCGAAGCCGGGCAGGTCGAGCAGCACAGCGAACTGCTGGAGCGCTGCGGATTCCTGCTCAGCCGCGTCGCGCCGGACCGGGTTGCTGTGCGTGGCATTCCGGCCCTGTTGACCGGTGTGGATCCCGGGACGCTGGTTCGTGAGCTGCTGCCAGGTCTCGGCGGTGACCTGGTGCTGGATGATCTGCTCAATGTCCTCGACCGGGTTCTGGCGGGTTCAGCATGCCATGCGGCGATACGCGCCAATCGCCGTCTGACGATCGAAGAGATGAATAGCCTGCTGCGCGACATGGAGCGCACCGAACGCAGCGATCAGTGTAATCACGGCCGGCCAACGCTGGTCGCGCTGTCGATGGCCGAGCTGGATCAGCTGTTCGCGCGCGGTCGCTGACGGCCGGGTTTGGTCCGATGATCAGTCCGCCTCTCGTGATCTGCCTGATGGGACCGACCGCAGCCGGCAAGACGGCGCTCGCCGTCGAACTGGCCAGACGCTTCCCGGTCAGCATCATCAGCGTCGATTCGGCGCTGGTGTACCGTGGTATGGATATCGGTACCGGAAAGCCCGAGCCGGAGGTGCTTGCCGATGTGCCGCACCGGCTGATCGATATTCGGGACCCCTGGGAGAACTATTCTGCCGGTGAATTCCTGCGCGATGCCCGGACGTCGATAGACGAGATCGTGGCCGCCGGGCGCGTGCCGCTGTTGGTCGGCGGGACGATGCTGTATTTCCGCAGTCTTTGGCAGGGGCTGTCAAAGTTACCGCAGGCTGACGGTGATGTACGTGCCGCAATCGACCTGCGCGCAGCGGCCATCGGTTGGCCTGCGTTGCACGCCGAACTGGCCCTGGTGGATCCGTTGACTGCGCAGCGCCTGCAGCCCGCCGACCGGCAACGGATTCAGCGCGCACTCGAAGTCTATCAATTGACGGGCATTCCGCTCTCGGCCCAGCAGGGACGTGCGTCGCCCACCAGCGATCTGCGCTTCCTGCGTATCGTCGTAATCCCGCAGGACAGGCAGCTGTTGCATGCACGTATAGAGGCGAGATTCCGCGAGATGCTGGGACGAGGCTTCATCGCGGAAGTGGAGGGGCTGATGCAGTTGCCTGAAATGCGGGCGGATCGCCCTGCCATGCGGGCGGTTGGCTATCGTCAGCTGTGGGGAATGCTGGCCGGTGATTATGACCGGAAAGAGGCAGAGCGTCGTGCGCTTGCGGCGACCCGGCAACTGGCCAAACGTCAGCTCACCTGGCTGCGTCATGAGGTCTGTGAAGTACACATTTCCATGGAGGCTGATCTGGTGACTGAAGCCGCGTCTGCCCTGCGCACGCACGGTGTGCGGGATGCATTATCGGCATCGAGCGGCTAGAATGCCGGCCGAGGGGGGAGTGCATATGCGGCGTGTTCCACGTCGTTCAGAAGCGCCACCGGACGCAACGAACAAGAACAAACAGGAGTCCAAGATGACCAAAGGTCAGGTGCTGCAGGATCCGTTCCTGAATGTACTCCGCAAGGAGAAGGTTCCTGTTTCGATTTATCTGGTTAACGGGATCAAGCTGCAGGGGACTGTCGAGTCCTTCGACCAGTTTGTCGTGTTGCTGAAAAACAGCGTCAGCCAGATGGTTTACAAGCACGCGATCTCTACGGTGGTGCCGTCCCGTGCGGTCAGGCTGCCGGACCAGGATGAAGAGGAAGAAGGCTGATTACGTCGGACTCGTCTACTGATTGCTGCCGGCCGGGAGTGCTTCGGCGGACCTACTGCAGCAGATGTGTTGCCATAGCTGCGCTACAGGGGCTGCAGCTTGTTTGACCGGCCCAGTCATGGGGAACGCGCTGTTCTGGTGCACGTCAGGATCGGTTCGGCGCCACCGCCGGAAGAAATACAGGAATTCCAGGCACTCGCTCTTGCAGCCGGCGCCGAAGTAGCGGGCGCGCTCAGTGCCTCACTCCGCAAGGTCAATCCACGTTATCTGATCGGCAGCGGCAAGCTCGAAGAGTTGCGGCAGTTGCTGCATGTGACCTGTGCCGAGATCGTGCTTGTCGATCACTGGCTGAGTCCGGCCCAGCAGCGCAACCTCGAGCGGGAACTCGACCGTCGCGTGGTCGACCGGACCGGACTGATTCTGGATATCTTCGCGCAGCGCGCGCGTACCCATGAAGGCAAGCTGCAGGTTGAGCTTGCCCAGCTTGAGCACCTGGCAACGCGCCTGGTGCGGGGCTGGACTCACCTTGAGCGACAGAAAGGCGGCATCGGGCTGCGCGGTCCGGGTGAAACCCAGCTGGAGTCCGACCGCCGCCTGATTTCACAGCGCATACGTTCCCTGGGTGAGCGCCTTGCCCGTGTTGCCCGCCAGCGCCGTACGGCGGGCAAGATGCGCCGCAAGGTCGAGATTCCGACTGTTTCCCTGGTCGGCTACACCAATGCCGGCAAGTCCACCCTGTTTAACCGGCTGACCAGCGCCGGCGTACTAGTGGCTGATCAGCTGTTTGCCACACTTGACCCGACGCTGCGGCGCGTCCGATTGCCGGACGGGACCGTGATCATCCTTGCCGATACTGTCGGTTTCATTCGCGATCTGCCGCACGAACTGGTGGCCGCCTTTCGCTCGACCCTGGAGGAGACCAGCGATTCGCACCTGATCCTGCACGTGATCGACAGTTCGGATCCCGCACATCAGGAGCGTATTCAGGACGTATTGAAGGTCCTGGGGGAGATAGGCGCAGACCAGACGCCCCGCATCCAGGTCTATAACAAGACTGATATACTGGGCGCGCAGCCCCGGGTTGATCGTGATGCGACGGGGTTGCCAGCCCGCGTCTGGCTCTCATCGCAAACCGGCGATGGGGTCAGTTCCCTGCTTGAGGTCATTGCCGAGCATTTGCATGTCGCCTTCGTGCAGTGCACGGTCGAACTGGATGCGGCTGAAGCGCGTCTGCGAGCGAGCTTCTATGCGATGGGCGCGGTGGTAGGCGAACGCCCGCGCGACGCTGGTGGCTGGGAGCTGGATCTCAGGATAGGCCGTCGCGATTATGAGGATCTGAGCCGGCGCGAGCATCTGCGGGTGCTTCCCGGTCCTGCCGATTTTCGGCCCGAGGCGTTACAGTGATATCAACGCAACAGTTCTGGAACTGACAAATGGCATGGAATGAACCCGGCAACGGCAAAAACCCCTGGGACCGCGGGCAAGGTCAGGGTCCGCCGGATCTCGACAAGATCATCCGCGCCTGGCAACAGCGCCTGCTTGCTCTGCTCCGGGGCGGGCGTGGTTCGCGTGGTTCATCCGGTGGGCAGTCTGGCGGCCAGCCGGGCGGTGCGGCGATCTTCGCGCTGGCCGGACTTATTGCGGCAGTCTGGGTGGCTACCGGTTTTTACCGGGTCGATGATGCAGAACGGGGCGTAGTGACCCGCTTCGGCAAGTATCAGGAGTCAACCATGCCGGGTCTGCGCTGGCATCTGCCCTGGCCCGTCGAGCGCGTTGAGCGCGTCAATATCAATGAGATCGTGCCGTTCAAGCAGCAGACCCGCATGCTCACCGCCGATGAGAACATCGTGGTGGTCGATCTGGTCGTGCAGTATCGGAAGGCCGATCCGGTCAAATATCTGTTCAACGTGCGGGATCCGGAGGCGACGCTGCAGGATGTCAGCGAGAGCGCGATCCGCGAGGTCATCGGCAAGAATCGTCTGGACTTTGTGCTCCTGGAGGGGCGAACCGAGATCGCCGTGCTGACCGAAAAACTCGTCCAGCAGACGCTCGACGAATATCAGACCGGCATGCTGGTCACCAAGGTCAATCTGCAGGATGCCAATTTCCCGAGTCAGGTTGAGGCAGCCGTACAGGATGCGATCAAGGCGCGCGAGGATCGCGAACGTCTGTCCTTTGAAGCCGAGGCCTACGCCAACGATGTTGTACCGCGAGCGCGCGGTGAAGCCGTGCGGCGGCAGCAGGATGCCGAGGGCTATCGGGCACGTATAGTCGCCGATGCCCAGGGTGAAGCCGCACGCTTTGAGTTGCTGCTTGCAGAGTACAAGAAGGCACCGGAAGTGACGCGTCGACGCCTCTATCTCGAAGCGATGGAAGAGATTTACGCGGCGTCGAACAAGATTCTGGTGGATTCTGACAGTGGCAATAATCTGCTCTACCTGCCGGTGGACAAGATCCTGGAGCAGCGGCGCAGCAATACGGTGACACCAGCACCGCGCGATTCCGCTCCGCCCACTGCCACGAAACCCACGGCAGCGGGGACATCACCTGACCGTGCAGACCTGCGTACCCGGGGGGCGCGCTGATGAATATTCGAACGCTTTTACCGGCCGGTATTCTGGCGCTGGTAGCCGTAGTCGGCATGTCCATATATACGGTTGATGAGCGCGAACTTGCCATCAAGTTCCGGCTCGGCAAGATCATTGACACCGATCTGGGTCCCGGGCTGCATTTCAAGATTCCGTTCATCAACAACGTTGTCAAGTTTCCGCGTCAGATCCTGACCCTGACCAATCCACAGGAACTGTTCCTGACCTTCGAGAAGAAAAACCTTCTCGTCGATTTCTTTATCAAGTGGCGAATCGTCAATGTTGCTGAGTACTACCGCGCAACGGGTGGCGATGAGGCACTGGCGGCACAGCGCATGCTCGAAATCGTCAAAGACGGTATTCGCGGTGAATTCGCCAAGCGTACCGTGCCGCAGGTGGTGACAGCAGAACGACGTGAATTGCTCGACAACATGCTGACCAATGCGCGCGAAAATGCCCTCCAGCTGGGTATCCAGGTCATCGATGTGCGAGTGAAGCGCACGGAGTTCCCGGAGCAGGTCAGTGACTCGGTCTTCGACAGGATGCGGCAGGAGCGGGCACGGACCGCCTCGGAGCTGCGCGCACAGGGCGCAGAAGCCGCTGAGCAGATCCGGGCAGAGGCAGACCGCCAGCGCACAGTGACGCTGGCCGAGGCCTACCGTGATGCGGAAAAAGTGCGTGGTGCGGGCGATGCCGAGGCAGCGAATATCTATGCCGAGGCGTATCGCAAGGATCCGGACTTCTTTGCATTCACGCGCAGCATTCAGGCCTATCGCCGCTCGCTGGGCAAGGAGAATGATCTGCTGTTGCTGGACAGCAACGACGATTTTTTCCGCTATATGAAAAAGGCTGAAGGCAGCCGTTAAGCGGAGCAATCGCGGTGGGCAAGTGTGTCATCGTCATCGGTACCCAATGGGGTGACGAGGGCAAGGGGAAGATTGTCGATCTGCTGACCGAGCAGGCCCAGGCCGTCGTACGGTTCCAGGGCGGCCATAATGCCGGTCATACCCTGATCATCGGTGGGGAAAAAACGGTTTTGCATCTGATCCCGTCCGGGATCCTGCGCCCCGGAGTTACCTGCGTTATCGGTAACGGGGTAGTCGTCCATCTGCCGTCATTGCTGAAAGAGATCGATGCGCTTGAAACGCGCGGTATCTCGGTTGCGAACCGCCTGAAGATCAGTCCTGCCTGCCCGCTCATTCTGCCGAGCCATATCGCGCTCGACCAGGCGCGTGAGCAGGCCCGTGGGCTGCGTGCGATCGGTACTACCGGGCGCGGAATCGGCCCCACCTATGAAGACAAGGCCGGGCGTCGTTCGCTGCGCATGGCGGATCTGTTCGATGAGCGGCGCTTTTCCGAGCAACTTGCCGAAGTCATGGAGTTGCACAACTTCATGCTGAAGAACTACTACCACGCCGAACCGGTAAGTGTGGAAGCGACGCTGGCGCAATGGCTGGCGATGGCCGAACGGGTAAAACCGCTGGTGTTCGATACCGTCGCCTACCTTGACGAACTGCGCCGCAGTGGCGCCCGCCTGATGTTCGAAGGTGCGCAGGGCGCGCTGCTCGATATCGATCATGGCACCTACCCCTATGTAACATCTTCGAATACCGCGGCAGGTTGTGCTGCCAGCGGTTCGGGTCTGGGTCCGGCCAATTTCGACTATGTGCTCGGTGTGGTAAAGGCCTATGCCACACGGGTAGGTGGTGGTCCGTTTCCTACGGAACTCTTCGATGACACCGGTGAGCGGCTGGCGCGCATCGGCGTGGAATTCGGTTCAACGACCGGCAGGCCCCGGCGTTGTGGCTGGTTCGATGCGGTAACAGTCCGCCGTGCCGTGATCAACAGCAGCATCACGGGTCTGTGTGTGACCAAGCTTGATGTGCTGGACGGTTTGCCATCCGTAAAGGTGTGCACCGGTTACCGGCTGGATGGCCAGGTGCAGGCGCACCCGCCACTGCTCGTCGACCGGTATGCCGACGTAGAGCCTGTCTATGAGGAATTGCCTGGCTGGTCCGAATCGACGCTTGGTGCGCGCAGCCTTGACCAGCTGCCTGCAGCAGCGCAGAACTATCTGCGGCGCCTTGAATCCATTACAGGTATTCCGGTCGATATGGTTTCTACTGGCGCTGACCGTGATCACAACATCATCCTGCGTCACCCCTTTGACTGACGAGGCCTGATCAATGGCCCGGCCCCGCATCAGCCTCCCGGCATTTCTGGTTGCGGGGCGAAGGGGGTCTTGCTGGAGGGCATTTGCGCTCGCGCTGCTGGCCAGCCTGGTACTCGCCGCTTGTGTGACGCGTATCGCCTATGGCCAGCTCGACTGGCTGACACGATGGTATGTCAACAGCTACTTTGACCTGAATGACAGTCAGGAGCAGCTGGCCCGCAAGATTATAGGACGCAATCTCGCCTGGCACCGGGCTACCCAGCTGCCGCTCTACGCTGAATACATTCGCGATCTGCGCGCCGGACTTGGCGGTCCGGTGAGCGCGGAATTCATCGCGCAACAGTACGGGACCACGCTGGTGCTCTGGGATCAGAGCCTCAGACACATGTCACCCGATATTGCGCGGCTGCTGGTGACGCTGAGTGACGAGCAGCTCAGCGGCTTCTTTGCCGAGCTTGAGGAGCGGAATGCAGAACTCAGAGAGGAATACTCCGGGCACAACCCGGAGGCCAGACGCAAGAAGCAGGACCGCAGTATCCTGCGTGCGTTCCGCTGGTTTAGCGGCTCTCTGAGCCGCGATCAGGAGGCGGTGGTCAAATCCTATAGCGCAGAAATGCATGATCTCACCGAGCAGTGGCTCGGGCGGCGTGTAGCCTGGCAAGCCGCTTTCCGCGAACTGCTGGAAAACCGGTCAGGAAATGCGGATTTCGGGACCCGGCTCATGGCGCTGCTGCTGGATCCAAACCAGTTCGACAGTCCGGAATATCGGCAGCTCGTGGCGGCCAACCGGGCAATAGTCTTTGCCATGGTTGCGGATGTACTGTCGTCCAGCAGCCCGAAACAGCGCAGGCATCTGGATGATCGCCTGTCCGGCCTCGCGGCAGATTTTGATGAGCTTGCCCGTGCCCCTGCCAGGTAGCACCAAATAGCGGATGATGCTGACAGGGGGCATGGAAGCTGGTGCCCAGGAGAGGACTTGAACCTCCACTACCTTGCGATAACTAGCACCTGAAGCTAGCGCGTCTACCAATTCCGCCACCTGGGCTTCGGTGGGCAGGCTGAAAGAGTGCGGCAATTTAAAGGCAGCCTGTATGCTTGTCAAACTTGGGTGAAAAGTTCCGGCAAGATCAGATGAAGAAAAAACGTAACAAGGGTGCTCCGGCGGCAAGGCCAGCCGTGCCTGCTCGCAGTTATCGTCATCCGGTTCCGGGGCCAAATGAGCTGCTCGCGCTCCTGCGTCAAAAGGGCGTGCCGATGACGCTTGATGCGCTGGCTGCCGAGTTGGGTAAACCCGAAAAGCGTGAGTTGCAGAGCCTCCGGCGCCGGCTCGATGAACTCAAGTCCAGTGGCCAGGTGCACATCAACCGGGCTGGCGAGTATTGCCTCAGTGAAAAGCTCGACCTCGTGGCTGGCACAGTCAGCGCACATCGCGATGGATTCGGTTTTCTCATTCCCGACAACGGATCAGTGGATGTCTACCTGTCCGAGGCTGAAATGCGCTCGCTGCTGGATGGCGACCGGGTGGTTGTGCGGGTTACCTCGCAAGGCCGCGGCGGTCGCTGCAGCGGGACTGTGGTTGAGATACTCACCCGCGCCCGTACCAGTGTGGTTGGCCGCTATCAGCGCGAACACGGTATCGGCTGGGTGATCGGTTCGGGCCGCTCTGCGCACCACTTTATCGTGCCTGACCGCTATCGCTCGGGCGCGCAGCCGGGTCAGCTCGTCAAGCTGGAGATCATGGAATATCCGGCACCCAGCCGCGAGGCCCAGGGAAAAATCATCCGGGTTCTTGGCGAGCCGACCGACCCACGCGTGCTGACCGAAGCGGCAATCGAGATGTTCAATCTGCCGTCAGCATGGCCGGCAGCTGTCACAAAGGCCGCCCATCATTTCGGTGCAGATGTCGGGGATGGTGAAGGTGCCGGCCGCACCGACCTGCGCAAGCTGCCGCTGGTGACCATCGACGGCGAGGATGCCCGCGACTTCGACGATGCTGTCTATGCTGAGCCAGCGGGTGAGGGCTGGCGGCTGATCGTGGCGATTGCCGACGTGTCGCACTACATCCGTAAATCCGATCCAATAGATGTCGAGGCGCGCCGTCGCGGAACGTCGGTATATTTTCCCGACCGGGTCGTGCCCATGTTGCCGGAAGCGCTCTCCAACGAGCTCTGCTCGCTGAAGCCGCAGGTGGATCGCCTGTGTATGGTCTGTGAAATGCAGATTGACAGACGTGGTGGCGTGACCGGCGCGAAGTTTTACCGGGCAGTCATGCACTCACACGCGAGACTGACCTACAACCAGGTCGATGCGATGCATCGGGGTGCGGATCCCGCGGGGTATGCGCACATCCGGCGACTGGGCCCGGTGATCGAGAATCTGTACGGTGTCTACAAGGCTCTTGCCATTGCACGGGTCCGGCGCGGTGCGCTGGATCTGGATCTGCCCGAAGTCAGGATTGAGCTGGATGAATCGGGCGCAATTTCCGGAGTGGCTTCGCGACTGCGTAACGATGCGCATCGTCTGATCGAGGAATGCATGATCGCCGCGAATGTCGAGGCGGCGCGTTATCTGGGTCGCCACCGGATTGCGACCTTGTACCGCGTACACAATGGTCCGGAAGGGGACAAGCTGGAGGAGCTGCGACTGTTGTTCCAGAGTCTGGGAGTGCCGATGCCCGATACGGCTCGGACTCGTCCGCGCGAGATCAATCGCGGCTTGCAGGCGCTCCGTGACCGGCCGGATTTCCCGATGCTGGCCACCGCGGTACTGCGCAGCATGACGCAGGCGGTCTATCAGCCGGTAAACAACGGACACTTTGGCCTGGCTCTGACGGCATACGCCCATTTCACCTCGCCGATTCGTCGCTATCCAGATCTGCTCGTGCACCGCGCGATCGGTCATCTGCTCGATGGCGGCAAGCCGGGTGCATTCAGCTATGACGGACCCGCAATGGAGCAACTGGGCAAGAACACCTCGATGCAGGAGCGCCGTGCGGACGAGGCGACGCGCTATGTTGATGCGCGCTGCAAGTGCCTGTTCATGCAGCACCGTGTCGGTGAAGTGCTCGATGGTGTGGTTACCGGCGTTACCCACTTCGGCCTGTTTGTGATGCTGCGCGAGCTTTTCGTCGACGGGCTGATCCATGTGTCCAATCTGCCAAATGATTATTACCATCTGGAGCCTGGCGGGCTGGGACTGAAGGGTGAAAGAACCGGACGTCTGTTCTCGCTTGGTGAGGACCTGCGTGTGCGGGTGGCGCGTGTCGATCCTGAGGAAGCAAAGATCGATCTTGCCCTGGAATCGCAGCCGGCTGCCGCCGGGCAGGCAGGGTCGCGTAAAGCCTCCAGGCCTGGCAAGAAACGGCACTGAAGTGGCCATGGACCGGGTCGGGACGGATTGACGAGCTATGACGCCGAGGATTCTTTACGGCATTCACGCGGTCCGGCAGGTATTGCTGACCCGCCCGGATACGGTTGAATGCGTTTACCTGCAGGCCGACCTGGGCGCTGAGCGCCAGGCACGGCTGGACGAGGTTTTGCCCAGGGCAAGCCGGGTGCTGCCGGTGTCTGCGGATGAGCTGGAGCGCCTGACGGGCACCGTCAAACATCAGGGCGTTGCGGCGCGCGCCACCGAATCCGGTCCCTTGTCTGAATCGGCAGCCCGTGAACTGCTCGCAGCGATTGAACGCCCGCTCGTGCTCGTGCTCGACGGGGTTCAGGATCCACGGAACTTCGGGGCCTGCCTGCGGGCGGCAGACGGGGCTGGTACTGACCTTGTGGTCGTGGCGCGCAACCGGAACGTTGACCTGACCCCGGTGGTGAGCAAGGTCGCGGCAGGTGCCGCTGAAAGCCAGGCCATCGCCCAGGTCGGCAATCTGGTCCGCTTTCTGGAAAGCATCAAGGAGCAGGGGCTGTGGATCGTCGGCGCCGATGCCGAGGCGGGCGAGTCACTGTATGACCTGGACCTGGGCACTGCAGGCACCGCGCTGGTGCTGGGCGGGGAGGGTGAAGGCATGCGCCGCCTGACCCGCGAGACCTGTGACTACCTGGTCAGCCTGCCGATGCAGGGCGCCGTCAGCAGCCTGAATGTTGCGGTGGCGGCGGGCATTTGTCTCTATGAATGCGTCCGTCAGCGCGCTGCGCGGTTGCCGGGAGCCGGTCAGCTCCGGTAGGATGCGCCACCCGGACAACGGCTGCCGCACCACAGGGTCGGGCCAGCTGCACTGACCGGTCCTTGCCACACCACATGGATGGGTGGCTGTAATCCACGAGGAGATAACATGCGTCACTATGAAATTGTCGTGCTCGTTCATCCTGACCAGAGCGAGCAGGTCCCTGCGATGCTCGAGCGCTATCGCACAATGATCGCCGCCGGTAGCGGTAACGTACACCGTGTCGAAGACTGGGGCCGGCGCCAGCTGGCGCACTCGATACACAAGGTCCACAAAGCCCATTACCTCTTGATGAACATCGAGTGTGGCCAGGAGACATTGGCTGAACTCGTCGGTGCCTTCCGTTTCAGCGACGCCGTGCTGCGACACCTGGTCATGCAACGTGATGAAGCTGTAACCGACCCTTCGCCGCTGGTAAAAGCAGCTGAGGAAACCGGCCGCCCGGCTGGCGATCGTGGTGATGATGCCGATGCGCGCGTACCCGCTGGCAACGCCGATGATGGCGATGACACGGACGGGGATACGGCTGCGGACGCAGTCTGAGTGCCATCGGGTATCTGGTTCGAATTGAGGGCAGTAAAATGAGCAAGTATTTTCGGCGTCGCAAGTTCTGCAAGTTCACGGCTGAGGGCGTCAAGGAGATCGATTACAAGGATCTCGAAACCCTGCGGGCCTATGTGACCGAGACCGGCAAAATCGTCCCGAGCCGGATTACCGGCACGAAGTCGCGTTATCAGCGCCAGCTGGCTGCCGCCGTAAAGCGGGCCCGGTTCCTGGCCTTGCTGCCATATACAGACAAGCACTGATACTGATCCGCAGCGCCGCTACTGGGCGTCAGTAGCGGTGCCGTATCCGGTGATGACTCGTCTGGCCAACTGGCTAAGCAGCAATCGGCGGTCGCGTATTTTCCTGGTCGCTGGCACCCTGCTGCTGCCGCTGGTCAATCTGTTCAGTGGGGCGGTAGTGGCCATGACTGCCGCAACGCTCGGCTGGCGCGTGGCCCTCACCGATTGCCTGGCCGGCGTCGGTATTCTCGTCGTGCTGCTCGCGCTCAGCGGTGGTCCCTGGGACTCGGCTGTGGTCGGTGCGCTGACGATGTGGGCCGGGGCGCTGCTGGGTGGACATTTGCTCGGCCGGACCGGTTCATTTGATCTGGCGGTGCAGCTGCTGGTGGCGGTCGCCGTAATCGCGGTATTTCTCAGCTGCCTCGTATTGCCGGATGCGCGCAGCTACTGGTTGCCGGTACTTGAGCAGCTGATCCGCTCGGCCGGACTGCCGCAGAATGAAGGTTTGCCCGCAGACTGGCTGGGACGCCTCGCCGCCCTGATGTATGGCGTGATTGCAGCCAGCGTGCTGATGAGTGTCCTGATCGCGCTGCTGCTCGGCGGATCGCTGGCCGTCAGCGGGGACCGCGCGGGCTGGCGCAGGCAGGTACTGCAATTGCGGCTGGGTCGGGCACTGACTGCTGCAGTGCTGGTGGGATTGGCGGCAATCGGCTTGGGATTGAAAGATGCGGGTACCGGCGTATTGCTGGTATTGGCGACGGGGTTTGTGGCGCAGGGGCTGGCGGTCTTGCACTGGACGGCTGATCACTACCGCTGGCCGCGGTTCTGGTCAGTGGTGCTGTATGGCCCCCTGATGTTAAGTGCCTCACTGGCGGGGTTGCTGCTGGTCGGGCTGATGACGGTTGGAATCGTTGACAACCTGATCAGTCTGCGCCGAAGCAGGACGAATGTGGTTTAATACGCGCCCCTCGGCGCGACATGCGTAACGGATAGAGAGCGAAGCAATGGACGTAATTCTGCTTGAGAAGGTTGAGAATCTCGGTGTGATCGGCGATCGCGTCAAGGTCCGGTCCGGGTATGGACGGAATTTCCTGCTCCCGCGAGGCAAGGCTACGCTGGCAACGCCGGCTAATATCGCTGTCTTCGAGGCGCGCCGGGCCGACCTGGAGGCGAAGCAGCAAGATGAACTTGCGGCCGCCCAGACCCGTGCAGCGAACGTGGCCAGGCTGGAAATCCGGCTGGTTGCCAAGGCCGGCACCGAGGGCAAGCTTTATGGTTCACTGGGCACTGCAGACATCGCCGAGGCCTGTACCACTGCCGGCGTGCTGGTAAAGCGCAGCGAAGTCCGGCTGCCAGATGGCCCGATCCGCACGATCGGCGAGCACTCGATAGAACTTCATTTTCATTCCGATGTAAATGCCGTGATCCGTATCAGCGTTGTTGCCGAGGAAGCCCCGGCACAAGGCTGAGTCAGTAGCGGCGAAGGGGGCAGACGTGGCGACTTCTGGTCCCCGGCGCGAAGCGGGGGCGTTGGCGGAACTGCCGGTACCTCCAAGCTCCATCCAGGCGGAGCAGGCCCTGTTGGGCGGCCTGATGCTCGACAACAGCAGTTGGGACCGGATCGCCGATCTGGTCAGTTCGGCCGATTTCTTCCGTCCGGACCACCGCCTGATCTTTGCCGCCGTCCAGGAGCTTTCCGAACGTGGCCAGCCGGCAGACCCGGTAACCCTGTCGGCCCATCTGGCATCGCGTGGTGAGCTGGCCGATGCCGGCAGCACCGCCTATCTCAGCGAACTCGTCAACGACACGCCGAGTGCGGCCAATGTCGCCAATTACGCACGGATCATTCATGAGCGTGCGCTGCTCAGACGCCTGATCGAGGTCGGCAATGACATTGCCGGGCTTGCCTACCGTCCCGAAGGCCGTCCGATTACCGAACTGGTCGATGAAGCGGAACGTCGCGTTTTCGAGATCGCCGAACGCGGTCAACGCCGCGGATCAGGGTTCGTGCGTCTGAGTGAGGTGCTGACCGGTACGGTTGAGCGCCTGGATCTGCTGCACCAGTCGCCGGGTGCGATCACGGGTCTGCCTACGGGCTTCAACAAGCTGGACGAATTTACCGCCGGGCTGCAGGGCGGTGACCTGATCATCATTGCCGGGCGCCCGTCGATGGGCAAGACTTCTTTTGCGCTGAATATCGCCGAGAATGCGGCTCTGGGTGCGCGCAAGTCGGCAGCTGTATTCAGTATGGAAATGTCAGTCGAGCAGCTCGCTTTCCGTATGGTGTCCTCCCTGGGTCGCGTAGACCAGTCGCATCTGCGTAACGGACGGTTCAGTGACGACGACTGGCCGCGTATAAACGGCGCGATTCAGCAGATGCAGGAAGCGCCGATCTATATCGATGACACGCCCGCGATGACGCCAACCGAAGTCAGGGCGCGGGCCCGGCGTCTGCAGCGGGAGCGCGGACTCGACCTGATCGTCGTCGACTATCTGCAGCTGATGCGCGTCGCTGGTGCTTCCGAGAACCGCGCTACCGAGATCTCGGAGATTTCCCGCGGGCTAAAGGCGCTGGCGCGTGAGCTGAATGTGCCGATCATCGCTCTCTCCCAGTTGAATCGAAGTGTCGAGTCGCGTACCGACAAAAAGCCGGTGATGTCCGACCTGCGTGAATCGGGTGCAATCGAGCAGGATGCAGACCTGATTCTTTTCATCTATCGGGATGAGGTCTATAACTCCGACAGTCCGCGCAAAGGTATCGCGGACATTCATATCGCGAAACAGCGAAATGGACCGATCGGCGAGTTTCCGCTGACTTTCCTCGGCCGCTTCACCAAGTTCGAAAACTATGCGCCTGAAGTCGAGGGGTTCAGGTGACTCTGGCGCCGGTCGCAGTGATTCGCCCGGCCGCACTGCGCAGTAACCTCCAGCAAGTCCGTCTGGCTGCCCCGGGTTGTCCCGTGCTGGCGGTCATCAAGGCGAATGCCTATGGGCACGGCCTGATCCAGGTTGCGCGCATACTCGAGTCCGCCGATGCGTTTGCAGTCGCCCGGCTCGAAGAAGCGGTACAGCTGCGAGAGGCAGGTATCCGCAAACGTCTGGTGATACTCGGTGGCTGCATGGCTGTGGAGGAAATGCGTACCGCTGCGGATCTTGCCATCGATATCGTGGTGCATGCGCCGGAGCAGCTGGTACTGCTGGAGCAGTCAGGCGGCACCGCGCCGGTCTGGTGCTGGCTCAAGGTTGATACCGGTATGTCGCGCCTTGGCCTGCCTGCCTCCGCCGTGCCGGACGCGATTACCCGTCTGAACCAGTGTCCGGCCGTCAGCGGTGTCACGCTGATGAGTCATCTGGCCTGCGCCGACGACCGGCAGGATGCCGCGACCAGTGAGCAACTGGAAAACTTTGGAGCACTGCTGAAGAACTGGCGTGGTGATGTGAGTATTGCCAATTCGGCAGCGATACTGCAGTGGCCGGACGCGGTGCGAAACAACGGAATACTTCATTACGCCGGGCGTAACTGGGTCAGGCCCGGCCTCATGCTTTTTGGTGCATCGCCGATCCGGTCGCGATCAGCCGCAGAGCTGGGTTTGCGGCCGGCGATGTCCTTTGAAACGCGGCTGATTTCGGTCAAGCCGGTTCGCAAGGGGCAGCGCGTTGGCTACGGCGGACACTGGGTGGCGCGACGGGACAGCGTGCTAGGGCTGGCCGCTGCAGGTTATGCGGACGGTTACCCCTGGCATGCCCCCAGCGGTACGCCGGTGGGTATCGGCAACGCTTTCGGTACCCTGGTCGGCCGGGTATCGATGGACATGATCGGTGTTGATGTCAGCGATATACCGGGTGCGGCTATCGGTGACCGGGTGGTCCTGTGGGGTGACGGACCGAGTGTGGAAGACGTGGCGGCAGCCGCCAACACCATTCCCTGGACGCTGATGACCGGTATCAACAGACGTGTGGCGGTACGCCTCGAGGCAGGCTAGACCGGTCCGACTTCAGCCCAGGAAAAATCCCATCTTGATGCCGATGATCTCAACGACGTCATTGTCAGCGAGCTTGCATGCTTGCGCGCCGAGCGGCTTGCCATTCAGCTTGGGCGGCTCACGATCCGCGGTATTTTCCACCTGGACGATGTGATACCCGTCCGCCCGGCGCGTTATTGCCACCACTTGCACGCCGGCGCGTCCGAGCGTGGTCAGCGCCTTGTTGAGCGGAATCTCACGCCCCGCAAATGAGCCATTAAGTACCTGAACCTTGCCCACCGAAACCGGTTTCGAAGCCGGCTCCGCACCGGCCGGGCGGGCCGCTGTACCGTTGGAGGCGGCCGACGCCGCACTTGCCTGGGCCGATACCGCAGCGGCCTTGGCCAGCGCTTCTGCACCACCGATCTGCCGCTCGATCACCATCGTGCGTGAAAACTCATCGGCGTCGTCATCGGCAACACCGTCGACGAATCGCAGCTGGTGCCGGCCGACGGTAATGACATCACCGTTCTGCAGGGCGTGCTTCTTGATCAGGCGACCGTTGACGTAGGTGCCGTTGGTGCTGTTCAGATCCTCAAGAAAGGAGTCGTTGAGGATATTGATGATCAATGAGTGATGGCCGCTGACCGTCGGGTTGTCGATGCGGATATCGTTGTCCTGCAATCGGCCAACGGTATAACGTTCCTTGCTCATGTTGAATTCGGCAAGGACCTGTGAATCCAGGCTCAGAATCAGTCGTGCCATATCAGTGTTGTCCTGTGGGCCGTGACATGAAAGCGTGAGCCACGACAAGCCTAACTGAAGATGCTGCGGATCTGCTGGAGCAGACCGACCCGCGCCGGGAATGGTTCGACCACCTGTGCCAGTATGACTGAGACATTGTCCTTCCCCCCGTGGTCATTGCTGAGCCGGATCAGCTGTTGACCTGCCATTTCAAGATTAGCATTAAAAGTGCTGATCGTTAAGTGAATATCCTCGTCTTCGACCATGTCGGGAAGACCGTCAGAGCAGAGCAGGTAAATGTCTTCGGGCTGCACTTCAGCCTCCTGAAGTTCGACCTGCACCGTCGGCTCCACACCAAGTGCCCGGGTTACGTAGTTGCGGTTCGTGGAGCGGGCGGCTTCCTCCTGCGAGTAGAAGCCCCGGTCAACCAGTTCCTGCAGCAGGGAGTGGTCCATGGTCAGTTGTTCAAACCGGTTCCGCCGGAAGCGATAGAGGCGTGAATCGCCGACATGCGCAATCGAAATCCGGTTGTCGTAGAAGAGGCAGGCAACGATGGTGGTGCCCATGCCCTCACATTGCGGTTGCATCTTCGCGGTCTGATGTATCACCTTGTTGGCCCGGGCGATGGCATCGCGCAGGATGATCGTCTGCCGCATCAGGCCGGTTTCGGGATCGGTGGCGTTGCGGGTCTCCCGCTCACAGGCTGCTGGCACGAGTTCCAGTACCGTGCGTACCGCGATACCGCTCGCGACCTCACCCGCGTTGTATCCGCCCATGCCATCAGCAAGCACCAGCAGGGCGATGTCCCTGTTGCTGCCAATGGCGTCTTCATTGTGCTCCCGTACCTTGCCGGTATCCGAAAGCTGGAGCGTATTGAATTTCGGGCGCAGGTTCATATGTGATCTGCCGCCAGATGGCTGGCGCATTCGCGCAGGGCATAGGCGAGGGCGCGACCACTGGGAAAACGGTCAGCCGGGTCCTTCGCGAGCACCTGGTCGAGAATGCTGTCCGTACAGGGCGGAATATCATCGCGGATATCCGCTACCGGGCGATGCCGCTGCTTTACGATCTTGTCCATCAGGCGCGGGATCGAATCTGCCTGGAATGGCGGGGCTCCGGTAAGCAGGTGGTACATGGTTACCCCGAGTGAATACAGATCCGACTGGCCGGTGACCTGACTGGCTGACAGCTGCTCCGGCGACATGTAGGACGGTGTACCGAGAATGATACCCGTCCGGGTCCGGCTTGAGTCGGTCAGTCTGGCGATACCGAAGTCGGTGATCTTCATGGTATCGGTAGCGGGATTGTAGAGAATATTTGCGGGCTTTACGTCCCGATGCACGACGTTCTGGGTGTGGGCATAGTGCAGTGCTTCCGCTGCCCGGGCCATCAGTTCGAATACGACTTTGGGCTGGAGCAGCCGGCCGACCTGCGCGTAGTGACTGAGCGAGCGCCCTTCGATGTACTCCATCGCGAGGTATGCGACCTGGTTGTCTTCGCCAGCATCGTAGATCGAAATGATATTGGGATGGCTGAGGCGTCCGGCTGATTCGGCTTCACGCTTGAAATTGGCCCGCGCTGTGGCGAGGTCGCTTTCTTCGAATTCCTCGGCGAGCGGCAGGGTCTTGATGGCGACGCGCCGGTTGATGGTGGGATCCCGCCCAAGATACACGGTGGCCATTGCCCCACGGCCGATCACCCGCTCCAGTTCGTAACGGCCAAGGTTGCGGGTGCCAGAGGAAGTAGCTGTCAGTACGGGTTCAGGTGCTGACGGAGTTACTGCCTGCGGAGCGCTTTTCTTTGCGACGGGTACACCACGGGCACCTGAGAGCTTCTCGAGCTTTGCGGCGACGTCGCGATATCCTGGGTCACGTGCGGCGAGATGGCGGAATACCCGCTCGGCCCGTGCGTAGTCGCGCTTGCGACCATGCTCCATGGCCAGGTCGTAGAGCTTCTCTTTGGTACGGTCCGTCGTCGGCTGTTGGCGGAGGACCGAAAAAGCCAGATCCAGTTCCTCACCCGGGCCCGCGCTGCTCACCGGACTATCGTCAGAACGGCTGCCGGCGAGTCCCAGGCCGCGCCCTGGCAGTTGGGTCAGTCCCTGAAGAATTGCCATCCCGGTAAGACAAAACAGCGCAAGACCTGCAAATTGCAGCCAGGTCCCCGCGAGCAGAAAGGCGAACTCGGCAAGGAGCAACGATGCGGCGCTGGCTGTTGCCAGCATCGCGGCATGGCTGAGAGACAGCCGGCCAAGGAGGCCGGCGCAGGCACCAATCAGCAGCGCGAGAGCAGCTTCTGCCCATGGTGCCCAGCCTGGACGAGTGATGTGCTCGCCGTCAGTGAGATTGGCAACCTCTGTGGCGAGTATGGCGGCGGGTCCCAGCTGCACATTGACCGATGCGGCAATGTTGCCCGTTGCTGCGCCCACGACTGCGATCTGATCCTTGATTGCGGTGAGTTCGGCGCCAGCAAGCACTTGCTCTGCAGAAATGACGCGGAAACCGGCGGCTTCCCCCCCTTTGTAATATCTGATCAAGCGGCCGTTATCCGGCGGAGCCCCAGTTGCGGAATCGCCAGCCATGAATGCTGCCATGCTGGCGGCCGGCAATATGCCGTGACGCGTTGACTGACTGCCGGGTGCCTGGCGCAGTACGCCATCCCGGTCCGGGGTGGATTGCAAATGACCTATGGCCGCAGCGGCCTCGCACAGGGCGGGGTTGCCTGGTGCAATTACTGCCAGTCGGACTCCGGCGGCTGATTCGCCATAGCGTGACGTGTCCGCTGCAAGGCGCTCTTCACAGGGCCCTTCAGGCTGTTCTCGTCCAGGTACCGGGTCGGTAGTGCCGAGGCCCAGAATCACATTGGCGGTCGCGGCCACAGCGGCCACGCTTTTCTGCTGCTGGCCGAATCGCTGCTCGGCTTCCCGGAGTTGGCGCTCAAGTAGACCCGGTTGTGCTGAATTCTGCAGCGCGTCTGTGCGCTTTTCCAGTGCGATCAGCGCCTGCAGGCGGGCAATATCCTGTGCGGCAATCATCGCCGGTGGCGGTGATGCCGGCAGGATCAGCCTGGCCCCGGATGCCTTTGCCCGGAGGAGCAGTTCGTCGAAGCGGGGCGCGAGCCATGGATTGGCGTCGCTCTGGCCAGTATCGATGATGAGAACCGGCGCCGCAGCCGGGCTGGCCGTCAGTTGCTGGAATACATCGTAGTATCCGCGTTCGATGCCTATCAGGCGGTCGGCACCAGCCCAGAACAGCAGGGCCAGTGCCGTACACAGCAATACGCCTGCCGCCCGGTGCGGAAAACTGGATTCGCGACTGTCACTTGGATGCATTCCAAAATAGTATGCGGATCACGTTCCGCAGGTTGAGACTTGGGTTGGGGTTTCGGCTGGCAGAAGCGGTTTTACATCCCGAAATCGGCAGCTTTCAGGAGCCGGAAGTCCCAATGGCCAAAGCGCAGAAAGCCTATGTCTGTGGCGACTGTGGTGCGAGTACCACGAAGTGGCAGGGGCAGTGCCCGGCCTGTGCCGCGTGGAATTCTCTTGAACCGCGCATCGTGGAGGCTGGTCGCACGGTTGCCGCTCTGCCGGAAGTCAGCGTGCAACGGCTCGCGGATGTCGGCGGTGAGACCGTGCCGAGAATCCATACCGGGCTCAGCGAACTCGATCGTGCCCTGGGTGGGGGGCTCGTCCCGGGTTCGGCGGTTCTGATTGGTGGTGATCCCGGCATCGGCAAATCGACACTGCTGCTGCAGGCCGCGGCACGGCTTGAAACGGGTGGGTCCACACTCTACGCCAGCGGTGAAGAGTCCCTGCAGCAGGTCAGCCTGCGTGGCCATCGTCTGGGCCTGCCGCTCGAAAAGGTCATTGCTATCGCGACGACGCGTGTTGAAGATGTCCTGGCGGCGGTAGAGCAGACTCGTCCGGGCTGCGTTATCGTCGATTCAATCCAGACAATGATGACCGACCTGTTGCCATCCGCGCCTGGCTCGCCCAATCAGTTGCGCACCTGCGCCAGCCTGCTGGTGAAGCTGGCGAAACAGACCGGAATCACCGTGATTCTTGTCGGCCACGTGACCAAGGATGGCCAGATTGCCGGGCCGCGGCTGCTTGAGCACATGGTTGATGTGGTGCTCTACTTTGAAAGCGAGATCGCGAGCCGGTTCCGGATACTGCGCGCTGTGAAGAACCGCTTTGGTGCTGCAAACGAACTCGGGATTTTTGTCATGACCGAAGGCGGGATACGCGAGGTCAAGAATCCCTCCGCGCTGTTTGTGTCGCAGCGTACGGATCCGGTTCCAGGCAGCGTGGTGACCGCTGTCCACCAGGGCAGTCGGCCGCTGCTCGTGGAAGTACAGGCGCTTGCGGATCAGGGTGGCAGCGGGCCGCCACGTCGTGTTGCGATCGGGCTTGAGGCAAACCGGCTGACTCTGCTGCTGGCGGTGATGCACAGGCATGCCGGGATCTCTACGCATGCCAGTGATGTGTTCGTGAATGTGGTCGGTGGCGTGCGCATTGCCGAGCCGGCAGCGGACCTCGCGGCGCTGCTTGCGACCATCTCGAGCGTACGTGACCGTCCCTTGCCGCGCGATCTGGTTGTGTTTGGCGAGGTCGGGCTGGCGGGTGAGGTGCGTCCGGTTGCCTATGGGGAAGAGCGATTGCGCGAAGCGGCGAAGGTCGGTTTTCATCGGGCGCTGGTACCCAGGGCAAACCAGCCACGGCAGGCGATTGCGGGTATGGACGTTATTGCAGTCGACTGCCTGCACGACGTCATGCGGGTGCTGCCGGCCTTGCAGGCCGCTGCCGGCTGAGCGCGTTGCTCAGGTGCCGGAAATATCACCCGGAGGTGGCGGGCGAATCCGTACGGTACGTATCACGTTGTCGCCGGTTTCGGTAACTTCGACCGGATAGCCGTTCAGTTTCAGGGTTGTGCCGCAGACCGGAAAGGTTTCGAGCTGTTCAAGAATCAGCCCGTTCAAGGTTGTGGGTCCGTCTGTAGGCAGATGCCAGTTCATCATGCGGTTCAGTGCCCGGACATTTATGCCGGCGCTGACGAGCCATGCATCCGACTTTTCCTCGCGACGTACCTCCTCGGGCACCTCTTCACCGTTGCTGGAAAATTCACCAAGAATTTCTTCAAGCAGGTCTTCGATGGTCACCTGTCCCTGTATGTCGCCATACTCATCCACGACAAAGGCAGTGCGCTGCCGGCTGCGTCTGAACTGGGCGAGCAGGCTGTGCAAGGAAGTGCCCTCAGGGATGAAAAACGGTTCATCCATCGTCGACTCAATGGTTGCCTTGTCGAGCGTATCCGCACTCGCAAGCACCAGTTTGCGGATATAGAGGATACCGATCAGGTTTTCGATACTGCCCTGAAATACCGGCAGGCGGCTGTGGCGGCTGGTGCTGATCGTGGTGGCGATTTCGTGCCATTCGCCATCCAGATCAATGCCTACCAGTTCGTTGTCTGGAATCATGATCTCATCGACGGTCATGTCTTCCAGCTCCAGTATGGACATCAGCATGCGCTGGCGCCGGCGCGGCAGTTTTGTGCCGGCATCCGTCACGAGGGTGCGCAGTTCTTCCAGGGTCAGATGATGCTGGTTGACGTGATCCGGGCGTACGCCGAACAGCCGTAACAAGGCATTGGAAATGGCAGTGATGAACCAGACGACCGGCAAGGTTGCCTTGAGCAGAAAGTAATACACGACAGCTGCCGGCAGGCCAAAGGCCTCGGAGCGAAGCGCGCCGAGCGTCTTGGGCATGACATCCGTGAAAACCATGATGACGAACGCCAGTCCGATGCTGGCGACAGCAACGCCCGCAGGTCCACCGATTCGCAGTGCCACGAGTGTTACCAGTGCGGTGGCCAGCGTGTTGGCAATATTGCTGCCGATGAGGATGAGCGAGATCAGGCGGTCGGGACGCGCCAGCAGGCGTTCAGCCAGCCGGGCGCCCAGATGCCCCTGTCGTGCCTTGTGCCGCAGCCGGTAACGGTTGAGCGTCAGGAGTGCTGTTTCAGAGCCCGAGAAGAAGGCTGAAATCAGGAGAAGCAGGACAAGAAGCGCGATGAGCGTACCGGCAGACAGGTCGTCGCCCAATGAAGTGGACCTCTAGCGGCGATAAGCGGGTATGCATGGTGACTAATGCCTTGCAAGCATGTCAAGGAATTGGAGTTACGCACATCGATCGACCTGAATTGCATACAATTGGCCGGTCGCGCCTCGCGCGGCGGATTTCAGCAATTTTCCGGGGCTACAGCATGTTTGCCAGTCTTAGCGAGCGGTTACGCGGCGTTCTCGACCAGGTGCGCGGGCGCGGCCGGCTGACAGAAGAGAATATCGAGGACGCAGTTCGTGATGTGCGGCGTGCATTGATCGAGGCGGATGTGGCGCTGCCGGTGATACGCGACTTCGTGGCGAGCGTACGCGAACGCGCCGTCGGTGCGGAAGTGCTGCGCAGTCTCACGCCTGGACAGGCATTCATCAAGATCCTGCATGAACAGCTGACTGCAACCCTGGGTGAGGGTGTTGCAGAGCTCAACCTGCGTCATCAGCCGCCCGCGGTCATACTGCTTGCAGGCCTGCAGGGTGCCGGCAAGACCACGACGGCCGCCAAGCTGGCGTTATATATCCGCGACCGGCTTGGTAAACGGGCTGGCCTGGCCAGCACTGACACGCAGCGGCCGGCAGCTATGCTGCAGCTGGAGCGACTCGCCACATCGATCGATGTTCCGTACCTGAGTGCGGCACCCGCGCAGAGCCCGCTTGCAATTGCTGAACAGGCCCTCAAGGCGGCCCGACTGGCCCAGCTGGACGTCCTGATTCTGGATACCGCGGGTCGTAGCCGCCTCGACAGTGAGTTGCTGGACGAAGTGCGCGAGATGAGTCAGCGCACTGATCCCATCGAGACTCTCTTTGTGATCGACAGCATGGCCGGTCAGGATGCGGTGAATGCAGCCCAGGCTTTTGCTGCCGTGTTGCCGCTCACCGGGGTGATCCTGACCAAGACGGATGGGGATGCGCGAGGCGGAGCGGCGCTTTCAGTCAAGGCGGTAACCGGAGTACCGATCAAGTTCCTGGGTACCGGCGAGGCGGTTGACGAACTGGAGCCCTTTCATCCCGACCGGATGGCCTCGCGCATACTCGGTATGGGTGATGTGTTGGGCCTTGTTGAAGAGGTTCAGCGGAAGGCGGATCACGCGGCCGCGGCGCAACTTGCCGAGAAGATTTCCACCGGCAAGCAGTTTGATCTCAACGATCTGCGTGCCCAGCTTGAGCAGATCAGCGGCCTGGGCGGGGTAGAGGGCATGCTGGACAAGCTGCCGCTGCCAGCGGGCATGTCGGCGGAAAAGCTTGCCGGTCAGGTGGATCCCCGTATGCTGCGTCGCCAGATCGCGATCATCAACTCGATGACGGCCCGGGAGCGTCGCCGGCCCGGGATTATCGACGGATCGCGTCGGAAGCGCATAGCGGCGGGTTCGGGTTTGCCGGTGCAGGCGGTTAACCAGCTCATGAAGCAGCATGCGCAGATGCAGAAAATGATGAAAAAGATGGGCCAGGGTGGTCTGCGCCGCATGATGCGCGGCTTTCCCCGGTTCGGGCGGTAGTCAAAGCCCCCCGGACCGGTGCTAATCGGTGGGATTTCAAGTAACATTCCCGGGTTACACGTTCCCGGCACTTTAGATTTAACAGGAATTTGCAGAACGATGGTTACTATCCGTCTGTCCCGCGGAGGCGCCAAAGCGCGGCCGTTTTACCATATCGTCGTGTGTGACTCGCGCCGTGCCAGAGATGGCCGGTATGTTGAGCGAGTTGGCTTTTTCAGCCCCATGGCGACGGCCAATGAAGAAAAGCTGCGTATTGATCTGGCGCGCGTCGATTACTGGATCGGCGTCGGCGCGCAGCTTTCCGATCGCGTTGCCTCGCTGTTGAAGGGTTTCCGGCGCCAGGCTGACGTCGCCAAGGCCGCCTGAGCGTTTCCGGCCACCCTGGCCTCGACGCGCAGCTGCGGTGCTTGAGGCGCGCTTCGGAGTTCGGCAGCCAATGACTGCGGCCAACGATCGAAGGGTGGCGGTAGGCCGGATTGCTGGTTTATTTGGGGTTCGTGGCTGGCTAAAGGTTTATTCCTATACCGATCCCCGCGATAACGTCGTCAGCTACAGTCCCTGGTATCTGGTTCTTGATGGCCAGAGCCGGCAGGTGAAAGTGCTTTCGGGACGTGCCCACGGTGACACTGTCGTTGCCTTGATTGAGGGTGTCCAGGATAGGGACGCAGCGGCTGCGCTGGTCGGCTCTGAAATAGAAGTAGACCGGGCCGTATTCGGCAAGGCAGGCCGCGAGCAGTTTTTCTGGGCGGACCTGCAGGGAATGAAGGTTCAGACCCTGGCAGGTGAGAGTCTCGGTGTGGTTGATCACCTGTTCGAGACCGGTGCGAATGATGTGATGGTTGTTGTCGGCGAGCGTCGGCATCTGGTGCCTTTCCTGTATGGCAGGGTGGTGACCGGGGTGGATGCAGAGCAGCGGCTGATTACGGTTGACTGGGACCCCGGCTTTTAGCCAGGCCCCCGGGTTGACGACGAGGATGGGCTGAGCGTGGATATCGCGGTTGTATCGCTGTTTCCGGAGATGCTCGTGCCCTTTGCGGAGTTTGGAGTTGTCGGGCGGGCGGTACAGCGCAAGCTGGTGCGGATGGAGACTGTCGATCCGCGCCGCTACGCGACCGACGTGCACGGTACGGTGGATGATCGGCCCTATGGCGGTGGTCCAGGCATGCTGCTGCGGGTGGAGCCGTATGCGACCGCGATAGCGGCCGCACGGACCAGGGTTCCGGACGGGAGTCCGGTGATTTTCCTGACGCCCCAGGGGCAGGTCTTCGATCAGGCAGTGGCGCGACGGCTTGCTGCACTGCCGGGGATGATTCTGGTGGCTGGCCGCTATGAGGGGTTTGACGAACGACTCATTGAGATGGCCTGCGACGAGGAGTTGTCGCTTGGCGATTTTGTGTTGAGCGGTGGCGAGGTTGCGGCGATGGCCGTTATCGATGCCACGCTGAGATTGCTGCCGGGCGTGCTGGGCGATGAACAGTCTGCGGTAGAGGATTCGTTCTCGACGGGCCTGCTCGATCATCCGCACTACACGCGGCCGGAAGTAATACATGGCCGGGCTGTACCTGATGTTCTGCTGGCGGGTGATCACGAAGCCATCCGCCGCTGGCGCAGAAAGCAGGCTCTCGGCAGGACGAGTTTGCGCAGGCCGGAGTTGCTGCGGGGAGAGAACCTCGGCAGCGAGGATCGCAGACTGCTTGACGAGTTTCTCGAGGAACGGCAACCCGGGAATGAGGACGATAACCGCCCGCTGCACTAGGCTGGAATCCGGCCGGTGTGGACGGGCTTGAACAGACGTTTGAACAGAGTTGGATCACGATCATGCGAAACATCATCGAAACACTTGAATCCGAAGCCCTCAAGACCGGGATTCCTGACTTTGTGCCCGGCGACACCGTCGTGGTGCAGGTCCGGGTCAAGGAAGGTACCCGCGAGCGTCTGCAGGCCTATGAAGGTGTGGTGATTGCCCGCCGCAACCGGGGCCTGAACTCGTCATTTACCGTGCGCAAGGTATCGCATGGCGAAGGCGTGGAACGCGTTTTCCCATTGCACAGCCCGACGGTTGCCGATATCACGGTCAAGCGCCGTGGTGCGGTGCGCAGGGCCAAGCTCTACTACCTGCGTGATCGCAGCGGCAAGTCCGCACGTATTCGCGAAAAGGTCTGATCGCCCGGGTTTTTGCCGGTGCCTGGTCTGCCACGGTATCGCGCTGGCCCGGACCCGTCCCGGTGGTTCTCGCCTGGCCTGCGCCAGGCAGTTGCTGCCACGCTGGTCGCCCTGCTGATGTCGGGCTGTGCCAGTATGGCGAAGTCGGCAGCAGCGGATTTCGCCGGCAATCTTTCTGTGGCCATCCTGAATCAGGATGATCCGGAACTCGTCCGCGACAGTCTGCCGGCCTACCTTCTCATTCTCGACTCGCTGGCCGCCTCGCCAGAAGCGACAGGCGATATACTCGGTGCGAGCGCCAGGCTTTATGCCGCATACGCTGTGGTGTTTGTTGCCGATCCGGACCGGTCAGCAAATCTTGCCGCACATGCCCGTGCCTACGGTACGCGTGCCCTGTGTGCTGATGGCAGGGGGCATAGCTGTGGTATCGACAGCTTGCCGTATACCGACCTTGATCTGCAGCTGGAAAAGACTGATTCCGGCGATGCATCCGTGCTGCTGAGCTATGTGGTCGCTTCACTGGCCTATATCAGAACCCATGGCGAAGACTGGCAGGCACTGGCTGAACTGCCGAGAATGGAACGTGTGCTGAACCGGCTGCTGGTGCTCAGTCCAGACAGCGATGGGGCGCAAGTGAATACCTATCTCGGTGTACTTAATACGCTGCGGCCCGCGGCACTCGGTGGGCATCCGGAGCGCGGACGGGTATATTTTGAACGCGCACTGGAACTGACCGGCCGGCGCGACCTTGGTGTACTGGTTGACTATGCAAGGGGCTATGCGCGCCTCGTCTATGATCGCGAGCTGCACGATCAGCTGCTCAATGAAGCGTTGCAGGCGGACCCCCGTCAACCAGGATATACGCTGTTCAATATACTGGCCCAGCGACAGGCTGCCGAGCTGCTGGCCTCAGCTGATGATTACTTCTAGAGGCGCTTTGTACTGATGCTTACCTGGCTGAAACGATTCATACCGATACTGTGTACGCTGACCATTCTGGCTGGCGTTTGCCTGCCGGGGCTGCTCCATGCCGCGGACCTGAAGATTGCGACGGTAGCGCCAGAGGGGTCTTCATGGATGAAAGACCTGCGTGCTGCAGGGCTGCAGATCCGGGAGCGGACATCCGGCCGCCTCAATCTGAAGTTCTATGGTGGTGGCATACAGGGCAGTGACCGCAAGGTCCTGCGCAAGATCCGCATCGGCCAGCTGCAGGGTGGCGTCTTTACATCCAACGGCCTGCAGGAGCGCTATCCGGATATCGTGATCTACGGTTCGCCGATGCTCTTTGACACGATTGACGAAGTGGATTTTGTACGCAAGCGCATGGACAAGCGGCTGGCTGCCGGGCTTGAACAGGCCGGCTTCGTGTCTTTCGGGTTCGCGGGCGGTGGTTTTGCCTACCTGATGTCCAACAAGCCCGTAACGGGCATTGCAGACCTGCGCGGGCAGAAGATATGGGTTCCGGAAGGTGATCCGACCAGCTATGCGGCGATGGAGTCACTGGAACTCTCGCCTGTAGCACTGCCGATTACTGACGTACTTACCGGCCTGCAGACCGGCCTGCTGAATATCGTCGCAACGCCGCCGGTGGGTGCGGTCGTCCTGCAGTGGTACACCAAGACAAAATACATCACGACGCAGCCACTCAGCTACACGATCGGTCTGCTCGCCATCGACAAGAACGCACTCAGGAACGTCAGTGCCGCCGATCAGGCTGAGCTGCGCGAAGTAATGACGAAGCTCTATGAACACTTCGATGCACAGAACCGCATCGATAATGCCAAAGCAGAGGACGCGCTGCGGGCCAACGGTATGCAGTTCCTGCAGCTGGACCCCGCCGAAGTGCCGGTATGGCGTGAATCTACAGCCCGTGCAATGGACAAGCTCGCGGCCAAAGGGGACATCTCAGCTGATCTGCTGCGTGAAGCCCGTGGCTATGTTCAGGAATTTCGTGCAGCCCGGTCAGGCGGCAAGGCGGCTGGTTCGGGCCAGTGAGCTGGTCGCAACAATCGCCGGAGCAGTCAGGCGAACCCGGCGGATTTCTGCAGCGCGCGGGGCGAATCGGCCGCAGCCTGGAAAATCTCCTGCTCGCCATCATCCTGTTCGCGATGATCGGTCTGGCTGCTTACCAGGTCGCATTGCGCAATATCGCCGGCAGCGGCATCAGCTGGGCAGATGAGGCCCTGAGGCTGATGGTGCTGTGGGCGGCGATCGTGGGTGCCGTGGCTGCCAGTCGGGACAACGTGCATTTGCGTATTGACTTGCTGTCGCGGTTTCTTTCGCGAACCGGACGCATGGCGACCGCAATCGTGGTGGATGTCTTTACCGTTGCCGTGGCGGGAATACTGGCCTGGTACTCCTGGGAGTTCGTGGCGGAGTCACGCGAGTTCGGTGACCAGATTTTCGGCGATCTGCCGTTGTGGCCGTTTCAGGCGGTGCTGCCCGCCGGTTTTGCGCTGATCGCATACCGGTACCTGATCGGTGCGGTCATTCAACTGCATACGCTGCTACGTAGCGGCGGGGCACGGCCTTGATACTGACCGGACTCCTGCTCATCCTGCTGGCCCTGATGGGTGCGCCGCTGTTTGCGGTCATCGGCGCCAGTGCGTTGCTCGGTTTTGCGCGCAGCGACATACCACTGACCGCAGTGCCGATCGAGATCTTCGGTATTGCAGAAACGCCCATCTTGCTGGCGATCCCACTGTTTACCTTTGCCGGGTACCTGTTGAGCGAAAGCCGGGCGGCCGCACGGCTGGTGCGCCTGAGTTCCGCCTTGCTTGGCTGGTTGCCGGGGGGGCTCGCGATGGTTGCGGTCGCGACCTGCTCGCTGTTTACCGCATTCACAGGCGGCTCGGGCGTAACGATCATCGCCATCGGCGCACTGCTGTACCCGGCTCTGGTGCAGTCCGGCTACAAGGAAGGATTTACGCTCGGGCTGGTGACCTCTTCAGGCAGCCTCGGCCTGCTGTTTGCGCCGTCGTTGCCGCTCATAATCTACGGAATCATCGCCGAGGTTTCGATAGACGAGCTGTTTATTGCCGGGATTCTGCCCGGTGTGCTGATGATGGTCGCTCTGGCGGCCTATTGCCTGTGGATGAACCGCGCAAACCGTCGTCCCATGTCGGAATTCTCCTGGCGTGAGGTCGGGCAGGCAGCCCGCGAATCGGTCTGGGAGCTGCCGCTGCCAGTTGTCGTGCTGGGCGGAATCTATAGCGGTCTGGTTGCGGTTTCGGAGGCCGCTGCCGTGACGGTCGTTTACGTGCTGGTTATAGAAACGTTGGTCTATCGCGAGATACCGCTACGCAAGCTGCCCGGCATCGTGCGCGATTCGATGGTCCTGGTCGGCGGCATTCTGCTGATCCTTGGCATTTCACTGGCATCGACCAACTACATGATCGATGCGCAGGTGCCGCAGAAACTTATCGGTCTGGTTACCAGCTATATATCCAGTCAGACGAGCTTTTTGTTCCTGCTGATCGGCTTTCTGATGGTCATCGGCTGTATCCTGCACATCTATTCGGCGCTGGTTCTGGTCGTGCCGCTGATATTGCCGGTAGCGGCCAAGTACGGGATCGACCCGGTTCACCTGGGAATCATTTTTGTTGCCACGATGGAACTCGGATATCTGTTGCCGCCCATCGGCCTGAACCTGTATATCTCCAGCTACCGGTTTGAGCAGCCGGTGCTGCGCGTCTGTGCGGCGACCTTTCCGTTTGTGCTGATACTGCTGGTCGCAGTACTGTTGATCACCTTTATCAGCCCGCTGTCACTGGCCCTGATCGGAAAGTGATATCGCGGTCCTGGCAGACAGCTCATCGGTTGCAGAGGGTACTTTAATGAGCCATAGCTATCGGTCGTTCTGTTGTGCTGTACTGGCACTTCTCCTGTCCGGTGCTGAAGTGCGCGCCGGCGCCCCCGCCGAATTCCTGCGCGTGCCGCCCGGATTCAAGGCAGAGATCCTGATCGCTGATGTTCCGAAGGCCCGTTCAATGGCATTGGGTACTGCAGGAACCCTGTTTGTGGGTACGCAGTTCGGCGACGGGACCGTATATGCGATTCGCGATGCACTGGGTGAGCATCCGCAGGTCACAAAACTTGTTCAGGGCCTGAAGGTACCGAACGGGGTGGCCTTTCGTGACGGGGCCCTCTACGTAGCAGAGCCGCGGCGCATACTGAAGTTTCCGCGGGCCGAAGAAACCAGCGCTGAGCCGCGCGTACCCGAAGTCCTTGTCGCAGACCTGCCCTACAAGATTGCGCTGCATGCCTGGAGGTATCTGGCTTTCGGGCCGGATGGCAAGCTCTATGTGCCGGTCGGTGCGCCCTGCAACATCTGTGACGACAAAGAGTTTGGCCTGATCCTGCGCATGAACGCTGATGGCAGTGGACGGGAAGTCATTGCCCGAGGGGTACGCAATTCGCTGGGCATGAGCTGGCATCCACAGACCGGTGAGTTGTGGTTCACTGATAATGGTCGTGACATGCTTGGTGATGATGTGCCGGCGGATGAGCTGAACCGGATGCCGGTCGCAGGCCTGGATTTCGGTTTTCCGTATTGTCATGGTGGCGATCTGGTTGATCCCGAGTTCGGTACGCTGGGCAGCTGTGCAGATGCGCAGGCGCCGGTGCAAAAGCTCGGGCCGCATGTGGCCGCGCTGGGTGTCCGCTTTTATACCGGTGCCATGTTTCCTGCCGAATACCGCAATCAGGTGTTCATTGCCGAGCATGGCTCCTGGAACCGCAGCAAGGAAGTTGCCCGGACCGGCTACCGGATCACGCTGGTGCGTCTGAAAGGGAATGCTGCTGTTGCTTATGAGGCCTTTGCGGAGGGCTGGCTGGAGGGTGACAAGGTGGAGGGCAGACCCGTAGACCTGCTCGTCGCACCTGACGGCTCGCTGCTGGTCAGTGATGACGTGCGGGGCGCGATTTACCGTATCAGTTATCAACCGGGCGCCTGACGGGGCGCGGTAACCGCAGGGATATACAGAGAGGTTTCAATGTCTATTTCCGGATTCTTGGCGAAACTGGTACGGGCGATCTGGTACGGGCTCGATACCCTGCGCCGGGTACTGCATCTCATTATTCTGCTTGCCCTGTTTGTCGCGGTGCTGGCCGGGCTGGCTGGTGGTGTGGCGCCCGTTCCGTCGACCGCGGCGCTGATAGTCAATCCCGGCGGCGCGCTGGTCGAGCAGCTCGAGGGCAGCCCGCTCGATCGTGCGATCGCCCAGTTCAATAACCAGACTGAGCCACAGACGCTGGTGCGCGATATTACCGACAGTCTGGAATATGCCGTGAGCGATGACCGGATCAAGGTAATCGTCCTCAATCTCGACGGTCTGGAGTCAGGCGGGCTGGCCAAGTTGCAGACCATTGCACTGGCCGTTGACAAGCTGCGTGGCGCGGGCAAGAAGGTCATAGCCTTTGGTAACGGCTATACGCGAGATCAGTACTATCTCGCGTCGCGCGCCGATGAGGTGATCATGCATGACCTGGGCATGGTTTATCTGGAAGGCTACGAGTACTACCGGATGTTCTTCAAGAGCGCGCTCGACAAGCTCTTCATCGATGTCAATGTATTCAAAGTCGGTGAATTCAAGTCGTTCGTCGAACCCTTTACCCGGAACGACATGTCGGCAGCAGACCGGGAGGCCAGTCAGCGATGGATTGGCTCGCTGTGGAGCTCGTGGGAACGCGATGTTGCGGCAGCGCGCGGGATGGAAGTGAAAGCGCTCGATGACTACAGTAATGAATTTGCGGGCCACATCGAGAATGCCGGGGGGCATGCAGCGAAGGCCGCAATAGCCGCACACCTGGTGGACAGGCTCATGTCCCTGCCCGAGTTTGACGAGTACATCACCGGTATGGTCGGTCCGGACGATGCCGACGACGGCAGCTACAGCGCGATAGGTTTCAAGGAATATCTGGTGGCCACTGCGATCGAACGCAAGCTTGCGGAGCCGCACGAGCGCAATGTTGCAATTATCGTCGCAGCCGGTGAGATCGTGGATGGGGAGGCACCGCCCGGAACCGTGGGTGGGGATACGCTTGCATACCAGATCCGTGAAGCCAGACTGGATGACAGCATCGATGCCCTGGTGCTGCGGATCGACAGCCCGGGCGGCAGCATGTTTGCATCACAGGTCATCAGTGATGAGCTTGATGCGCTCAAGGCGGCTGGCAAGCCGCTGATTGCGTCGATGAGTGCTGTTGCTGCATCGGGCGGTTACTACATCGCAATGCCGGCAGACGAGATATGGGCCAGCGATACCACGATCACCGGTTCCATCGGTGTAGGTGCGATTCTGCCAACCGTACAGCGCGGCCTGGAGCAACTTGGCGTCCATGTCGATGGCTTCGGTACTACGAAACTTGCCGGGCAGCTACGGCTTGACCGGCCGCTGGGTGATGATGCGCGCCGCATCCTGACAGCCAGCGTTGAGGATGCCTACCGGATATTTGTCGACCACGTTGCCGCCGCACGTGACATGACGCCCGAGCGCGCCGACAGCATCGCCCAAGGGCGCGTCTGGATAGGTGCTGATGGCAAGGAACTCGGGTTGGTCGACAGCATCGGTGGACTGGATGAGGCTGTGCAGGCGGCAGCCAGCCGCGCTGGACTTGATGCGAACAAGTATGGACGGCGTTACATCGAGCCCGAACTGTCATTCGGCCAGCGGCTGGCCGCTGAGCTGATCACACGGAGCGTCCGGGTCCTGACTGCGCTGGGCTTGCGTACACCCGAGACCGTTCCGTCCGGGCTGGTGCGTCAAGCGATGCGCGCCGTTGATCGGGAAGTGAAGGCACTGACAGCCCTCAACGACCCGCGTAGTCTCTACTATCACTGCTTCTGCAGCATCTACTAGGACTTTTTCGGATAATCGAAGAGGTGCAGGCTGCCTGATGCAGTCGCAAGGGCTGCCCAGCTCTTGAGGTCGAGATCGATCACCGTCATGCCGCAGGTCGGAATATTGTCTATGCCGCGGCCGGTGAGCAGATTGGCTAGTTCGGTCAGGCCGGGGTTGTGCCCGCAGATGATGATGTCCCTGTATGAGTCAGGCTGGCGCGCAAGCACCGCAATGATCTGTTCCGGTGTAGCGAGATACAGTTCGGGCTCGCGCTGCAGGAATTCAGGCGGGTAGCCAAGTTCGCGGGCGATGATTTGCGCCGTGTGACGGGCGCGCACCGCGGAACTGCAGAGGATCAGCGACGGTCTGGAGCCGCGTGCCAGCAGGCGGCGGCCCATCACTGGCGCATCCTGCTGACCGCGCTGGCTCAGCGGCCGGTCATGGTCGCTGGTGCCGGCTTCCTGCCAGGAAGACTTCGCGTGGCGAAGCAGGGTCAGCCGGCGGAGCATTGAGTCAGTAAAGCCCTGTTTCCAGCCGCGCAGTCTCGGACATCATGTCCCGGTTCCATGGCGGATCGAAGACCAGTTCAACATTCACTTCGGCTACGGTCGGCAGCAGGCTGATCTTCTGTCGGGCTTCTTCGAGCAGGATTTCACCCATCCCGCAGCCTGGTGCGGTCACAGTCATCATGATGTTTACTACGCGATCGCCTGAGGGGCGTTTTTCGATCGAACAGCCGTAGACCAGCCCGAGGTCCACGACGTTGATCGGAATTTCCGGGTCGTAGATGGTCTTCAGCTGTTCCCAGGCGAGCGCTTCAAATTGCTCATCGGTGGCATTGTCCGGTAAAGACGGCGGGGCTGTCGGCTCCTTGCCAAGCGCATCAGCATCCGCGCCGGCCACGCGTATCAGATTGCCCTCAAAATACACGGTAAAGCTGCCACCCATCGCCTGGGTGATGTACGCCAGTGAGTCCTTGGGCAGGGTTACCGGAGTTCCGTTTGGCACCACGAGCCCTTCGACGTCGCGGCGGACGACTACCGGTTCGTTATCGATTCCGTTCATTGCTGTTTCTCATTCGGTGGTTACGGTCTCCTGAACCGCATCAAGTGCTGCGCACAGCGCCTGCCAGGGCAATGTCGCGCAGCGGATTCTAGACGGATAGTCACGCACGCCGCCGAGGGCGGCGAGTTCGCCTTCCAGCTTTCCGGTTTGCGGGCTGGACAGACCGGTAAGGAAATCATCAATGGACTGGCGCGTGGCCTCGACAGTCTTGCCGGTGACTGCATCGCTCATCATGGAGGCCGATGCCAGCGAGATGGCGCAGCCACTCGCCTCATACGCAACGTCGGCCAGCACATCATCCTGCAGGCGCAGGTAGACATGAATTTTGTCGCCGCACAGGGCATTGTGGCCCTCAGCCTCGAGGTCATATACCTGGGGTCGCCGACGGTTGTGTGGATGACGGCTGTGACTGAGAACCGTCTGCCGGTAAAGATCCGTCAACGATGTGGCCGATCCGCTCACGCGAACATCCGTATCGCCAGGCGCAGCGCATCGATCATCTGATCGATTTCGGCGCGCGTGTTGTAGAACGCGAAAGAAGCGCGCGCAGTCCCGGGAATGCCAAAACGTTCCATCACCGGCATCGCGCAGTGGTGGCCCGCGCGTATTGCCACGCCGTGCTGATCGAGGACTGTGCCCACATCGTGCGGGTGAATCCCGTCCACGTTGAACGACACGACACCGGCCTTGTGTGCGGCCGTGCCGACCAGCTGAAGGCCGGGCAGGGCACTGAGCGCATTGCTTGCGTAGGTCAGCAGCTCGGCCTCATGGCTGGCGATATTGTCCATGCCGACCTGTCGCAGATAGTCTACGGCGGCGCCAAGACCGGCAGCACCGGCGATATGTGGTGTACCGGCTTCGAGACGGTAGGGCAGTTCATTGTAGGTCGTGCCGCTGAAGCTGACGGTGAGGATCATGTCGCCGCCGCCCTGATACGGTGGTAGCGTTTCCAGCAGCGCCTCGCGACCATAGAGTGCACCGATGCCCGTTGGTCCACACATCTTGTGACTCGAGAATGCGTAGAAATCGCAGTCCAGCGCCTGTACGTCGACGCTCTGGTGGGCAATCGCCTGTGCGCCATCGATGAGTACCGGTATGCCGTGGGCATGTGCGCTGGCGATGATCTCCCGGACCGGGTTCACGCTGCCGAGTGCATTTGATACGTGGGTGATGGCTACGAGGCGCGTGCGCTTGCCAAGCAGTTTCTCGAACTCGTCGAACAGCAGTTCGCCCTGGTCGTTGATCGGAGCCACGCGGAGAATGGTGCCCTTGCGTTCGCAAAGCATCTGCCACGGAACGATATTCGAGTGGTGTTCCATTGCGCTGATCAGGATTTCATCGCCGGCGGTCAGGCGCTGCCCCAGTGTCGCAGCGACAAGATTGATGGCCTCGGTGGTGCCGCGGGTGAATACGATTTCACGCGTCGACCGGGCGTTGATAAAGCTCCGTACCGATTCCCGTGCACCTTCATAGATATCGGTGGCGCGGTGGCTCAGCGTGTGCACACCGCGATGCACGTTGGCGTGATCGTGCGTGTAGTAGCGGGAAATCGCATCGATCACCTGTATGGGCCGCTGCGTCGATGCGGCGCTGTCCAGGTAGGCCAGCGGGTAGCCGTTGATCTGCTGATGCAGGATCGGAAAGTCACGCCGGATCGCCTCGACATCAAAGCCGGGAGGAGACAGAAGCCTGCCGGTTTCGACAGTCGCCGGGTGATTTACGCTGCTGTTCATCAGATCGCCGCTCCGTCGAGTGCTTCCAGGCGCGACTGAAGCCGGGCAGCCACGCGCACGCCGAGATCTTCCGGTGTGATGAGGGCCAGCGTGGCATGCAGAAAGGCCGTGATCAGGGCCTGTCGCGCTTCGTCCGGGCCGAGGCCGCGTGTGCGCAGGTAGAAAAGCGCATTCGCGTCGAGTTCGCCGGTGGTCGCACCGTGACTGCAGCGGACATCATCGGTAAAGATCTCAAGTTCGGGTTTGGTATCGATTTCGGCGGTCGTGGCCAGCAGCAGATTGCGACTGTTGAGGGCTGATGCCGTACGCACTGCGCCGGGCTGTACGACAATCCGGCCATTGAACACTCCTCGGCCGTGGCCGGTTGCCAGGCCGTGAAACATCTCCCGACTGCCGGTGTCAGGGGCACGATGGTCGATCGTGGTGTGATTGTCGATATGCCGGTGGCCATCAACGACAAATGCGCCATTGATATTGGCCGTCGCACCGGCGCCGTTCAGTGCGACAGAAAGATCCTGGCGCACGAGCTGTCCGCCGAAATCGAGACTGGTAGCAGAAAGCGTGGCATCCCGGTCCAGTTCGACATGCGTCGTCTCAGTCAGCAGGGCATCAGCCGGAAGATCCTGGATACGCAGCAGATCAAGGCGCGAACCGGCGCCGCAGCGGATTTGCGTGACGGCATTTGCAAGTGCGCCGGCTGCGCTTTGGTGTTCTATGATCAGGCTCAGCTGGCTACCGGGTGCCAACTCGATGAGCAGGCGCGGTTGCGCCATCGCTGTACCGCTACTGGCCAGACGCAGGTGCAGAGGAGGGGGCGGAGTGTCGGCAGTTGCCGTGCTGCGCAGGTATAAACCGTCGCTCAGCAGTGCCATATTGAGCGCCGCCAGTGGACGGGTATCGTCCGGTGTCTTGTGGCTGGCCAGCAGCCCGGTGGCACGGGCGCGCAATTCAGGGCTGAGCTGGCGCAAGCTGAGTGCCTCGACGCCAGCCGGCAGCACACGAGCGCCGGAACCGGGTTCTTGCAGAAGGCCATCCAGCAATTCAAGGTGTGGCTGGCCTACGGTTTCCTCGACGGTCAGTGTGGCTGTCGCCGTATCGGCTGCCGTGACTTTGTCGGCGAGATAGGCAGCTCCGCGCTGCACATAGTCAGTGAGGCTTGTATAGCGCCATTCTTCCTGCGTGAGGTCTGGCAGCCCATGTTCAGCCAATACGCTGATTGCCGAGTCGCGCAGCTCCTTCAACCAGGCCAGTTGCGGAATGGCGTTTCTGCTGCGCTGACAGGCGTCGCGCCAGATCGGACTGAACCCGGTGTTCATCGCGCTGCTGTCTGTGTCTGGCTTTTCGCCGCCGCGACCGTCTGGTCGTAACCCTCAGCCTCGAGTTCCAGGGCCAGTGACCGGTCGCCGGTCCGGATGATCTGGCCACCGGCCAGCACATGCACGAAGTCGGGCCGGATGTAGTCCAGCAGGCGCTGATAGTGCGTTATGAGTACAAACGCGCGGTCCGGACCGCGCTGACTGTTCACGCCATTGGCCACCACCTTCAGCGCATCGATGTCGAGCCCTGAGTCGGTTTCATCGAGTATGCCGAGTACCGGGTCAAGTACCGCCATCTGGAATATCTCGTTGCGCTTTTTCTCGCCGCCCGAGAAACCTTCGTTGACGCCGCGATTCAGGAAGCTTTCGTTCATCTGCATCAGTTTGGCTTTCTCGCGCACCAGGCGAAGAAACTGTGCCGCGTCGATCTCCGCTTCACCACGTGCCTTGCGGCGGGCATTCAGGGCCGCTCGCAGCAGATAGACATTGCTGACACCCGGAACTTCTACCGGATACTGGAAGCCGAGAAAAAGGCCGGCCCGTGCCCTTTCTTCGGGCTCCATGGCCAGCAGGTCCTGATCGCGGAAACTCACGGAACCCGAGGTGATCGTATAGCCATCGCGTCCGGCGAGCACATGGGCGAGGGTGCTCTTGCCGGAGCCATTCGGTCCCATGATGGCGTGAACCTCGCCAGCGCGTACCACGAGGTTCATGCCGGTCAGGATTTCCTTGCCGGCGACGGTGACCCGCAGGTCAGTGATGGTCAGTAGTGGTGCTGATTGCTGCAAGCGATACGCGCGGCCGGTCAGCCGACTGCGCCCTCCAGGCTGACGTTGAGAAGATTCTGTGCCTCTACGGCGAATTCCATCGGCAGTTCGCGGAACACCTGTTTGCAAAAGCCGTTTACGATCAGGTTGACCGCATCTTCCTGCGACAGCCCGCGCTGCCGGCAATAAAACAGCTGGTCGTCACCGATCTTCGAGGTAGTGGCTTCGTGTTCGACAATCGCGCCGGGGTTGCGTATTTCCATATACGGATATGTATGTGCGGCAGAGCGACTGCCCATCAGCAGTGAATCGCACTGCGTGAAATTGCGCGCACCTTCGGCTGTCGGCAGCACCTTGACAAGGCCGCGATAGGCACTCTGCGAGCGTCCGGCCGCAATGCCCTTGGAAACGATGGTGCTGCGCGTATTGCGGCCGATATGGATCATCTTGGTGCCGGTGTCGGCTTGCTGCAGATTGTTGGTGACTGCAACAGAGTAAAATTCGCCGACGGAGTTGTCGCCGCGCAGAATGCAGCTCGGGTATTTCCAGGTGATGGCGGAACCGGCTTCGACCTGGGTCCATGAAATCTTCGAATTGGCCCCGCGGCAGTCACCGCGTTTGGTGACGAAATTGTAAATACCGCCGCGACCCTCCTCGTCGCCGGGGTACCAGTTTTGCACGGTGGAATACTTGATCGTTGCATCCTTGAGGGCGACCAGTTCGACGACCGCTGCATGCAGCTGGTTTTCGTCACGCTGCGGCGCTGTACAGCCCTCGAGATAGCTGACGTGACTGCCTTCCTCGGCGATGATCAGGGTGCGTTCAAACTGACCGGTCTTGGCCTGGTTGATCCGGAAATATGTGGACAGCTCCATCGGGCAGCGCACGCCCTTCGGGATATAGACGAAGGAGCCATCGGTGAACATTGCGGAGTTCAACGCGGCAAAATAGTTGTCGCGGTAGGGGACAACAGTACCGAGATATTGCCGGATCAGTTCGGGATGCTCCCGGGCTGCTTCGGAGAACGAGCAGAAGATCACGCCCGCAGCTGCGAGCTTGTCCCTGAAGGTGGTGGTGACCGAAACGCTGTCAAACACTGCATCTACAGCAACCCCGGCGAGCCGGGCGCGCTCGTGCAGGGGCACACCCAGTTTCTCGTAGGTGGCAAGAAGTTTCGGGTCTACCTCATCAATCGACTTGAGTCCCGGTGTCTTGCGCGGCGCCGAGAAATACGAGATGTCCTGGTAGTCGATCGGCGGGTAGTGCAGCCGGGCCCAGCCCGGTTCACGCATTGTCAGCCAGTGACGGTAGGCTTTCAGTCGCCACTCAAGCAAAAACGCCGGCTCATCTTTCTTCTGCGAGATAAAGCGGATCACCTGCTCGCTGTGGCCAGGCGGTACCGTATCTGACTCGATGTCGGTGACAAAGCCATGCTGGTAGCGGCGGTTTACCAGTTCGTTGAGACCAGGGTTCTGCAATTTACTGTCCATGCTTGATCTGCGGCCTGTTCAGCTCGACGAGCGGCGTTCCGGCGGCTTGCCGCGTCGTGCCGACAGGTCGTGCAAAGGAAATTCATGCGGCGGATGGGCGAGATCCGCCAGCGTTACGGTGTCCAGTGCGCTACGGATGGTGCGGTTGATCTTCTGCCATGCATCGCCGACCGGGCATCCATCCTCAAGCTCGCACTGGCTATCGGTCATGCTGCATTCGGTGATGCTTAGAGGGCCTTCCAGTACATCGACGATTTCTGCCGCACTGATGTCCTCCGGCGTACGGGACAATGCGTAGCCACCTTCAGCCCCGCGCAGCGAGCGCACCAGATCACCGCGCGCGAGGACCTTGAGCAGCTTCTGTACGGTAGGCAGCGCGATACGGGTGCCGTTCGCGACATCGTTGGCCGAGCAGACCTCGCTCGTCTGTGCGGCGAGGTACACGAGAATCATCGTGCCGTAGTCCGTCAATTTACTGATGCGAAGCATATGGGACCATCTTAGTCCAATATGCTTTTGAGGGGAATAGGGGGAAGCCTGCCGGCCCGGCCTGCAGCCGACATCCGGGCTCAGCCGCTGCGCAGAATTTGCTATCCTTGCGAACCTAAAAATAACGGGCTGCGGTCATTAGGCAGCTGGATCACAAGCGGAGGTTTATGTCATGACTGCGCAGTCTCTGGCCGCTATCGCTCAGGCGATGGTGGCGCCAGGCAAGGGAATTCTTGCTGCTGACGAGAGCTCAGGCACTATCAAGAAGCGCTTTGACGCAATCAGGCTTGAGTCGACCGAGGAAAATCGTCGCGCCTATCGGGATCTGCTTTTCACCACGCCTGGTGCTGCAGAGTTCATCAGCGGCGTCATCCTGTATGACGAAACCATCCGTCAGTCCACACGTGATGGTGTGCCCTTTGCGAAGTACCTCACGCAACAGGGCATTATCCCGGGCATCAAGGTCGATGCCGGTGCGAAGGCCCTGGCAGGGTTCCCGGGCGAGAAAATTACCGAGGGTCTCGACGGCTTGCGCGAGCGCCTGAAGGAGTACGCGGGTCTCGGTGCACGCTTTGCGAAGTGGCGGGCCGTCATCACGATCGGTTCCGGAATCCCATCCGCATGGTGCCTGCAGGCCAATGCCCATGCGCTGGCGCGCTACGCGGCGCTGTGTCAGGAAGCCGGTATTGTTCCCATCGTCGAGCCGGAAGTGCTGATGGATGGTGACCATACACAGGCCCGCTGTGCGCAGGTGACCTGTGAAGCGCTGGAGAGAACCTTCATTGAGTTACGTCATCATCACGTTGATCTTTCAGGGATTGTTCTAAAGCCAAACATGATCGTGTCGGGTACGGACTGCAAGCAGCAGGCATCGGTCGCCGAGGTTGCCGAAGCGACCGTCCGCTGCCTCAAGTCGATGGTTCCAGCGACCGTGCCGGGTATCGCTTTTCTGTCGGGTGGGCAGAGTCCCGAACTGGCTACCGAGCACCTCAGTGCGATCAATGCGCTGGGTGGATTGCCCTGGCAGGTGACTTTCTCTTACGGCCGGGCGCTGCAGGCAACGGTGCTCAAGGCCTGGGGTGGCAAGGCTGACAGCGTGAAGGCAGGCCAGGCCGAGTTATACAAGCGGGCCCGCCTGAACAGCCTGGCTCATGGCGGTAAGTACAAACCTGCAATGGAAGCTGCGTGAAAGCCGCTTTGGCCGCTGACAACCTGATCGAGATCAGTGGCCTGCGCTTTTCGCGAGGCAGCCGCCTGATCTTTGATGGCCTGGAGCTTGCGATCCCCCGCGGCAGTATCACCGCGATCATGGGTCCCAGCGGTACCGGCAAGACGACGCTGCTCCGTATGTTCACGGGGCAGCTCAAGCCGGATGCAGGCAGCGTCCTGGTTGCGGGGCAGGAAGTGCCGCGCCTGTCCAGGTCCGATCTCTATGCGCTCCGCCGCCGGATGGGCATGCTGTTTCAGAACAGTGCATTGCTGACGGACTTCAGCGTTTTCGAGAACGTTGCCTTTCCGGTGCGTGAAAATACCGACCTGCCCGAACGCCTGCTTCGTAACCTGGTGCTGACCAAATTGCAGTCGGTTGGCTTGCGTGGCGCAGCGAACCTCATGCCCTCCGAGCTTTCCGGTGGCATGTCGCGGCGCGTGGCGATGGCCCGGGCCATGGTTCTGGATCCGGAGTTGCTGCTCTACGACGAACCATTCTCGGGGCTCGACCCCATCTCGCTCGGCGTAGTCCTGCGCCTGATCCGACTCAACAATGATGCGCTGGGGCTTACCAGTATCGTGGTTTCGCATGATGTCGCAGAGATCTCGCATATCGCGGATCATTGTTTTGTTATATCGGAAGGCAAGGTGATCGCCAGCGGTCGGCCCGACGAACTCGCAGACAGTGAGTCTGAACTGGTGCGCCAGTTCATGACCGGTGCGGTCGACGGGCCGGTACCCTTTCACTATCCTGCGCCCGACTATCGGCAGCAGTTACTGGGCAGTTCGTGATGACGCTGTTCATGCAGTTGCAGGGCAGCCTGCTGGCTTCCATGCGCAAGCTTGGGGCCGTTGTGCTGTTTCTGGGTGAGATTCTTGCGCAATGCCCGGCGGCATTTACCCGGCCCAGGCTGATCTCGGCGCAGGTGCACAACGCCGGTGTGCTGTCGCTGGTGATCATCATGACCTCGGCGTTTTTTGTCGGCATGGTGATCGGTTTGCAGGGCTACGATTCGCTGGCCCGTCTCCGTCAGGAAGATATCCTAGGTGCGGGCGTCGCGCTGACGCTTATCAAGGAACTGGGGCCGGTCGTCACTGCGTTGCTGTTTGCCGGCCGTGCCGGCACCGCGCTCGCCTCTGAAATAGGCCTTATGCGCGCCACGGACCAGCTGGCTGCCATGGAAGTGATGGCTATCGACCCGATCAGGCGTATCGTTGCGCCGCGTTTTGTCGGTGGCGCCATATCGGTGCCGCTGCTGACGGCCGTATTCAACGCCATCGGCATTCTCGGTGCCTGGTTCATCGGCGTGTATATCATGGGCGTGGACGGTGGCGCTTTCTGGTCGCAGATGCAGGAGTACGTCGATCCGTCGGATATCGGCGAAGGCGTTTCCAAGAGCATTGTGTTCGGCATCGCCGCTAGCCTGATCGCCGTTTACGAAGGCTACAATTGTGCGCCCACGGCCGAGGGCGTCGGCATGGCGACTACGCGTACGGTAGTTACCACCTCGATCGCCGTTCTGATACTCGACTACATGATCACCGCATTTCTGATTTGAGGACGATACGGCATGGAAAGCAGCAGACCACGTGAGCTCGGTACCGGGCTGTTCGTATTTCTGGGTTTTGCGGCCCTGCTATTTCTGGCGACCCAGACCACAGACCTCGATGAATATGCCGGGGATGAGGGCTACAGGGTAACGGCGCGTTTTGAGGATGTAGCCGGCCTGAAGGTCCGTTCACAGGTGACGATGTCGGGTGTAAATATCGGCCGGGTCGAGAGCATCAAATTTGACAATGACCGGCTCGATGCCGTCGTTACGCTGCGTATTAACAGTCAGTTCAACCGCATCCCGGATGATTCTGACGCCAGCATCCTGACGGCCGGTCTGCTGGGCAGCAAGTACGTTGGTATCGGGGCCGGTGGCGCCGATACCTATCTTGCTGAAGGCAGTGAACTGCAGATCACGCAATCAGCTGTGATACTCGAACAGCTGATCGGCAAGTTTCTGTTCAGCAAGGCTGAAGAGGGCGATTCCTCGGCATCGCCTGCGGCTACCGAATAGGAGGATGATCGGTTCATGAAGACTTTCGCGACGCTTGCTCTACTGCTTCTGTCTCTTGTTGTGCAGGCTGACAATCGCACGCCGGATCAGGTCGTGACCGAGACGGCTGAAACCCTGGCGAAGCATATCGAGGGCAAGCAGGCCTGGCTGGCAGCCAATCCAGCCGATCTCTACAAGCTGGTTGATGAAGTCTTTCTGCCGGTCTTTGATACTGACTATGCCGGCCGGTTGGTGCTTGGCAAAAACTGGCGCACTGCAACGCCGGAGCAGCGCAAGAAGTTCATAGATACTTTCTACGACTTTCTGCTGCACAGCTATGCGCGTCACGTACTGCGTTTTGAGCGCGACAAGGTCCGGATACTGCCGGCCTCCAGTGCTGTACCCAATCCGAAGAATACTGTCGTAAGAAGCATCATGGAGCTGGAAGACGGCACCACTCTGCCGGTGAACTACAGCCTCCATCAGACCAAGGATGGCTGGCGTGCTTTTGATGTGCGCATCGAGGGTATTTCATACGTACAGAACTACCGTAACCAGTTCAACGCTGAGATCAGCGCCAAGGGTATCGATGCGGTCATTGCCCGCCTGGAGGCCGATGCAGCCAAGCTGGATCCCTGCACCGGCACCAGCACGAGTACCAAACCTGCAGCACCGGGTGCCGTTGCCAAATGACCACGACGCCTGAGCTGCGCTCCGTGGGGCCGGGTCAATTGGGTCTCAGTGGACCGCTGGTCTTTGCGACTGCGGGTGAACTGCTGGATGTGAGCCGCAAGATGTTTGCCGGCGACTCCGGTATTTCAATTGATCTCGGTGGCGTAACCAAAGTGGACAGTGCTGGCCTTGCCTTGTTGCTGGAATGGCTGCGCTGGGGGCAGGCAGAGCGTCGCTCGGTCAGCTTCACCCACTTGCCAGACAGACTGCTGGCAATAGCGCGGCTAAGTGGCGTTGAGGAGATGCTGGTGACGGGTAACGACGGCTAGTCTAGTTGTCGTCCAAGTCGTCCAAGTCGTCCAAGTCGTCCATATAGCTGTCGTCAACCGGTACGTTGCCGTCATACATGCGATAACGCCGGTTTTGCAGATAAGCGTCGCGTACAAACAGATATGGGTCGTAAGCGTCAAAAATCTGCTGGTCAGCGTCCAGCAGGCGTGATCGCTTTTCCACCTGATGCACTGACCAGAGGGCCCAGCTGATATCGACGTTGTCGTTGCTGAGATCGATCAGCGGGGTCAATGGTGAATCCGCAACATCGCCGGTCAGGCTGCGCAGCGTGCGGGGACCAAACAAGGGCAACACGATGTATGGACCTTCGCCCACGCCCCATTTGCCCAGGGTCTGGCCAAAGTCCTCGTCATTTTCCTTGAGCCCGACCCGCGTTGCCGGGTCAAAAAAACCGAACAGGCCTACCGTGGTGTTCAGCAGGAAGCGACCCGTATCGCGACCACCATCGCGAAACTTTCCTTGCAGGAAATCATTCACGATAGTGATCGGGTACTTGAGGTTGCTGAAGAAATTCTGGATCCCGCCCCGCATCCGGGCCGGCAGTCCACGTTCATAACCAACGGCAACCGGTCGCAACAGGTACCGGTCGCCGATGTCGTTTACCTTGTACATCGCCCGGTTAAAGGGTTGGATCGGGTCGTAGGCGTCCTGGTTTTCAGCAGCCCTGCTGCTGGCACAGCCGCTGCTGATAATGAAGACCAGCACCACCAGGGCTGAGCGCGATTTATCCCAGGTATTCATTGTGCATTTCCGTTGTTTTGTCGCCGGGCTTTCTGTTCTCTATCTACCCATTCCTGGATCTGCTCAAGCCGCGCGTTGAAACGCGCCCTCTGCACGCTGTTCAGCCCGGGAATGGACAGGGCCAGCCGGAGCTGGTCGGCTGCCATCGTTGCATCACCCTTGATCAGGTGCAACTCCGCCATATAGTAATGCGCTTCCGCTGTGTCACCGGCAGCGCTTGCGGCCAGGGCAATCAAGCGTACCTGTTTGGCAGTCGGCGGAACATTGTTGAGCAGGTCCAGCAGAATGTGGTGGGCTTTCTTTGCATTTCCGTTCGCGAGCAGTGCTTCGGCGTAGTGCACTGTGAGCGGCACATTGCGCGGGAATAGCGCCGTCGCCTGGTCAAATATGGCAAACGCCTGGTCCCTGTTTCCAAGGGCGAGTTCTGCATTTGCCTGCCCGGTATGAAAGGGGATTATGCCCGGATGGGCTGCGCGCAGATTTCTGAACTGGTCGCATGCGATGTCGTATTGACTCAATTCCATACGCGCCAGCGCGATGCCGTAATCGGTGCCCAGATTGCCGATGCTCTTCGGATTCTGCTGTTCCCCGAGGAAAAATTCGAGTGCCTTTTCCGGCGTGGAGCTGGTCAGGACGCGAATCCTCGCCTTGGTCAGGGAATAGCCGGCAGCATCCTGGACTTCGGGACGCGGAAGCGAAGCGGCGCGTTCCCTCGTTTCCGCGATACGGTTTACGGTTACCGGATGCGTGCGCAGAAACTCGGGTGCCTGACTCGCGAGTGGTCCGGTCTGTCTGGCAAGAGTCTCGAAGAAGGCCGGCATGCCTTCCGGATCGAAGCCGGCCGCAGCCAGCACACCGACACCCACGCGGTCGGCTTCATATTCATTGGCGCGGGTGAAATTGATCTGCTGCTGTGCCGTTACGCCCTGTGCGGTAACAATTGCGCCCGTTATCGCATCGCTGCTTCCGCCTGCGGCGCCCAGCAGGATTGCACCGAGCATCGCGGCCATGCTGAGAATGCTGTTGCGCTGATTTGCATAGACTGCACGCGAGATATGCCGCTGTGTTACATGCGAGATTTCATGAGCCATGACACCGGCAAGTTCGCTCTCGCTGTTGCTTGCCAGAATCAGGCCGGAGTGAATACCGATATAGCCGCCGGGCAGCGCAAACGCATTAATTGCATTGTCGTTGACAATGAAGAAGTTGAACTGGAAATCGCCATCGTGGGCCTGGGTCGCCAGTTTCTGCCCGATGTCCTGAACATACTCCTGGATTTCCGGATCGCTCATGACGCGGTCGGTGTCGATCAGGCTGCGGTAGATGCTGCGACCTATCTGCACTTCGCGGTCGCGGGACAGAACCGAGTCGCCCGGGCTGCCAATATCGGGCAAATCGCTGTTTGTTGCCGGCAACGGCGGGATGATCAGGCAGGTCATCGCGACGGACAGGACGAGGTTTCGCAGGCATGGGCGGATCATGCGGGACCATGATCCATGCCGGGAGACGGGGTCTGTACTCGATATGGTATGGGGCATGCGCCTGTCTGCGGCGGTGTCAGTCTGTGCTGATCGCTTCCAGGACTTCTGCGGCGTGGCCCTTGACGCTGACCTTGCGCCACTCGCGTTGCAATCTGCCTTCGGTATCGATCAAAAAGGTGCTGCGCTCGATGCCAAGCACCTTCTTTCCATACATGTTCTTTTCGCGGATCACGTCAAACAACCGGCAGAGTTTTTCATCCGCGTCGGACAGCAGATCGAAAGGGAACTCGAATTTTGCCTTGAATTTCTCGTGTGATGCGAGGGAGTCGCGTGATACGCCAAGGATCACAGTATGCTTTTTCCTGAATTTCTCCTGCAGGGTGCCAAAGTCACAGCTTTCGGTAGTGCAGCCCGGTGTGCTGTCCTTCGGATAGAAGTACACCACCACATTCCTGCCACGCAGATCCTTGAGTTCGATGTGCTGGTCGCCGGTAGCCGGCAGCCGGAAATTCGGTACGACCTTGCCAACTGTAACGGTACTCATGTGCTTTCCTGTCTGTCAGCCGGATTCGTTCAGCGCTGTGCCGGTTCCATCACCGCGTCCAGGTTCTGCTCGTCGCAGTACTCCATGAACTCCTCCCGCAGGGTCGCAACGTGCACTGTGCGCGGTATATTCACGGTCATCTGTACGCTGAACATCAGCGCACCGGTATGCGGTGCATTGTAGCGGCGGGTGTTGACCTCGGATATTTCGAGGTTGCGGGTGGCAAAAAAGTTCGACAAGCCGAAAACAATACCCTCATGATCGAGGGTAACCACGTCGATGGAGTAGGGAGCTGCGGCCTCGGCTGGTCGCGGCTGGGTTTCGCGCACGGTAACTGTCAGTTCGGATTGCTGCTGAAGCGCCAGCAGGCTGCTCTGCAGCTTGGCCACCGTGTGCCAGTTACCCGAGACCAGCATCATCACCGCGAATTCTGCGCCGAGAGCGATCATTCGGCTCTCGCGGATGCTGCCGCCAGCGGCATTGATGGCATGACTCAGATCGCGAACCACGCCGGCGCGATCCGGTCCTATTGCTGTGACCGCCAGAAGTTTTTCCATGGATAAAGGTGCAGAAGCCCTGAAAAATGAGCGGTCAGTGTACCGGTAAATAGACCTGCATCAAGGCATTGTCCGCGGTGCCCTTGCGACCCCGCAGCAGCCTCAGTACCATCGCTGCCTCTTCCCGGTCTCCGGTTCGCTCGCAATGTTCTCAGGCAGCTTCGTCGCGCTGGTTACGCCCATGAAAGATGATGGGGCGCTCGATTTCGCCTGCCTCGAACGTCTGGTTGACTGGCATATCGGGCAGGGAACGGATGGGCTGGTAATCGCCGGCACCACCGGCGAGGCCAGTACCCTGACCAAGGCCGAGCACGTCGAAGTTATCCGTATCGCTGCCCATCGTGCTGCCGGGCGGATCCCGGTCATCGCCGGTACCGGATCCAATTCCACAGCACAGACCATCGACCTGTCACGGACCGTCGGCGGGCTTCCGGTTGATGGTTACCTTGTCGTCACGCCGTACTACAACAAGCCGACCCAGGAGGGGCTATACCGGCACTTCGTCGCGATCGCCGATGCCCTGGAGTTGCCACTGATCCTCTATAACGTACCAGGCCGCACCGGCGTCGACATGCAGACGGCCACCGTTGCCCGCCTGGCCGCGCATCCCGGCATCATCGGCATCAAGGAAGCGACCGGGGACCTGGGCCGCTTGCAGCCATTGCGCGAAGCCTGTGGCGAGGATTTCCTGTTGTTCAGCGGCGACGACGCGACCGGCTGTGAGTTCATGCTGCAGGGCGGGCAGGGGGTTATCTCGGTGACTTCCAATGTAGCGCCTGCACTGATGGCTGATATGTGCAAGGCTGCGCTGAAAGGCAATCGGACCCTGGCCATCGAACTCGACGGCCGGCTCGCAGGCCTCCATCAGGAGCTGTTTGTGGAGTCAAATCCGATTCCGGTGAAGTGGGCGGTGGAACGCCTGGGTCTGATTCCCGGTGGGATGCGTTTGCCGCTGACGGCGCTCAGTGCGGGCTATCGACCTGCTGTCGAAGCAGCCATGCGTCGCGCCGGCGTGCTTGATCAGCGATCCAGCCTGGCTGAAGGGGCACGCTGAGTTGTCACCAATGCTGTCAGCGAAGACGGGGTTCCTCGCACTGCTATCGATCGTCGTATTGACAGGTTGCTTTTCCTCGTCGCCGGACAAGCGCTGTGCCAAGCCGAAGGAGTATCAGCAGAGCACCAGCCTGCCCGACCTCAAGATCCCCGGGGGGTTGGAGGCACCAGACCGTTCCACGGCGATGGCCGTTCCGGCCGTGCCGCCCGGCGATCAGGCGGGCGTGATCAGCGACTGCCTGGATCGGCCACCCGACTACTTTCGCGAAGAGAAGGCGGCTGACTGATACAGCAGCGCATTGAAGCGCAAGCCGCAACGGGCTAATCTTGCCGCCCGTTTCCAGCCCAACAGACGATCCGGAGAGGTGGCCGAGTGGCTGAAGGCGCACGCTTGGAAAGCGTGTTTACGGTAACCCCGTAACGTGGGTTCGAATCCCACCCTCTCCGCCAGCGAATGAACAGGGGCCCTCGTGGCCCCTTTTTCATTCATCAGAGTGAGGGGCCCCGGTGAGAACCCGCCGGATCGACAAAACTGCAGAGCAGTTTTGCACAGCGTGCAGCACTGCCCCGAGGGCGAGGGGCCGTACCCGACACCGCAGCAGGCTGCATCGTTGCAAATTTGTCGACCTGATTGTCAACCAAGTGACCAACCCGGGCGTTGATCAAGTAGATCGTGTTACCCAGCTTTCCAACGCAGGAGTCATTCATGAAAGCGTCCATTTTCAAGACCGCCGTACTTGCCGCTGTCGCCAGTACTGCCATCGCCATGCTTGCCGTCAGCGTGCCTGGCACCTCCAGTGCTGCGGATCAGGATAAGGCCGGATCCGGGCCTCGTGATCACGGTCGTGGCCATGGCCGTGGCATGCGGGGGCCGTTTACAGGCGCTCTGCGCCAGCTTGACCTGAGCGCTGAGCAGAAACAGTCGATCAAGTCAGTCATGCAGGAGGCCGGGCAGCAGGCCGCGGTTGATTGGCAGGCGAATCAGGCCAATATGGCGATCCTCGCCAATCCGGGTGATCCAGGTTATGCAGCCGCTGTGGCGCAGGCCAAGGTGAGCGCTGCTGCCATGATTCAGCGGCGCAGTGATGTAGCCGTACAGATCTACGCCATGCTCAGTCCCGAGCAGCAGGCGAAGTTACCCGCCGTGATAAGTGACATGCAGGCCAACATGCAGCAGCGCCGCGGCAAGCATCGTCCGGACGCGCCACAGACGGCTGACTGACAGCTGTCTGTTTCGACCACAAGGATCGAGCCATCCATGCTGAATGGAGTCAGGTTTATGCAGCGTCCATCCTCACTTTTCCTGGGCATCGTTCTCGCCGTGGTGACTCTGGGCGGTTGCGCGACGGCGCCGCCGCCACGCGTCAATCGCGAACCGGTGGTTGAAGCGCCGCGCCCACCGCCCGCTACGCAGGTCGTGTTCTATCCCAACGCCGGGCAGTCGCCCGCGCAGCAGGATCGGGACCGATACGAGTGTTACCGATGGGCGGTGCAACAGACTGGCTTCGATCCGAGTGCGCCGTACGTGGCGCCGCATAAGCGCGTCGAGGTCGTTTCGACCACTCCCGCTGGCGCCAACATGGCTGCGGGTGCTGTGACCGGCGCGGTGCTTGGAGCTGCTGTGTCGCGACCGCGTGATGCGGGTGGCAACGCCATCGTTGGCGCGATCGCCGGTGCGGCGATCGGTGCGGCGGCCGACGCCAACAATCAGGCGCAGGTCGAACGCATACAGCAGCGTTACGACGAGCGTGAAGCAAGCCGCGAGGCCCAGCGTGATCAGCAGGCAGCGACATTTCGGCGCGCGATAAGCGCCTGTTTGGCCGGGCGGAATTACACAGTTCGGTGAGGAGAGTAGTCATGAGCAAGCAGCCAGGAATCCAGTCGAAGCAGGCACGGTCGTTAGTGGCGGCAGGCGCATTCGTGATTGCTCTGATGGTCGCCGGCATCGCGCTGTCGAACAGCGCGTTGGCTGACAATGACCGCCGCAACGGGGCCCGCAACGATTCAGCCCGAAACGACGCGGGCCACCGCGGTCAGGTGTACGACAGCCGCTATCAGCATAATCGCTATTACCCGGCACGTGGTCGGGCGGTGCCAGTGCTGCCGCGCGATTCAGTGGCCGTGCGCTATCGGGGAACGCCGTATTACATGCACGGCGGCAGCTGGTACCGGCCCTACGGCGCGCGCTTTGTGGTAATAGCGCCGCCGATCGGCTTGAGCGTGGGTTTTTTGCCGAGCTACTACAGTACGATCTGGTTTGGCAGCGTTCCTTACTACTACGCCGACGACGTCTATTACCGCTGGTACCCGGATCGGCGCAGCTATGTGGTGGTTGAGCCGCCGCCAGATTCGGCGCTGACCACGCAATCGCCGTCGTCACCGGTATCTGATGACCTGTTTGTCTACCCGATGAAGGGTCAGAGCGAGGAGCAGCAGGCTCAGGATCGCTACGAGTGCCATAGTTGGGCCGTGCAGCAGACGCACTACGATCCTACGCAGGCCGTCAGTAGTGTGGCGGATGCACAGTCCGACGCGGCGCGCAGCGATTATTTTCGCGCGATGTCAGCCTGTCTCGACGCACGGGGTTATAGCGTGAAGTGAAGCCTCAAACGGGTGGCGGAGCAGTTTTCAGGGCGACGCATGCCGTCTGTCACCCTGCCGGCCAAGTTGCAAAAAAGCCTACCCCGGATACTCCGCTACGCCGGCCAGGCCAAGCCGCGGTACCACGCCTTTCGGCGTGTCTTTCACGCCGGTACCGCTGTCGATCATGCCGAGTATCTCGCCTGTCTCCATGCATACCCTGGCCATCATGCCGGTGAAGAAGTTGGTGGTGACGAACGTTTTCTGGTCTGCGCCAGGCTGGATCATGGCCCAGCCGTAGGCGGGCAGCTGGTATTCGCGCAGCACTTCGCCCGATTCGCTGAGTACCTCGACAGTTTCACCCCGGGTCAGCAGCAGGCGGCCGTCGCGCAGATAGGCAACCGCAATGGCCCAGACGCGATCCATCTCGAACGGCTTTGTCTCACCGGGGCAGACCTTCAGGTCCGGCATCTGCTCCCCGGTGCTGATGTTGAAGCGCATCACCCGTTTGCCGGTCTCGGTGGTGTAGGTCACATACTCTTCAGACGGGTGCAGGGTCATGTGCGTGATGCCCTTGAAGCCGAAGGGCTCGGGTGCTGTCTCAGGCGTCCACTCGTTGAGCAGTTTGCCGTCGGGGCTGAAGCGGTAGAGTTTGCCCTGGCCGATCAGCCCGCCAGTGTCCGGAATTGAACGTATGCAGGTGCCTGGTGGCGGTGTGTTGCCCTTGAAGTAGTCGGCCAGCAGGATGGTGCCGTCCGAAAGAAAACAGGGGCTCGCCAGGCCCACCTCAGCGAAACGTGTCTCAGGCAGCAGGGCGCCTGACGGCCTGACCTGCACGATGTGATGCCCCTGACAATCGCAGCCCCACAGCGTGCCATCCGGGGCAAAGCGCAGGTGTACGATCAGGTGACTGGTAAAGCCGATCCAGAGCACACCCTTGTATTGCAGGTTCCGATCGTACTGAACGATACGCCCGACCCCGGCGTGATTGTCGTGCGGATTGTTCAGATAGGTGCAACTGAGAAAGATATCGCCTTTCTCGAACGGCCTGATGGTCGAGGTGGTGGGCGGAGTTGGCAGAGTTTCACCGTCCCATCCCGCATAAATCCTTTCGCAGATGTCCTTCGGTACCGGCTTGATTGCCGCCATGAACCTCGGCTGGCCGGTTTCAGCGCGGTCGCCTTTTACCGTTTCAATTTTTTTTGTGTCGCTGCTCACTTGTCAGAACCCCCTGTATCTCAAACCACAAAACCGAAGTAGTAGAGCGGAGGCGATGTGACGCCGGCCATGATCATGCAGATCATGCCGGCGCGGCCGAAGATACGGTGGGTTCTGCTGAATTTGTTCGGGTGCGGCGGGTTACCGAACTTGAACAGTGAAATGATGATCAGGAACACCCAGATGATCGAGGTCAGTATCGAGAAGAAGGTGTGGATGTAGATCGTCCAGTTGAGCAGGGCAGTCCCTTCATAGATGCTGCCCTTGGTGATCTCGAAAATTCCACCGGATACCCTGAGGTCATACTCGAAAATGCTTACCACGATGAACAGGCTGATGCCGAGGTAGAGCTGGATGCGACGATGGATGACGTAGTCCTTCCGGTTGCGCGCCATGCGCCAGGAAATGATCAGGATCGGGAGAATGACGATGAAGGACAGCGTCACGATGTCGATCAGGATATCTGCGCGTGAGCCGAGAAAGCCTGGTGGGAACATGACTGTAAGCACCTCATTAAGCGTATAAATCGAACAAACCAGTCCGAAGTAGAACCCGGAATCCGGGGGGTGTCAATCAGGTGAGCTGTTGTGAACGAATTCCATGCCCGGGTGCTTGAAAGAAATAGGACTGATATGTCCTAATAGTCCTTCAATGAAGGAGCAGCAGCGAAAACCCGCAGTGAGTGCGGTCAGTCCCGTCATCCGCCGCCGGGTCGCCAACACCAAGGCACGCGTCTGTGAGGTTGCGGCGAGGAAGTTCAATGAGGAGAGCTATGCCGCGGTGAGCGTCGATGCGATTGTCGAGGCGGCCGGAATTGCGCGCAGCAGCTTCTACCGCTTCTTTCGCGACAAGGACGATCTGCTTCAGCAGATCATCGATCCCGTGTTCAATCTGGCGGTCACGGAGCTGGGCCGGATATCTGCCGATCAGCCCGAAAGCATCGTCGACGGCATAGCTGAAAGCTATCTGCAGGTATGGGCAAAGCATCGTGACGGACTGGTGCTGTCGATGAAGATCGGTGCGACCCTGTTTCCGCTGGTTCAGAAATCACACGACAAATATGTCGCCGCCATCCTGGTTTTAATGGAGCGCCTGCACGAAGTGCGGATGCTGCGCCATGATGATCCACGCATGGCTGCCCGCCTTCTGGCATTGACGACGGTGCCGGTGCTCCAGGTTTGCGAGCGGCATCCGCAGTTCAGGAACGTCTTTCGAAGCACGCTCCGCGGTCTGCTCTTGAAGTGGTAGGTAGCTGATGTTTATCAATTTCTGGTATCCGGCCGAGCAGGCCAGCGCGATCAGTAGCAAGCCGGTCAATGTCCGCATGCTGGGCCAGAATTTCGTGCTGTTCCGGGATGTGGCAGGCACCGTGCACTGTCTCAGCAATGTCTGTCTGCACCGCTGCGGTTCGCTGAGCGATGGCTGGGTACGCGACGACCGGGTGGTCTGTCCTTACCATGGCTGGGAGTTCAGCGGCAGCGGTCAATGTGAGCGCATTCCGTCGCTGGGGCCTGTCCAGCCGCCGATGACTGCGCGTGCGCGGGTCGATGCCTATCCGGTACAGGAGAAGTACGGCCTGGTGTTCGTGTTTCTCGGTGACCTGCCAGAGGAGCAGCGTCCACCGGTCATGGAGATTGCCGAGTGGGAAGATCCTGGCTGGCGCTGTACGACGCTGGGGTTCTCCCTGAAAGCAAACTATGCGCGGGTGGTGGAGAACGCGCTGGACCCGGCTCATGCCGAGTTTGTGCATTTTGTGGGGCGCAAGGGGAGGGACCCCGACTATCAGATGCCCGACTACCAGACGCAGGAGAGCCAGTGGGGTGCGGGGATGGAAGTACGCTTCAAAACCCAGGCCGGCGGCCTGTTCAGGTATTTTCGCCCCGGCGATACGGAAACAGTTGCGGGCACAACCTTTCACGGGCCTGCGCAATTCGTAACACGTATCCGCATGAATGCACGGATGTCATCGTTTCAGTATGCCTTCGATACGCCGGTGGATGAGTACGAAACACGATCCTTTCTGATCAATGCGCGTAATTTCTTCAGGAGTCCACTGCTCGACGGTACGGCTGACAAGCGTAACCGGGCAATCATCGAGGAAGATCGGGCCATCATTGAAAAGATTGAACCCGTAGCACCGCCCCGTAGCACCACTTCTGACCTGTCGGTCAGGTCTGATGCCATTCAGCTGATCTACAGGCGTTATCTGCGCGAATGGGAGTCGCGCGGCTGGCGTATCGACAGCGAAGCGATATACCGTGAGCATCCGGCATCACGACTGCACATGATTCCGAGTCCCGGGCGGCGCGAGTCACGCAACTGGGTGTTTGATACGGTTCCGCTGGTGCCGTCTGCGGATACACGGGACTGAAAGACTCGCAGCGCGCCCCGGGGTGCCGGTCTCAGATTCCAAGTTTGCCGAGTGCGTCAGCAACCTGCCCGACGGTTGCGGCCAGGCGCGGATGTTCACTTTCGAAGCGCAGTACGACTTCCCGAAGGCGGCCTTCCATGCCGTCGGGCGGCTCAGGATGCTCCCCGATCCGGTCGACGTCCTGCAGCACTTTTTCGACCAGTGTGCGCGACTGCTGGTCCAGTGCCTGGGTCGCGCCCAGCTCCCGGTGCAGTTCCTTCAGCAGTTGTTGCAGCTTCTCGTTTGACATGACCGAAGTATAGCCTTCTGCTTGCTGAAAAGGAGTCCACCGCATACCCTGTGCCCGAGTCCGCGCTGGTCCCCTCGCGGCGGCTAGTCGTGAATCCCGTCAGGTCCGGAAGGAAGCAGCGGTAGCGGTGATGCCGGGCGCCGGGGTGTGGCTGGCGCGGGCTCACCGAGTTCGCTTTTCCCTGATCTCCAACCTGGTCCCACAGATTTCATGAGCTATCTCGCGCTGGCCCGCAAGTGGCGTCCCAAGACCTTCGCTGATGTGGCGGGTCAGGGCCATGTGGTCCGGGCGCTCGAAAATGCCCTCAGCTCCGGCCGGTTGCATCATGCATTCCTGTTTACCGGTACCCGCGGCATTGGCAAGACCACGATAGCGCGTATCTTCGTAAAAGCCCTGAATTGCGAGCAGGGTGTCAGTGCGACACCCTGTGGCCAGTGTGGCAGTTGCATTGCGATCGATGCCGGGCGCTTTGTCGATTTCCTGGAAGTGGATGCCGCTTCGACGACCGGTATCGAAAATATGCGCGAGATACTGGAAAACGCGCAATACACGCCGGCCAGCGGTCGCTTCAAGGTGTATCTGATCGACGAGGTACACATGCTCTCGAAGAGTGCCTTTAATGGCCTGCTGAAGACGCTCGAAGAGCCGCCACCTCATATGAAGTTTTTGCTTGCGACGACCGATCCGCAGAAGATTCCGGCCACGGTTCTGTCCCGTTGCCTGCAATTCAATCTGAAACGTCTCCCGCAGGCCGGAATCGTCGAGCGCCTGACCAGTATCTGTGAGAGTGAAGGCGTGAGTGCCGAGGCTGGTGCACTTCAGCGCCTGGCACGGGCAGCTGCCGGCAGCGTGCGCGATGCCTTGAGTCTGCTCGACCAGGCGCTGGCTTTCGGCAATGGCGCTGTCAGGGACAGGGAGGTGGCTGAGATGCTCGGCAGTCTGGATCGCCAGCGGCTCACCAGTCTGCTGGAAGCACTGGTGCAAGGTGATGCCCCCGGGCTGATGAACCAGGTTCGCCAGCTCGACGAACTGGTTCCCGACTACGAAGATGTGCTGGCTGGTCTGGCAAGCTTGCTGCAGCAGATTGCCGTGATCCAGCTGGCCGGGGCAGATGCGGTAGAGGGGGATGAGGACAAGGAACTGCTGATGCGCCTGTCCGCACAGATGCCGGCCGAAACAGTACAGCTGATGTACCAGATCGCCGTATTGGGTCGCCGCGATCTCTATCTGGCGCCTGATCCGCGTACCGGATTTGAAATGACGCTGCTGCGCGTGCTGGCCTTCGACCAGCTGGAAAGCCCCGCCGCTGCAGTGACGGTATCGACCGCAGCAGTCAGGCCGCCTGGTGCAAAAGCACCCGCACCGCTTCAGAAGTCGCCACAGGTGCGAGCTTCGGGCGGCGTTAATGGTGGCGAGATCAGCGACTGGCCCGCCTTTGTCGCCACGCTGGAACTCGATGCTGCTGCACGCCAGCTGGCGGCCAACTGTGCATTGGCGGCACAGTCACCGACCGAACTGCGGCTCAGTATTGAAAGTCGCAATGCCCACCTGCTGACCGAGAGCCTGAAAGTACGCGTGACCGCTGCCGTCCAATCTGCTCTCGGTGACGGCCGCAAGCTGGATTTCTCGCTCGACAAGGCCGTGAGTGATACGGCAGCGGCACGACAGGCCCGCAGCGAAGACGAGCAGCAGCGCAAGGCCCGGGAGGCTATCGCTGCAGACAGCAATGTTCAGGCCATGGGCGAACTGTTCGGGGCAGAAGTTGTCGCCGGGTCTGTCCGTCCCTCGCCGGCAGCCAGTTCCGGAAAACCAGGCAACAAAAAGTGAGTGCGATATGAAAGCCGATCTCGGTCAGTTGATGAAGCAGGCCCAGCGGATGCAGGAGCAGATGCAGAAGGCCCAGGAAGAGCTTGCCGGCATTGAAGTCAGCGGTGAGGCTGGTGGCGGTCTGGTGAAGATCCGCATGAGCTGCAAACATGAAGTACGCGGCATCACGCTCGATCCGGCACTCCTGGGAGAGGATCGAGAAATGCTGGAGGATGTGCTGGTCGCTGCCTTTAATGACGCCTTGCGCAAGGTCGAGCGTACGAGTCAGGAAAAGCTCGGCGGCATGACTTCGGGGCTCGGCCTGCCGTCGGGTTTCAAGCTGCCGTTCTGAGCGGGTTGCAGTTCGCATGGCATTTACGCCGCTCCTCCAGGACCTGTTGACCGCGCTGCGCTGTCTGCCCGGCGTAGGGCCGAAGTCGTCACAGCGCATTGCTTTTCATCTGCTCGACCGCGACCGCGATGGCGCAGGGCGAATCGTTTCGGCCCTGCAGGCAGCCCTGGACAAGGTAGGGCTCTGCGTACGCTGCCGCATGTTTGCCGAGGCCGAGCTGTGCATGATCTGTGGCGATCTGCGTCGCGACCATGGCCTCGTCTGCGTCGTCGAGACACCGGCTGACGTCGTGGCTGTCGAGGAGTCAGGCAGCTATCGCGGCCGGTATTTTGTGCTGATGGGCAGGCTCTCGCCGCTGGATGGCATCGGTCCAGCAGAACTCGGCATCCCGCTGCTTGAGCAACAGCTTGCTGATGGCGCGACGCGCGAGCTGATTCTGGCCACCAGTGCCACGGTAGAGGGTGAGGCGACCGCCGGTTATCTGGCAGGCATCGCGCAGGAACGCCGGATTCGCGCCACGCGTATCGCCCACGGTGTGCCCATGGGCGGTGAACTCGAGTATGTGGATGCCGGCACCCTGTCCCACGCCATAGCGGCGCGCACGCGGATCGGCGCTGATCAGTAGGTCTGGCCAGCCGCCTGGTTGGCGAGGTTCATCAGCCGTCGATAGCTCTCGTAGCGTCGGCTGTCTATGAGGCCTTTCAGGGCTGCTTCGCTCACCGCACAGTCCGGCTCCCGCAGGTGACTGCAGTCCGCAAAGCGACAGTCGCGGCCGGTTGCGCCGATCTCGACGAAACCATGTGCGATGTCGCGCGGATCGGGTATGGCTGGAACGAAGTCCCGTACGCCGGGCGTGTCGATTAGGCGACCACCGTTTTCCAGCCGGTACATGATCGAGGCAGTTGTCGTGTGGCGACCTTCGTCGCTGGCGGCTGACAGTTGGCCGGTAGCGGTATCGGAACCGGGAACCAGGCGGTTCAGGAGCGAGGACTTGCCGACGCCGGACTGGCCGACGAGCAGGCCGACGCACTGACCAGACCAGCTCAGCAGCGCGTCAAGGCCTGAGCCTGTAACTGCTGATACCGGAAACAGCCGATAGCCGAGCCTGGAATAGACGGCCAGTTCAGCCTCCGGCAGCGCGGCAAGATCGGCCTTGTTCCAGACGATGGCGGCCTGGACACCCATCAGATGTGCGGCGCACAGGTACCGGTCGGTGATGAACAGGTCGGGAAGCGGGAGCGCGGCCATGACCACAATCAGATGACTGATATTGGCGGCGATCGTCTCCGGCTTGCTGCCCCTGGGGGGCTGCCGGCTGAGCTGATTCCTGCGCGGGGCAATGCCACTGATAACCACGGGATCACCGTCAGCAAACGCCTGCCAGTGCACATGGTCCCCGCAGCAGACCTGCAGATGGCGGCCGCGGACGATATAAGGCAGAGCACTGCCCCCAGCCGTTTCGAGCATGCCGCGCCGGCCATGTGCCGCGATCACGAGGCCGGTTTTGCTAGAATCCCGCGCGGCGTCAGTTGCCATAGTTGTGTTGGGAGAATCCGGGCTGATGAGTGCACCGATGCACAGACTGATCTGGATCGATCTGGAGATGACCGGTCTCGATTGCCAGAATGATTCTATCATCGAGATCGCGACGGTCGTCACTGATGCAGATCTGTGCGTCATCGCCGAGGGACCAGTGCTGGCTATTCATCAGAGCGACGCGGCGCTCGCGCGGATGGATGAGTGGAATACCCGGCAGCATGGCAGGTCCGGTCTGACCGACCGGGTGCGGTTGAGCGCGGTTACGGCTGCGCAGGCCGAGCAGCAGACACTGGCTTTTCTGGCTGAGCACCTGGCGCCGAAAACCTCGCCAATGTGTGGCAACAGCATCTGTCAGGATCGCCGCTTCATGGCGCGTGAGATGCCGACGCTGGAGGCCTTCTTTCATTACCGCAACCTGGATGTGTCCACGCTCAAGATCCTTGCCGGGTTGTGGGCGCCGGCGGCGCTGGAGGGTGTTGTCAAGAACACCGAGCATCTGGCGCTCGCCGACATTCACGAATCGATAGCGGAACTTCGACACTACCGGGCGCAGTTGCTGAAGCTGCCGATCGCAGCCAGCTGAAGGCAGGGTTGGTTGCCGGAGCTGTTTCAGGCTGCTGCGACGAACAGGCCGATGATGCAAACCAGACTTGCGACCCAGGCCAGCGAGCGCAGGGTAGCGCGGTCGGCGATATAGAAGATGCCATAGGGGATGCGCGCGGCAACGTAGCCGAGCGCCAGCATGTCGATGGTGGGCTGAGCTGCGCCAGCCAGATGCGCGATGATCACGCCGGCAGCAAAGGGTGGGAAGCTTTCGTAAGAGTTGGCTTGCGCCCAGTTGGCACGCTGCCGCCAGCCCTGCAGGCTGGCCAGATAATCGCGCGGCCGGGCATTGTCGAAGTTCCTGGCCCCGCCTTTCGCAATACCGGCCCAGACGATCGGCATGAGTATTGACACGAGTACGCACCAGTATGCTGTGGTCATCTCCGGTCTCCCCATAGTCTCTGCAGCAGTGGACGAGACGCTATACGGTTTTCCCTGCCAGAAAAAGCCACGTCTCAATAACGGTATCCGGGTTCAGGGAAATGCTGCTGATGCCTTCCGTGATCAACCAGCGGGCGAAGTCCGGGTGATCGGATGGACCCTGTCCACAGATACCGATGTACTTGCCTTCCTGTTTGCAGGCATCGATGGCCATCTTGATCAGAATCCGGACCGATTCATCGCGTTCATCGAACAGGTCGGCGATCAGGCCTGAGTCGCGGTCCAATCCCAGCGTGAGCTGCGTGAGGTCGTTTGAGCCGATCGACATGCCGTCGAAGTACTGCAGATACTGGTGCGCCAGCAGCGCATTGGTCGGAAGCTCGCACATCATGATCAGGCGCAGGCCGTTCTCACCGCGTCGCAACCCGTTCTCGGCCAGCAGCTCGGTGACGCGTCTGGCTTCGCTGACGCTGCGTACGAAGGGCACCATGACTTCGACATTGGTCAGTCCCATGTCATTGCGTACACGGCGCAAGGCGCGGCATTCGAGTTCAAAGCAGGGCTTGAAGCTGTCGGATACATAACGTGAAGCGCCGCGAAAACCGAGCATCGGATTTTCTTCGTGGGGTTCGTACTGCTTGCCGCCGATCAGATTCGCGTACTCGTTCGACTTGAAGTCGGACAGGCGGACGATCACCGGGTTGGGAGCGAAAGCGGCGGCGATGGTGCTGATGCCTTCCGTCAGGCGGGCGACGAAATACTCGACCGGATCGGCATAACCTGCCGAATGCTCCCGCACGATCTCCTTGAGGTCAGGCGGCAGGTGGGCATAGTCGAGAATGGCCTTAGGGTGTACGCCGATCATGCGGTTGACAATGAACTCAAGCCGCGCAAGACCGATGCCCTGGTTCGGGAGGCTGGAAAAATCGAAGGCGCAATCCGGATTGCCGACGTTCATCATGATCTTGACCGGCAGCTGTGGCAGGCTGGCAAGTTCGATCTTCTGCTGCTCGTAGTCGAGGATGCCATCGTAAACCAGGCCCTCGTCGCCTTCTGCGCAGGACACTGTCACCAGCGTGCCGTCCTTGATCAGGCTCGTGGCGTCGCCGCAGCCGACCACGGCGGGAATGCCGAGTTCGCGCGCAATGATCGCCGCATGACAGGTGCGTCCACCGCGGTTGGTGACGATGGCCGAGGCGCGCTTCATGACCGGTTCCCAGTCCGGATCCGTCATGTCGGCGACCAGCACGTCGCCATCCCGCACCAGGCCCATCTTTGCCGTACTCGAAATAATGCGAGCCGGCCCGGCACCGATGCGCTGTCCGATGCTTCGTCCGCGGACGAGCACTTTTGAGTGGCCTTTCAGCCGGTAGCGCAGCAGCGTATTGCCGGAGCGACTCTGTACGGTTTCCGGGCGCGCCTGCAGCAGGTAGATCTGTCCGTCGCGTCCATCCTTGCCCCATTCGATATCCATCGGGCAGTTGTAGTGCGATTCGATCACGAGCGCATAGCGGGCCAGCGTCTCGACGTCCTGGTCCGTGAGTGAGAAGCGGGCAGAGTCGGCCGGTGCCACGTCTTCCGTACGGACCGTTCGTCCCGGTTCCGGCTGGTCATTGAAGACCATGCGGACTTTCTTGGTACCGAGCTTGCGGCGCAGGATGGCCTGGTGGCCGCTTTTCAGCGCTGGTTTGTAGACATAGAACTCGTCGGGGTTTACCGCCCCCTGGACAACGGTCTCTCCGAGCCCCCACGCCGAGGTAATGAATACGACATCGCGGAAACCGGACTCGGTATCAAGCGTGAACATGACGCCGCTGGAGCCAAGATCAGAGCGCACCATATGCTGTACACCGACCGAAAGCGCCACCAGCTTGTGGTCGAAGTTCTGGTGTACGCGGTAGGCGATGGCGCGGTCGTTGTACAGCGACGCAAATACATGATGTACGGCTTCAATCAGCCTGGGCAGGCCACGGATGTTGAGAAACGTTTCTTGCTGGCCGGCAAAGGATGCCTCGGGCAGGTCTTCGGCCGTTGCCGACGAACGTACAGCAACGGCCATATCCGCCGCTTGCCCGCTGCTCATCGTCATCCATGCGGATTCGATGGCGGTCAGCAGCGTCGGCGGCAGTGGTGTACCGAGTATCCAGTCACGAATGGTTTTCCCGCAGCGGGTCAGTTGTTCGATGTTGTCTACATCGAGATCACTGAGCAGTTTGTCGATGCGCACATCAAGGCCGTCCTGGGCCAGGAATTCACGGTAGGCGTGTGCAGTCGTGGCAAACCCGCCAGGTACACGAACGTCCAGCGCCGATAGTTGGCCGATCATTTCGCCGAGCGAGGCGTTCTTGCCGCCGACACGATGGATGTCGGTGAGCCGCAGCGATTGCATGGGGATTACGTACGGTTCCATTTGCCTCCAATGTCCGGACCGTCCATGATCGGCCCACTACAGCCAACGATGTCAGTCCGTCATGAACCAGAAAAGCATCAATCGACGCGTCGTATTTTTTCTGTCGGACCAGACCGGAGTGACCGCAGAAACCCTCGGCCGCAGCCTGTTGACGCAGTTCGAAGAATACGAATTCGACCAAGTGACTGTGCCATTTATCGATACTGTTGACAAGGCGGATGAAACGCTGCGGCGTATCAGCGCCGCAGTTAGCGAAACAGGCAACAGGCCTATCATTTTCAGCACGCTGGTGCATGACCATGTCCGCGAGCGCTTCGCCGGAGTCAACGGATTGTTCCTCGATTTCTTTGCCACCTATTTGGGACCCATGGAGCGCGAGTTGCTGGTTCGTTCCTCGCATACTTCGGGTCGCGCCCATGGCATGAAAGATACCGGGAGTTACGACCGGCGCATGGAGGCCACCAACTTTGCGCTCAACAACGATGACGGTGCGCGCACGAATGACTATGCGCGTGCAGATGTGGTCCTGCTGGGCGTCTCCCGCTCCGGCAAGACGCCGACCTGCCTGTATCTGGCGCTGACTTACGGTGTTTTTGCGGCCAACTATCCCCTGTCTGAAGACGAGTTTGAAACGGGGCGTCTGCCCAAGGTGCTCGAGCCATATCGTCACAAGCTGTTCGGGCTGAGCATCTCGCCGGAACGTCTGCAACAGATCCGTCGTGAGCGGCGTCCGGAGGGCCGTTATGCCTCATCCGAACAGGTGCGCTACGAACTTCGGGGTGCGGAGGCGTTGTACAGCCGTTATCAGATCGCCTGGGTAGATACCACCCAGTTTTCCATTGAGGAAATCGCCAGCCGGATTCTCAGCACGACGGGTATCGAGAGGCGGGCTGGTCGATAGTCGGCCGCACGGCTTCAGATCTGGCCTGTGGGCGCGTCGAGTCCGGTGAAGTGGCTGATGCGTGCCAGTTCCGCCGCAAGCCGGCCAAGCGGTTGGAGGACCTTTGCCGACGCCTGGTCGATCGTTGCCTGGTCACGGACATGGTGTTCCAGGTAAACACGCAGCGTTGCGCCGGAGGTGCCGGTGCCGGACAAGCGGTAGACGATCCTTGCACCGTTATTGAACACCAGCCGGATGCCCTGATGGGCGGACTCGCTGCCGTCGACCGGATCGTGGTAATGGAAATCGTCGGCAGTTTCTATTTGCGCACTGCCGATCTTTTTGCCGGACAAGCCGGGTAATGTGTCGCGAAGCGCCTTGACCAGTGCGTTGGCAGCTGCCGTATCGGCCGTAAAGTAATCCTGGCGTTGAAAGTGATGGCGACCATAGTGGCGCCAGTGCTCGCTGGCAATTTCCTTCAGGCTGCGGTTCTGTGCAGCGAGCAGGTTGATCCAGACCAGCACGGCCCACAGACCATCCTTTTCGCGGACATGTGCCGAGCTGGTGCCGAAACTTTCTTCTCCGCAGAGCCCGATCAGTCCTGCTTCGAGCAGATTGCAGAAGAATCGCCAGCCGGTCGGCGTTTCGTAGCAGGGGATACCGAGTTCGGCCGCAACCACATCAAGAGCCCGGCTGGTCGGCATCGAACGTGCCGCACCAGGCACGCCGCCCCGATAGCCCGGCAGGAGCGGTAATGATGCGAGCATCATTGCCACGCTGTCCCCCGGTGACAGGAAAAAGTCCGGGCCAAGAATCATGTTCCGGTCACCGTCGCCGTCCGAAGCGGCCAGCAGGTCCGCTGAATCCGGTCTCAAGGACTCGGCAACCAGCTCCGCCGCATCGATCGGATTCGGGTCCGGATGCAGTCCACCGAAGTCTGGCAGGGGCTCTCCGCGCAGCACGCTGTCGGGTGGACAGCCGAGCAGATCGACGAAAATCCTGTGTGCATAAGGCCCTGTGACGCCGTGCATGGCGTCAAAGCGGATGCGATGCCCTGCCTTGAGCCATGCGCGGATCGCCCGGAAATCGAACAGGGTCTGCATCAGCGTGGCATAGGCAGCAGTCGGGTCGATCACCTCGACGTGAATTCCGCACAGGTCTGTCACGCCGATACGGTTCAGATCGGTGGCGGCCAGGCTGGCGATGCGGTACCCACTGAGTTGCTGACTGGCCCTGAATACTGCTTCAGTCACCTGTTCAGTTGCCTGTCCGCCGGTCGGTGTATTGAACTTCAGGCCAAAGTCACCGTCCGGCCCGCCGGGGTTGTGGCTGGCGGTCAGAATGAATCCGGCCGCTGCCGAATACTTCCTGATCACCAGCGATGCCGCCGGGGTCGACAGCAGACCGTTCTGTCCAACGATCACTTCCCGGATGCCATTGGCAGCGGCGATGCGGATGATGGTCTGTATCGCGTCGTAGTTGTGGTATCTCCCGTCACCGCCGATTACCAGACGCGACCCATCCGGCAGCTTCAGCGTATCGAAGATGGCCTGCACGAAGCACTCAAGATAGTGCGGCTGACTGAACACGCTGACCTTTTTGCGCAGGCCGGCGGTCCCGGGCCGCTGATCCTGAAAAGGCGCGCAGCTGATATGCGTGATGTCAAGCGTGGACACGATCACAGACCCCGTTGAAATTTGCTTTAGTGTTGGACATGTATCCTGAAAAAAGTGTGCATGAACCACCGTGCTATAGTCAAAACGTGATTACGGACAGCTACATCGTTCCACAATGTATCGTTGCGCCACGTAGCCTCGGCGCACTGATGGCCTTGTATGAAGGCAACTTCATCAAGCTGGCCGGGCTCGTGCCCGTGCTCCCCCCGGATCGGCCAGCCGTCGCATGCACGGCGGTGTCTACATCCGTTCATGATCTGGATCTGCACCTCAGCGTCGATGCCGCAACCCGTTATACGCTGGATCTGCGTCTCAGTTACCGCTTTGATGATCCGGGTGGTTGCGTGGCTGATCCGGATCTGCGCATGCGGGTCTATCTTGATGCGCGCATGGTTGAAGTGCTGGGCTGGATCAATGCGCCGCGACACGAAGCGCTGCGGCAGTTGATGAAGGACAGTTCCGGTGAGCTCGACCGTCGCTGGTCGAAGAACATCATGCTCGGCAAATGGCTGGACTACCTGCACGAGATGGGGCACCGGTTCCGGGCCTCAGCATCCGTCGCAGCTTGAGAAACTGTCGATTGCTTCACCGTCGCTACGCGCGGACTTGGTTAAATTTGAGCGTGGATCTTCAGGTCTGCAGCGTCGAATGGCATCCATTGCCCAGCAACTGCTTTTGCGCCGAAAGCCCGCCGAGGACGAGCGGCTCCTGCAGCTGTTCTGGAATCGCGCCGAGCTGAAGCGTGAATTCGCCCGCTTGCAGCGCGATCGGGACTGCCTTGCCGATCAACTGCGCCAGCAAGAAGGCTCTACCCTGCGGTGGCAGCAGCGTCTGGAGCAGCTTGAAGGTCTGCTGGCCGACCCGGAGCGAGCTGCCAACGCGGCCGTTTTTTTTCAGCTGCGTGGCGTCTGGCAGTACTGCCGGCGGCGCCTTGCCCGCCTCGCGCGAGACCTCGGGGCGCGTCAGCAGGACGCTGAACTGCGGCGGGAGACGGCACGTTTTGAAGAGCATCGCAAGATCGCCCTGGCATCCATCGAGCAGCGTCTGGTGCCGCTGATTGAACGGCGTATCTCAATTGAGGCCGAGCTGCATGGTATGCGGCTGCAACTGGTGAAACTGACCAGTTTCTGGAAGCTGCTGGCTCGTCGCCGTTGTGAGCACGCGCAGTCGGTGCTGGAGTCGGCGCTGGCCGGCGTCCAGTCGCAGATCGATCGCTATGAAAAAGCCCGACACGAGAAGCTCAACGAGTCCGTGACCCAGGCAGCTACCATCGGCACGGACAGCAAGCGGATTGTGAATCTCTCTGTTATCGCGCTGGCCCAGGAGCTGGTCGTGCAGCTGACCACCCACAACGTCGCCCAGATGGCGCGCGATGCATCGCTGCGCCAGGTCGGCGATATGCGGTATGGCGACCTGCCTGCCTGTCACCAGACGGGGCAGCTGGTCGCAAAGGTTCTGCAGCGCCTTGATGAACTTGACGACCTGCCAGTATTCGTGCGGGCGCGGGCAGAGTACCTGCGGCGGCAGGCGGAATATTTGCGTGATGCAGATACTGTGCCGATCGCTGCCTCCTGTGCGGAGATCCCGCTGCAGCTGACAGCAGGCGACAGCCCGGCACCAGCCAGTGATCGCAGGCTGTCAGTCAACGTGCTCGGCGAGGAGTATTGGGAGATCTATTCGGTGCTCCTGCATTAGGGTCCTGCCCGCGGCGTCGTGCCACCCCCCGAAGACTGGGTCAGCAGACCCTGGCTGGTGCTGCTGATCCGTGAATATTCAGATGCCACTCGTGCCGCAGTCTGCAACAGTACATCGGGTTGCTCTTCCGGCTTGATCTCGTCGAGCGACGCGACCGGCGGCAGACCCTGAGCCGAACGGCGGGTATTTTCACGGACCAGTTGCACGCGTTGTTCGCTTTCGCGTTCATTTTTCCGCGCCATCAGGTTTAGCGAGATCATTTTGCGCGCTCGCAGCTGATCGATGTCCTTGATGCTTGCCTCGAGATGGCGCATATCCGGGTCGCCGGCAAGTTCCGTGTTTTCGTAGCGGGTGAGTTCTGCGATTGCGGCATCCAGGGGCTGACTGGTCTGGAAGCGCGTCGCGGCGATCTGATCCCAGGGTAGCGCACGATCGCGGCTGCTTTCGCCGATAGTCTCGGCATCGATTGCCGAGGGCAGGACGATGTCGGGGATTACGCCGCGATTCTGGGTGCTGCCCCCGTTGACGCGGTAGAACTTGCCGATAGTCAGCGTGAGCTGGCCGAGTCCGCGATCTGATCTGCTGTGTGAGTACTGGTCCAGTTCGTAGAGATTTTGTACGGTTCCCTTGCCGAAGGTCTGCTGGCCCATGACGATGCCGCGCCGGTAGTCCTGGATGGCAGCGGCAAAGATCTCGGACGCCGAGGCGCTGAACCGGTCGACCAGCACGACGAGCGGGCCGTTGTAGGTGACCGTGGATTCCGGATCGTCCAGAACCTCGATACGGCCGTTGGTATCGCGCAGCTGGACGACCGGCCCCTGGTTGATGAACAGGCCGGTCAGCGCCGTGGCCTCGGTCAGATGTCCGCCGCCGTTGCCGCGCAGGTCGAGTACCAGGCTGACAATCTTGTCCTTGCGCAGTTCACCGATCAGACGTCGCACATCGCGTGTGGTGCTCACATAGTCCTTGTCGCCACGATTGCGTGCTTCAAAATCCTGATAGAAGCTGGGCACGGTGATCACGCCGACATTGACCGGTTCACCGTCATGCTCCAGCTTGATGACCTGCTTCTTGGCTGCCTGTTCCTCCAGCTTGATCTTGTCGCGGGTCAGTTCCAGGACATATTCGGTGGCGCCTGGCGCTGCGCCGCCTGGCAGGATCTGCAGGCGAACCTTGCTGCCGCGCGGGCCACGGATTTTTTGCACGACATCGTCGAGTTCCCAGCCAACTACATCGATCATTTCCTTGCTGCTTTCCTGGCCGACGGCGGTGATGCGGTCGTTAGCCTTGAGTCGGCCATCTGCGGCTGCGGGGCCGCCGGGTATCACATTCATCACCTGCACGAACTCGTCATCGAGTTGCAGGGATGCGCCGATACCTTCATAGGAAAGGCTCATCTGGATCTTGTATTCTTCGGACTGACGCGGTGACAGGTAGTTGGAGTGCGGGTCGAGCGTCATGGCAAAGGCATTCATGAAGGTCTCGAAGACATCGTCGCTGTCGAGCTTGTTTATTCGCTCGAGTACCCGTGTGTAGCGCTTGCGCAGCACTTCAGTGGTTTCTTTCCATGACTTGTCCGCAAGCATGAGGCCGAGCGCATCGTTTTTGACGCGCCGGCGCCAGAGGTCCTGCATTTCGGCTGGCGTGGAGATCCAGGGAAGGTCTTTGCGGTCAAAGACGTAGTCTTCATTCACGCTGAAGTCCGGTTCATTCTCCAACACAGTCAGTGCATAGGTCAGGTTCTGCTGGGTGCGCAGCCGGTACAGCCGGAATATATCGAAGACCGGGTCCATGTCACCGGAACGCAGCGAGTCATCCAGTGAGTTCCGGTAGCGGGCAAAGTAGGCGATGTCCGACTGCAAAAAATAATGACGATTGCCGTCGAGCGTTTCGAGGTATGTTTTCAGCGTCGCTTCGGACAGGGAGTCGTCGAGCGGCAGCCGCGCATAGTGAGCCCGCTCCACAAAGCGGGTGACCATGCGCGCGACCTGCCGCTCACGCGGTGTGGTGTCGAGTACCGCAGGACCTGGCGGAAGCTCTGGTTTTGCCATGCCCGGGACAGCCGGCCCCAGCAGTGCCGCGAGGCAGGTGACGAGGGCGTATTTCCAGCTATTGTTCATGCGTGACGCTTTGCAGGGTGATCTCATTGAAGGACAAGGTTCAAATGGCTCCGCTAGGCTAGACTTGGACCGTGTGTGAGGCAAGCGAATGGCCCGGAAACCGGCAAATGACGCAATCCAGGGTGTGATCCATGCAACCTTTGACCATCATTCTGGGTATCGTGTTCGGCAGCGTCGTCTCCGTGGCTTTCAGTCTGGCTATCGTTCTGCTGGTATTCGGCCTGCGCAACGCCGAAGATTCACGCTATCTGCTTGAAATCCCGGAACTGTGGCGGGCGGTGGCAATGTTCAGCTTGACCGCTGTCGCCGCTGGCCTGGCTTTCCTGGGGTCACTGCGTGTTGCGCCGTGGCGCTGGTGGTCGATGGCAGCCCTGTCTGTCGCACTGACCGGCATCGGCTTTTATTACTGGCCGAACTAGGGCTGCTGACTGAAAAAAGCCGCGGTCACTCATCCGGCTGCTGTGAACAGTCGGCGCTGCAAACGCAGGATCAGGTACCAGACGAGCCAGACGAGTGCTGGCGACAGCAGGATCAGCCAGGCCAGTACTTCACCGCGGCTGGCGGCAGCATAGATGCTGTCCGCATAATCGATGAAGCCCAGCTTGCCCTCATAGGTGCCGATCAGGCGCTTGCCGGCGACGTATGCAACTGCGGGGACCAGCAGTGCACCGGCCAGAACGAGTACGGTGAACAACAGCAGCCAGCGAAGGATCGTCGTGAGCAGTTTGCGCATGGCGCATTGTCCCACTTATGCGTGATCTGTCATAACCCGGCTGGTGATCTGGTTATCGCGGTTCCGGACGGGCGCTGTGCCCGGATCCGGCGCAAGCGGGCGTGCCGGCGACGCCGCCGCAACACCATCAACCATATGCCGCCATGCAGGCAGATTGCGCTGATTAGCAGCAGGTAGCTGATGATCCAGCCCGGGTCGGGGATATAGATGCCCGAGGCCAGGGCACCGGCACCGAGCAGCAGATAAAGGAAGGGCAGGGCCGCATAGAGCGTTCCGGGGAGCCACAGGCGCCGCGAGAGGAAGCGCCGCAGGGGTCCTTTCGGAGATGACTGCCGGAGTGTTGCTGGTCTGTTCCGCATGCTGCCGCCTGACCAGTACAAGTATTGCTGGCAGGCAGATTTCTGTCTGTGTGCAGACTCACACGACAGACGGCTCAGTCAAAGCCGGGTACGGCGGCAGGAGCGAGTGAGCGTGGTGCGTGGCCGATAAGTAGCTGCGCCCGGCCGCGCAGGCTCCGCAGCTCAGCCAGGTTCCCTCCGGATTTCAGTTCACGAATCAGGCCGGCCAGGCCGGTCCGGTTGTCAGTGGCTCGGCGCAATTCCTCATCGAGGTCATGAAAAATGGTCACGCCGCGTGCGCTGACTGGTCCGGTAGAGGCTGTCGTGCGCAGGCTTGTCACCCCGGCGCCCCATTTCCGCAGGCTGCCGATGGTTTGTACATAACGTGCCTCCGGAATCGTGCCCGAATCGAGCAGCGCGCGGAGTGAAAAGTATTCCGCGAGACCTTCATCGATCCAGTCCTGGTCGGCGGGAGTCTCGAGGTCGGCAAGCAGTACATGCACCATCTCATGCACGATCGTACTGGTGCCGTTCTCGCTGATCAGTGGCCGGCGAGCGTTGACGAAAATGGAATTCGGCGCGGACAGCGCGCCGAGCCACATGGGTTCGCCCGTAGCGACAATATTCAGGTAGGCGGGTGGCTTGCCGAGCGCGGAAGTGAGCTGTGGCAGCGTCCAGCGCAGCAGGGCCAGCATGGCGATCCGCTCCATGCGAATCCCGCGCGGTGCCGATACCGTGATTTCCGTGCCTGCGATCACATCGCGTCGCGTGCCGATGTCGCCGGCGATGATCCAGCCGAGCGGGCGGGCTCGGCGGTTGCCGGGGTTACTGATCCGCATCTGTCCAGCTGAATCGGGCAGATAGGGTGTCACGACTGACCAGCTTTCCGGAGCGCTTACTGCCAGCTCGCCCTGCAGTACGCTGCCTTTCTTGATCCGCCAGCTGCTGACCGGAAATGCTTTCTCTCCGCGGAATATTGCCAGTTTTCTGCCGACCCAGGCATCGTGGCTGGATGCATCCCGCGCCGAGCGGCGATGTGTGATCCGGACCTGGTAGCGAAGTTCGCCGCCGTTCGCCGGGGGATTCCAGATCAGCTTGCCGGCGCTGAGCCTGATGCGTCCGTCACCATCGGGTTTGCCCAGCATCGCGTCGGCAGACAGTTGCAGCTCACGCAGTTCTCCTTTGTCCTGGCCGAGGACGATACGAGCCCTGGCGCTGGCGGTATCGGCGGCAAGCTGCAGCTGATAATGCATGTTGATCGCGGCCGCTTGCGCGGCAAGCGCAGGCAGCGAGCAGCCCAGCAGAAGGAGGAGGGCCGCAGCGAGACCGGCACGTGAGCGGTGGAAAACCGCCGCCGGGATCAGGACAGGTCCTCCTGGACTATAAACTCGCGCAGCTCACCTGCCAGTTCCTTGCAGGCAGCCGTCTCGGTGCGTGCAATGAACGGCAGTGGTAGGATCAGCGCGGGCATCATCGAGCTGCCATGGACATCGGCACTTACTTTGCCTGCAGAGCTTGAGGCCTTCAGGTCCCATACTCTGGCAGTGTAGGTGCCGTCGTCCTCCCACCAGACCAGACCGAAGCAACCGCCACCGGCCGCGCTGGCTGCGCAGCTCATGCCACCGCCATCCGAAGTCTTCTTTGTGCTGCCATTGACCCAGACCAGATAACGCACGCCGCTGGCGCTGATCCGTTCACTGACACCTGGCCGGGCCAGTAGTTCCGGCAGATCCTTGATCTCCTGCGGCATGGTGCGCGGTTCGAGCCAGGGAAAGAGTTCGTCGAGAAATTTCTCGCGCGGGTAGACCTTAAGCGCCTTTGCGCCCCCATCCAGCTCTTCGTCCATGCACTCAAGAAAATCCGCTTCGGTGCGATTGCCCTTGTGATAACTGGCGGGAATGACCACGACCGATTCGTTTGTCGCGATGCCGGTTGCAGCGTTTTTCAGTCCTTCTACGCGGCTGGTGACGCAGCCGGCACAGATGCCGAACACCAGGGGCAACATCGGCAGGAGCCGGTTGACGGTCTGTCTAGTTGCTTGCGTCGGTGCTGGCATCGGATTGCTCCTGCAGCAGTTTGTCGATTCCGGGTTGAACGGCGAACTCAAGGCTGATGGCAGCCGCCGCATCGCGCATGGCGAGGACAGTCGCCTGTTCCATCGAGCGAGCCGGTTTCAGAGTGCGCTCGCCGGCTTCGCCATAGCCACTGAGACTCCAGGCGGTGACCAGTTCACCATCGGGCCCGTACACCCTGAGAGTGTAGCGGATCCAGACTGCATACTGATCCGATGCCGAGTTTTTTGGCAAGGAAAACTCAAAGGCATCGATGACCGGTTCAATGATGATATCGACCGCAGCCGGATTGCCAGCCGTTGGCAATCTGGCGACTTGCGCTGTATCGCGAAACATGCGAGTACCGAGCCGGTTGAAGAGACCCACATTGGCCGCTCCGAGTTCGACATCCCAGGCGGCCTGTCCCTTCTCGTGTTCGGTGTAGTGATAAGAGGAGAAGGCCGGGGTGAAATAGAGGCCGGCGCGCAGCGGCAGGGCCTGTACCAGGGGCTCCGGAATGCGGTCCGGAATGGTCAGCGACTGGCTGCAGCCCGCTGCCAACAGGAGGAAGAGAGTGGCCGCAACAATACGACCGGTGCACATGATGCTTTGCTAGCCGCCGGACCTGGCGAGGATTGCCGCCGGTTTCTCAAAGTTGTCGCGCCGTTCTGCGAAACCCAGCGGGTCAGGGTGGATGATGATCTCGCAGTCGGGAAACACCTTCCAGATTTCGGCTTCCACCTGATCGAGTATCTCGTGCGTTTCATGGAGCGAGGTGCCGGCATCAAGTTCCAGGTGGAATTGCACGATGTAGCCGGAGCCGCTGAACCTGGTACGCAGGTCGTGAAAACCAAGTACTTCAGGATGCGCTTTCGCGATATCGCGAATCCGGCGACGATCGACTTCGGGAATCTCCTTGTCCAGCAGTACGTCGAGAGAATGCATGGCGATTCCCCACGCGCCAGATACCAGGTAGAGGGCAACGGCCCCGCCAACCAGTGGGTCCAGCCAGCGCAGCCCGGTCATCGCCGTACCAGCCACCGCACCGGCTACGACCACATTGACCAGCACGTCTGTCTTGTAGTGCATTGCGTCGGCGGTGATAGCCAGTGAGCCCGTCTTGTTCTTCACGAAGTGCTGGTAGAACACAAGTCCGACGGTCGCCAGGGTTGAAACTGCCAGCACCGCTATGCCTGCGCCAGCCTGGGCGATCGGTGCCGGGGCCAAAAGGCGCTGTATGGCTTCATAGCAGACAAATACGCCGGAGCCGCTGATGATCAGCGCCTGCAACAGGGCAGCGAGTCCTTCCGACTTGCCATGTCCAAACCGGTGCTCGCGGTCAGGCGGTTCCAGCGAATAGCGGATGGCCCAGAAAGTCAGCAGCGAAGCCAGTACATCGAGAACCGAGTCGGCGAGGGAACTCAATATGGAGACCGAATCCGTGGCCTGCCATGCCCAGACCTTGCCGACGACCAGACTGCAGGCGACCAACACCGACGCATAGGTTGCCGACTTGAGCAGCCAGGCGCGCTCGGCCTTGCTGAGGCGGGTTGGTGCGTCAGTGTTTTTCGAAGTGCGGGCCACAGCTCATCCGGAACAGTGAAGCGGTGCCGCCATGTTTCATGTTGGCGACGACTGTGGTCATTATGCCATGCATCGCCGCTTCGATCATGGCTCGCCGATCCGCAACCGGCTAATATCGCCACGCCTCCCCACTGGCTGCGCGCGGCATGTCGCCCACTGAACTCCTGCAGATCATCCTGATGGCTGCCGCCTGGGGCGGGTCTTTCCTGTTTCTGCGCATGACCGTCGGAGAGTTCGGTGCGGTGCCGCTGATTGCGATGCGCGTGACCATCGCTGCCCTGGTGCTGCTGCCCGGAATCCTGCTCAATCCGGTATGGCGGGAACAGTTCAGACGGAATGTTTTGAAACTGCTGCTGCTTGGCGCATTCAACGCCGCATTGCCATTTTCGCTGTTTGCGCATGCAACCTTGTATGTCACCGCGGGCTTTGCCTCGATCATCAATGCGACAGCACCATTGTTTACGGCATTTCTGGCCTGGTTATGGCTGCGGGAGCGTCCGACGCTGCTTCGCGTTGCCGGCCTGGTTACCGGATTTTCGGGTGTCGTATTGCTGGTCGGTGGAGTGCCCTCCACGCAGAGTGGTGCCTTGCTCGCAACTGCAGGCGCTTTTCTGGCCAGTTTTTGCTATGGGGTGGCGGCCAATTTCGTCAAGACGCAGCTGTCCGGGGTACATGCCTGGGTGACAACGGGTGGCAGCCTTGTCTTTGCAGCACTGCTGCTGTTGCCGCTGTCAGTGTGGCAGTGGCCCGAGCGAATGCCCTCAGTGCACTCATGGCTGGCGGTTGTGCTGCTCGCCGTGCTGTGTACGAGCATCCCGAATATCTACTACTTCCGGCTGGTGATCAGTGCCGGTCCGACCCGGGCCATGGCGGTTGCTTTTCTGATCCCGGTATTCGGCATGCTGTGGGGTGCGCTCATACTTGATGAGGCCGTTACACTCGCGATGCTCGGCGGCTGCAGCGTGATTCTGCTGGGTACCGCTCTGGTGGGCGGATTTACCAGCCGGCGTCTGCGCTAGGCGCGAAGTTCCGCGGGAGGGTGTATTTATATGTATGACATCGTCAAGGATTACTACGGCAAGCAGCTGCAGGGTTCCGCCGATCTCAAGACCACGGCCTGCTGCGATACGAGTCAGGTGCCAGGTTGGCTGAAGCCGCTGCTGGCACGTATCCATCCTGAGGTGCTGAATCGCTATTACGGTTGCGGTCTGGTTTGTCCGCCGCTACTCGCCGGTTGCCGGATTCTCGACCTGGGCTGTGGTTCCGGGCGCGATGTTTATGCGCTGGCGCAGCTGGCCGGACCGACAGGCAGTGTCGTTGGCGTGGACATGACTGCCGAGCAGCTGGCGATTGCTGAAGGTCATCGCGGCTGGCACGCGGAACAGTTTGGCTTTGACAACGTGCGTTTTCTGAACGGCTATATCGAGCGCCTGCACGAACTGGATCTAGGGCCCGAGAGCTTTGACGTCATCGTTTCCAACTGCGTGGTCAATCTTTCGCCCGACAAACCTGCAGTACTCGCCGGGGTGCATCGCCTGCTCAAGCCGGGCGGGGAGTTCTATTTCTCCGATGTCTACGCCGACCGCCGTGTTCCTGAAGCGGTACGCAATGATCCTGTGCTCTACGGTGAGTGCCTCGGTGGTGCCTTGTACTGGAATGATTTCCTGCGCCTGTCGCGGCAGGCCGGCTTTGCCGACCCGCGCCTGCTCACCGATCAACCGCTGGCGGTCACTGATGCGGAACTCGCCGCACGGGTGGGTAGCATCCGCTTCTGGTCGGCTACTTATCGGCTGTTCAGGATCGACGCACTGGAAGATGCCTGCGAGGATCATGGGCAGGCCGTGATCTATCGCGGAACCGTCTCCGATCAGCCCCTGCGTTTTGATCTCGACAAACATCACGCGATCGCGACTGGTCGCGTGTTCCCGGTCTGTGGCAACACCTTCCGCATGCTGCACGATAGCCGTTTCGCACCGCACTTCGATTTCATCGGCGACGGCAGTCGTCACTTTGGCCTGTTTACCGGCTGTGGCGGTTCAGTGCCCTTTGATACCGGACCAGCAGTGGTGGCGCCAGCTGCATCCGGCGGCTGTTGCTGATAACGGCGATCCGATGAGTTCACTGGTCTTCAAGCGCACGCTTGTTCCGCCCGGGTCGGGACTGAACTGCACTAGTTTAGGACGAATTGACGAAAGCACAGGACTTCTATAGTTTCTAGGCTTGACCTGAGCGCCACTGATGTGGCAGCAGGTCACACAGTCTTGATTCATTCAGGGTTGAGGGGGGCTTCGATATGTTGAACGCAACACGAGCCGTCGTGCCGTGCGCGGGCCTGACGGTGCTCGCACTGTTTGCTACTGGCGCCACCATAATGATGACCAGCCAGTCGGCCGCTGCCGATGATATTATAGAGAGATCATCGTTACAGTCCGCCAGCGCGCAGAGTCGATCCAGGATGTTCCTGGTTCCGTGTCGGCTTTCTCATCCGCGCAAATCGAATCCCTGGGAATTCATCGGCCCGAAGATTTCATTGGCCAGACGCCGGGCGTATCGATCGTGAACTCTGCTGAAGCTGGCGACACCCAGGTAAATATCCGCGGCATCAATGGCACTCGCGATGCCGAAACTAACTACGCGTTGATCATTGACGGCATCCTGATGACCAACCCGGCGGCCCTGAACCGGGAATACACCAACCTTCAGCAGATCGAAGTGCTCAAAGGCCCGCAGGGCGCCGTTTACGGCCGCAACGCGGCTGCCGGTGCCATCATCATCACTACCAAGAAGCCGGCTAGTCAATGGGGTGGCGACATGAAGGCCACATTCGCCCAGGATTCAACGTATTCCCTGTCCGGTCTCGTGGGCGGCCCGGTCAGCGACACCCTGGGGGTGAGCGTCGGAGCCAACTACCAGGATACCGACGGTTTTTATCGGAACCGGTACTACGGTGGCAGCGCTGACGTCGATTTTTTCAAGAGCTGGGATGTGAACGCACGGGCCGTGTGGGAGCCGTCGGCCAACCTGACCGTCGACAGCAAGCTGCGCGTCGGCTCGGTGGATGCCGCTTCGATCAGCTTCAACTCCGTGTTTCAGATTCCGAGTCTGGTGGGTTTCCTGGAGAACGCCTTTGGCTACACCCCTGCGGACGCAGCCTTCGCCTACGAGAATGTCAACGGCCACAAGTTTGAGTTTGACAACAACATCAAGCCCTACAATAACCAGGATTCGCTGGAAGCCTCAGTCAAGATCGACTATGACCTGAAATGGGCCGACCTCACGGCCTGGGGACTCTATAGCGACATCGAAAACGATCTCGGCGCCGACGGCACCAGTGGCGCCTTTGGTTTCTTCTTCAATGACCAGCAATGTATTGATACGACCGCAGAGCTCAATGCGGAGCAGTACAAGCTGATCCCGCCACAGATGATCGGCCCCACACCTGGCTTCTCGCTGTTCGGTGGCTACACCGCCACCGCCTGCGACGGCACGCAATACCAGAAGCGTGATCAGAAGGATTACTCGCTGGAGGTCCGTCTCGCATCGAAAGGTGATCAGCGGCTCCGCTGGCTTACCGGCCTGTACTACCTGAATCTGGAGCGCGAGGTGGGCGTAAACACCGGCATCGATCGCGGCTACGGCGCGTTCAGGACGCTGTATACCGATGATCCGCGCAATCCCACGGAACAACTGGTCCATGACGAATTCAACACGGATGTCTACGCCATTTTCGGCCAGTTGGCCTACGACATTACCGACACGATCGAGGCCTCGATCGCGCTGCGCTATGACCGCGAAGAGCGCGAGGTAACGAGCCGCGTGCCAGTGGACGCCACTGACCTGTATATCGATACCTGCGGCGACGGGCGCGCGAGTAACCCGATCAACCCCGGCCTCTGCGCGACGGGCAGTATCCCTGGCCAGAGCAAGACTTTTGACGAGTTGGAACCGAAGCTGTCGCTGACGTGGGACGTCACGGAGGCCACAACCCTGTATGGCACCGCTGGCGTCGGCTTCAAGAGCGGCGGCTTCAATAACCAGGGTTCCGCGGCCACGATTGACTTGTTCATCAATCAACCGTTGCTGGGACCTGGTGGGCCATTCGAGGGCAGCGGCTACGCTCCAGTCATCATCCAGGATTCCTACGACAAGGAAACCTCATGGGCCTACGAGATCGGATTGAAGTCGCGCGGCCTGGATGACCGACTGAGATACGAGTTGGCCGCTTATTATCTTGACGTCGACGACATGCAGTTCTTCGAGTTCTTTGTCGGCGGTTTCGGCCTGCTGCGCGTCGTGTCGAACATCGACAGTGTCGACATCAAGGGTATCGAAGCCTCAGTCAGCCTCACCGCCACCGACTGGCTGACGCTGTATGCCGGCGCCAACATGAATGATACGGAGATCAAGAAGAACAGCGCGCGACCGGACAGCGTGGGTAACAAATCACCCTACACCCCGGATTACACCGCCAATGCCGGCGCGCAGGTTACCTATCCGCTGTCAGCCCGCTTTGACTTTGTTGGCAGTATCGACGTTTCCTGGGTGGGTCAAACCTGGTTCCATGTGATCCAGAACAATAGCCGGCCCACATACTTTTCACAGTTTTTCCCGCTGGATGCGGCCAACTACTCAATCACCCAACGCGATGCCTACTCGGTGGTCAATCTCCGGGCCGGTATTTCCGGCGACCGCTGGTCCCTGGTCGGCTTCATAAATAATGCACTCGATGAGGACTGGCTGCAGGAAGTCATCCCGGCTCCTGAATTCGGTGGTTCCTTCATTCATCCGGGCACAGAGCGTCGCCTTGGTGTGGAGGCTACGCTGAAGTTCTGATTCAATCAGATTCTGACGACTTGAACGCCGGCTTTCGCCGGCGTTCTTTTTGAAGCGTGGAGACAGCATGGCCTTGTACGACAAGAACAGATCTTATGCCGGGCCAATCAGGCTTGAGCCGGGTCCATTGCTGCCCATTCGTGCAGTGATGGGTCCAGCTGCATCTGCCACCTGTTTTCGATTGCGATGATCCGATGCGTTCACTAATCGTCAAGCGCACGCCTGACAGGCGCTTTGATAATCTGCCTGAATACGCCTTCATGCCACGATATTGTCAGTTGCCGGACGCATGCTTCGGTCGTCTGCGCATGCACTATCTGGATGAAGGGCCGGTCGACGCGCCTGTGGTGTTGCTGATGCACGGGCAGGGCACATGGTCATACATGTACCGAAAGATGATCCCGCTGCTCGTCGCTGGAGGTTACCGGGTGGTGGCACCGGACTACATCGGCTTCGGCCGTTCCGACAAGCTGCCGGAAACGGAGGACTACAGCTTTCAGAAACACGTGGACTGGTTGGTGTGTTTTCTCGATATGCTGCAGATCCGGGATGCGACCGCCTATCTGTTCGATTGGGGTGGCTACTTCGGGCTGCGTATCGCGGCGCTGCGTCCGGAGTTTTTCGGCCGACTCGTGTTGAGCAATACCATGTTGCCGCAAGGGCAGGGCGGCAGCGGGCGGGAATGGTTTCTGAACTGGCGTGAGCAGCAGTTCGCACTGCCGAAGTTTCCGCAGGGCGAGATGGTCAATACAGGTGTCGTCGAGAAGCTCAGGCCCGAGATCATCGCTGCCTACGACGCGCCTTACCCGGACCAGAGCTTCAAGACCGGTCCACGACGCTGCCCCATGATCCTGCCGATCTGGCCCGACGATCCGGCCAGTATTGCCAATAGAGAAGCGTGGCAGAAGTTGGCGGGCTGGACGAAGCCGGTACTCACGCTCTTCAGTGCCAGTCTCGGTGCCGGCAGTCTGGGGCCGGATGCGATCAAGGCGCATATCCCCGGGGCCAGGGGGCAGCCGCATGCGCTGCTGGATCCGGCCGGGTTCTATATCGTTGAGGACCGGTATCGGGAGATTGCGACGCGGATTGCCGAGTTCGCCGCCTATTAGCACCGTATTTCGTGGCGCCTATAGACAGTCGTGGCTACCTGGTACCGGCGCGCTCGCGCAGATACTCGGTGTCTTCAAACATGAATTCTTTCCAGTTTTTCGTGTCGAGTATCTCTGGCACGAAGCGGCGTACACCGGCCATCACGTCTGCAGGCAGGGCATCAAGGCTGGAGATCTTGGTGCCGAAGCCACGCGCGACTGTTCCGCCCGGGCGATCCCCCATGCCCATCCACGGCTGCCAGCGGTTCTTGTTCTGCAGTTGGGCATGTATGGGTGCGGAGTTGACCTGGGGATTAGCGACGTCTGTGAACAGGGCCGAGATGGTCATGAATGAATTCACATAGTTGGTCTCTCCGGGCCGCACCATGTCGGGCATTTTCTCGATGGACTGCGTGGCGAGAAATATACGGTCACCGATCAACTCGAGCGGCAGCGCCTTCGGCGTGTAGCCCATCGCGGTAATGCCCTCCGGCGTGTAAATGCGCGGTACAGGGCCGAGCCGGAAGTGATGGATATTGTGCCGCTTTCCGGTCAGCGGATTGTCGAAGTATTCAAGTGGTTCATGGCTGTCGATCTTCGTGTAAAAACCCACCTCGTACTTGCGCATTTCGTATCGGTCGTCGCCCTTCGCTTCCCAGTAGTCGACCAGGATATTGTTCATCGTGAACAGCGGCACGAAGTTGCCTGTGCCCATGTCGCCATAGAGATTTAGCCGGAAGAAACTGTGTACGGTCTCCGTGCCCAGACTGCCGACCATCTTGACGTGAGTGCGTAATGCGGTCAGCGGATCAGCCAGATTGAAGTCTTGCGGGACGCCAGCCGCAGCCTTCTGTGCGACTGCCGGAGCCAGGGCCAGTGTGCCGAGACTTGCGACGCCGCCAAGTGCAGTTCGCCGTGTCATTGAGTGCATGCGAGTCTCCTCTGCCGCGGTCTATAAAGTGCTCATCGTGCCCGGGCCGGGTTGTGTTGTTTGCACCAGACCTGATTGTTCAACGTCGCGTACGAAAGACCGGCTTACCGGCACGGGGGTGCGGACAGAACCTTGGACTGGTTTAGGTTGCATATCCGAGGTTCGCGCGGTACTCCATTGGACTGCGTGAACCCAGTGAGATTTTGATCCGCTCTTCGTTGTACCAGCGAATGTACGAGTCAACCTCAGCGATG
>CAUJHF010000064.1 GCA_963204745.1 Pseudomonadota bacterium
GTCGGGCCACGAATCTGAGGCGTTCATCCATCGGTTTACACTCTTTCCAGGGCATCTGAGGACTCCCCTCAAATGCGAGATGTGTAAACCATGTGTCCGGTATAAGGTGTCAGCTATCTCTCGCTAAGCACAAGCAACGTGCGAGCTCGCACTCTGTACCAGAGTATGGGGTCCACTCATCCCCATCCCGCAGTCTGGCTCACAGCTTTCCGCCGAATCGTCGCGAACGCGGCAAGGGCGGATCCCAGCAGCACGGAACCCGCCGGTACCGGAACGGGCGCGCCGAGGCGGATGTCATCCACGTAGGCCCGGTGGGCAAGCTGCTGGAAATCGACTGAGCGTGCAGTGCCACTGAAGGTCACCGACGCATAGACGAGCGGGCTAAGATTCCCTGTTGGATCCATCTGTCCCTGGTACGCCGTCATCGGGAGGAACAGGGTGGCGAGCAGATTACCGGCGCCATCAATGCCGTCGTAGATAAAGATCGAATTCGGGCCGTTGGGATTGGAGTAGTAGAAGGAAAGTCCGTCCGAGAAGCCCGCGGAAACGTTCATCCAGGCACCGAACTGCTGGAAGCTGACAGCGGTATTTCCCGAAGGCTCGCCGCCGAAGTTGCCGGTGCCACCGTCGTCCGCGTCGATAGACGAGTACGTGCCGTCGGGAAAGCTCACTCCGAAAGTTGGCCCGGGACCGCTACCGGACCCGCCGTATCCGCCGTTGTAGTATTCACGCACATACTCGAAGTCGCCGAGCCCCTCGAAGGTCATCGTCACTGGGGCGGACAGAGCGACTGTGGAACTGGCCAGGCCGATGACTGCAGAGACGAACAGCGCGAAAGCGCCAAGTGGAGTGCGCATGGTCCCCCCCGTGAACAGTATTGACTGTAATTTTCGGAAGAGACTATAAGCGGCGGAGCAGGCAGGTCCGTAACGCATTTGACAGATCGGCAAAACAACTCGCGTTATGTAACGGCCAGTGACAACGCTAGACGGTAGAGCTGGAACGAAACGATAGCCTGCCAGCGCCCGGATTCATCCACCCGGGCTCGCCAGGGTGTTTCGCAGGAACCTCAAGCCATCGACAATGCGTCGACGTACTCGATCATCCGCTGCTGCGCTGCCTTGTCGGGCAGGCGGCCGATTGCGCCACCGATGTTGTCCAGCATGTGATGAGGCTTGCTTGTTGCTGGCGTAATCACCGTAACCGCAGGGTGCGCGGCGACGAACTTCAGGAAGAACTGCGCCCAGGAGAAAGCATCAAATTCCGCCGCCCACTCCGGTAGTTTCTTGCCTGCAACACGGTTCCAGAGCCTCGTGCGCCCGAACGGAAGATAAGCCAGCACTGCGATGCCCCGCTCCTGGGCCAGCGGCAGGATCATTTTCGCCGACTCGCGGTTATCAACCGCATAGTCGACGCCGATGAAGTCGAGCGGCTCCTTGCGCATGACTTCGACAAGGTAGTCGTAGCTATTGGCATTCGTCGACGTAGTGCCGATGTAGCGCACCCGGCCCTCTTTCTTCAGCTCCTTCAGTATCTCGAGCTGCGTCGGGATGTCCGCGAGGTTATGTACCTGGATCAGGTCGATCGTCCGCGTACCGATGCGTTTGAAAGAAGTTTCGATCTGCGTCCGCGCAGCCTGTGGATCCGCCGAGCCACCGCCTCTGGAGGCGACATTCACCTTGGTCGCCCAGAAGATGGTGTCCTCCACACCCAGGTCGTGGACGAGTTCGCCGGCTACCTGCTCCGAATCGCCATAGCTCGGGGCGGTATCGAACACTGTTCCACCATTGTCAGTCAGCGTTCGCAACACTTTACGCAAAGCATCGATGTCCCCGCTTCCAGCCTGGCGGCTGAACGTCGCGGAACTGCCAAGCCCCATCATCGGCAATTTCTCGCCCGACGAAGGAATCGTGCGCTTGATCATTTCTCCCGCCGTGGCCGCCAGGAGCTGTTGCGGATTCAGCCACATGGCAGTGCCGGCGGCACCGGTATATTTGAGCAGGTCACGACGGTTCATGTTCGCTTGCCCTCCTCCTGATCCAGAAAACTCTACCCGATTGCTACCGGCCAGCGTCCAACGCGGTCGGCACCTGATATCGAAGTTATCATTTTCCTGCAGATGTTATGTGTGGTACCGAACAGTACAGCGGTTCGCCGGAACCGAGTATGGAGCTCGCAAGGTACGTCGCCTGGATTCAGCAAGCAGATTTCGCAGTCCAGCAACAATTTACCAGTCACTTACCAAGCGAGGACATTCTCATGAATACTGAAAAGACGCAGATCAAAACACTAACCATCGTTACAGGATTCGCGGCGCTGATGGCCAGTGGCACGGCGAGCGCTGCTTTCACGGCATTCCAGATTAGAGATAACCCGACCATCAATGTGGGCGCAACCCAGACGGAGTTTGTTATCGACGTTGGTGGCAAAAAAGGCGGTTTCGGCTCCAATGACATCAACGGGGCCACACTGGGCGCTATCGACAGCCTGCAAATCACTCGCCTGGATGACAGGACACGCTTTACAGCCGGCAGCGGCCCCTATGTCGCGCCATACCTCAACTTCTGGATCACCGACGGCACCCACTACGCAGTCGTAGCCAATGAGCCTTCGGACGGGAATTTCCAGCCCTTGTACAGCAATGGTTACAACCTGAGCTTTGCGGATCTGAGCGACAAAGTCGCGAAAATCTATGAGATCACCGACAAGAGCTGGCTGCCCAACAATGGCCTCAACCTGACCTTTGCGGATCTGGCCGGTTTCCAGATCAAGGCCCCCACTGTGGCGGAATTGACCACGGGCTGGGCCGGACTTGGCTCCGGTGCGCCGCGTGAGTCCGGCACCAACGTTGCGTACGGCGTGAACTGGGTATTTGGCGACACCCTCAATAACTATGCCATCGGCAACTACAGTCCCGGAGACCCGGGCTACATAGTCGGCAACAATGCGAGCGTTTCCGTCGTGCCGATTCCTGCTGCCATGTGGCTGTTCGGTTCGGCGCTGGGGCTGCTGCAAATAGTGCGCCGACGCGCGGCTTAAGCCGGATTTCCAGATGCCTGCTACGGAAAGCCCCGCCCCGGCGGGGCTTTCTTTTTCGGCTTCACCCAACTCCGGTGAACGCGGCCCGGAGTCGCGATCTGCCCGGCCCAACCCATGACGATGGACAGCGAAGGTCAGGATTGAGGGCGCACCAAAAGAACGGAAACCCGCCGAAGCGGGCTCCCCACATTCAGCTGGTTCGCGAAGTCTGAACGGCGATTTTCCTTCGCATCGCGCCCATCAGGCCGAGGCACGAACCGAAGAGCCAGACTGCCGCCGGTACAGGCACCACCGCGGCACCGATTGCCGTGCAGCTCAGAGCCGCGGACGCGTTCACGCCGACGCCACAAGCAAGATGTTCGCCGGATGTCGAGTTCGATATCACCGCGAAAGCCGTGCTGCTCCCCGTGCCATCGGACCAGCTAAAGTTGCTGCTCGTGGCTACCAGAGGATTGCCATAGTACTCAGCGAGCCAGTACACGGCGGCCTGCGAAAATCCCGGACCAAAGAGCGTCTCGAAATCACCAATACCGCTCCCGCCAGAAGTGAAGAGGTAGACAGGATCGCCAGGCGTGTAGGTTTGAAATTCGATCTCGGAATCCCAGGTGGCCTCGTCGAACAACTCGGCAGTCCATCCGGTCAGACCGGTCTCGACAAACGATGCCTCATCGTTGGTAACGCCCCACGCGCTCAGGTACCACGCTGAGCTTTCTTCCAGCGGTGGCTGGTTGATGTACACGGTATAAATGCCGCCGCCTGCGACAGGTACCTCGGTAACATAAATCTCGGGAAGGGTGGCCGCCTGGGCCCAGCCGGTCATGAATAGCAACAGACATGCACAGATCTTTTTCATTCAAACTCTCCTGCTTGGGATCGGCGAGGGTATCTGGCCCGGCGATCAAGGGGATCTGCACTCATCAAAGCAATGAGACTGCGAGATCAGGAAGGTTTCGGCTAAACCTAAACATATTTTTCGCGCAGATGCAAAACAGCTGGCAGAGCCAGCCGCAGGCTGCCCCGCAGGGGTGCGCGGTTGTACCCGGCCGCGGAAACGGAGCGTCACATATTATTGCTTTCGCCTCCATTCGCGTTACCCGCCAGGCTGGCAGCGGAGATGTCATAGCGAAGGGCAAGCAACTCATTGATTGAGATGCGCAGGCTCTCCGGGCCATCGGTACCTGCCGTTTCCTCCACGCGCCGGATGAGCCGGGCAAGTTCCCGATCCTGGAATACGTCACATACCCACCGGGAGAAATCCCGATGTTCTGCATGCATATCAAGCATGCCAGGGGGCGCGTGCTGTATCTCTTGCTGGAACTCGGCCAGGCAAAGCACGTGTCGCCCGACGACTCCCGCCCGGTCCCGGAACGTAAAGCCTTTCTCGTAGGGAACACAGATATCCGCATATTTGCGGTGATGGCGGATATGGCTCAGGGCACGCGCCCCAGCCCGGAAGCGTTGCGCCTGAGTTGGATCAGCTCCCGGGCGCAGCAGCGCCACGCCATCACCCAACGCCGTGATGCAGATGTCTGGGCTGGATACCACAGTCCGCGACAGCCATTCTGGCCGGTAGGTGACCAGGCAAAGACTGCCGGACGCCTGCGCCTCCAGGATGCTGCGGACCGGCACCATGTGCGCTTCTTCAATGCAGATCCAGTGGGGCAATCCGCAGTTACGGCGAAGGCGGGTGAGGCGATCAAGCAGGTCGCGGGCATACGCGTACTTCAGTGCAGGTTCGCGCAGGGACATGTCGATGACCACGGAACTGAACCGGTGCCGTATCAGCCGGACTACCTGCTCCGGCGGCGGAAGCGGTTCACGACCCCCAAGCGCCAGCACGCCGCTCATGCTGCCGAGGTTGACATGGTCGCCCTCCATGTCCAGAACACAGACGGAGTAGCCGTCCGTGATCAGGTTCTCGATAATCAGTCCGGCCAGATATGACTTCCCGGAACCGCTGGCGCCGTCCACGAACACCTGAACGCGCGAGGCGGGAATGGAAATCTCGGCGCCATTGTCAGCGATCCCGAGTTGCACGCGCCGCCGGCGTGGCTGAACGGCGGGAATGCCGCGGGTGACTTCGGTAGCAAGAAAATCCGCGACCGGCTCGGTGCCGGGTTGCGCCAGAACGAGGTCGGCATGGTTCTTCAACGAGGGAACCGCGTGCCCGACGGCAACACCAATCTCGCAGGCGTCGAGCAGCGCAAGATCGTTTTCGGCATCGCCAATACCAATAGTGGAATGGCAGGAAACACCAAGGGTCTCGAGCGCCGCGTGCAGCCCGGTGGCCTTGGAAACTCCGGTTGGCAATACCATGAGTTCCGATCGGTTATGCGCGATTTTGTAGTCCAGGCCGAGGCGGTTGCATTCTTCGCGAATGGCATGGTCGTCGACGGCGCTGGTAGCCAGGATTACCTGGCCCCGGCGCAGCCAGACCCCACGGCTGCGCAGGGCCTCGTAAAGGTGTACCGACACCGCGGGAGCCAGCGCCCGTTCGTATCCGTTGTGCCAGAGGACCGCGCCGTTTTCTCCCACCACGGCATCAAAGTGGGCGTAGACGTCCGGAAAGTCGGCCACGAGTTCAGCAAGGATTCGCCCGGTAATCAGTACGATACGTCGATTGGCGCTGCGCACGCTGCGAATCGCAGCCAGCATCGAGTCTGTGGGCCGGGCTTCACTGGTAATGGTGCCATCGTAATCCACGGCAATGGCACGAAAGTAGTCTGGCATCGGGGTGCCTCTTCAACACTCGCCAATACCCCCAACATACACCTACCCCGGCTCAGCCCAGCTTCATTGGCATCCGAACACCGCGCCCGGCCGCGAATCTGCCCCTCCGGGGCACCGCCCATAAAGAAAACCCGCCGAAGCGGGTTTCGTGGTGCAGTCTGTTGCCAGGTGCTAGCTGCTGAGCTTCCTGCGCATCACACCCATCAGGCCGATGGCGGAGCCGAACAACCAGACCGCGGCAGGAACGGGTACGACCTTGACGAGAAAGTGACCGGCCGTTGCATCGACGAGATCCAAATTTGATGACAGCAGACTGGTAGTCGCCGCACCCGCACCAAGCCCGCTCAGGTGGTAGTTCGGCCTGGTCGTGAAGGTACCGTTCCAGTCCGCGAACCCGCGGCCGGTTGCATTCACGGTGTTGCAGAACTGGGTGCAACCCAGGAAGGCAAGCAGCGTATTGGCAGCCGGATTGTTCAGCACATTGTTGACGTTGTTGGTGGTCAGGAAACCGGCATTCGTAAAGAGGGTGATGACCTGTGTCTCGGTCGCATGTGTATAGCCGTCGACCGTGACGAACGAGGATGCCAGCGAGGTGTTCCAGGACATGCTCTGGGTTTGCGTGAGGTCCAGCCACTGCAGACCAGTGCCGGTATCGATCATGCTGGTGCCGTTGTCGATCAGTGCCGCATTGGCAGATCCAACGACAAGCATTAGCAGTAACGCCGGAATTTTCTTCATCTGGATCTTTCCCGGTTATATCGTTCGAGTTTTCGATTGCTCGACAGCGAGCGCTGCGGGCAATTCCCTGAATCCACCCTAGCTGGACCGGCTCACAAAAGCGTCATACAGACGGGTGATTTGAAGTCGCACCTTCGTCGCGCCCTGTTCCGGAATTGCCGGAACAAAAAACCTCGACATTCTTCGCGACCACCGGTCATAGTTGCGTCGCATCATGCGCAACGCGGCAACCTGAGGGGTTCTTTTCTGCCTTTCTTATGGACAAGTACGAACGCATTTTTCGCTTGCACGGCATTCTTTCGATGCGGCGAACGCCCGTAGCAGCGGGCGACCTGATGGACATGCTTGATGGATGTTCACGCGCCACGCTCTATCGCGACATCGCTTTCTTGCGCGATGCGCTTGGTGCGCCGCTCGACACCGATGGCGAGACCGGTGGTTTCCTCTATCGTCCCCACCCCGATGCCCGTGCCTACGAACTGCCGGGACTCTGGTTTACTGCGGCCGAGCTCCAGGCTCTGGTCACTTTCCACGGACTCCTCGACAGGCTCGGGCCCGGACTGCTCGGCCAGCATCTGGCGCCTCTGGCCACGCGGATCGAGCAACTGATCAGCCACCGGCGTCTGCACCTCAATGAAGTACCGCGACGCATCCGTCTGCTTGGCGGGCCTGGCCGCAGTGCCGGTGCCGCCTTCCACACCGTTGCGTCGGCAGTACTGCAGCGACATCAACTCATCTTCCACTATCACTCGCGGTTCAGGGACCAGCACACCGAGCGGCAGGTATCGCCTCAGCGTCTGGCGCACTACCGGGACAACTGGTACGTCGACGCCTGGGACCCGTCACGCAACGCCTTGCGTACCTTTGCCGTCGACCGCATCAGTCACGCCCAGACACTGGACGCACCCGCCGAGGATATTGCCGAGACCGAACTCGACGCGCATTTCAGCAGCGCCTACGGGATCTTCGCCGGCCGCGCCACCCGGACGGCAGTACTGCGCTTCTCGGCCAGCCGCGCCCGCTGGATCGCCGACGAGCGCTGGCACCCGCAGCAGTCGGGGCAGTTCCTGACCGATGGCCGCTACGAGCTGCGTGTGCCGTATCGGGACCCGCGCGAGCTGGTCATGGATATTCTCCGCCATGGCGCGGCGGTGGAAGTGGTGGAACCGGCATCCCTGCGGGCGATAGTCCGCGCTGAACTGCTCCGGGCACTGGACGCCTACCCCGAGAACGGTATGCCGGACGGCTCCGAACCGTTCTCAGGATCTGAGACAACGTTGAGGAATGATTCATCTCCAGGATGAACCCCTCAACGCACGGGCTGCGCCTTGCCACCCGGGTGGCTGACCCCATGCTTCCTCCAGCGGGAGGGCGGGCGCGGCTCGTGCACCACAAGTCGTGGCAGCTATGGTGGAAGCTGCACGGCTAACCAGCGATCCATCACCACACAGGCAGTCAGGTCACCGGTGACGTTGACGGTGGTGCGGCACATGTCGAGGATCCGGTCGACGCCAATAACGAGGGCGATGCCCTCGCCCGGTATGCCGATGCCGGCTGCGATGCTGGCGAGGATCGCAATACCAACACCGGGTGTGCCCGGCGAGCCGATCGATGCGCCCACGGTCGTGACGATGAGCAGCATCAGTTGGCCTGTACCCAGATCGATCTGGTAGACCTGCGTCAGGAACAGTATCGCAATCACCTGATAGAGCGCAGTGCCGTCCATGTTCACCGTCGTGCCGAGCGGCACGATGAATTTCGCCACGGTGGGTCGCACACCGAGTGCGTTGATTGCCGTGGTCATGGAGAGCGGCATGACAGCAGCCGAACTGGAGGTCGAGAAAGCCAGCAGCTGGACGTTGCGCACCGCCTTGAGAAACACCCACGGATGGCGGCGACCGAGGATCAACACCAGCACCAGATACACAAGGATCAGCACTACGAGCCCGAGGATTACCGTGCCGACGTAGGCGGCCATGCCGCCGATCGCATCGAGGCCCATGCTGATGCTCAACTGCGCCAGCAATCCAAACACAGCAGCCGGTGCCAGTACCATCGCCCAACCGACCACCTTCATGGCGACATCCTGCAGGGACACGCACAGATCGAGTATTGGCCTTGCCCGCTCGGCCGGAATCGAGACCAGAGCCACCGCAATAAGCAACGCCAGCACCGCGAGTTGAAACATGGCCCGGTTCAGCACGGCCTCGCCCGGGTTGGCGGGAATGATCGCGACGATCTGCTCGGGCAGCGAGACCGGCGCTGCCGCGCTGACTGCCTCGACGGGCACGCTGCTTGCGGCCGGTGTCGTGGACAACTCGATATAGCTGCCCGGCTCGATCCACATCACCAGTGCGGTACCGATCAGCACCGCGACCAGCGTGGTGCTCACAAAATAAGGTGCGATGCGTGCACCAAGCCGCCGCACGAACTCCACGCTGCCGCCACCGGCGATGCCAAGCACGATCGACGACACGACCAGCGGTACGATGATCATCTGGATCAGCGCCAGGAACACCTGGCCCGGCAAGGCCAGCCATGCCCCGATCACCTCGCCGGTGGCAGCCGGAACCCAGGCGCCGCCGCGCGGTGAGAGGCCGAGCCCGAGCGCCACGCCCAGAATCATCGCGGCGACTATCTGCGCCCATAGCCGGGTCCGCAGCAGGTAATCGAGGCGCCCGGCCAGCGCATGCAGGCGCACCGGGGCAAGCCCGACGGGTGTGCTTGTCTGGCTCATGGACAGAAACTTACACCATCTGGCAAGACAATCCGTACAGACTACAATCAGCCTCCCTCTATGCCGAAGGATTGACAACAATGCGGGTAGCCAAACTGTCCAAAGCAGGTTTTCCGGTCCTGATCGCACTGGGTACCCTGTGCCTTGCGGCACCGGCCCAGTCAGCCGAACCCGCAAAGTGGCCAGACTACAAACTCAGCGCCCGCATCGATCCGGCCACGCATCGCCTGTCCAGCGTCGCAGAAGTCACGCTGCCGGCAGCGCTGGCCGGCCAGTCGGTGGAGTTCGTCCTCGCCGCAAATTTCGCAATCACCGCATCGAATCCGCCGGTGGAGAAGCTGCCCGATGACGCCAGCAGCAAGGTTTTTGCCGGCATCAACGGCACCAGCGAAGAACTTGCCAATCGGCGCGGCGTCTCGGCCTGGCGGCTCCGGCTGCCGGCCGGCAGCACGTCATTCCGTGTCGAGTACAGTGGACTGGTCGACATCCCCCCTACCGCGAGCGCGGAAGAATATGCGCGCAGCTTTGCCGAAACCCCCGGCATCATCAGCACCGAGGGCGTGTATCTGGCCGGGAGTACGCTCTGGTATCCGCAGCTCGCCGGCGCACAGGCCGCCGAGCTCGTCACCTACTCGCTGACCGTCAATACGCCGAAAGGCTGGCACGTGGTTGCACCCGGGAACGGCGTCTCCAGTGGTGCTGACGGGATGGCGCGCTGGGAATCGCCCACCGCCGTGGACGAGATTTCAGTCGCCGGCGGTCCGCTCACCGTCTACACCGAAAATGCCGGCATGGTGGAAGCACAGGTTTACCTGCGCGAACCGGATCCGGCGCTTGCCGCTAAATATCTGGATGCAACCAGCCGTTATCTGCGCATGTACAACGAACTCCTCGGTGCCTATCCGTACCGCAAGTTCGCGCTGGTCGAGAACTTCTGGGAAACGGGCTACGGCATGCCCTCCTACACGCTGCTCGGGCCGCAGATCATCCGTTTCCCCTTCATCCTCACCTCCTCCTATCCGCATGAAATCCTGCATAACTGGTGGGGCAACTCCGTCTATGTGGACTACGCCACCGGCAACTGGTGCGAGGGCCTCACGGCCTATCTTGCCGATCACCTGATGAAGGAGATCGAAGGCCAGGGTGCTGAATACCGGCGCGACGTGCTGAAGAAGTACCGCGACTTCGCAAGTATCAGCGCCGATTTTCCGCTGCGGGAATTCCGCTCGCGGCACAGCGCTGCCACCGAAGCGGTCGGTTACGGCAAGACGCTGATGGGTTTCCACATGCTGCGCCAGCAGATGGGCGACGATGCCTTCCGCAAGGCACTCAGCACTTTTTACAAGGATTACCGCGGCCAGCGCGCCAGCTTCGGCGACGTACGCCGCGTGTTTGAGCAAGTCGGCGGCCGGGATCTGGGCCGCTTCTTTGACGAGTGGACCAACCGCACCGGCGCTGCTGACCTGCGGGTCGCCGATGTGAAGGTAACGGAGAAAAACAGGCGCTACACGGTGAGCGGCGTGATCCGTCAGCAGCAGAGCGGCGCTTATGAACTGGAAGTGCCCGTGGTCGTCGCAACCGCTGCAGGCCCGGTTATCAGCAAGATCCACAGCAGTGAACCGGTCACGCCATTCAGCATCGAGACCGATTCGGCGCCACAGGTTGTAGCCGTGGATCCGGCCTTCGATGTGTTCCGTATTCTCGATCCGCGCGAGACAGCACCGAGTATCGGCCAGATCTTCGGCGCCAGCGAGGTGCTTGCGGTTCTGCCCTCGGAGCCGTCCGCAGAGACAGAAGCGTGGCGCAGTGCGCTCAGCGCCTGGCAGAGCCCGGCGAACAGGATCACGATCGTCACCGACCGCGAGATCCGCAAGCTGCCGGCTGACCGCAGCGTGTGGCTGCTCGGGCGACAGAATCGTTTTGCCGCGAAGTACTTTGGCAGTGAGCCGGCACTGGGTCTGGACGTCAGCAGCAGCGGCGTGCGCATTGCCGGCAAGGAACTGCCTTTTGCCGGGCATTCACATGTACTCACGCATCGCCATCCCGATGACCCGAAACTCGCGATCGGCTGGATCACGGTTGATCCGGCTGCAGCGCTGCAGGGTCTGGTGCGCAAGCTGCCCCATTACGGCAAGTACTCCTGGCTGGCCTTTGCCGGAGATGAACCGGCGAATGTCGCCAAGGGTGAGTGGCCGACCTCCGACTCGCCGCTGCTGGTGAACCTGCAAGGCAAGGGGCTGCCTGCGGCAATCGTGCTGCCAAAGCGTGCGCCGCTGGCAGAGCCGCCGGCCGCATATTCAGCGGAGCAACTCAGGCAGCACGTCAACTTTCTTGCGGCGCCCGAGCGTGAGGGTCGCGGCTTTGGCAGCGCAGGGCTCGAAGCGGCCGGCGAGTACATCAAGGAGCAGTTCGCGGCCGCGAAGCTCCAGCCCGGCGGAGACAAGGGCAGCTACTTCCAGACCTTCACTGCGAAGGGTGGCGTCGACAACAGCGAGCATCAGCTGCGCAACGTGATCGCCATACTGCCGGGCTCTGACCCGAAGCTGAAAGCTGAAGTGGCACTGCTGACCGCGCACTACGATCACCTGGGCTTCGGCTGGCCCGGCGCTCGTGCGGATGCTGTCGGCAAACTGCACCCCGGTGCCGATGACAACGCCAGCGGCGTTGCAGTGCTGATCGAGATCGCGAAGCAACTCGCGGCGCGTCCGGCACCGCCCCGCACTATCGTATTCATCGCCTTCAGCGGTGAGGAAGCCGGTCTGCTCGGCTCACGCTACTATGTGGACCATCCGCTGCCGGTGCCGGTTTCAGGCATATTCGGCGTCATCAACATGGACACGGTCGGCCGGCTCGGTGATCAGCCCGTCTCGGTAATTGCTACCGAGAGTGCGCGCGAGTGGCCCTTCGTGTTCCGCGGCATCACGGCTGTCACGGGCGTACCGACACGTAACATCCCGGGCGCTGCAGAGTCATCAGACCAGAAGGCCTTTATCGATGCCGGCGTGCCGGGCATACAGATCTTCTCGGGCGCCGGACTCGACTACCACCGGCCGACGGATACGCCGGACAAGATCGACGGCGCCGGCATGGTGAAGGTGGCAACAGTCGCTGCCGAAGCCCTTGATTACCTGGCCTCGACTGAAAATCGGCTCAGCGCGAGCAGCCCATCCGCCAGCACTGCGGCACCACCGGCCGGGTCCGGCTCGCGCCGCGTCTCAATCGGCGCCATCCCCGACTTTGCCTTCCAGGGCCCCGGGCTGCGGATTGACGGTGTGGTACCCGGCTCTCCGGCAGAAAAGGCCGGCATGCAGGCCGGGGATATCCTCACCCGTCTCAACGGCAGCGAAGTAAATGGCCTCGGCAGCTTCAACGAGTTGCTGAAAAAGCTCGCACCAGGCGACAAGGTCGAACTCCGCTGGACACGCGCGGGAGTGGAAAAGAAGGCCACCGTAACAGCGGTCGCGCGATAGGGCAGCGGCGAGCTTCCGGTTAGACTACCTACCTTTATCAGCAGCATTCGGAAACCAGAATTCATGCGCTCAATCGATGGCATCGCAGCACTCGTCGGCCAGACTCCGCTGCTCGAGATCCGCTATTCATACAACGGTCAGCCGCGCCGGTTGTACGCAAAGTATGAGCTGCTCAACATGACCGGCAGCGTCAAGGACCGCATGGCGTTCTACATCATGCGTCGCGCGATTGAGCGCGGCGAGTTGCAGAATGGCGCGGTGATTGCCGAAGCTACCAGCGGCAATACAGGCATTTCGATTTCCGCCATCGGCCGCGCACTGGGTCACCGGGTGCGCATCTATATGCCGGACTGGATGAGCTACGAACGGGTGCAGCTGATGCACAACCTCGGTGCCGAGGTTGTGCCTGTTTCCAAGGCGCAGGGCGGGTTCATCGGCGCCGTGAAGATGACGCAGGAATACCAGGCAGAAAATCCCAATTGCTTTTTGCCGCGCCAGTTCGACAACCCCGACAACGTTGAAGCCCACGAGAGGTTGACCGGCCCCGAAATCGAGGCACAACTTGCCCAGTTTGGCGTCGCGGCGGATGCCTTTGTGGCCGGCGTCGGCACCGGCGGCACGGTGATGGGCGTTGGACGACATCTGCGCCGGGGGGCCCGCAAGGTGCGCGTCCACCCGCTGGAACCGGCCAACTCGCCGACGCTCAGTACCGGCAAGAAGGTTGGCTCGCACCGCATCCAGGGCATCAGCGACGAGTTCATCCCCTCCATCGTCAGGCTCAACGAGCTCGACAGCGTGGTCGATGTGTGGGATGGCGATGCGATCCTGATGGCACAGGCCCTTGCACACCGGCTCGGGCTCGGACTCGGCATCTCCTCTGGTGCCAACATCGTCGGCGCGATGAAACTGGTGGAAGAAATGGGCCCCGACGCTGTCGTTGTCACCGTGCTGTGTGACTGCAACAAGAAATATCTGTCGACGGCACTCGCCAACGTGGAACCACCGCAGGAAGGCTACATCACGCCGCAGGTACGGCTGCAGTCCTTTGCCAGTCGGCGCTAAAGGGCCCGGCTACCCTTTGCCACCTTTCGTGCCCTGGATACGACCATCGCGGATGCGGATGACGCGGTCCGCCTCCAGGGCAAAGTGATCGTCGTGGGTCACCATGACAAAGGCAGTGCCTGAGTCGCGATTCAGGCGCTTCATGAGATCGAAGACCATTCGCCCGCTCTTGCTGTCGAGGTTTCCTGTGGGTTCATCGGCGAAGACCACCGCCGGGTTGTTCGCCAGCGAGCGGACAACCGCCACACGTTGCTGCTGACCGCCCGATAACTGCGCAGGCCGCGCCTTGAGCTTGTCATCCAGTCCCACCGCCGCGAGCAGTTCCCGCATTCTCGGTTCCTGTGCCAGCTCGAATTCCCGCCCCCGCATCCGGCAGGGCATCAGGGCATTCTCGATAACGGTGAACTCAGGCAGCAGGTAATGAAACTGGAAGATGAAACCCAGTCGATCACGCCGGACCCTGGCGCGCTCGACCTCATCAAGACCGGTCACCTTGACTGACTCGATCCGGATCTCGCCGGCCGTAGGCCGGTCCAGCAAACCCATGAGGTTAAGCAGAGTCGTCTTGCCGGAACCACTGCCGCCAACAATCGCGACAAACTCGCCGGGCACGATCGCGCACGAGACATCAAACAGCACCGGCGTTTCAACTGCACCGTTGTAGTAGGTCTTGCCGACCTGATCCAGTTCAACGACCGGGGAAGCGCTCATTCAGTTACCCCTGATCACCTGCATGGGGTCCACCTTTCCGGCACGGCGGGCCGGGAAGAAGGAGGCGATGCCACCGGTGACCAGCGCGACCAGCGATGCACCGACCAGTACCGCCGGTTCGATCTGGATCAGGAATGGCGCATCGACCCGGCCATCCGGGCCGACACTGCGGATACCGGCGAGCAACTCCAGCAGGCCAACACCCAGAGGTACACCGACCAGACAGCCGACCAGCGCCAGCAATACACCTTCGATAACAAAAATCTGCTGGATATCTGCCGGTGTAGCACCCATCGCCTTGAGGATTCCGATCTCACGGTACTTGCTGGTTACCACCATGACCAGAATGCTGGCGATACCGAATCCCGAGGCAATAGTCGACATGAGGAGAATGAGGTTACGCGTCTGGCTCTGCGCATCCAGGGTGCGGAACAGGTTCGGGTTGTCGAGCACCCAGGATCGCACCTTGAATGGCAGGCCGGGTGCGATCTTCTGTGCAACCTGTTCAGCTGTATACAGATCGGCAAGCTTGATTCCGAATGAACTGATCGACCCGGACAAGCCCAGCAGTGACTGTCCGTCCCGCAAGCTGACAAACACCAGTCCGTCGTCGATCTGGCCAAACCCGGTGTTGTGGATACCGGCAACCGTGAAATTGAGCGCAACCCCTTCCGGACCGGTCAGGCGCACCTTGTCACGCAGCTTGACGCCGAAATCAGCGGCCAGCTTGCTTCCCATCACGACATCGCCGGAATTCATGGCGAGAAACCGGCCTTCCACCAGGTTCTTCTCGATCTCGACGATACCGTTGTGCCGCGCTTGCAGCACACCGAGGATACGCACTGACTGGCGACGCGAACCGCGGTTCATGAATACCTGACCGGACACCAGCGGAGAAACGGCGGTGATGGCCGGGTCAGCATGATCCAGATAGGGCATCCAGAGCTGCCAGTCCTCGATGCGCTCAAGCCCTCTGGGCAGATTGACCACCTCGCCGACATACAGCTTGCCGGACTGGTCATCCGGCATCGGGAGGTTCCACGCACCGAGCGGGGTTCTTTCGGGCGGCTCAACAGTGATATGCGGCAGGGAACCGGTGGTGTTCTGCACGATGCGCGTCTGCGTACCGCTGATGATCGTCCACAGATAGATGATGAGCAATACGCTGATTGCAACGACGCCGATGGTCAGCAGCGACTGACTGATGCTGTAGCGCAAGTGGCGAAAAGCCACAGACCACATGAAGTAGCTCAACATCAGCGGCGCGCCGCTCCACTCGCCGGCCGCCCTTCATCCGGTGCAGCATCGGCCCGAACCGGGCGGATCACCTGGCCCGGTGTGAAACCGAACTGCGAGCGGAGTACCCGGGTCTTGTCCGGCAGATCCAGCACTGCCACCCAGTCAGGGTTGCGGCCGATAATGCGCACGGACTTCCGCTCGATCACGCCATCGGCGCTTACCGCCAGCACGAAAGGCGGGCTGGCCTGCAGCGCAACGGCACTGACCGGCAACGCAAGCGACTGGTCTGCGCGCCGCACTTCGATGCTGACATCGACAGTCATGTTCGGCAGCACGAAATCAGGCAACGCCTGCGGTGTGATCTTCAGGCGCACGACGCCCCGCTCGCTGTCAATAAACGGCCCGACCTGGGTAAGCGTGCCGAAAAACGGCTGCTCGGGATATGCCGGCACGAAGATGGTTACCGGCTGGCCTGCTTTCAGCTTGCCCAGGTTGTTTTCGTCAGTTTCCACCTCGATCTCCGTGGTGGCCATTTCCGAGATCCGGAACCAGCCCTGTGCTGCGGAGACAGGCGTACCGGGTTCGACGAGCCGCTCCGTAATCACGCCGCCAAACGGTGCGCGAACCTCGCGCCGGTCAAAATCAGGGCGGACACGCTGTACCTCTGCCGCTGCTTCTCGGAACGCGGCACGTGTGGCGTCCGCACGCGCCGACTGCACGCGTACATCGGCAGTCGCACGCTCGACTTCTGCAACAGAAACCTGCTTCTGTGCGGCCAGCGGCTGCAGACGCTCAAGCTCCTGCTGGTATTTTTCGAGTGCGGCTTCCTCGGCATGCAGATTCTTCTTCGCCACGTCCAGTGCGGCACGCGACGCCGCCAGACGTGCTGTCGTCTCGCCGGCGGTCAAGCGACCAAGCAAATCCCCCTTGTGCACCAGCGCCCCTTCATCGACCGCCAGGCTTTCGACAATACCGGAGGACTCCGCACCCACCTGGGTTTCGCGTATGGCCTGTAAACGGCCGGTTGCAACCACTACTTCCACGACGTCTCGCCGGACGGGAAATATGACCTCCGCCTGGCCAGGCCGGCGGAGCAGCCACAACCCCGCCAGAATGACCACGGCAACGACACCAAGCTGGACAAGTTTTCGGGCAGGTATTTTCATTGCCATCCTCAGGGAGTCGCAGCAGACGGCTTCTGCAGCCGGGCAAGCCGGTCCAGATAGGTCTGCATGTCGGGTATGGAAGTGACGCCGGCAGGAATATCCTGCACAGCCATCATCGTCGCGGCATGTCCAGCGATCCATATCTCGGTAGCAAGCGGAACATGAGCACGGAGATCTGCCAGCTGCGCTATGGCATCGATCACGTCTGACTGTACCACCAGGCTCAGCGCAACCACCTCTACCGGGCGGTGCGCACAGAATCGGGCGATCTCGGGAGCGGGCAAATCCGGCCCGAGGTAGATGCAACGAAAGCCGCGACTGGCAGCGAGCACGGCGCCCATCAGCCCGCCCATCTCATGGCGCTCGCCACTCAGTGTGGTGAACAAAATGACCGGCCCGCGCGCATCCAGCAGGTGGCGATCAAGCGCATAGTACAACTGCCGCCTGACCACCCCGGAAATCATGTGCTCCTGCGCAACCGACAGCTTGCCCCAATGCCAGCGTGTACCCGTCTCGCGCAACAGCGGCGCAAGGACCTCGCGGATATAGATCAACGGCTCCAGTGTGTTTATCGCCGAGGCGATGTGTTCCTCACAGGCCTGGATATCGTAGGTCTCAGCCGCTGCAATAATCCGGGGCACGAGCTTGTCTTGCGACGGTTCCATACCATTTCCCTTCGACTGCAGGACCGGAAAGGATTCGCCGCCGGGCGTCCGGAGGGCGCGGCCTTTTTCATTCGGGGGTGGTCACGTCCTCATAGACTTCATGCGAGTGCGCCGGCAGGAGATGCGGGAAGAGCTGCGCGCTGCGCGCCTTGGATGCGCCGCGCGAGAAGGCAATCCGGTCCGCAACACTGTCCCACTTTTCAACGATGACAAACTGCACGCCCTGCGGGCCATCGTCGTGACGGGGATGGGCGGCCAGTTCGGCAGCCGGCGTGACGCGACGGACTTCAGCTTCCACGGTACCCGGCCGGGCGCGGTAGACATTGCGACCGTGAAAACCCTTGGCTTCACGCATGAGGGGTTCGAGTTCCTGATAGAACCTGGACACCTCGAGTTCGTGGCCGGGCCTGGCCAGCAGCGTAGCGATATAGGTCACCATCTCAATCGTTCTCCGGCTGGGAGCGCCCGGGGGCGCGATAATTTTTTATGGACAGCAAGCCTAATGCTGTCTGCAACTGTGCAAAAATGCAAACCTCGGAGCAATGATCAGGAACACCGATGCAAAGCATCCTCATCACGGGTACCAATCGCGGCATCGGACTCGAATTTGTACGGCAGTATGCAGACGCCGGCTGGCAGATCATCGCGACCTGCCGCGATCCGGTAGCGGCGACAGAACTCCGGGCGCTCGCGCAGGTGCAACCGCATATCAGGATCGAACGGCTGGACCTCGGCAGCCCGGCATCCATCGACGAACTCGTCGGCCGCCTGGGTAACGACCTCGCGCTGGATGTACTGCTGCATAATGCCGCGTTGCTCGGACCGGGTGGCCCGCAGATTCTCGGTGCATGGCAAGACAGCGCTTTCCTGGATGCATACCGGACCAACGCGCTGGGACCGGCACTGCTGACCCAGGCGCTGCTGCCGCTGGTCGAGGCCGGCAGCCAGAAAAAAATCATCTTTCTCGGCAGCGCCGCCGGCTCGATCGGCCTGTTGCAGCCACCGGCAAACCTGTATGCCTATCGGGCCAGCAAGGCGGCCCTGCACCTGATCGCGCGTAACCTCGCCCTGGATCTGCAGGCCCGTAAACTGATCGTCGGACTCGTCAACCCGGGTCTCGTGGATACGCGTGGCCTGCTCGACCTTGCTGCGGACGATCCCGGACCGCCCGACCTGCAACACCTCGTCAGGCTGGTGCGCGCCGGCGTGATCCCGCTGATCCGTTCGGCGCCGAGCGTGACCGGCATGCGCACATTGATTGACGGCTGGACCCTTGAACGATCGGGACAGTTCTTCAATTATGACGGGCAGCCCCTGCCCTGGTAGTCACCGATACTGAGGAGCGATCATGCCGCGCGACAAACTGCTGTTACTCAAGCCGGATTTCATGGACCAGGCGCAGGGTCCATGCTACTGCCCGGCCTGCGCCACTCTCGAAGGCCTGCTCGGTTTCTATCCGCAGCTGCGCGACGTACTCGATGTCCGGTACCTCGATTTTCCGCGCCCTCGCGCTGAGGTGATTGCGGAAATCGGTGTGGAGAATCAGGGCCTGCCGGCACTCGTGCTGTATGCCCCTGTACCAGACGATGCGCTGCGCGACCTGGATGTCAGGGAGGCGAACGGACGGCGCTTTCTGATAAGCCCCAACGACATCGGCCGCTATCTGGCCCGTACGCAAGGTATAGGCGAACCGCACTGAACCAACCGCAGGAGCGGCTTCAGCCGCGATTGATGCCCCGAGCAGAAGCGGCTTCAGCCGCGATTGATGCCCCGAGCAGGAGCGGCTTCAGCCGCGATCCCAGGAGGGAAAGAGCGGGATCGCGCCTGAAGGCGCTCCCACGGCAAGGCGCTCCCACGGCAAGGCGCTCCCACGGCAAGGCGCTCCTACGGCAAGCCGCTTCTGAAAGACGCCGCTCCTATGATTGGTCGCTGAAACGCCTGCTAATGTCGGCATAGGCATCGATGCGCCGGTCACGCAGAAATGGCCAGCCGATACGAAACGCTTCGATCTCGTCCAGATCAAGTTCCAGCTCGATGATCGCCTCGCTATCAGCTGGACCCCGTGCAAGCACGCGGCCATCGGGGGCCACTGCAAAGCTTTGCCCCCAGAATTCGATACCACCCTCGCCCGCAGGATCCGGCTCGAAACCGGTACGGTTGACAGCCAGCACAAAGCAGCCGTTGGCGATCGCATGCGCCCGCTGTGCCGTCTCCCAGGCCGCATGCTGGCGCTCACCGACCCTGGCCTTCTCTTCCGGGTGCCAGCCGATCGCAGTCGGGTAGATCAGGATCTCCGCGCCCTTCAGTGCTGTCAGTCGCGCCGCTTCCGGATACCACTGGTCCCAGCAGATCAGCACGCCGAGCTTCGCTGCATCGGCAGTGAAGGCCTGGAAGCCGAGATCCCCGGGTGTGAAATAGTATTTTTCGTAGTAGCGCGGATCGTCGGGGATATGCATCTTGCGGTACTTCCCCGCATAGCCCTTGCGCCCGTCAAGCACGGCCGCCGTGTTGTGATAGAGACCTGCAGTACGTCGTTCGAACAGGCTGATCACGATCGAGGTATCAAACTCGGCTGCCAGTGCGGCGAAAGCCTCCGTCGCCGGCCCCGGCACGGGCTCTGCCAGCGCGAAGTTCGCGCTGTCTTCGCTCTGGCAGAAATAGCGGCTCTGAAACAGCTCCGGCAGACAGATCAGCTTCGCCCCGTTCTGCGCAGCCTCGCGCGTCATTTCCAGCGCGTGTCTGAGATTGGCCTGCGGCTCTGCCGCGCAGCGCATCTGGATCAGGGCAACCGGTAGTTTTTGCCGCGCGCTCATCCCTGCCCGCGCTCCCTGGCAGCAGCCTGCTGTCCGCCGGGGGCGTCGCAGTAGGTTGTGCCATTGAAGCAGGCCACATACTGCGCAAGTATCTCCATGCCCATTGTTGGCCGGACCTGCCCCGCATCGATCTTTCGCTTGACGATATCGCTCATGCGCCGACTCAGATCATTCGGGAAATACTGCACCTGCGCCAGCATCTCATGCACGGTCGCACCGGGAATGATCCGCTCGATCCAGAAATTGTCGGGTTCTTCTGCATCAGCATACACATGCACTTCCGGGACCCGGCCGAACAGGTTGTGTGTATCACCCATGATGTCCTGATAAGCGCCCATCAGGAAAAAGCCGAGATAGTAGGGCCGGCCATCAACAAGTGAATGAACGGGCAGGAAACTCTTGTCATCGAGCGCCGAAATGTAATGACTGACCTTGCCGTCTGAATCACAGGTGAGATCGACCAGCACCGCACGACGCTCGGGCTTCTCGTCCAGCCGGTCGATCGGAATGATCGGAAATGACTGGTCGATGGCCCAGTGATCGAGAATCGACTGGAACACGGAGAAATCACAGAGGTATCGATCGGTCAGTTTCTCTTCGAGTTCAAGTACTTCGGCCGGCGTCGGATCAATTTCAGCCGGACGCAGCCGCGCGAGAAGTTCCCGGGCAATCGACCAGTACAGCTCTTCGACCACCGCGAGCTGGTCCAGCTCCAGGTAGCCGAGGCTGAACAGGGTATGAGCCTCGATCCGCACTTCCTCTATATCGTGGTAGGCCTCAATCAGTTCTTCAGGCTCGCGATCCGGATTACGCACATTGTCGAGGATCTTCTTCAGGGACTCGATCGCAGCATGCGTATCGGCTGGCAGTTCGCACCGGTCAGCACCATTTCGGCGATGACCTTCGAGTACCGGCACGAGCAGCACGGAGTGATGCGCGGTAATCGCGCGGCCGCTTTCGGAGACGATTATCGGCGTCGGCACCTCCTGCGCGTCGCAGACTTCCTTGATCGCAAACACGACCGCGTTGGCGTACTCCTGCAGTCCGTAGTTCACGCCAGCTTCGCCGCGCGCATGACCGGCGCCGTAGCTCACACCAAGGCCGCCACCGATATCGATGTACTTGATGCCAATGCCCCGCCTGACGAGCGAGGCGTAGATCTGCGTGATCTCCTTGAGTGCGCGCTTGAGCACCTGGATGTCGATGATCTGGCTGCCGATGTGAAAATGCAGCAAGGCCAGCGCTTCAGGCTTTCCGCGCCGCTCGAGTTCGGCAACCAGCCGTACCAGCTCGGGCACCGACAGTCCGAACTTTGAACGCGCCCCGCCCGACTCGGACCAGCGCCCCGAACCGCGAGTGGCAAGGCGCACCCGCACACCGAGCCTGGGCGTCAGACCCTGGGCATCCGCCACCGCAAGCAGCGTCTCGAACTCGGAATATTTCTCCATGACCGGAACGACGTTGAGACCAAGCCGCTGCGATGACAGGATCAGCGACAGCATGGTGCGGTCCTTGACCCCGTTACACACCAGAAGCATGCCTTCTTCGGTCAGATGCGGCAGACAGGCGATCAGCTCGCCCTTGGAACCGCACTCGAGTCCCATGCCATATTTCCGGCCGGCATCGAGCACTTCTTCGACCACCTCGTGCAGCTGATTGACCTTGATCGGATAGACGCCGTTGTAGCGGTTGCCGTACTGCGCTTCCTCGATCGCCGCCGCGAAGGCCTCGTTGAGCATGCGCACGCGCGCCTGCAGGACGTCCTGAAAGCGGACCAGCACCGGCGCACCAACGGCACGCCGTTCGAGCTCCTCGATCAGCTTGACGAAATCGATGGACAGCCGTTCGTCACCAAAAGGCCGCACCGATGCATGACCCTGCTCATTGATCGTGAAAAAGGAATCACCCCAGGACTCGACCCGATACAGCTCGGCAGACGCTTCGGGCGTCCAGGCATCCTGCCCGCTCGCAGCAGACGGCTCACGGATCGGGGGTACAGCGCTATCGGCCACTTCAGCTGACACTCCGGTTACTCGCCCAGTACACAGGCGAAGATCAATGGGGCGACGATGGTCGCGTCGGACTCGATGATGAACTTCGGGGTGTCTGCGGACAGTTTGCCCCAGGTGATCTTTTCATTCGGCACTGCGCCGGAATACGAGCCATAGCTCGTGGTGGAATCGCTGATCTGGCAGAAATAGCCCCAACGCGGAATATCGCGGATCTGCAGATCCTGCTCGATCATCGGCACCACGCATATCGGGAAGTCGCCGGCAATACCGCCGCCGATCTGGAAAAAGCCGATCGAATGCTGATGGCACTCGGACTGATACCAGCGCGCCAGCTCGATCATGTACTCGATACCGGTACGCACCGTATGCACATTCTTTATGTCGCCGGTGATCACGTGCGAGCTGTAGATGTTACCCAGCGTCGAGTCTTCCCAGCCCGGCACAAATATCGGCAGGTTCTTTTCGCAGGCTGCGAGCAACCAGCTGTCTTTCGGATCAATCTGGTAATACTGTTTCAGCACACCGGAACGCAGGATGCGGTAGAAAAACTCGTGCGGGAAATAACGTTCGCCGCTCTGGTCAGCGCGGGTCCATTCGTCCAGCACCGCGTGTTCGATCCGCCGGATCGCCTCTTCCTCGGGAATGCAGGTGTCCGTCACCCGGTTCAGATGGCGGGCGAGCAGCGCCTCTTCGTCCGCCGCTGTCAGGTGCCGGTACTGCGGAATCCGTACATAGTGGTCGTGCGCGACGAGGTTGAACACGTCTTCCTCGAGGTTGGCACCCGTGCAGCAGATCGCGTGGACCTTGCCACGGCGGATCATCTCGGCCAGCGACAGGCCGAGTTCACCGGTGCTCATGGCCCCGGCGAGCGTCATGAACATCAGCCCGCCAGCATCCAGATGCTGGCCATAGGCGTCGGCGGCATCGATCAGCGCCGCGCTGTTGAAGTGCCGGAAATGATGATGAACAAATCTGCTGATTTCAGCCATTGGTACCAACCATTGAGTGGGAACGTAACAGCCCCGGGAGTCCCGGCTGTGCGGAGGGCGAAAGAATAAGGTTTAGGGGCACCGGGAACAACCGGAAATTTGCATTGGCCGGCAATTGCGCCGCGCCGGGCGTCCGGCAGGCCGGAATCACTCCGGCGCTACGGGTACCTGCTGCGTCAGGCAGTGGAAGGTACCGAGACCGACCACCACCTCGCGGCAATCCAGGCTGACGATCCGCCGGCCGGGGAAGCAGCGGGCGAGGATCGCAGCAGCTTCCTCGTCAGCAGGGCAGTTGAATGTCGGCAGCAGGACCACCCGGTTGCCCACGTAAAAATTTGCATAACTCGCCGGCAAGCGCGTCGTGCCGCGCCAGAGGGGCGCCGGCATGGGCAGCTCGATGACTCGCAGCGGCCGGCCATCAGGCAGACGGACCGAGGCCAGGCGCTCACGGTTTTCCTGCAGGGCCACGTAGTTCGGATCCGCCGGGTTTTGCTCCATGACGGTGACCACCTGGTCGTCGGCAATGAAGCGCGTCAGGTCATCGATATGACCGTCGGTGTCGTCACCCACGATCCCGTCGCCCAGCCAGATCACCTGCCCGACGCCGAACAACACCTTCAGGCGCGCTTCTATCGTGGCCTTGTCGAGGCCCGGATTCCGGTTTTCATTCAGCAGGCACTGCTCGGTGGTCAGCAGCGAACCTTTGCCGTTCACATCGATCGAGCCGCCTTCGAGCACCATCGGTACGTGCTTTACGGGAATACCCAGCGCTTCGGCCATACGCCCGGGGATCGCGTTGTCCAGGTCCCAGGGCGGATACTTGCCGCCCCAGGCGTTGTATTCGAAATCCAGGGCCAGCAGCCGGTCCCCATCGGATGCATTGCGCGTCACGAAGATAGCGCCGTGATCGCGGCACCAGGCATCGTTGGTGGGGAACTGATGGATGATCACGCGCTCGGGCGGCACCCGTCCTGCGAGCAGCTTTTGTACATGATAGCCATGGTCTGCATCGCGGACATTGATACGCACCAGTTCGCTGCCCGCGAGTGCCCCCACCGCCTCGGCCATGGTGCGCTCAACGCCCGGCAGGTGGCCAGGCCAGGTGTCCGCGTTATGCGGCCATGAAATCCATGTCGCCTGATGCGGCGACCACTCGGCCGGCATGCGATAACCGGCAGCGTCCTGCAAATCACCTTCCATGGTGCAGCTTCCCGTCCGGCCTGTACCGGAACTCAGGCGGTGCGGATCGACAATACCGGGCACGCAGCATGGCGCAGCACGGCTTCGGTGGTACTGCCAAGCAACAGATGCTTCACACCGCTGTAACCGTGGGTGGTCATGATGACCATCTTCGCATTATGTGCGCCGGCATAGCTGACGATCTCGTCCGACGGGCGGCCGACAAGCACCGCTGCTTTGGCGGTCAGGCCCAGCGCCGCGATGCTATCGCGGACAAAAGCGTCGAGACGGATGCGCGCCGATGTGGTGAGTTCTTCGATGGACGGGATCGGTACGGGCCCCATATCCAGCGTGGCATAGATCTGCGGCTCTTCGACCACATAGACGCAATGTACTTCGGCTTTCAGTTGTTCAGCCATCTGCTGAACCCAGCTGACAGCCGATTTCGACCGTGGTGAGAAGTCCGTCGGGAACACGATGACGTTTTTTGCGGCCATGAAGCGAATCTCCCTGCAGGCGGGTTGAACACACTCAGCTCTTATTTAGCAGTATGTGCCATGCAAGGGAATATCTACAAACGGATGACTGCACCCGGACCGGTCCGTCCGGGTGCAGCGCACCGGCGATTATCAATGACCGCGGCGTCCCCGGTCGTCACGCCGGTCGTCACGCCGGTGATCGTGCCGGTCATCGTATCGATGTTCATGACGAATATGCCGGCGATGCCCGCCCGCCCAATAGGGCCGGCCATATGCGGGCGGCGGAGCGTAGCTGTATACGGGAGCCGGATACCAGGCAACCGGTGCCGGTCGGAGATAACCACCGCCCCAGATGACATCCACGCCGAGCCGGACAGTGGGATCAGAATGTCCGGCCTCCGCGACTGAGGCAAAGGCCAGGCCGGACATCAGGGTGGCCGCAAGCATACTTCTGTACAACATGAGAGCTGACCTCGGTACTGGTGGATTGATGACGGACTCAGGATATGCAGGCGCGCTGAATAAGAACTGAATCGATATCAGCGCCCAGATCCTGAACACCACCGTTCCGCGTCGAAATGCCGGCACAGGCAATACTCGCCAACGTGAAGTTCAGTACGCGGCCATTTCTGGAAATGACGCAGTCTGCCCGCGACGAGATCGAAGCGGTGCCGCGCGTGATAGGCCGGTAATCAGTAAGAAGCGAGCGGCTCGCGGGACAGACGCGTGAGCTGCGTTGTTGCACCGTCCCGGCCGTAAATATCCACGCCAGGCTGGCCACCGCGCAGTATGTTCAGTGCGCATTCGATACGCCTGCGCTGGCCGCGAATCATCAGGCCATTGGCCTCGTTCTGCTGACGGCACTGTGTCGCCAGTTTATGCAGTTGTTCCAGAGCCGCAGCCATGCCGGCCTGGTCGAGGTCGGGATTTTCCTGCAGCAACGTCTGCCGCTGCCGGCCGAGACTGGCCGCGCGAGCAACTGCTTCCGCTTTGCTATTGCTGATCACGAGCAAGTCACCGGCATCACGCCGGAGCAATGCCGCGCTTTCACGGCGGAGTAGTTCCAGTACGCCGCGAACGGCGACCACTTCTTCAGTGACGAGATCGTGCAGACGGGCAATCAGGGATGTGCTGCCGGACATGGGAAGAAGGTTCAGGCCAGGTCGCGCTCGAAGCGCATCAGCCGGTCAGCAATACGGTTGGCATCCATCTTCCAGGTGCCTGATTCGACGCGCTGACGGACAGCCTCCACCCGGGCACGATCGACGTCCGGAATGCTGGCGAGCCGCGTCTCGATCTGCTTGAGGCTGGTCGCGGTGTGCGTCAGCTGTACGTCGTCTGCGGACGCCGATGCCGACGCCGACGCCGGTTTTCGGCTCTGTCCGGCATTCTCGCCACGCTCGATGGCACGAAGCCGGGTAGTGCTTATGTCTACTCCGCCCCCGCCATAACCGTTGATCTTGTCCGCCATCCGCTGTACTCCTGAGCAAAATCAGCCCTGTGGTCCTTGTCGGCACGGGTGCCTGGGAACTTTAGGGCCTAATGAGATTAATTAACGCAACAGGACCTCGACCGTCCGCTCGGACCGGACCACCGCCTGCACGATCTTGCCGGACGAGCCATTCTGGACCTCGATCAGCTGCCCAAGCGCCCCGTCAGCCTTGGCCACCCCGGCCACGCGGACCGCAAAGCCGCCAGCCAGCGCCTCGAGCATCACTTGCTGGCCGCGTCTCACCAGCAGCGGCGCATCGAGCAAGGCCGCACTGAGCGGCGCCCCTGCTTCCAGCGGCCGTCGCAATTTCTGCCCGATCACTTGTGCGGGCTCGGTAACCGTTCCATAAGCAGAGACGCCAGGGCCGAGTTTCGCCAGACGCACGTCGGCTGGCGCCAATATCGTGTCACGTGTCAAGGATCTGGCTGCAACGACCACCGGCCGGGACGATTCAATCCGCACGGGCAAATACAGCCGCCAGGGCCGGTTCCCGCTGCAGCTCACTTCGACGGTCAGGCGACCCGCAAGCCGGGTACCGGACGGCAGGACCGCCTTCAGCGGCTCCTCACAGCGCCGCAACTGCAGGCGCGGATCGGGCGAATCGGCCACAACTTCAATGGTTCCAGCAGTATCAGCAGCGGCGCTGCGCACGGCTTTCGCAGCCGCATCACGGATCTCGCCATGCGGCTGCCACGGGCCTGTATCTGCATGAACCGGCAGCGACAGCAGCATGCATGACAGGACCAGCCCGCAGAAGGAAACAGCCGTTTCGGTGTCTGGATATCTCATGGCCTGTGTTTTGCAAGAACCGTGCCCGCTGACGCACACACCACCCGGCCGAGCACGGCGGCAACAACTTGCCGCTGATCTGGCGACGGTTTGCCGCTGATCTGCCGCATTCCGCTTCCGGCCGCCACCTGGGCAGAGCTGGCACGTGGCTTGCATAGACCACTGCAAGGATTTTGCGGAGACGCACATGGCTCTGAACATCAACACGCAACTCGACCTGAACGCCAGGGCACTCGGTATTGCCAACCAGCGCCTCGAGCTGCTGGCCGACAACGTCGCGAATGCCGATACGCCGGGCTACAAGGCACGCGATATCGATTTCCGTACTGCCATGCAGAGCGCAGGCAGCGGCGGTGACCTCGGCCTCAAGGCAACGAGCAAGGGACATGTGCAGCTCGACGGCATCGCAGGCCCTAACACGGCAACACCCATGTACCGGGTACCCGACCAGCCATCGCTTGACGGCAACACGGTGGACTCACAGCGGGAGAATGCCGCCATCGCCGAGACCTCCGTGCGCTATCAGGCGAGTCTCACCTTCCTTTCAGCGCAGATCCGCAGCCTGCGCGACGCCATCAACGGAGGACGTTGATCATGAGTATGTTCCGGATCTTTGATATTTCCGGCTCGGCGATGAGCGCCCAGTCGGTACGACTGAACACCACCGCCAGCAACCTGGCCAATGCCAATACGGTGGCCAGCTCGGCGGATGCGGCCTATCGCTCGCGTCAGCCTGTCTTTCAGACTGTGATGAACAACAGCGCTGGTGCCGCAGCACCGGAAAGTGCCGGCGTGCGTGTCGCCGGTGTCGTCGAGACCAGTGCGGAACCCGCCAGACTTTATGACCCGGGAAACCCGATGGCCGACAAGGATGGCTACATCTATATGTCGAACGTCAACCCGGTCGACGAACTGGTCAACATGATTTCTGCATCGCGCTCCTATCAGAGCAACGTCGAGGTGCTCAACACCTCAAAGGAACTGCTGATGCGCACCCTGAGCATCGGCCAGTAGCCATGCAATCACTCATTAAAGGAGTAAGCGGACGATGACCGGAATAAGCGGTACCGATTCCCTGCTGGCCAGCCTGCAAACGCCGCCGGCCACAGCGCGAAAGGACTCAAAAAATCTCGGCCAGGAAGATTTTCTGGCCCTGATGATCACGCAGCTGCAAAGCCAGGATCCGCTGAAGCCTATGGAGAACGGCGAGTTCATCGGCCAGATGGCGCAGTTCAGTACCGTAACAGGCATCGCCGAGATGACCACGTCGGTCAACGAGCTGGCCTCAGCCTACAACTCGGGCCAGGCCCTGCAGGCGGCCTCGATGGTAGGTCGTACGATCCTCACTGAAGACAGTTCTGCACTACTGACAGCGGAGAAACCACTGGCCGGTGCGGTCGAACTGCCCTACGCCACACAGGCAGCAAAGGTCCGCATCTACAGCGACTCGGGCCAGCTCGTACGCGAGCTGCCGCTCGGCCCACAGGATGCCGGCATCAGCAACTTCAGCTGGGACGGAACACTGGCAAATGGCCAGACCGCACAGGCTGGTCGTTACTCGATGACTGCGGCGATCGAGAGCCGCGGCGGCGATACGGCACTGGCGACCTATGTGGCCTCGAAAGTTTCCAGCGTGACGCTGTCCGGTAACGGCAGCGGCACCCAGCTGCGTACAGATACCGGCGCAAGCGTCGGCCTGTCGCAGATCAAGGCAGTCATGTAAGCGCGCTATGCGCCTGCATCCACCAGTTAATTGAACGGAGATAGATCATGTCATTCCAGGTAGCACTCAGCGGTCTCAATGC
>CAUJHF010000065.1 GCA_963204745.1 Pseudomonadota bacterium
CGGGCTGCGCGGTTTACCCCCCACCACCCCCCCCCCGGGTTGGCCGGCCTCCCCCCGCGATTCAGCCTGTCGGACGACGGGGCTGCAGGAGCTTGGCGATCAGCGCCGTCCAGCCGGTCTGGTGCGAGGCACCGACACCGCGTCCGGTGTCGCCATGGAAGTATTCGTAGAACTGCAGATAGTCGCGAAATTGCGGATCGGTCTGCATGCGCGCGTCATGACCATATACCGGGCGCTTGCCGTCCGGACCCTTGAGGAAAATCCGCGCCAGCCTGCGCGTCAGCTCCTCTGATACTTCCTTGATAGTCATATAGTTGCCCGAACCGGTCGGACACTCCACCTTGAAGTCGTCGCCATAGTAATAGTGAAACTTCTGCAGCGATTCGATGATCAGAAAGTTCACCGGAAACCAGATCGGCCCGCGCCAGTTCGAGTTGCCGCCAAAAAATCCCGTATCCGACTCCGCCGGCTGATAGGCCACCACAAGTCTGTCGCCGTTCACATCGAACTTGTAGGGATGTTCCGCGTGGTAGCGCGACAGCGCCCGTACGCCGAACTCCGACAGGAACTCGGTCTCATCGAGCATGCGCCGGAGCAGCTGTTTCATGCGCTGGCCGCGCAACAGTGACAGCAGACGCCTCTCGCCCTTGCCGCCCACATCCCAGTGCGAGACCAGCGCGGCGAGATCAGGACGGTAGTTCAGGAACCACTCCAGCCGCCGGGCAAAGCCCGGCAGCTTCTCCAGCATGTCCGCATCGATGGTCTCCACGGCAAACAGCGGGATCAGGCCGACCATCGAACGGACCTTGAGTCGTTCCATCCTGCCGTCAGGCATATGCAGGACGTCATAGAAGAACTTGTCTTCGTCATCCCACAGCCCGAGCTCACCTTCACCCATGCTGGTCATGGCCGCGGCAATATTCAGGAAATGCTCGAAGAATTTTGTCGCGATATCCTCGTAAACGTTGTTGTGCCGGGCAAGCTCAAGCGCGATGCGCATCATGTTCAGCGAGTACATCGCCATCCAGCTGGTGCCGTCGGACTGGTCGATATGACCACCGGTAGGCAGTTCCGAGCTGCGGTCGAATACGCCGATGTTGTCGAGGCCCAGAAAGCCCCCCTGGAAGACGTTACGGCCCTCGGTATCCTTGCGGTTTACCCACCAGGTGAAATTGAGCAGCAGCTTGTGGAACACGCGTTCGAGAAATTGCAGGTCACCCCTGCCGCCGCGCTGAACCCGGTCGATCTGGAACACCCGCCACGCCGCCCACGCATGCACCGGCGGATTGACGTCGCCGAAGGCCCATTCATAGGCCGGAATCTGTCCGTTCGGGTGCATGTACCACTCACGTGTCAGCAACACGAGCTGGCGCTTGGCAAAGTCCGGATCGATCAGCGCAAAGGGCAGCATGTGGAAGGCCAGATCCCAGGCCGCATACCAGGGATATTCCCACTTGTCCGGCATCGAGATGATGTCGGCATTGTTGAGGTGCTGCCACTCCCAGTTGCGCCCATGCCGGCGACTCGAAGGCGGCGGTGGTTGTGCCGGATCACCCTTCAGCCATTGCGGCACGTCGTAGTAGTAATACTGCTTGGACCAGATCAGTCCGGCAAATGCCTGACGCTGGACGGCACGTGCATCATCGTCCTCCAGCCCGAGCTGTATGCGTGCGTAGAAGCTGTCGGCTTCCGCCTTGCGCTCATCAATGATGGCGCAGAAATCCCGGAAAGGCAGCGACACCGGTTGCCGGCACAGCCGCAGCCGCACCTCGACACTGCCCTGCGCCGGCACGGTAAAGCGATGCCAGGCCGCACACCTGGTCCCGGTGCGGGCCGGATTCACCGCCTCTTTTACGCCCCCGATCACACGCTCGTGAAAGCCGTCCTTGAAGTAGCCAGGCACATCAAGGCCATCAAGCTTGCGGAAGTTGGTGTCGTTGTCGGTAAAAAGCAGCTCCGGCTCGCCATCGACATAGAGCCGGCAAGTGCCCAGCTCGGGGTGCTCGGCAAACACCTCGTTTTCATCGGCGTGCCAGATACGCGGGCGCACACTGTGCTCCTGCCAGCTCCAGGTATTCCTGAACCACAGCTGAGGCAGGATGTGCAGCGGCGCGGCATCGGCACCGCGATTGAAGGCGGTGATGCGCATCAGGATATCTTCAGGCGCCGCCTGCGCGTATTCGACGGACACATCAAAGTAACGGTCGCCGTCGAACACACCCGTGTCCATCAGCTCGTACTCGGGCTGCGATTCGCCGCGCTGGTGGTTTTCGCTGACGAGCTGCGCATAGGGAAATCCGGTCTGCGGATACTTGTAGAGCATGCGCAGGTACGAGTGGGTCGGCGTCGCGTCGAGGTAGTAGTAAACCTCCTTGACGTCTTCGCCATGATTTCCCTGGCGGTTGGTTACGCCGAACAGGCGTTCCTTCAGGATCGGATCGTGTCCGTTCCAGAGCGCGAGTGCGAGACAAAGGGTCTGGGTGCGGTCACTGCAGCCGGCGATGCCATCCTCGCCCCAGCGATAGGCACGGCTGCGCGCGTGCTCGTGCGGGAAGTACTCCCAGGCGCTGCCATCGGCGCTGTAGTCTTCGCGCACGGTGCCCCACTGACGCTCAGACAGATAAGGCCCCCACTTCTTCCAGCCCTCGCCAGGCGGAAATTCTTCGGCCAGACGCCGGCCCTCGGCTGTTTCGATCGCAAATACACCGGTCACGTCGCTGGTGTCTGGATCGTTGCCTGGCTCCACACGGTTCATGCTGTCTCCTTCAGGGCAAACCAGGCGCGCAACACCTCGGCGACACTCCATGCCTGTGCAAAGCAGCCGCGCGGCAGATGCGGGGCATCACCGTCGAAGATCTCGCCGAGACTGCCCACGCAGGTCTCGGCGAGATGGGGACCAATCCCGGCCAGCAAGGCCCGGGCGGCAGCGCGGTCGCCGTGCACCCGGAAATGCGCCATTGCGAAGGGACCGAGCAGCCACGACCAGACCGTACCCTGATGATAAGCCGCATCGCGCTCCTGCGGTCCGCCGCAATAGATACCGACATAGCGTGGATCGCTGCGCGCCAGGCTGCGCAGTCCCATCGGCGTCAGAAGCTCGCGCTGACAGACGTCGACCACGGCACGCGCCTGCGCTTCATCGAGCAGCCCGGAGCTCAGGGACACGGCAAAGATCTGGTTCGGTCGCAACGTCGGATCATCGCGCCCGGTATCCGGCGTGTCGATGACATCGTAAAGATAACCGCCTGCCGCAAACCAGAAACGGGCGCGGAAAGAAACCTGCAGCTGAGCGGCAAGCTGCGCATAACGCGTTGCCAGCCCGGTCTCGCCCAGCCGGCGGGCCAGCGCCGCGGCAGATGAAAGCGCCTGGTACCACAACGCATTGATCTCCACCGGCTTGCCGATACGCGGGGTGATGACCCGCTCGCCGACCTTCGCATCCATCCAGCTCAGCTGCAAACCCGGCGAGCCGGCACGCAGCAGTCCGTCCGCCGGATCCACACCGATACCATGGCGCGTCCCGCGCTGGTGCCAGTCGATGATGCCGGTAACGGTCGGCCACAATTCACGCAAGAGTTGCATGTTGCCGCTGGCCTCAATACACGCGTCCAGCGCATGCAGATACCAGAGCGTCGCATCGGCCGTGTTGTATGCCGGTGCGGCGCCATCCTCCGGGAAGCAGTTCGGCAGCAGTCCCTCGCTGACATGGCCGGCCCAGGTGCGCAGGATGCGCGCCGCGATATCGCTCCGGCCGGTGATGAGGGTGAGGCCAGGCAAGGCGATCATCGTGTCGCGCCCCCAGTCGGCAAACCACGGATAGCCTGCAATCACGCTGGCGCCCTGTGCATCGCTGCCGGCTATCGGGCGCCTGACGATGAACTGGTCGGCAGCCAGCGCAAGCTGCCGCACCCAGCCCGGTTCCTGACGCACCGGATCGAGCAATGCCATGCGCCGCTGCTGATCGGCACGCAGCGCAGCCACCGGCGATTCAACAGCATCCGCTTCGACCGTACAGATCAGCGTGGCACTTTCGCCCGGCTCGAGGCGCAGGTGGAAATCGCCCGGACAATGCAGGTCTTCGCCGGCGTCGAGTCCACGCTCGGCTTCCAGGCGGTGATGAAAGTCCAGATACCAGTCGTCACGCGCGTGGAAATCCGCGCCGGCGCACAGGATGCGCAGCGGCGGCGCGCCGGGATATGCCTCGACGCGGATACCCGATGCGATCGGTGTAACCAGCGGTGCGCCCTGTCGCCGCGTCTGGCCGTGATGGTCGCGGCAGGTACACAGCGGAACGATCCTGAGCCGGACGGGAGCGCTCGCCTGCTCGAGCCGGAAACCCATATAAGTGGTATTTACCGCGCGGCCCATCCACACCGTGCGACTGAGCCGCACATCGCCAAACACATGCGTCCATACCGGCAGGCCTGCGCTGAGCGCGAAGGCGCCAAGGTGGCGACAGCCATCCGGGTGCACTGTGCCATCGGCATATTCATGAGCGCTCAGCGCAAAGGACTGGCCGAGATAGTCGGCCTGCAGTTCGAGTCCGGCGAGAAACAGGGTCCGCCCGAGCGGCGGCGCCAGGGCGGCGATGAGCAGACCGTGATAGCGTCGGGTGGCCGCACCGCTGACGGTACCGGCGGCATAGCCCCCTGTGCCATTGCCGAGCAGCCACTCACGGCTGCTGGCCTGATCGAAGCTGTGACAGGTCTGCCGGTCCAGATCGATACGCGGAACCTGACCGGAACCGCTGCCCGCTGCTGCCATGGCACGCCTCCCTGACCCCCGTCAGGGCAGAGTGTACGTCGTCAGGCCTCAGGCAGGCGTCCGGCGGGCGTCTTCAACTTCCACATAGACGACCGGGATATTCTTGCGCTCGGCATAGGCCGCAGCCAGTTGTGTCGCCATTTCGGCATCCATCGGCGCGCAATCGACCAGCGTGCGAAAGAACCAGGTCTGGGTACGTATCGCACCGCCAAATACCCGCTCAATGGTGGCAAAAGTGGCAGCCGAACCGCGTTTCTGCTGACAGTAAACGCGCAGAAAGTCCCCGCCTTCACAGGTTGCGTCCTGGTCCCTGATGACCTGCACACTCATGAGCACACCCTTCCGATCTGTTCTGTCCGGAACAGATCAAGCAAGGGCCGTGCCAGCCTGCAAACAGTAGGGAAACAGCCGATGTCGGTCAGCTTATGTGAAAAGCGGTGACAAAAATTGTCGCTTCTGGACGCAAAAAAGCGTCCGCAGTACATAAGCCTGCTGGCTCAGGCCGGAACGAATCAGGGCATGCGCAACCGGCTGCCGCCGCCGGCACCACCCAGCCCGCCGCCCGGGAAACCACCGGCATCGGGCACGATCAGCGAAGAGGCCTGCTCGCGGCGCATCTCCTCGACTTTCTGCATGGTCTCCACCAGCGACTGGTTGGCCGCTTCGGCAAATTTCTCCAGCGCCTCATCCAGGGAAGCGGCCTGGATATCGAAACTCAGCGGCAGCGCACCCATGCGCGACATGAGCTGGGTCTGGCCGATATAGAGCACGGGGCGCGAAACGTCCGGCTGACCGGACTTGTCGACCGGACTCAGGCGCTGGATGGTGCCGACGCGACGATCGGTAAAGACCTCCTCCAGATAGAGGTCGGCCTCGTTCATCTTGAGTTCCAGCTGCAGACGTTCGTCAGACATGGTCATGTTTCCCGTTAATTACTGGCTCCAAGAATAGCAGCCTGGAGCAGAATAGCGGCTGAAGAATGGTCAGCCACGCCATCGGATGGAGAGCCAGAAACCCCGTGAGTCGCAATGCAGCCCCGGAATCCGCCGCAGGCCTCGCCTACCAGGAGCTCTCCCCGAACGATATCCTCGCCGCGGTGGAAAGCATCGGGCTGCACTGCGACGGCCGTCTGCTGACACTGAACAGCTACGAGAATCGCGTGTATCGCGTCGGTATCGAGGGCGGACCGCCGGTGGTACCGAAATTCTATCGCCCGGGCCGCTGGAGCGATGCAGCGATCCGTGAAGAGCACGACTTCAGCATCGAGCTCGCTGATCAGGAAATTCCGGTGGCGGCACCACTGACAGATGCCAGCGGCGAGACCCTGCATCATCACGGCGCGTTCCGCTTTGCGGTTTACCCCTGCTTCGGTGGCCGGGCACCGGAACTCGACGATCATCAGCTGCTGCGTCAGCTCGGTCGCTTTGTGGCGCGCATCCACCTCTGCGGTCAGCAGGCAGAGTTCCACCACCGGCCACGGATCAGTATCGAGTCCTATGGTGTTGCCTCACGCGACTGGCTGCTCGCCGCCGATTTCATTCCCGCCGACATCCGTCCCGCATATGAAAGTGTCTGTACCGCCGCCCTCGAGCGCATCGGCTACTGCTATGAGCGGGCCGGCACGCCACGCGAACTGCGGCTGCATGGCGATTTTCATCCCGGCAACGTGCTGGTACTGGATGGCGTGGCACATATCGTCGACTTCGACGATACCCGTACAGGTCCCGCGGTCCAGGACCTGTGGATGTTCCTGTCCGGCGATCGCAACGAGCAGACGCCGCAGCTCGCCGAACTGCTCGCCGGCTACACGGAGTTCCGTGACTTCGATGCCACCGAACTGAATCTCATTGAGGCGCTGCGCACCTTGCGCATCATGCATTACGCCGCCTGGCTGGCCCGGCGCTGGGACGACCCGGCCTTTGCGATCGCCTTCCCGTGGTTCAATGGCCAGCGCTACTGGGACGAGCATGTGCTCGCGCTGCGCGAGCAGATTGCGCTGATGGACGAGGAGCCGCTGGCCTGGGAATGCGTATAATCCGCGCCCCATGTCACTCGTACGCCTCGATGAACTGTCACTCGCCTACGGCGAGCAGAAGCTGCTGACCAGCGTCAACTTCGAAATCGAGGCTGGCGAGCGTGTCTGCCTGATCGGCCGCAACGGCACCGGCAAGACCACCCTGTTCCGCCTGATTACCGGCACAGCACAGCCCGACAGCGGCGCCATCCAGTACCGCAACGGCCTGGTGATCAGCACGCTGGCACAGGAGTTGCCCGAATCTCTCGAAGCCACCGTGCGCGAGGTGGTCGCCGATGGCCTTGCGGACGTCCGCGCCCTGGTCGACGAGTACGAGCAGCTTTCCCACCAGAAACTCGACAAGCAGGGCCTCGCCCGGCTCGACAAGCTGCAGCACCGCATCGACGAACTCGACGGCTGGCGTATCGACCAGCGCGTCGACCTGATGATCACCGAGATGGCGCTGCCGGCCGAACAGCCGATCGGCGAGCTGTCCGGCGGCTGGCGGCGTCGCGTGGGGCTCGCGAAGGCGCTGATCAGCAAGCCCGATCTGCTGCTGCTCGACGAGCCGACCAACCACCTCGATATCGTCACCATCCAGTGGCTTGAAAACCGCATCCGCACCTGGCCGGGTGCCGTGCTGTTCATCACCCACGACCGGGCTTTCCTCGACAAGCTGGCCACGCGCATCTGCGAACTCGACCGCGGCCGGCTGCTGAGCTTTCCGGGCGGCTATCACGACTACCTCGAGCGCAAGGAAAAGCTGCTCGAGGACGAGTCCACCGCCAACCGCCTGTTCGACAAGAAGCTCGACGAAGAGGAAGTCTGGATCCGCCAGGGCGTGAAGGCCCGGCGGCATCGCAACCAGAACCGCGTGCGGCGTCTCGAACAGCTGCGCACGGAATATGCACAGCGCCTGACGCCGCAGCAGCGCGCGCAGATGTCCATCGAAACGGCCGAGCAGTCGGGCCGCAATGTGATCACCGCACGACACGTCACGCACGGCTACCGCGACGAACCGCTGCTCCGGGATTTTTCCTGCAAGATCCGCCGCGGCGACCGCATCGGCCTGATCGGCAACAATGGCGTGGGCAAGAGCACCCTGCTGCGCATCCTGCTCGGCGAAATCCAGCCGCAGCAGGGCACGGTCACGCAGGGCACGGCGCTGGAAATCGGCTATTTCGGCCAGTTGCGCGAAACCCTGGACCCGGAAAAAAGCGTGGCCTACATCGTCGGCAACGGTGCCGACTATGTGCGCATCAACGGCCATGAGCGGCACGTGATCGGCTACCTCAAGGGCTTCCTGTTCACCGCCAAGCGCGCGATGACCCCGGTGAAGGCGCTGTCCGGCGGCGAACGCAACCGGGTGATCCTCGCCCGCCTGTTTACCCGCGCCACCAATTTTCTGGTGCTCGACGAGCCGACCAATGACCTGGACGTCGAAACCCTGGAAGTGCTCGAAGACCGCCTCGACGAGTACAAGGGCACGCTGATCGTGGTCAGCCACGACCGCATGTTCCTCGACTCCGTCGTGACCAGCGTGTTCGCCTTCGAGACGGGCGGACGCATCGAACGCTATGTGGGCGGCTATTCCGACTGGCTGCGCCAGGGTCGCACGCTGGCCGAGTCCGACAATCCGAACCAGCAGCGGGGCGCCCAGCCGGTTGCCGAACGCGACACGCAAGGCGCAAAGCCGGCGCGCCGGCAGGGCCGCAAGCTCAGCTACAAGGACCAGCGGGAACTCGATGCCCTGACGGGCAGGATCGAGGCGCTGGAGGCAGAAATAAAGCAGCTGGAGCGCAAGACCACGGCAAAGAACTTCTACGACAAGCCCTGGCACGAAACCGTACCGGTACTCGACGGACTGAAGGCCAAGCAGGCCGAACACGAGGCCGCCACCGCCCGCTGGCTGGAACTCGAAGAGCTGAAGAGCAGCAATCAGGCGTTGCCCTGAAGCCACACTTTCTCTTCCCCCAAGTCCCCGAAGCCTAAAGGGATTGACTTTCATTGTGTAAAAAACGTCTAATCGCGTTGCGCCGACGCCACGGCCAGTCCGATCTGAGGATACTGGTCACGGGGGGAAGCCCTTAGGCAGCTGCGCTTTGTCGCGACAATTATCTCAAGGAGATTACACAATGAAACGGATTGGAATTGCAGTACTGAGCGCCGCCAGCCTGCTGGCTGCCGGCACCGCCGCTGCCGCAGAGCCGCAGTGGAACTACGGCCAGATCGGCTGGATCCAGAGCGATGGCTTTGACGATGGCGGTGGCGAGGGTGATGGCTTCAAGGTCGATGGCAGCATCGGCTTCCTGGAAAACTTCCACTTCCAGCTCAGCTATGAAGATGGCACCTACGACAACAGCCCGGACGTCGACTGGGATGGCTACCGCGCCACGCTGGGCTTCCACCAGGCCATCAGCAGCAGCGGCAACACCCAGTTCATCGCCAACATCAACTACCTCGATATCGACTTTGATGAGGACGGTGCTGAAGGCTTCAGCGGCAACACCGACGGTTACGGCCTGGGCTTTGGTCTGCGCTCCATGATCTCCGAGAATGTCGAACTCGAAGGCATGATCAACTGGACCAAGGGCAACTACGATGTGGATAATTCCAGCATCGATGAAGACTACACCGACACCTCACTGGTCGTCGGTGGTCGTTATCACTGGCTGCCGAGCCTCTCGACCGGCCTCACGCTCACCGTTAACGCCAGCACCAGCAATGATAGTGAATCGTTGGGTACTGGCGACTCCGCGCTGATCGACGTGCGCTACAGCTTCGGTTCCGACATCTCCAAGTAATACCGGAACCTGCCTGACTGAAATCGCCCCGCCTCGTGCGGGGCGATTTTTTTTCGGGCCCGTGCAGCGGCTAAGATTGCACAGGGAAGACCTGCCCCGGCACCGGAGTAACCGACCAGATGCGCCGCATGGCAAGCAATGCAGCAACGCTGCGCCTGATCATCGCCTTGTTCCCCGTTGGTGCGCTCGGCACCGGCCTCACGGCCTGCATGCACCTGCCGCCGGAGGTCGCGGCGGAGATGCGGCCAGCTGCTCCACCCGCCAGCAATCACTATCGCAAGCCGCCGGCCACAGCTGAAGCGCCTCAACATGCAGCAGCCGCACCATAGGCTGTCCACCGTGGCGGCAGCGCTGCTCGTGGCGGCCTTGCTGCCCGCCTGCAGCAGCCTGGGGCCAGCGGGCTACGCGACTTGGCAGATCGAAACCCCACCCGCCACCAGGCCACCTACCGCAAGGCCGGACAGCGTCGATTTCCACGGCATCCCGCTGCGCAACGGCCAGCTCGTCGTCAGTGAGCAGGGCTCACCGCTCGGCCTCCTGATGTCATTGCTGATTGCCGACGCTTCGCCCTGGATCCACGCCGGCATCATCTCGATCGAAGATGGCGTGCCGTGGCTCTATGAATCAAACGGACAGATACGTCCGACCTGGTCCGGGCCCCCGACCGCTGCAGTCGGCGGCGGCATGCGGCGCATGACGCTGGAATGGTTCGTCGCCAACCAGACATGGATTGCGGTCTACGACCCGCCGGCCGGTGCCGATCCGGCGAGGATCGTCGAATTCGCCCGGCGGAGCTATGCACAGCACATTCCGTTTGACGCGTACTTTGATCTCGCTGATGCCAGCCGGATGTACTGCACCGAATTTGTCGCGCTGGCACTGGCCGCAGCCGATGCGCCGCCGGTACGGACCTCGGCCCTCAATCCGAACCCGTCGATCCGGGTGATTGCGGACTGGCTGCAGCTCCGCGCCGGCACCGTGATATCGGCTGGTGCGCTTGTCGAACACAGCGAGCGCGTGGCACTCATCAGCAAACAGCACAGCCCGGCACAGTTCAGCGCGTATTTCTCGCTCAAGCGCGAACTGCATCGGCGCTTCACGCCTGACCAGAAGGTCGGCAATGTACTGTCTTTCTCGACGTTTACCGGACTCGGATTTCAGCCGCCAGTGCGCGAGGTGACCCGCCTGGTAGACCGCGCTGCAAAGAACTGGGGAAATCTGACGGAAGCCGAAATCGACGCCCGCGTGCGGCAGATCGCCGACCAGACACTCGGTTTCCGGATGCAAAAACGAAACCGGGGTCAGACAGGGGTTTCAGGATCGAAACCCCAGTATGACCCCGGTTCCCCGCTCCTGCCGGCCGGCGGGTAACAACGCACCCGCCTGCCTGCCGGATCAGCTCAACTCAGTTGACCATCTCTTTGAGGTTCTTCAGTGCCAGCACGCGGACCTTCTTGGAGGCGGGCTTGGCCTTGAAGGTCATCTTCGCGCCGGTGAAGGGATTGACACCTTCGCGCGCCTTGGTGGCCGGCTTCTTTACGACCTTGAGCTTGACCAGACCCGGCAGCGTGAACTGGCTGGTGCTGCGCAGGCTCTTCCTGATGATCCCGTTCAGGGAGTCCAGGACGCCGCTGATCTGCTTGCGGGACAGATCCGTATCCTTCGCAATGTGGTTCAGGATTTCTGACTTGGTCGGTGCACGGGCGGTTTTCGCCATCTCGAAGTACTCCTCAGGGTGATGTGACTGTTCGCGGATGTTAACTATAAACGGGCTGCGACAGTACATAAACAGGCAATCTGAACAATATCCCCGACCAGCAGCACAGATCGTGCAACTGCCGTTGACGACCTCTCTCGCACCGATGAGTATCGCGATCCACTGCTCAGGGCAAACCCGTCGAAAGACGGGGGCGCAAAGCTTCCGGTCTAAGGGGAATTCCTATGACAGCGGGGTTACCAGTGGGTGTCTCGGCGTGGCCGCGATTCCCCGTTAACTTGTTAATTGCCGTACTGATTGCAGGCTTCGCCTCCCAGGCGATGGCTCGCGATCGTGCCCGGCCCGACATCAGCATCACGGCACCGACCGGCGGCAGCACTTTCAGCACCAATGCTGGACTGCTGAGCCTGGCTGGTGTCGCCAGCGATAATGTGGGCGTCACGAAGGTCGTCTGGAAAAACAGGCGGGGCGGCTCTGGTATGGCCACTGGCACCAACAGCTGGTCGGTCAGCAACCTGAAACTGCTGACGGGCGACAACCAAATCATCGTCCGCGCCTATGACGCACAGGGCAATTCGCGCCGGGCACAACTGACGGTCACCTACAGCGCTACCGCGCCGGTAGCAACGCCGACGCCAGAGCCTGTACCTGTACCTGTACCGGCACCAGCGCCAACGCCGGTCAACCACCCACCCACGATCTCCGGCACACCGGCCACCAGCGTGCAGTCGGGCGCGGGATGGAGCTTTACGCCCACCGCCTCGGACCCTGATGGCGACCCGCTGAGCTTCGGCGTAATGGGCGCCCCCGCCTGGGCCAACCTCGATCCCGCCACCGGGCGACTCAGCGGCACACCGGGACCAGATGACGTAGGCGCGGCCGAAGGCATCGTCATCACGGTCAGCGATGGCACCGGATACGCGTCGCTGCCGGCCTTCACGCTGGTCGTACAGCCGAATACCACCGGCACGGCCCTCGTCTCCTGGCTGCCGCCGACGCAGCACACCGACGGCACGCCGCTCAGCGATCTGGCCGGCTATCGCCTCTACTACGGCACCCGCGCAGATTCGCTCACCCGGACCGTCGACCTGAACAACGGCCTCAGCAGCTACATGGTCGAAGGACTGGAAACCGGAACCTGGTACTTCGCCGTGGTGGCCAGCGACAGCGCCGGCCGGGACAGCGCGCTATCGAACGTCGGCTCCAAGACGATACGCTGAGGACAGCCCTGTAACGGTGCAGACCTGCGCTAAAACGTGGTCTGCACCGGTTCCAGCGTGAGCACTCCCGGCACCATGATTGGCGTCGCAGCGTTCACCAGGTCCACGTCGACCAGTACAGTCTGGTCAACACCAGAGGCCGGGATCGGGAAGCTGCCACCTTCCACATAGATAGCGATATCCAGCGTATAGCTGCCCGGAAAGCCATCGAAACCAAGGTACTGCACAGGTATCTGGTAATCGCGTTCATCCCCCGCGACAGCACCCGGCGCAAAGTTCAGATTCAGGAACGCCAGCGGCGCCTCACCAATGGGTTGTCGGGTACCGGCCGGGTACAACACCGCAACCCCTTGCACGGGTGCGGGAATCCCCGAGGGATAGCGCAGCGTAAAGCTCAGCGTTGTATCCGCATTGCCCAGCGCACGCTGGTTGCCGCCGCCGGGCGGCGGTTCATCCTGTGGCGCCCGGTCTGACAGCCCGCTGAAGAATGCCCAGATCGCGACGTTGGCAAAACTCGGCCAGCCGTGTGCCGCATTGCCGGCGCCCTGACCTTCCTGATGCAGGCACCACTGCACCGGGTAGTCCGATGGGCCCGGCGCGTGATCAACACACTCGGGCACGACACCGGGATTGCTGGAGTTAAGGTCAAAGCCGTTATACAGCGTCCAGAACCGGTGCCCGAGCTGGGCCACGCCAATCGGCACCAGCGAATCGTACTGACCCTGGATCTGCAGCACAGCGACCGCGCCGACACAGCTCGTCGCCGTCAACGATCCGGCGACCGGCGCAATGGCCCGGATTCGGTTCCCGTAGCGGCAACCGAGTTCGTGAGCGAAGCCGCCACCGCTGCTGTGGCCGGTGATGAACACCCGGCTGGCATCGAATTGCACCCGCCGCGGCAGGCGCTCGAGCAGATCCTCGAACATCCGGAAGTCATTGCTGAAATCCCATTGATTGATATTCGCCGCGTTGGGCAGGGCATCCGGATACACGAGGATTGCCGCATCGCCCACGACCTCGCGCAGCCGGTAATCGTCGAGCCATGCCTCGTGGCTGCCGCCGGTACCGTGATAGGCGATGATCAACGGCCTCGGCCCGGCTGCCGGGTCATAGTCGCTGGGCAGGTCCAGGTAATAACTGCGCTCGAAGCCACCCGAACTGAGGGTGTAGAGGCCGGATTCAGGCGGCAGATTGTTGCTGTTGTCGTCGAACAGGCAGCCAGCGACGATCAGGCACAGGGCCATGAAGCCAGTAACGCGGAGGTGGTGCATCGCTCTGGTTCCCGCTCCAGTGGGCCTCGGCGCAGTATCGCATCGTGCATATCAGGCCGACACCACATTGCGGCCATCGGGGCGTAAAGGATGCAAACTGCCGCGCGATCAGACAGAATTGAAAAAAACAGACCTGTCATGAATACAGGTATATTAATGCGGCCGATTAACGGGGCCAGGCGGGGCAGCCTGAGTCGATAGCAACCAGAATCTGGGGAAACACGAATGAAGAAGTTACTGACTTTGGCAGCACTTGTGGGCGTGGGTGGCATGGGTGTGGCAAACGCTGCGCCAGTTGCCGCAACCATGATAAGCGTCGGCAGTTACAGCAAGAGTGCCTCGTCGGCCTCGCCCTGGACAGCCACCGGTGCCGACACGGCGACCTGGACCTTCGATGTCGCCGCCAATACTCTGGCTATCGCCAGCGGCACCTATGCCCGGGTTGCCAAAGTCGGTGCTACCCCGCTGATGACACACACCATGACCGGCGTGTCGATGAGCAGCGGAAATGCGGTTGGCGCAACCTGGACCTGCACCGAAGGCGCCTTCGGTGGCATCGTCGGCGCGCACATCTGTGGCAACTACAACTTTGGCAGCAACTTCACCAACGAGAGCACCTATAACCAGAGCACCCCGGATGCCATCTCGGCCACAGTGACTATCGGTGGCGACGATGTGTCCCTGGGCGCTGTCCAGACACTGGTCAGCAGCTACAGCAACTTTACGGCGGCCACGCCGGTTGCCGGTGCTGCAGCAGGCTTCCAGCGTTATGAATTCAACAACGGCGAGGATCTGGTGGTCGGTGCCGGCGATACGGCGACCGGCTTCGATGCGGGTTACATTTTTACCTTTGATATCGCCATTGTCGCTGCGGCTGCTGCCGTCGATGACGGCCCGGTCGATGTACTGGAGGCGACGGGCAAGCTGATCAACGTTGGCGCGAACGACACCGATTTCACTGATCCGGTAACCATCACGCGCACCACCCCCAACCCGACCAAGGGCACGGCCGTGGTAACGACCGGCACGGGCAATGCTGCCGACGTAACCATCACCTACACCTCGAACGTCGGTGCGACCGGTACCGATACCTTTGGCTACCAGATCACTGACGGTGCCAACACCGAGACCGCGACGGTGACCGTCAACATCCTCGCCTTCGGTGCCAATGACGACTCGGTCAACACCACACGCGGTGTACCGGTGACCCTCAATCCGGCCAGCAACGATGTGGGTTATGACCCTGATACGATGACCGTCACTCCCGGTGTCTGCACCTCGGGTGACGGCGCAATTGCCTTGACGGCTGGCGGCGTTGGCGGTCCCGCAGCGGGCGTGGTGGTGACCTATACCCCACCGGCCAACAATCCGGCCTCGGGCAGCGCAACGACACTCAATGACAGCTGCGCCTACACCATCGGCAACGGCGACGAACCCGATACCACCGCCAACATCCTGGTTGCGGTCACCAACTCGGTACCCGTGGCCAACGATGGCAATGCCTCGGCGATCTCTACCCAGGGCAACGCACCGGCTGGCCTCACAGCGACCTTCACCTCTCCGGGTACGGGTGGCAACCTCGGCAACGCGGGCGTGACCACGGCGGGTAGCGGCACCAAGGGCACCACCAGTGTCGCTGGCAACGTCATCACCTACACGGTCACCGATGCGGCCTTCTTTGCCGGCAGCGACACCTTCACCTACACCGTCACGGATGC
>CAUJHF010000066.1 GCA_963204745.1 Pseudomonadota bacterium
GGGTGATGTCGGACGGCCACAACCATCCGCATGGTCCGACCGACTTCGAGAACCCGGACTATGTGAACGACACTCAGGTGCGCTTGCTGCACGAGCAGCCGGTAGGCGGCCACGTCGGCAAGAAGCGGCGCAAATAGGCGCTCCTACCGGTTTCTTGCGGCGCTGATCAGCTGCTGGGCGCGGGCGGATAGCGCGGCATCCCCCGCGCTGAGGCTCAGCGCCTTGCGGCCAAGACTCTCCGCCTGGATGTAGTCGCCTTCTTTCAGGCGGATGTTGCCGAGTTCCAGCCAGAGTACCGGCTGACGCGGCTCGATCCGGATCGCGCGCTCGATGGAGGCAGCGGCCTGCGGATAACGGCCGGCCGCTGAGTGACCGCGACTCTCGTTGAGCAGCGTCTGGCTGGCCGGACTGACGGGTGGAATGACCCTCACGGGTGCCTGCGGCGGTGCTGCTGGCGGTGTGGGGGGTGTCTCGGGTGGCGGTGCCGGCGCGGGCACCGGGGCCGGAGCAGGGCGGGTTGCGGGTACCGGAGCCTTCGGTTGGGATGGTCGGGTGCCCCCGGGCGGCACGCAGCCGCTGAGCGTGGCGATCAGCAACAGCGATGGCGCAATTGCCCGGCCAAAATTGTTGCGCCGTCTCAGTTGAGCAGATCCTTCAGCCATTCGATGCCACGCCTGGTGAGATTATCTGATTCGGGCACGCAGTCCGGTTTTGCAGGCAGGACCGTCCCCGCAGGCAGCGGCACGGTGATCAGATCGCCGCAGTCTGCGCGCGACATCATGCCAGTTGCATAGTCGAAAGACACATCGGCGAGATCCTCTGTCGGCAACGCTTCGTAGCCGAGGTCGCCGAAGCCGGCTACCAGCCGCGCCCAGATCGGGAGCGCGCCGGAGGCGCCGCTGAGTCCGGTCGGTGTGTTGTCATCCGCACCGATCCAGACGACAACCACATGGTCATTGGTGAAACCGGCAAACCAGCTGTCGCGCAGATCGTCCGAGGTGCCGGTCTTCCCGGCGACGGCCAGGCCGGGTGGCAGCCAGCGTCTCGCCCCGCGGGCGGTACCGCGATCAACCACCTGCAGCATGCTGGTGGTCAGTTGTGCCACGGCCGAGGGATCGGCCGCCCGGTCGATCCTGAGCTGGTAGCGCTCAAGCGGCTTGCCGCCCACATCGAGTACCGCGCGCACCGCCTTCAGCGGTGCATGAAATCCGCCATTGCCCAGGCTGTTGTATACCTGTGCAACTTCCATCGGCGAAAGATCGACCGCGCCAAGCAACAGGGACGGCAGCGGAGGCGGCGCCTTTGTCATGCCCAGTGATTTAAGCAGGCCGGCGACCTTCTTGGGTCCCACATCCATGCCGATGCGCACGGTGGGCGTATTGAGAGACTCCGCGAGCGCCCGAATGGCCGGTACCGGGCCGCGATACTGGCGATCGTAGTTTTGCGGGCTCCAGATCTTGCCGGTATCGAGGCGGATGTTAAGCGGCGCATCCTCGACCTGTGTGGCGGCCGTATATCGCCCTGACTCGAAGCCGGCGAGATAGACCACCGGCTTGACCAGCGAACCGATCGGTCGCTTCGCATCAAGCGCCCGGTTGAAGCCTTGCATGCGCGCGTTGCGGCCACCGACGATTGCGACGACGTCGGGAGTCTGGGTCCCGGTGACCACGATCGCGCCGTCCAGTGAGCCAGGCTTGCGCTTGCGGCTGGTCTCCAGCTCATCGAGGCCTTCCTTCAGCCGTTGTTCGGCCAGCGCCTGAATGCGCGGATCCAGCGTTGTCATGATGCGCAGCCCGGCGCTTAGCAAATCCTCCTCCTTGTAGTCGGCGTGCAGCTCGCGGCGCACCAGATCCATGAAGGTCGGGTTATAGCTCGCAAAGGTCGTGGCTTTTCCGCGTACGCCCAGATCGCGCTGTTTCGCCTTGCTGGCGACAGCTTCGGGAATGAGGCCGAACTGCGCCATCAGGTCCAGCACCATGTCACGGCGCTTGCGTGTGCGTTCCGGTTGACGTCGCGGGTCGTACCAGGACGGACCACGAACGACCGCGACGAGTAATGCTGTTTCCTGCGGCTCGAGTTCGGTCAGCGGTTTGCCGAAGTAGAACTGGCTGGCCAGTCCGAAGCCGTGAATCGCGCGGTCGCCCGCCTGACCCAGATAGATCTCGTTGACGTAGGCGTTGAGCAGGTCCGGCTTGTCGAAGTGCAGTTCCAGCAGCATCGACATCAGCGCTTCGCGCAGCTTGCGGGTCAAGGTGCGGCTGTTGTCCAGGAAGTAGCTGCGTACCAGCTGCTGGGTCAGCGTGCTGCCGCCCTGTTCGATACCACCGGCGCGGATATTGGCCCACATCGCGCGAGCGATGGCGCGCAGTGAAATGCCGCCGTGTTTGTCGAAGTCGCGGTCCTCGACAATCTTCAGTGAGGCGAGCAGCAGCTCGGGTACCTGGTCCGGACCCAGCACGATCCGGTCCTCACCGTGTGCGGTGAATATATTGCCGATGAAGGGCGGGTCGAGGCGCAGCAGTGACAGGTCTCTGCCCCGCTCGTCGGTCAGCGCGACGATGCCGCCGGCGCCGAAGCTGATCGTGGCTTTCTGTGCCGGCTGTGCGCTGTCCCAGAACTGGAACGGTCGGGTCATGAGCACGATGCGGCCGCTCAGGCGTGCAAAGGTGCCCTGTGTCTTTACGGCCGGTGTCGCTGAATAGCCGAGCGCAGCGAGTTCGCGCTGCAACTCGTCGGCGCTGAGTCGCTGCCCGGCAAAGAGTTCAAGCGGTCGCGCGTAGACCTGTGCGGGCAGATCCCAGCGCCGGCCCTCGAACTGCTGCACGATCTGCCGGTCGAGCAGCCAGACCCAGATCGCCAGCGCGGCCAGAAGAAGCACCGCCAGACCGACCAGTCCGAAGACCAGGCGGCGACTCAGGTACTGGCGCAGGTTTTTCCGGGAGCGTCGGGAACGTCGAGCCAAGATCTACCGTCCACAGCGGGTCAAGGTGGGGATGTTAACCTGGTGCCGGCGCATTTGATTATTTGAGAATCAGGGATTCGCGCGGATTCCGGCAGAATCGGCTGGCCTGCGGCTTTGACGACGCCTGGCGGGCAATTCGGCTGGCCACGTCGGCATTGCGCCGGACGGCTGGATGGGCAGTACCAAGCGGGCTTCGAATTTGCTGCCTGCCGGAAGCGCGGGAGTGCAGGCTGCAGAAGCAGACTGCAATCAAGATGATAGTGTGCGGCCGGGTCTCGTAGACCCGGAACGAATCGCGTTCAGGCTGTCTAACGTTGCAAGCGCAGATTCAGGTTTTCGATACCTGGCGAACAAGAGGTGGCCCATGCTTGAACGCATCGCGGTCGTGACGGACGTCGACTGGATCCTGAACACGGTGAAAGCATTCGGCTTCATGCTCCCCTGCGAAGTCCGGGTTTTCGACTATGCATTGCTCCATGAGGCCCGGGGGTGGATATCGGAAGCACCGGCGACGGGCAAGCTGTCTGTCCTTTGAACTCCGCGCCGAAACCGGGCTGAGGTGCGCTCCACTTGAGTTTTTTTCTCCGCGGATTCCGAAGATGGCGCCGGGCAGGGATCCTTTCACGATTTCCCATAGATCGGCGCTTGTGGCTGCGCGTCGTGGGCGAACTGGATGTGCTGGCGGGATTGACCCAGGCCGAACTCGGGCGCTTGTACAGTCTCGCGGTGTTATTCGTGCACGAGAAGCGATATTTCGGCACCCATGAACTGGAGATTGACGACTACAAACGCGTGGTGATCTCCGCCCAGGCGTGTTTGCTGGTGCTGAACCTGACGCGTGAAGATGCAGTCGAGGTTTATCCGGGCTGGAGATCGATCATCCTGTATCCGGGAGCCTTTGTCGCCCGGCATGAGTACCGGGATGAGGTGGGTGTCGTACACGAGCGGGTCATGGCGCTGGAGGGAGAGGCCAGCGACGACGGTCCGGTCGTGATTTCCTGGGACGATGCGCGGTCGCCTGTGGCACCCGGGCATGATGGCCGAAACGTCGTTATTCACGAGTTTGCGCATAAGCTGGATTACCTCGATGGCAAGAGCAATGGTCACCCGCCCTTGCATGGCAACATGTCATCGGCGCAGTGGTCCCGGGTATTCCTCGCTGCGTTCGGGCACCTGAACGACCTGGTCAATGCGGGACATCGCACCCCCATCAATCCATATGCGGCGACCAATCCGGCGGAGTTCTTCGCGGTCGCGACGGAGATGTTCTTTGAGCTGCCGCATCACCTGCAGCGAGCCTATCCTGAAGTGTATGCGCAGCTCGCGCTTTTCTATCGACAGGATCCGGCCGGGCGGGTATCCGGGTGCCGGCGCATCTGATTATGTGATTGCAGCTGAAGCCACTCATGGGAACCCGCCGCATTGTGTAATGGCAAGCGTATTCCCCGGGCGGGGTGCAGCAGCGCAACTCTCGAGTTGGGGCTTCGTGAAGATGGAAGCTGACCGCCGGCGCAGCTTCGCTCAGCGGATTTTTCTGCGCCTCATCCATCCGAGCCCGGCCAGGCCCGAGCCGAGGAGCCACCCTGCCGCCGGCAGGGGAACCACGACTGCTGGCGTCCAGTCGGCCCAGACAGCACCGGAGAAATTCTCAAGGTTCATGGTCGTGGAGAAATTCTGCGTATCGGTACCGTCTGTCCCCACGCCGGAATCGTCGTAGTTGATGGCCCTGCCGTTGAAAATTGTCGTACCAGGTGCGGTCTGGGCAAAGCCGTTCAGCCGGGTCGGCGTCGCAACGATGCAGGCATGAGTCGTGGTGTTGTCGCAACCTGCAGTTAGTCCCGGATTTGAATCGAACAGGCCCTGGGGCCCATCCACGAAGACCTGATCCATCAGCGCCGTGGACAGAGCCAGGGAGCCTGGCATGTTGCCGGAAAAGTTATAGGTCACCACGTCCCAGCTGGCCGTCGCCTTGCACGCACCGGTGCCGCCCGTGTTGCAATTGGGATCCGGAGGATTGCCAAAAATGGTGCCGAAAGTGCCATCCCTGAATACGACGTCAAAGAGCATCCCATTGATATCGACGTTTTGCGCTCCGGTCAGCCGCCCGGTGCCGTCGATGTTCAGGGTGACGGCCGAGGCCATGGGTGGCGCGAAAATGGCGGCAAGCAGGAGAGTCGGTAGAAAGCGCGTTGCTGGCGGCATCATCATTGGCGTCTCCTCAACTCGATCGAAACCATGTCGCGCTGATTGGCTGTTCAGCGCGGGGGGACTGAGGGGGCCGTGCGAAGCCTGACACTGGGCCCCCGTGTGATTCGCTTTTAAAAATACGCACATCGACCGCGCGGCACAAGTTTCCATAACCCGGCTCCGTGCCGGATGCCAGAGATTTCAGACCCTGCTTCAACGCCTTAGAGGTTCAATACAGATCGGAACGCATGTTTGTTCGGGTGCTGGAAATCACGGCATTCCGTTCCTGAACTGGCCGCCCGAAGCGACAGACTTCTCCAATGGCTCAAGATCCCACTGGGCACGGACACCGCCGGACCAGGAATCTGCTTCCGCATCGGGAGAGGCGGGGATGTGAATACCCGCCTTGCAGCCCTCAAACAAACTCCAGCAACTCGATGATGTTGCCGTCCGGATCGCGCCCGTAGCAGACGAAGCCGCCATCCTGTGCCTGCGGCGGAGCGTGGAAGCGCATGCCGGCTGCACGCAGCCGTTCGTATTCGTGCTGGCAGTCCTTCACCGCGAGACAGATATGCGTGATGCCGTGGTCGCAGGCGGGCCGGTCGGGATCGGCCCGCTGCGGCACCGGTGAACTGAACTCGAAGATCTCCAGGAAACTGTCACCGAGCTTCAGCAGTACGGCGCGGGCCGCTGAATCCTTGAGGCCAGTAAGTGCATCGGCTGCTGCGACGCCTGCCGGCCAGCCAAACTCACGAACGGTCTCGCAGCCGAGTACGCCCTGATAGAAGCGCAGCGCGCGCGCCAGGTCGGGTGTGGAAATTGCGGCATGGTGGAAGCCTTGCAGCATGGGCGATATTCTCCTTCAGGCAGTTCCGGGCTGGGCCAAGCATATAATCATTCCGCTTCCCGGTTTCACCACCTCGCAGAGGATGTAGACATGATGAAAAGAATGCTGCTTGCCCTCGTGACGTCCCTGAGCGTGCTGCTGTTGTCGGGTTGCGGCTATAACGCGCTCCAGAGCGGAGACGAAGGTGTCAAGGCAGCCTGGGCGGAGGTGCTGAACCAGTATCAGCGCCGTGCTGACCTGATCCCGAACCTCGTCCGTACTGTGGAGGGCTTCGCGCAGCAGGAGCGTGATGTGCTGATCCAGGTGACCGAAGCGCGCTCCCGCGTGGGATCCATACAAGCCACACCCGAAACGCTCAACGATCCGCAGGCTTTCCAGAACTTCCAGGCTGCACAGGGCGAGCTGAGCAGCGCATTGTCCCGGCTGCTCGTCGTGGTGGAGCGCTATCCGGAGTTGAAGTCCGACCAGAACTTTCGCGATCTGCAGGCGCAGCTCGAGGGTACGGAAAACCGCATTACCGTGGCCCGCAACCGCTTCATCGAGGCGACCCGCGAGTACAACACCCTGGTCCGCTCCTTCCCGAGCAATCTGACTGCGATGCTGTTTGGTCACAAGGTGAAACCGGGTTTTACGGTCAGCAATGAAGCGGAGATCAGCAAGCCGCCCGAAGTGAACTTTGACCGTAAAGACTGACGATCAGCTGGCCATGACTGCGATGCCCCGTAGTCTGCATGGCTTTCCCGTCCTGTTGCTGCTGGCAGCACAGTGTGTATCGGCAGCGGTATTGCCGGTGCCCGCGCTTAGCGGTCGGGTCGTTGATGCCACCGGCACGCTGTCCGGGGCGGAGCAATCCGCGCTGGAGGCGAAGCTCGCCGACCTCGAGGCGCGCAAGGGCAGCCAGATCGTCGTCTTGCTCGTGCCGACCACCCAACCTGAAGCGATCGAGCAGTTTTCAATGCGCGTGGTCGGAGCCTGGAAGCCGGGACGCAAAGGCGTGGATGACGGTGCGCTGCTGCTCGTGGCCAGGGACGATCGTCAGGTCCGCATCGAGGTTGGCTACGGTCTGGAAGGGGCGATTCCGGATGCTGCCGCCAACCGGATAATCGATGAGGTCATCCTGCCGTCCTTTCGGCAGGGCGATTTTGCCGGCGGTATCGCGGCAGGTGTCGATCGGCTGATCGGTCTCATCGATGGCGAAGCGCTGCCGGAGCCGGCGCAGAGCGGAAGCCCGTCGACCGGTTCTGACAACGTCCTGCCGGTCGCACTGTTCGTGAGCATCGTGGCCGGCGCAATCCTGCGTCGTGCGCTCGGCCAGTTGCCGGGGGCTGCGGTGACTGGTCTGCTGGTCAGCGGACTGACCTGGTTGCTGGCTGGTGCAATCGGTCTGGCGCTGCTCATGGGGCTGATCGGCTTCATGCTTGGCCTGGCGCCGGCAGGGCGCGCCGGGCGCTGGGCAAGTCATCCGCGTGGTGGTTTCGGCGGCAGTTTCGGCGGCGGCGGCGGAGGCTTCAGTGGCGGTGGCGGCGGATTCGGAGGCGGTGGCGCCTCGGGTCGCTGGTAGGCAATCGCTGATGTTGCGACGCTGGTTCAGCCATTTCACCACCACGCATTTCACGCTGCGGCGCTGTTTCCCGGCCGATGTCATGAATGCCATCGACGCAGCGATCACCGCATCGGAGCGGTCACACCAGGCGGAAATCCGCTTTGCAATCGAGACTGCGTTGCCTCTGGGCCATCTGTTGCGGGACGTCAGTGGCAAGGAACGCGCCCGGGAGATCTTCCGTCGGCTGGGCATGGCTGACACGGCAGCCCACAACGGGATACTTGTCTATGTGTTGCTGGCTGAACGCGATATCGAGATCGTTGCCGACCAAGGATTTGACGGCAAAGTCGCGGAGCGGGCCTGGGAAGATATCTGCAACTCGATTGTGGCCGCATTCCGCAATGGCGAGTATGGGCCCGGCGCAATACAGGCTATCGGGCGTCTTAGTGAACTGGCAGTTGTGCATTTTCCGCCGGGCACAGATAACCGCAACGAATTGCCGAACCGCCCGGTAGTGCTGTGACACCGGGTCGTTATGCCGAGTGCCGGTGATCCGGCGCTCAGAAGATCTCGGCAAGAATGATAAAGCGGATGATGCCGGCCAGGGCGGCGATTGCCAGTATCGCGATAATGCCAACTTCGATGTAACGGCCTATGTTGCTGGCTTTGGACATGGTGAAAACTCCAGATGCGCATCGGCGTTAAGACTCTAACCCATATTCGTGCCATATGGGCTTCCGGATGCGGTATCCGGCAGCGAATTCTGCCCATGGTCGGGTTGCTGGTGCTGCTGTTCGCCGGATCTGGTGTGGTTGCGGTCCGTGCGACCGACGAGTCGCCGCTCGCAGGGGCGATCATGGCTGCCTCGGCAGAACATCCCGCGACCTCCGGTCTGCTGCTGGTGGACACTGGCAGTGAGGCCCTGTCGGAGCGCGATGCCCTGATCGATGCCGCGGTCCGGACCATCGACGCCCAGTACTACATCTGGAATTCGGATGCTTCCGGGCGCTACCTGGCAGCAAGGCTGCTGGCGGCTGCCGACCGCGGCGTCCGGGTGCGGATTCTGCTCGATGACATCAACATCGCCGGTCGCGATGCTGCGTTGACGGCCATGGCTGAGCATCCACGTGTGGAAGTCCGCATCTATAACCCGGCGAAATCCCGCTCCGGAGTCGGTCGCCTGTTCGACTTCGCGCGCGACTTCATCCGTCTCAACCGGCGCATGCACAACAAGTCCTTTACCGTAGACGGTGCGGTCACCATCGTCGGTGGCCGGAATATCGGCAACGAATACTTCGATCTGGATCCGGTGAAGAACTTCCGCGACCGGGAAATCCTTGTGGTGGGGCCCGTGGTTGCCGACGTGGCTGCCGGCTTCGATGCCTTCTGGACGAGTCCGTGGACCGCGCTCGCCGGTTCGCTGGCCGGCGATGTCCTGCGTCCGGAGCAGCGTGCTGCAGCGCGTGACCAGCTGGAATCCGCCGCGCGGGAGTTGCGGGCGCTCGGGTATTCACCGCCCGCAACACATGCGGATGCGGGCATATACGTAACGGGCCTGCTATCGCGCCTGCTGTGGGCGCCCGTGCGGCTGGTGCTGGATATGCCGCCGGACCAGGATGCGATGGACGATGCCTCGCGACCGCAGGCGGTGGCGCAGGCGTTGCAGCGCCTGACGATGTCTGCGCAGCAGGAAATCCTGGTGGAGTCAGCCTATCTGATCCTCAACGAGGAGTCCCTTTCCGAATGGGCAAAGCTCATGGCGCGTGGCGTCGGCATCCGTGCGCTGACCAATTCGCTGGCATCAAACGACCTCGTCACCAACCATTCAGGCTATGCGCGACATCGCCGGGCGATGATTGAAAGCGGCATGAAGCTTTTCGAGCTGCGACCGGATGCCGGAGCCTGTCAGCGCCTGATTGCGTCTGCAGGTGGCTGCACGGAGGAGCGCTGGTTCTCCCTCCATTCAAAATCGCTGGTGCTTGATCGTCGCATCGTCTATGTGGGTTCATTCAATATCAATCTGCGTTCGACCTACCTCAATTCGGAAACCGCACTGATCATCGACAGCCCGGTGCTTGCCGGGCAGATTGCCGCGTCCATTGAGGAGCTGATGGCGCCGGACAGCAGCTGGCAGGTGACGTCCTCCGCATCCGGTGGTCTTGAATGGCGAACAGAAACCGCTTCGGGGCCGGCGCGTGCAACGCACGAACCGATGACGGGATTCTGGCGGCGTTTCGAGTCGCGCGTCTTTCGCCTGTTCCCGATGGAAAAATACCTCTAGTGCGAGCAGCGCAGGCGCGCGGCGATTTCGGGATCAAGGTGTGTTTGTCCGATGCCGGCTTTCGCAGCGTGCGCGATGTACCGGAGGCGTTCAGGATTGTGGACATGGTAGACGCGGCCGGTACGCCGGATGATGCCTTCATGTTCCAGCCAACGCAGGGTGCGGTTGACATGCACCACGCTGAGACCGGTTGCATCAGCGATCACTTCCTGGTTGACGGGCCATTCGAATCCGTCGGCAATATCCAGTTCGACGTTCTTCAGGCGCGTCCAGAGTTCACAGATCAGGCTTGCCAGCCGCTCCTGTGCATTCATCCGGCCGATTGCGAACAGGTGATCCCGCAACAGTGACTCTTCCTGCGCTTCGAGCCACCACAGCATCGCGCCGATACGTCGTGAACCGGCGATCAGGTCGAGCAGGGCACTGCCAGAAACCGGTGTCCAGGTGCAGCACGTGATGGTAGTCAGGCTGAAGCCTGCCACCGGTGTGACGAAAACACTCGGGTCGCAGAAATCACCCGGAATGACGAAATCGAGAACCTGGCGTCGGCCGTCTTCAAGGGCGCGATGACGGATGGCCCAGCCCTGGTGGAGCAGCACAGCAGTGCTGCTTGCGTGACCATGTGTGATCAGGTCTTCATGCGGCTGTGCTTTGCGCAGCGGCCGGGTGAGCGACTGCAGACTGGCGATTTCAGCCGTTGTGAGGTCGATGAACTGCCGCAGCCGGGTAACCAGTGCCGATCCGGCGGTGGCGTCAACGGGCGGTGCGCTTCGTGCCAACTCCTGCACTCCACTGCGAAAGCTGTCTCAGGTTAAGGCATTCGGGAGCAGTGGGTCCGATTATGTAACCGTATTTGAGCTTTTTTATGTCTATGGAGGAATCCTGAAATGACGACCGCAGAAGTTGTCGGCGGCGCATCCACCCGCACAGACTCGGGCAGAAGTGCCGCACAGAGGAGTTCAGCTGCCAACCGGCAAACAAATAAAAAGTCAGCAGAACCAGCGCCTTGCATCAGCCTTGAAGAACGATTCCAGATGATTTCAGAAGCCGCCTATTTCAGGGCGGAGCAGCGAGGCTTCCTGGTCGGCGACGATCTGGCTGACTGGCTGGCAGCCGAGACCGAGGTCGATGCCCTGCTGCTGGGCGACGATGCAATTCAGTCGAGCAGGTGAGACAGGAGACCGTCGGCCAGCTTGGGTTCAAACCAGGTCGATTTTGGCGGCATGACCTGACCAGCATCGGCCACCGCCATCAGCGCTTCGAGGCTGGTGGGGAACAGGGCAAAGCCCACGGCCATCTCGCCGCTGTCGACCCGGCGTTCGAGTTCTGAAAGACCGCGGATGCCGCCGACGAAATCGATCCGCTTGTCGCGTCGCGGATCGCCGATGCCGAGCACGGGGGCCAGCAACTGGTCCTGCAGAATGCTCACATCCAGGCTGGCCACCGGATCAGCCGGTATGAGACCGGGTTTGATATCAATCCGGTACCAGCGTTTGTCCAGATACAGGCCGAACTGTCCTGCGCGCGTCGGCCGCGCCTGCCCGTCGACGGGTGTGATGGCGAACTGTTTGCCGATGCGGGCAAGGAACGACTTCGGGCTCTGGTCGTGCAGATCCCTGACCAGCCGGTTGTAGTCGAGGATGCGCATTTCGTCGTGTGGAAACGCGACGCACAGGAAGTAGTTGTAATCCTCATCACCGTCATGACGGGGGTTGGCCGCAGCGCGTTGTGCGGCGACGCGCGATGCGGACGCCGAGCGGTGATGACCATCGGCGATATAGAGGGCCGGCATCGCCGCCACGATCTGCGTAATGCGCCGGATCGCCAACTCATCGACCAGTACCCACAGCGTGTGCCCCACGCCGTCATCCGCAACCACATCGTAAGCCGGTACGCTCTCCGTGGCGCTCGCAATGATCGTGCCGAGTGCAGCATTGGCGCGAAAGGCCAGCAGCACCGGTCCGGTCTGTGCATTCAGGGCGCTGATCTGGCGCACCCGGTCGTCTTCCTTGTCCGGGCGCGTGAACTCGTGTTTGCGGATACGGTTGCGGTCGTATTCGGCGACGCTGCCGACGCAGGCGATGCCGGTTTGCACGTGATCGCCCATACGCAGCCGGTAGATGTAGTAGCAGGGCTTGCGATCGCGGATCAGTACGCCGGCCTCGATTAGCCTGTGCAGATTTTCGGTGCCTCTGGCATACACCTCGGGTGCGTACGGGTCGGTGCCTTCAGGCAGGTCGATCTCGGGCTTTGAAATATGCAGAAAACTGAATGGCCGGCCAGCGGCGCGTGCACGCGCCTCGCCGGTGTCGAGTACATCGTAGGGTGGTGCGGCGACGGCAGCTGCCTGTTCCGGTACCGGACGCAGGGCCCGGAACGGGCGGATGAGTGTAGACATGTCAGAGGTCCTGAATTACGGAAAAGGCATCGCGGGCAGCAGTGCTCAGCTCAGCCCCAATACCTCGAAAGCGGCGCGCTCGCCGGACTCCATCGCGCCTTCCATGCCGCGATTCGATACAGACGTGTGTTCGCCGCAGAAATGGATGCGGCCGTGCGCATTGCCAACTGCACCGGCAAATGCGGTGACCTGCCCCGGCGCCCAGACCGCCCAGTCGCCGGCTGAGAAGGGATCGTGATACCAGGACTGGTAGGCCGCCACTTCGACCTTGCCGCGGGCCGCCGGCCGTACCTTGTACAAATCATCCATGATTGCCGCGACGGCCGCTTTTTCGTCGAGCGTGTCCATCCAGGTGGCGTTTCGGCCCCGGATCCAGATCGTCAGGCTGGTGACTTCCTGTGGCGTGCTGCCCTTGCGTTCGGGGACCACCATGCCAGCCAGGCCGTTGCTGAAGATATTCGGGTTGCGGCCATCCTCTTCCCAGAACGGCTTCTTGATGCTGAGGTGCACGATGTTGATCTGTTGTGAGCTGAGCGTGTTGATGGCGAGGCCCTGCGCACCGCCGATCAGCGGGTCGATATGCACGCGCCGGAGCACCGACATCGGCATCGAACAGACCACGCGATCGGCCTTGTAGACAGTACCGTCGGCACAGTGCACTTCAGCACCGGAACCCGTTGTCCGGATACCGACGACGTTGCGCTCGAAGTGCACCGGCTTTTTGAGCCCGCCGGCCATCGCTTCCGGAATCGACTGGTTGCCGCCGACGGCGGTATAGCCGAATGTCTTGCCGCCGAGCTGCGCCTGTATCATCGCGAAGGTGTGACCAAACAGCACCATCATCGCCGATACGTCGTGGGCGGTGGTGCCGTGATTGGGATTGGTATTCCAGCACAGCTCGATGATCTCTTCGGAAACGCCGAGGCCGGTCAGCCAGTCGTGCAGCGAGATGTCGTATTTGGCATTGGCCGGGTTGAGCCACGCATCGCCGGTCTTGAGCGGGTTGTTCTTGCCGATGATCGGCATCAGATAGGCCCAGGGCGGCAGTTGCTTCATGCCTTCCGGAAACGGGTTCTTTGGATGCGTCGGCCATTCGGCCTTCGGAATCGGCTTGCCGTCCAGAATCAGTTCCCGGTCGTTGAAGAAGGGTACGATCGGCGTGACATCGATGAGTCCGACCTTGAATTTATGGCAGGCATCCATCAGCCGGGCGTAGCCGGGGCCAAAGGAAGTTCCGCCGGATTCCGGATTGCCGTTGACATTGCGGTGGGACAGAACCCTGCCGCCGACGCGGTTCCGGCCCTCGATGACCTGGACGTCGATGCCCTGTTCTTCGAGCAGCAGCGCAGCATTCAGGCCGGACAGACCGGCGCCGATGACGATGACCTTGGCCCGGTTCTGGGCCCGTACCGGCCCGAGCGCCGCGGCGAGCGGTACGGCGCTGATACCCTTGAGGATCGTGCGGCGGCTGATGCCTGAGGTGTTCTGCATGTCTGGTGTTCCTGGTCGCAGCTGCTGGATGCCGTGATGCTACACCGTGGTGCTCTGCCGCGTGAAATGTCGTACAAACGCCGGTGGCCGGTGGCCGCTGGTCGGTGGCCTCAATGTAGAATCACGTCGGGGTTTTTTTTCGGCTCACAGGGGATCTCAATGAGTGACCGGGCTACACGTCTTCTTGATCGCCGGGCAGTGCTCGGCGTGCTGGGCGGCAGTGCCCTGGCCGGCGCGGTGCCTGCTGCACCACTGCTGCCCTCAGCGCCGCTGCAGCTCGACCTGGAAAAGCCGGAAGACAATCTGACTGCATGGATGAAGATGAGGGCCAGCCTCGAGTCCCAGGATGTGTACTTCTGGTTTACCGGCGGCCTTGATCTGGCCGTGCCGGGTGAGGCGATACGACCGGTCATCAATGTCGAGACCACGATCCTGCGGCGCACCCGGCGTCTGGCCGAGCATACCTGGCATGTGACGGACTGGGAGGCGAGCATCTATCGCGATGTGGAGAGCGACGAGGTTGTCGACGAGGTCCGGAATCCTGTAACCGGCGATATGGTCAAGCCGTTCCATTACCGGGAGGGGCCGGTAACGTTTGAGTACAGCGCCGAGCGTCAGCCGCGGCTCGTGGGGCTGCCGACACCCTTCGAGGAAAAGTCCGAACCCTTCCATCAGCGCTGGCGACGGGCCGGTGACGATCTGTGGATGGTCAAGGAGATGTACATCTGGGGCATACCCCAGTGGCTGGACATCAAGCAGTTTCCCGACGAGACACCAAAAACGCCGATCAACGTGTCTTCGATTACCACCATGAAGTCGAACTTGCGCGATGTACTGGATCCCGCGCAGGCCTCGGTGCCCACCGAGTATTTTTACCAGGCCACTTCGGACTGGCTGCCGTGGATGAAGATGGGTCAGCGACCGGGCTTCGTCGTCTGGCATGAAGCTGGCAAGAAGATCTTCAGCCTTGATGACGTACCGGCACGGACCCGCGCTGCAATAGAGCAGATCCATCCACAATGGTTCACGCGACCGGTCCCCTGGGAGGAGTTCACCAACATGTTCTTTCTTTACCGTCAGCAGCACGGAAAAAAGTGAGTAAATCTGTGTTCAATCGTTACGCTTTGACCGGATGGCTTTTGCTGTTCTGCTGTCAGATGTCGGCCTGGGCCGGTATCTGCCGCAGCGAGCTGCACCCCTTGTTGCTGCAGGCCGAGCCGGAGGCCGCAGCTCTTGCTGCTGTTCGCTCTATCTGTGAAACAGAAGCGAATGCCGGCGATGCTGATGCGACCTACCAGCTGGCGCTGTTTCATCTGGGGCTGGGCGGTGAATGGAGTCCGGCGGAAGCGATTCCACTGATCCGTTCGGCGGCCGAACGGGATATTTCAGAGGCGCAGTACTGGCTTGCCTGGCAGTCGGAGAGCGGGCCTGAGCTGCCGCACGATCAGGCTGTCGCGCTCGGGTGGTATCAGCGGGCCGCTGCGGGCCGGCATCGACTGGCCCTTGAGCGTCTGGCAACGGCATGGGAGCGAGGTGAACTGGGTTTGCCGGCAGATGCGAAGCAGGCGCTCAAGTTGCGCGCGCAGATCCGTAAATGCGAAGAAGAGAACGCCGCTGAGCAGTGAGCTGGTTCGCTACCAGTAGCGGACCCGGCCGGTATCGACGTGGACGAAGTCCGAGTCCGGGTAATAACCGACGCCGCCGGCGCGCAGACGCATCCCCGCGTCACGCAGGGCTGCGGTCGAAACGCCCGGCAACCGTATATCGATGGCACGACCGGACAGATGCAGGCTTTTGTTCGACACGCCGCTGCTGTTGCGGGCCAGCATCGCGTTGGTGGCCGGTGAGCGGAATGCGGAAATGATTTCGAAACGTGCCGGGCTGCCCGTCTGCTGCCGCAGGGCATACAGGATGTCGAGCAGCTGCGGGTCGATCGGATGTACCTCACCGCTGCGGAAGTCGCGCAGCAGCCGGTCTATGGTGAGCAGCGCATCCGGTATGTATCGTCCGGCCTCGCTGTATTCGACATCGAGCGTTTCGCCGGTATGGGTGTGATGGAAAGCCAGGCGCCGCGGGCGCGCTGCTGCATGCAGCAGTCCGGGCCAGGCCAGGACCGGAGCGGAGAGTGCAGCAAGGGCAATAAATCGCCGCCTGCTGGTTGTTTGACCGGCCATTTTCGTGCTCCGTCGGAGGGGCGGCGTGATGGCGCCGATTGTTTCAGACACGGCGCCTGCGAGGCAAGCCTGAACCGCCGCCAGTCGGCCATTTTGTCGTATCGACTACGCAATCTGCACAGCTGGTCACATTCAGCCCGGCGCGCCTTCGCCCTTGCTGCGTTGCTGCCGGTTCTGCTGTGGTTCCCGGCTGGCGAAGCGGCGGCGCCGCAGTCTGCCGTGGCTGTCGAGCTGCGAGCGCGTGTGCTGCGGCTCGGCGAGGCCGGTGGGATTTATGTGCGGGGTCTCGCAATCGCCTCGGCAGCGCTGCTCACCGAATTCTATGCTTCGCGGAACTATGTACCGGTCTGGACCAGCGAGGCGCGTATCGATGAACTCCTCGAACTGCTGGCAACCGCCGACAGTCATGGTCTTGATCCTGGCGACTACTACCTGCCGCAACTCCGCGAGCTGCATGAACAGAACCGATCGGGTGACGATCCGGCGCTGGCAGCGGCATTGGATCTGCTGCTGACGGAGAGCCTGATCCGCTTTGGCTATCACCAGCGTTTCGGCAAGGTAAACCCAGAACGCATGGAACCCACGTGGAACTTCACTCGCCAGTTCCGGCCGGGACGCGAACCGGTTTCGATGTTGCGGGAAGCGGTCGATGCACCGTCCTTGCAGGGACTGCTCGTTGAGTGGATCGATCGGGCACCGCTCTACCGGGACCTGCAGAAGGCGCTTGCGCACTATCGGCATATCGCCAGCACCGGCGGCTGGCCGATGATCGCACCTGGTCCCACCCTGCACCTGGGTGACACGGATGCGCGGGTGCCGGATATCCGCCGGCATCTGGGCATTGGCGGCGATCTGCCACCTGCGGTCGAGGCTGCAGACGGGCAGCACTACGATGCTGCGCTCGCTGCTGGTGTCCGTGCCTTTCAGTCGCGCCACGCACTGGCGGTGGATGGCGTACTCGGTGCCGCTACCCTGGCTGCGATGAATATTCCTGTCGAAACACGTATCGACCAGCTGCGTCTGTCGCTGGAGCGTGCGCGCTGGGTGGCCGATGACACTGCCGGCGAGGTCATCGTGGTGAATATCGCCGGCTCCGAGGTATTTGCAGCCCGCAATGGCCAGCGCTTCTGGACCCGGCGTGCGGTGGTCGGACGGGTTACCCGGCAGACCCCGGTCTTCAGGGGGGAGATGACCTGGCTGGAGCTGAACCCGACCTGGACCATACCGCCGACGATTCTGCGCGAGGATGTGTTGCCGCAGCTGCGGCGTGACCCGGGCTATCTGCAGGAAAATGACCTCAGCGTGATTGATGCCCGTGGTCGTGTGATCGACCCGCTTGCGGTTGACTGGCCCCGCGTGGGCAACCGCCCGCCGTGGGCTCTCCGTCAGGCACCAGGACCGAAGAATTCACTGGGCAGGATCAAGTTCATGTTTCCGAATCCGCATGCCGTGTTTCTGCACGATACGCCGGCCCGCGACCTGTTTGGGCGCACCGGACGCCTGCTCAGTTCGGGTTGCGTACGCATTGAAGATCCGCTGTCACTGGCGGAAATCGTGCTGGCTGACCCGGGTCGCTGGAATCAGCAGACCTTGCAGGCGGCGATCGATACCGGGGAAACACGGGTTGTACGTCTGCCGCGGCCCTGGCCGGTACTGATCCTGTACTGGACGGCCGAGCTGGATGCGACCGGCCGCCTGCGTTTTCTGCCTGATGTATACGACCGCGACCCGGCCCTGCTGGCCGCGTTGAACGGTGAAGTGAGGTTGGAGTTTCCACCCGGTTCAGGCTGACTGGCTTGAGCTTCCGGAACCAGCTAAGGTGAGCGCCGATCCGGATTGGGTATCTTCTGATGAAGCGCATATTCAGAGCTGTCAAGCTGACCGTCATACTGGCTTTTCTGGCCGCCTGTGGCGGCGGCAGTGGCAGTTTCGACAACGAGCTGGGTCTGCGCGTCATCAATGCATCGCCCGATGCACCGCCGGTCGGTTTTCTGGTCGACGGCGTGAGCTGGTTCAGCCTCGATTACAAAGGCGGTACCGGCTTCAGGTATCTAACACCAGCTTCCCGGGAGATCGGGCTGGAGGTGGTACTGCCCGGTGACGACGTCCTCATCGACGAGTCGAGGTCGCTGCTTGCGGGGCGCGAGTACACGACGATTGCCGTTGGCAAGCTTGGCGAGGACGGCAGCTCCACACTGCAGATGCTGCATGTCGATAACCCGCTTGCCCAGGTGCCGACCGGATCAGTGCGCGCACAGTTCGTGCACGGGGCACCGGACATGACGGCCATCGACGTGTACCTGACGGCGCCGACCGACATCCTGGCTGCCGCGACACCGTCGTATTCGCTCAGCGATTTCCAGGAGATATCCCCGCAGCTGGATTTCCTGTCGGGGAGCTGGCGCATCCGGGTGACACCGGCTGGCGACAACACGACCGTGCTGTTCGACTCGGGCGAGGTAACGCTGCGCTCTGCGGCCAGCTTTATGTTTGTCGTCGTTGCCAATACGGGAGCCGGGTCAGCCCCGATTTCACTGCTGACCAATGACGGCCTGTCCAGTGGCGAAGTCCTGGATGTCGCCACCCCATCGGATGTGCGCGTGGTCAACGTATCGCCGGATCTGCCTGCGCTGGAGGCGACCGCGGAGCGTCCCTTGCGCAAGGACACCGTGGCACCGGATCCGCCGCTGTCCTCGCCCTGTCCTTACGATCCCACGCTGGCATCTGATGATGTGCTGTGCGTTGCTCCGCCACCTGAAGTTACGACACTGGTTACCGGTCTGGGTTACCCGACTGCGGCCAGCTATGTGAGTCTCGATTTCAGCATCCTGCCGCCGGCAGGTTATGCATTTCTCAGTCTCAGCAATTTCTATTCTTTAAAGGTTGCGGCGACGGCTGCGCCGGATACGGTCCTGTTTGGTACCAATCTGTCACTGGTGCAGGGCCGGCGCAACTCGCTGCTGACAATAGGTCTCGTGCCCGAGCCGGTGGAGGGCACGGTCACCGCAAAGATACTGGCTGTACTGGCTGACGACACCCGGCCGGTAACGCGTATCGGGAAACTGCGCGTCGTTGATGCTTCGATTGCGGCCGCTACCGTAGACGTTTACATCAAGACGCCGGGTACCGACCTGACCGACGAGACTGCAACCCTGTCGAACCTTGTTCTCGGCAGCGCAACGGGCCACTTCGCTTTTGAGCCAGGGCCTTATACGGTGAGCTTTGCCACGGCGGGCACCAAGACCGTGCTGGCCAGCGTCAATATCGACGCGCTCAGCGCAAGCGTATACACGGTCGTGCTCGTGGATACTGCCCGTTCAGTATCCAGTGACGGTACGCCGCCTGTGGTCATGGTGATCGACGACCTGCCCTGAGAAGGCAGGCCGGTGCCGGGTAGCCGGATTCAGGTGCCCGGCGCGTTCGGATTATCGAAGCGGAAGCCCCGGCCCTGTACGCTTTCCATCACATCGATGGACAATCCGTCGGCGCGCGTCGCAGTCCATGGGTCCACATCGACGGTGATCGGCTCAACGTTGACACTGAGGCTGCCGGGTCGCGGCGCTTCGAGTGACATGCTGTGTTTCCAGCTGCCGTTGATCCTGAGGCAAATTGCCTTGCCCGGATTTTTCTCCAGTGCATTCTGCATGATGTCCATCGCGGCCGGACTGATCCTGATCGCCGGTGGTTTGTCTGCGGCTGGCGGGCTGACGCCGAGCACCGTGCCGAGTTCACCGGAGTCGAACATCTCCTTGATGATATCGCAGCCGCCAACCAGTTCGCCGGCGACATAGAGCTGGGGAATCGTCGGCCAGTTGCCGTAGGCCTTGATGCCGTCGCGAATCTCGGCATTCTGCAGGACATCCACGACCTGGTAGTCGGGCAGGATCATGTCCAGTGCCTCGACAGTCTTGGCGGAAAATCCGCACTGTGGCTGGGCGCGGTTGCCTTTCATGAACAGCACCACGCGGTTTTCACGCAGCAGGCCGTCGATCGCATCGCGAAGTTCGGGGTCAAGACTCATGATTGGGTACTTTCTGTGCTGATTCAGGTGGAGAAGCTGGAGCCGCAGCCGCAAGTGGTGGCGGCATTCGGGTTCCGGATCACAAAGCGGGAACCTTCCAGATCTTCCTTGTAGTCGATCTCGGCGCCGGCCAGGTACTGGATGCTCATCGGATCGATGAGCAGGGTGACATCCCGGTTCTGCACCTGGGTATCGCCGTCTTCGAGGTTTTCATCGAAGGTAAAGCCATACTGAAACCCCGAGCAGCCGCCACCCGAAATGAATACGCGCAGCTTCAGGTTGGGATTGGCTTCCTCGGTAATCAGCTGGGCGACTTTGGCCGCCGCAGAGTCGGAAAAAACCAGGGTCGGTGCGCCAGTGGCGGGTTCAGTATCCATAAGCGGCAAGCTAACCGTCAGCCCGCAAGGCTGTCAAGGTGAACAGCGTGATGCTGCCGGGTGACGGGCAGCACGCGCCGGATGCGACAATAATGCTGCGGTTCGCCTGCCGCCGCTTTGATGGAGTGTATATGCCGGATACGGGTCTTCCTCCGCCGCAGATGCTGCGTGCCTGGGGTCTTGCTGATGCGCGGCTGTCGCTGCTCGGCAGCGGGCTGATCAATCGCACCTGGCTGGTCGAGACGGGTGCACGCCGTCTTGTCATGCAGCAGCTCAATCCGATCTTTCCGCCGGTCGTCAATGAGGATATCCGGGTCGTCACAGCCCACTTGCGTGCCAGGGGCCTGATTGCGCCCGAGCTGCTCGCGGCCCGGGACGGACGCTATTGGCAGGAATACGAGGGACGTACCTGGCGACTGATGACCTGGGTGGCTGGCACGAGCCACGAGCGGATCACCGCCGCTGCGCAGGCGCAGGAGGCCGGTGCACTGCTGGCCCGTTTTCATCGGGCGCTGGATGATCTCCAGTACCAGTTCCGCAATACCCGGCCCGGCGTACACGACACGCCACGGCATTTGGCCGGTCTGCGACAAGCGCTCGCCGGGCACCGCGCACATCCGCACTATGCTGCGGTCCGCCCGCTGGCGGACGAGATACTTGCGCTGGCTGCTGCGCTGGCACCCTTGCCGGCGTTGCCGGACCGGTTCGTACACGGTGATCCGAAGATCAACAACATCCTTTTCGATCCGGTCAGCGACCGGGCGCTCTGTCTGATCGATCTGGACACACTTGGCCGCATGCCCCTGCCGCTGGAGCTCGGCGATGCGTTTCGCTCCTGGTGCAACCCGCGCGGCGAGGATGAGCAGGATTCGGCCTTCTCGCTGGAATTCTTCCGCGCAGCAGTCGAAGGCTACGCCTCAGTTGCTGCGGGCTGGATCACGGCGGAAGAATGCAACTCGATCGTGCCGGCGACGCTCACCATCTATGTGGAACTGGCAGCACGTTTCTGCGCCGATGCACTCAACGAGAGCTACTTTGGCTGGGATGCCAGTCGCTACCCGAGCCGCAGCGCGCACAATCAGCTGCGCGCGGCCAGTCAGATGGCGGCAGCACGCTCATTGCTCGATATGCGCGGCGCGGCGGAAGAGGTGGTGCGGCGGGTTTTCCCTGGCTGAGGGTGTGTCCCGGACGTGCTGACACCAAACCTGGTGCTCAAATGCCATAATCGGTCCGGGTTTCTTCCCGGGGGAGAGCGCCTATGCCATGGTGGGGCTGGATAGTTATCGGTGCTTTGCTGCTCGGCGCCGAGCTGATGGTCATTGAGGCCGAGTTCTTTCTGGTATTCATCGGCGTGTCCGCACTGATCCTCGGCGGTACGGTGCTGGTGCTGCCGTGGATTCCGCTGTGGGCGCAGTGGCTGCTGTTTGCCGGCATCGCGCTCGCGTCCATGGTGCTGTTTCGCAAGCGGCTATACATGGCTCTGCGCGCCCAGGCACCGGGACTCAAGGACGATTTCGTCGGCGATGAACTGCGCATACCGGAAGCTCTTCCGCCTGGCGAGGTTTGCCGCATGGAGATTCGCGGCTCGACCTGGCAGGTGCGCAATACCGGCAGCATTCCGATTCCGGCTGGCGGGAAGGCGCGCGTCACGGCGGTTGCGGGCATCGGCCTGCAGGTCGAGGCCGCGCAATAACAGACTCAGGCATGAACGCACGGGAGTGATCACATGAATTTCGGATTCGGAGTCGGCCTGGCGCTCGCCATTCTGGCAATCATCGTTGTCCTCAAGACAGCAGTGGTGGTGCCGCAGCAGAGCGCCTACATCGTGGAATACCTGGGCAAGTACAGCCGTACCCTGTCGGCCGGGTTTCATATCCTGGTGCCCTTCGTCGAGGTGGTGGCTTACCGGCATTCGCTGAAGGAGCAGGCCATCGATATTCCGGAGCAGACCTGCATTACCCGGGATAACGTGCAGGTCGGTATCGATGGCGTGCTGTATCTGCGCGTGCTCGATCCACAGAGCACCTCCTACGGCATCACCGACTATGTATTCGCCATCGTCCAGCTGGCACAGACCGCGCTGCGCAGTGAAATCGGCAGGATTGATCTTGACCGTACTTTCGAGGTGCGTGCGGTGATCAATGCCAACGTGGTCGCAGAACTCGACAAGGCCTCGGAGCCCTGGGGCGTCAAGGTGATGCGCTACGAGATCAAGAACATCAATCCGCCGCGCGACGTGCTCTCGGCGATGGAGAAGCAGATGCGTGCCGAGCGGGAGAAGCGCGCTGTGGTGCTGAATTCCGAGGGCGAGCGCGATGCCAAGATCAACGAGGCAGAGGGCGACAAGCAGCGCGTGATCAAGGCCTCCGAGGCGGCCAAGCAACAGCAGATCAACGAGGCAGAAGGCGAGGCGGCGGCAATTCTCGCTGTAGCCACGGCCACTGCCGAAGGCCTGCGCCAGGTGGCGATCGCCGTGCGTGAACCCGGTGGTGCTGAGGCCATGCAACTGCGTGTGGCAGAGGACTACCTGCTCCAGTTCGGCAATCTCGCCAAGACCGGTAACACACTGGTCATTCCGGCCAACCTGAGCGATGTGGCCTCGATGCTTGCGCTGGCCAAGAACGTGCTGGAAAACAAGAGCCCGCGCCCGGGCTGAAGCAAGTGACGATCCTTGTGCTACCGGGCTGCGCGCCATGAGCCGGCTTGAAGTCGGTATGGTCATGGAGCCTTCGGCGGGCTGCACGGCAAAACTGGCGGCAGAGATCGAGGCGATGGGCTTCGACGCCTTGCTGTGCCCCGATACCCAGTGCCTGAGCCCTGATCCGTATGGCCAGCTCAGCCTGGCTGCCGCACAAACGAAACGACTCTTCCTCGGTACCGGCGTCACCAATCCCTGTACCCGTGATTCTTCGGTCACTGCCGGCGCGCTCGCGACCCTGCAGATCGAGTCGGGTGGCCGCGCGCGGTGTGGCATCGGGCGGGGTGATTCGTCGGCTGCACACATCGGCCAGCGCAATGCCACTACAGCCGAGTTGCGCACGTACATGGAGCAAGTACGTGCCTATCTGCGCGGCGAGGAAGTGATGCGGGGTGAGACCAGTTCGCGCATGCGCTGGATCAAGCCCGGCGAATTGCCGCCGGTACCGATCGATCTCGCCTGTACCGGGCCCGCCACCATTCGCATGGCGGCTGATGTCGCGGATCGCGTGAGCTTTGCCGTGGGCAGTGCGCCGGAGCGCATCAAGTGGGCGCTGGAGACCCTGAACGCGCGCCTGGCTGAAACGGGCCGCGACCGGACCACGCTGAGTGTCGGTGCCTTCATCAACCTGGTCTGCGATCCGGACGAGCAGCGCGCGATTGATCTGGGCCGGATGATCTCCGGCATGGTTGCGCACTTCGCCGGCATGCGGAACTCACCGACAGGTCATCTGCCGCCGCAACTGAAGAACCTGGCTGTGCAGATGAAGTCCGGTTACGACATGGCCCGGCATGCGCAACATGACGGCACCCATCTGGGCATGGTGGACGATGCCTTCGTCGACTGGTTTTCGATCTGCGGTCCGCCGGCGAAGTGCCTGGAGCGATTACAGCAGGTGATCGGTCTGGGGCTCGATCACGTCTATGTGCTCGGTGGTTCACCGGTCGCAGCGCCACATGGCGCGCGTCAGGTAGCACTGGTGCAGCAGACTCGTCTGTTTGCCGAACAGGTGTTGCCCGAACTGCGCTGAAAAAAAGGGCGCCGAAGCGCCCTTTTCGTGTTTCCGGTTTGCACCGGACCTTGTCACACGATGCCCGGCTTCAGTAATTCACCTTGAAGTTCAGCATGTATTCAGCCGGCGGCAGCGGTGTGCGTATGTTGGTAAAACCGTTTGTAAACAGGCCCGACACGTTGTCTTCTTCGTCGGTGATGTTCTTGCCGGTCAGTACGACCTGCCACTTCCGGTCGTCGGCGCCGAATCCGATAAAGCCGTTCAGGCGGGTAAAGCTGTCGATCTCGATGAGATTCCGCGCGTCGTTGTAGTAGTTGTCCGAATGGAATACATCAAGGCCGTAAAAGAACGCCAGGCTGTTATCCAGCGGGATGCTGTAGTCGAAACCGACCTTGCCCTGCCACTTGGGGTTGGAAGCCAGTTCGTCAGTGGGTACCGCACAGGGCGGCGTCGGGTCAACCGCGCAGGAATCGCCAAGTCCGCCGGGTGGTGACAGGGGGTCCACGGTGCCGAAGTCACTCTCCTGGACACCCAGATTGGCATAGACGTTCAGCCCCTCGATCGGTGCCCAGAGCACTTCCAGTTCAAGACCGTAGACATCGACGTCGCCGATATTGGCGGTCGGGAAGCCACCGGCGTTATTGGTGACGACCTGCTGGATATCGTCGTACATCGCATAGAAGGCAGCCGCGTTGATACGCAGGCGGTTGTCGAACAGGTCAGCCTTCCAGCCGGTCTCGATGCTGTCGACAGTCTGTGGATCGAATGGCGAGCCGGCACAGCCTGTTGTCAGGTCGCCGAAACACAGCGACTGGAATCCACCCGACTGGTAGCCCTGGGTAAAACTCAGATAGACCAGCTGGCTGTCGTTGAGCTGGTAATTGACCCCCAGTTTGCCGGTGACTTCTTCCCAGTCTTCGTTGAGATCCGCGGGCCCGCCCTGGCAGAGGATGCCAGTGCAGCTGATCTGATAGTCCTTGTCATCCCTGGTCCAGCGCAGACCGCCGGTGACTGACAGTGCTTCAGTCAGCTGCCAGGTGCCTTCGCCATACACCGCATAGCTGCTGGTTTCGCTGTCGGTCTCCTCATCAAAGAGGAAACCGCCGGCTCCGGTATAGGACTGCGAACCGTCTTCGTTCAGGTAATAAAAACCCAGCTGCCAGTCGACACTGTTGCCCAGCTCGCCGAGCAGCTGGAACTCCTGGCTGAGCTGGTCGAGGTTTGAATCAGAGGCGACCAACAGGCCAGTCGTGCCGGGGACGTCGCCGACGCCGCCGCCTGCCAGGTCAAAGCCGAACTCGTCATCAACATTGGCATAGCCGGTGATCGACTTCAGTGTCATGCTGCCGAACCGGAAGCTCAGGGCGAGATTGGCGCCATTCTGGTCAGATGCGCCGTAATTCACGCCATCCGGATCCAGGTTGGCATAGAAGCCGCCCAGCGGGACGCTGTCTGGCGAGGCAGGATCGTAAATGGCATTGGGGCCGGTATTCTGAAACGGGGTATATGGCACACCGTTGTAGCCATCGTTCCTGACGTCTGCTGCCCATGCCGTCACCACGGCGTCGAAGTTCTCTGTGCCGTACCAGTGCAGTTTGGTGCGGGCGGCCTTGTTCCGGTACTCACCCGCATCGTTGCCGGTAACCGGGTTGTTTTGCCAGCCCTCGCTGCGGTTCTCATAGAGCATTGAGATGGAACCGGCCAGCGCTCCTTCCTCGATAGGCCCGCCCACAGAGCCGGTGAACTTGCTGGTTTCGTAGTTGCCGAGCCCGACCGACAGATTGGCCCAGCGATCGTCGCCCGGCGTGCGGGTGATGATCTTGACGGCGCCGGCAATCGTGTTGCGGCCGTACAGGGTGCCCTGCGGGCCGCGCAGCACCTCAAGGCGTTCCACGTCGGACAGATCGAGGTTCACGCTCGCGAGCCGGCCGAAGTAGACGTCATCGAGGTAGATACCGACGGGTGATTCGGAAACGTTGAATCCCGGGTTCTGCACACTCGCACCGCGGGAGTGCAGCTGGATCGCCTGGGCGCCGGCCGTGACGGTATAGGTCTGCAGGTTCGGGATGTTCTGGCCGATGTCCTTGACCATATCGATCTGCCGGTTCTCGATCTGGCTGATATCGAAAGCGCTGACCGCCAGCGGTACCTCCTGGAGGTTCTGTTCGCGTCGCTGGGCGGTGACGACGATTTCCTCGACTGCAGCGCGGGCCGGAAAACTGGTGGCGAGGACAGCAATGGCTACAGGCACGGCTATCGACAAACGCTGGCTCATGAAAAAGTCCTCGAAGCCGGAATTGCAGGTCCGTACGATAAGCGATCTGCATCAGCCAGTCGATTGCGCCGGCACGCCGGTCATCAGGCCAGTGAACAGGTGATCATGCCGTCGTCCTGCCAGGGGGTAACCCTGAGCTTCACGCCCATGGCTTCGCCATAGCCGAGCAGGCGGGGAGTGGTCCATGTCTCGTGGATTTCCTGCGACGTCAGATCGAACTGTCCGATCTTGCGGCACTGGGTCAGTACCCAGCCAAAGGGATCTTTCCAGGTCCGGCTGTTGCCGTCACCGGTGCTGGTCAGCGCCAGCGCATAGTGACAGGCGGTGCGATCGAACAGTGCCACCAGGGCGATTTCCGGGTGCCCGGCCTTTTCGATGATCTGCTTCATGCGGAGGTTGATCGGTGCCATGGTGCTGATGTCATGGGCGATGTACTCGGCGAGCAGCCCCTGGTTCTTTGCAAACTGGATTGCCAGCAGGTGCGCCTTGACCAGCGGATCGTTCATCTCGTGCGCATAGCCGGCGTGATTGCCGAGCATCTTCAGCACTATCGACATCGAGCGGCCGAGTTCTTCTTCGCGGCCCTCGAAGCCGCTCAGCGTCTTGTACTGGTTCGCAGTGCCGGCAGCGGCCTTCTGCGCGTGCGGGGGAACTTCGGCAATGATCGGTGCGGTGGCAGATGTCTTGCTCATGACGGGTCCTCCTCAAAGTCTGCATTCTGGTCCGGGTCGCAGCGCAATATTCGCCTGTGTTTGATGCGTGGCCACCTTGTGAACGGCGGCTTGCGGGGCGAGCCGTTCGGTGGAACTATGCATCTCAATATCCTGATCCGCTCCTGTTCGCAATATCAAGGAAAACAACCATGGCGCAGACTACGGCAGCCAGCAACTACGCAGGCGTCTGGGACAACCGGCTGGGCTTCGGCCGAAAGACAGCACTGATTGTCATCGACTTGTTGCAGGGCTATACGCTCAAAGGCGCGCCATTGTTCGCGCCGGGTGTGGTCAAGGCCGTCAGGGAGATGCCGGAACTCCTGAAACTGGCGCGTCAGAAAAAGATGCCGGTCATTCACACCCGGGTGTTCTACAACCCGTCGGACTTCATCGATGGCGGTGTCTGGATCAAAAAAGCACCGGTGCTGAAGAGCCTGGTGCCGGGCAACAAATATGCACAGTTCTGCAAGGGCGTGGAACCCGGCAAGAGCGAGCTGGTTATCACCAAGAATTACGCGAGTGCATTCTTTGGCACCTCGCTGGCCGCCACACTGACTGCGGCCGGCATCGATACCCTGCTGATCACCGGTTGCACGACCTCGGGCTGCATCCGTGCCACGGCAGTGGATACCGTGCAGAACGGCTTCCGTCCGATCGTCATCCGTGAATGTGTCGGTGACCGGCACGACGGCCCGCATGAAGCCAATCTCTTCGACATCAATGCCAAGTATGGCGATGTAATCAGCAAGGCCGAGGCACTCAAGTACATCCGGAGCCTCAAGCCTGGCAAGAAGGCGCGTTGACAAAAACTGCAAAAGGAAAAGCCATGGTCACCAAAGCCGATCGCAGCAAGCTTACGCAGAGTCCGCACTATGACTACGTGCCGATCATCGACCGGCCGAAGTTCAGGTTGCCGAAGGGCGCCCGCGTCGCAGTCATTCCCTACATCAATATTGAGCACTTTCCGCACAATATTCCCGGTACCGCGATCATCCCGGGTACCCAGCAGTTCAATCCTGATCCGCTGAATTACGGCTGGCGTGATTACGGCAACCGGGTCGGCCTGTGGAGAATGATCGAACTCATGGACCAGATCGGCATGCGCGGTACGGTCTGCCTGAATTCGGAAATCATCCGCGAGTATCCCCGCATCATTGAAGAAACCAACAAGCGCAAGTGGGCATTCATCGGTCACGGCATCAACAATGCGCCGGCCAATTTCCTCTCCGGCATCGATGAGAAGAAGGAGCGTGAAATCATCGGTGGCGTGCTCAAGACGATGGAAAAGGCCATCGGCCGCAAGACCAAGGGCTGGCTTTCGCCCTTTCTGACGCACACCAACAACACGCCGAATATTCTCGCTGACATGGGTGTCGAGTATCTGTGCGACTACACGGCCGACGACCATCCCTTCCCGTTTAACGTGAAAAAGGGCAGCCTGATTTCGGTGCCTTATACCGTCGAGCTGAACGATATTCCGGCCTTCGCCAATGTCGGTGTCAGCTCCGAGGCCTTTGGCGATATGATTGTCGACCAGTTTGATGTGCTATACAGTGAAGGTGCCGATAACGCCCGCTGCATGCCGATCTGCCTGCATACTTTCTGGGTTGGTCAGCCAAACAAGTTCAAGCATCTCAAGCGGGCATTTGCGCATATTGCGGGCCACAAGGATGTGTGGCTCACGACCGGCGATGATGTCAACGACTGGTATCGAAAGCGGTAGGAGCGCCTTCAGGCGCGATTATCGATGACAGAATTATCGACGACGAAAATGGAATCGCGGCTGAAGCCGCTCCAACACCGGAGTTTTCAAAGATGACCAAACGCGTACAGGACACCAAGCCCGCGCGAAAGCTCGAAGCGCAGAGCTGGATAAAGGAAAACATTGCGGAGCAGAAGAAGCGCTACGCAGCGATCGTCAAGGAGCAGGATGAGCTTGCGCCCCAGCGCG
>CAUJHF010000067.1 GCA_963204745.1 Pseudomonadota bacterium
TGGGGCTGGGCGGGCTGATCCTGGGCGGCGCGCTGATGCTGCTCACCGATTATGGCGCGCCTGCCGCCTTCGGGCTGGGCATCGCCCTCGCCCTGTCGTCGACGGCGCTGGTGCTGCCGATCGCGGGCACCAAATCGGCGGTCGGGCGCGCTTCCTTCTCGATGCTGCTGTTCGAGGATCTGGCGATCGTCCCGATCATCTTCATCCTCGGCGCGATGGCGCCGGGGGCAAGCGCGGCGGGCGCCGAGGAATTGCTGACGATCCTGTGGCAGGACATCGCCGTGGTCGCCGCGCTCGCGCTGGGCGGCTGGTTCCTGCTGCCGCGCATCTTCGCGCAGGCGGCGCGGGCCAAGGACCCCGAACTGTTCCTCGCCGCCAGCCTGCTCGTCGTCATCGTCGCGGCGCTCTCGACCGCCGCCGTGGGGCTGTCGCCGATCGTCGGCGCGCTGCTCGCCGGGCTGATGATCGCCGAAACCGAATATCATAACGAGGTCGAGGCGATCACCGCGCCCTTCAAGGGGCTGGCGCTCGGCGTCTTCCTGATCAGCGTCGGCATGGGCCTGAACCTCAAGACGATCGCCGCGCAGTGGCCGCAGCTGATCGCCGCCGTCGTCGGCGTCGTCCTCGTCAAGGCGGCGGTGACGGCGGCGCTGCTGCGCTTTTCCGGCGTCGCGCGGCGCAGCACCGCCGCCGAAGTCGGGCTGCTGATGGCCAGCCCGTCGGAAACGACGCTGATCGTCCTCGCCGCCGCGATCCAGGCACAGATCATCAGCCGCGGCACCGCCGAATTCTGGCAGCTCGTCACGGCGATCGGCCTGACCATCACGCCGCTGCTCGCGCGCGTCGGCCATGACGTCGCGCGGCGGATCGAACGGCGTAGCGAAGCCGGGCACGAAGATGCGGACGAAGGACCCGCCGACCGCACCATCATCGTCGGTTTCGGCCGCGTCGGACGGACCGTCGCCGAGCTGCTGCGCGAGCATGGCCGCCCCTATATGGCGGTCGACGCCGACATCGACAATGTGACGGCGGCGCGACGCGACGGCTTCGCGGTGCGCTTCGCCGACGTCGCGCGCGCGGGCAGCCTCGACAAGCTCGACCTCGAACAGGCCAATGCGATCGTGCTGACCATGGACAATCGGGTCCAGCAGCTGCGCATGACCCGGCTGCTGCGCCAGCGCTATCCGGCCCTGTCGGTCATCTCCCGCGCGCGCGACGCCGACCATGCCGCCGCCCTCTATCAGGCGGGGGCGAGCGACGCCGTGCCCGAAACGCTCGAAAGCTCGCTGCAACTCGCCGAGGCGGTGCTGGTCGATCTCGGCGTCGCGATGGGACCCGTGATCGCGTCGATCCACGACGTCCGCGCCCGTATGCGCCACGACATCATGACCAAGGGCGCACTCGACCGCGAACCGCGCATCCGCAAGCTGCGGACGCCGGAGAGCTGAGGCGGCGGGCTGCCCCCGCCCCTATCGCCCGCCCGACGCGGCGGGCGCGCCCTTCCCCAGCGCCCCCTTACCCAGCGCCGACGCCTCGGCCAGCGTCATGCCCTGCGGCAGGATCGCCATCGACCATTGCCGATCCGGCGACAGATAGCGCCGCGCGAGCCGCTGGACATCGGCGGCGGTGACGGCGGCGATATCCTGTTCGATGCTCAGCGCGTTGGCGGCGATGCGCGGGTCGCGCGTCGCGCCTTCCAGCAGATACATCCAATAGACGTTGCCGGTCGATGCCCGCATCACCTGTTCGCGAATCGGCCCGGCGTTGCGCGCCAGTTCGTCGGCGCTCACGGGACGGGCGACCAGATCGGCGGCGATGTCCCGCGCTATGGCGTAAAAGCGGTCGATATCCCTGGGCGCCAGCAGGCTGCCGACGAGCATATAGCCGCCGCAGCCTTCGAAACCCGTCGGCCAATGGCTGTCGACGACGGGACCATAGCTCGCCCCCTGCTCGCTGCGCAGGCGGTCGAACAGACGGTCGTTGAAGATCGCGGCGAGTATCTCCAGCCCGCGCGCGTCGCGCGGCGCGGCGACCCCGCCGCTTGTCGGCCAAGCCGCCATCGCCGCCGCCTGCCCCTTTTCGCCGCGATGATAGGAAAGGTCCGGCGTATCGCGGTGCGCGGCAAAGGCGACGCACTGGCCGCTGGGCGGCGTGATCGCCTGTCGCGGCGGCAGCGCGCCCAGCGTCTCGGCAAGGATCGCCTTGTAGTCGAGCGCCGACAGGTCACCGAAAATCTGCACCTCGATCGGGCCGCTCGCAAGGCGCGGTTCCCAGAAGGTGCGGAAGGCGGCGGGCGTCAGCGCTGCGATCTCCGCCTTCTCGGGCGGTGCCCAGCGCGCGTCATTGCCCGTCAGCCAGCCTTGCAGATGGCGGTCGAGCACGGCGTTCGGGGTCGCGTCGTTGAGTTCATACCCCGTCAGATAGCCGACGCGCAGCCGCTCGACCGGCGCCGCGTCCCAGCGCGGAAAGGCCAGCTTGCCCGCCATCAGCCGCAACTGGTCGGCGAAATCGGCGGGCTTGCTTTCCGCCGACAGTTCGAACGCATCGTCGTCGATCGCGAAATTCATCTGGATCTGGCGCCCGTTGGTGAGCTGGTCGATCTCATTCTGCCCCCACGGCCCGATGCCGCTCGCGACCAGCGCATAGTCGCCGGTCCACAAGAGGTTCGGCGCGTCGGCGGCGACGCTGCGGTTGCCCGTGCCGAAGCGGACGTTGACGCGCACCTTGCCAGGCTCGACGCGATTGTCGGACACCAGCGCCGTCACGCCGTTGGCGAATTCGAGGCGTTCGGCGCGCAGGCCGGGCAGCGGCGCGGTCGATACGATCGCGCCGGGCTGGCCGAAGGCGGGAAGCTGGCTGAAGTCGGCCTTGACCGCCGCCAGCCGGTCGTCGCGCGCCGCCGCCGGGGCCGCGAGCGCCGCAAGTAGCGCCGCCTCTCCGCCCGCATCCTTTGCCGGCGTGGTCAGCACGAGGCGCGTGACCGGCGCGCTGAAGATCGCCTTGCTGATATCCAGCATCACTTGCGGCGTCGCCGAGGCGCGGATCGACTGGAACAGATCGACCTGTCCTTGCGGGTTCGTCACCACTTCGTGGATATCGACGGCGCGCACCAGATCGTCGGCGAGCCGTCCCCCCGGCTCGTTGCGCGCATTTTCCAGCTCCTTCGCCAGAAACGCCTCGATCTCGTTCGCCTCGCGGTCGATGTCGGCCTGCGACGGCGCCGTCGTCACGGCGTCGGCGATCACGCCGCGCACATCTGCCAGCGCCGAGGGCCAGTCGCTGAGCGGGACGATCTGCGCCATCGTCACATCGGCGCTGCGGCTGACATATTCCTGCTGGACTGTCGCGACCAGATAGCTGCCGCCGCTGCGCGCCCGGTTTTCCAGCCGCCGGTTGACCAGCGCCAGCGCGAGATATTCCAGATAGAGCCGCCGCGTATTCTCGATCGTGTCGACGCGCTTGTGCCAGGGGCGGATCATCGCCAGCGTCAGCGAGAGCGGCTGGTTCGCCTCGACGATCTCGCGCACCGTCGCCGCCTTGGGATCGGGCTTGCCGAAATCGGGCTGCGCGGGCCTTGCCCCCTTGCCTTTCCAGTCGCCGAAATATTTGGCGATCAGCCCCGCGAATTCAGCCGGGTCGCCGTCGCCGACGATCACGATCACGGCGCGTTCGGGGCGATACCATCGATTGTGAAAGGCCGCGACGGCACGCGCTGTCGCCGCGCCGAGCGAGGCCGTGGTGCCGATCGGCGAGCGATCGCCGAGCAACTGCCCGGCAAAAAGATGCGCGTTGGTCGCGTCGCCGATCCGCTTTTGCGGTCCATCCGATTCGCGCAGTTCGGACAGGACGACGCCGCGTTCCGCCGCCACCGCCGCCTCGGAAATGCGCGGTTCGCGAACCATGCCCGCGAGCAGCCGCATGCTTTCATCGAGGTTGGCGGGCGTCACGCTCGGCAGATCGAGCTGATAGACGGTCTGCGTCGGCGTCGTCTGCGCGTTCGAATCGCTGCCGAAGGTCACGCCGAAACGCTGCCAGATGCGCTTTGCCTCGCCATCGGGAATATGCTCCGATCCCCGGAAGGTCAGATGTTCGAGCAGGTGCGCGAAACCGCGCTCCTTGCCGGTTTCGAACAGCGAACCGACATCCATGCGGACGCGGATCGACACTTGCCCCGGCGGCACGCCATTGTTGCGCACGGCATAGCGCACACCGTTGGGAAGCGTGCCGAACCGCCATGCGGGGTCGCGCGGAATGTCGCTGCCGGCATAGAGCCAGTCGGCGTTCGCGGTCCGGCCGTCCGCCTTCGCCGTCGTCTTGCCCGTCGTTTGCGCATGAACGGCAGGCGGCGACAGCAGCAGCGCCGCCCCCGCGCAGGCGGACAGGATCGAACGGACGAAAGCGAGCGAGACACGCCGGGGGAGAATGGACATCAGGCCATCTTATCGCCTTCGAAGCTTGCTGGCCACTGAACTGTCATGCCCTTGTCGCGCGCCGTCCATCGACCTATCGGGAAAGGATGGAATCCGCATCCGCCCCGCTCGCCGCCATCATCCAGATGACGAGCGGCATCGATCCCGCCGCCAATCTCGCCGCCATCGACCGCGCAATGGGCGAAGCGGCGGCCGGGGGTGCGGCCATGGCCTTTCTTCCCGAAATGTCGCTGCTGCTCGACCGCGACCGCAAGCGGTCGGCGGCGCATATCGCGCGCGAGGGCGACAGTCCCTGGCCCGCCGCCTTGCAGGACATGGCGCGGCGGCATGGCCTGTGGCTGCACACGGGATCGATGCCGCTGCTTGCCGAGGACGGCGAGCGGCGCGTCAACCGCAGTCATGTGATCGCCGCCGACGGCAGCATCCGCGCCCGCTATGACAAGATCCACATGTTCGACGTCAGCCTGCCCACGGGCGAGAATTGGACCGAATCGGCCGCCTATGCGGGCGGCGGCGAACTGGTCGTCGTCGACACGCCGCTGGGGCGCATGGGGCTGAGCATCTGTTTCGACCTGCGCTTTCCCGAACTTTATCGCGCGCTGGCCGCGCTGGGCGCCGACATCCTCGCGGTGCCCGCCGCCTTCACGGTCCCGACCGGCGAAGCGCACTGGCATGTCCTGCTGCGCGCTCGCGCGATCGAGACAGGCTGCCACCTCATCGCGGCGGCGCAAGCGGGCCGCCACGAAGACGGCCGCGCGACCTATGGACACAGCCTTGCCGTCGATCCGTGGGGCAGACCGCTGGCTGACATCGCAGACGCGGCGGATGGCGTGCCCTGTCGCATCGCCTTTGCCGCGACCGCCCCAGACGCGTCGGCGGAGGCGCGGCAGGCCATCCCCCTCGCCCGGTCCCGCGCGGCCCGCAACATCGCGCTTTGAAGCGGCAGGCGGCTGTCGGCGGCGCACGCCATTGCCAAGCCGCCACGGCGCTCCAAGGGGGGGGGGCAGTTGTTTGCCCATGCCCGCCGATATCCATCCTTCGTCATGCTGAACTTGTTTCAGCATCCATGGCGTGACCGCATGGCAAACGCTGCGCAAACCGGGAAGGCGGACCATGGATGCTGAAACAAGTTCAGCATGACGGGAATGAGAGAAAGGGCTGATTCCTTCAAACTATGCCACAGCCCAAAGGAGAGAAGGAATTTCGCCGGACTCCAGACGCACAAAAGGCCCCGAGCATGGCTCGGGGCCTTTTGGCTATCTTTCGATCAGCCGTGGATTACGGGCTGGTCGGGGTGTCGTCGTCGTTGTCCGACGCGATCACGATGCCGGCAATGATCGCGGCAAGCGCAGCAAGCGCGATGATCCAGCCCGAGCTACCTTCCAGTTCGCTCTGACCTTCAACGGCCGACACCGAGTCGACAGCGAGAGCCGGAGCGGCCGACGCTGCCATCGGAGCAGCGATCATCGAGGTCGCTGCGAGGGAGATCGCAGCCTTCGTAAGCAGGTTCATCTTATTCTCCGTCCACTGGATAATTTTCTCGAATCGCGTCGTCTGCTTTGCGTCCGACCCGATTCAGTGCAGCCTCTTTAGGCGTCCCGACGCCCAATTGCAACGGTGATTTCCCTACGCGGCAATTCTTATGAATTTGCTAAGATAGGGAAATTTGCCCGCGCCCCTATCCGCGCCGGACGCGTTCAAAGGGTTCGCTGGTCACGGGATAGCCCAGATCGTCCGGAATGCAAAGATGCGTGCTCCCGTCCCGTTCCTCGATCCAGGGCGTGATCAGCCGCACCGGAAACTGCCCGGCGTGCTGCGTGAATCGGGAAAAACTGGGTTGCTGCCCCAGCCGTTCCAGATTGCGGCGCGTCGGAAAGATCACCGACACGTCGCCGCGGTCGGCCATGTCGAGCGTCGCGTGCGCGCTGGCCCAGAAGATATGGCTGTGCTCGGCCTCGTCGACCGACAGTTCGTGGCCGTGGGGCGGCGCGGCGACGGCATAGAATCGCGTGTCGAAGGTGCGCGCTTCCTTGAAATTGGGGCACCAGCGGGCAAAGGGCACCAGCGCGTCGAGCGCGATTCGCTCGGCCCGCGCGGCCAATATGTCCGACAGCAGCGTCTCGCCAAGCAGCGCGCGCCGCACCTCTTCCACGTCGCGCTCGCCAAGCGTCGGCCAGCCGACCGCGAGACCCGTTTCCTCCAGCGTCTCGCGCAAGGCGGCGACACGCGCCGCGCCGTCGGGATCGCCGTCGGCAAAGCCGTGCTGGCGCGCGACCAGATAATCGTCGGGATCGATCCGCCCGCCGGGAAAGACGACCGCGCCCGCCGCGAAGGCCATCGTCTGCGACCGCTTGACCATCAATATCTCGTCGGGTCCGCCATCGGCCGAGGGCCGCATGATGACGAGAGTCGCGGCCGGAAGGGCGCCTGCGGGAAGGTGGGAATCGCTCATGCCCAAGGCGATAACTCCGCACCCGCCGCTTGTCATCCCGGCATTGCGGATGCGGGCGGACCGTGCAAGATGCGCGGGCGACGGCAGGCCGGGAGCGGAACCATGGGAATCCTGGAGATTTTGGGCGTCGCCGGCAGCCTCAGCCTCTTGGCGGGCTGGCGGCTGTATCTGACGATCCTTGCCACGGGAATCGCGATGCATTTCGGCTGGCTGCCGCTGCCCGAACATCTGAAGGCGTTGCAGATCCTGACCGATCCGTGGGTGCTGGGGGTCGCCGCCGTCGGCACGCTGGCCGAATTCCTGGCCGACAAGGTGGCGTGGATCGATTCGGCGTGGGACGCCGTGCACGGCGTGGTCCGCCCGCTCGGCGGCGCCTTGCTGGCGCTCGCGCTCGTCGATGCGTCCGACCCGGCATGGCAGGTCGTCGCCTTCCTGCTCGGCGGCGGCGGCGCGCTGCTGAGCCACGGCGCCAAGGCGACGACGCGCGCCGTCGTCAACATCAGCCCCGAACCGTTCAGCAATGCGGCGGTCTCGACCGGCGAGGATGTGGCGACGACGGGTCTCCTCGCACTCGCCATCGCCTATCCGGCGCTGGCGGTCGTGATCGCGATCCTGCTGGCCGCCGCCGCCGTGGTCGTCATCATCGCGCTGCGCCGCCTGCTCCGCAACATCAAGGCGACGCTGAAACGCGCGCTGGGGGATGAACCCGCTGTCTAAGAGGGCAGCAGCGCCTTCAGCGGCGTTTCGGCGTCGGCCAGCTGCTCCGCCGTCGCGGCCAGTCTGGCCGTGACGATCATGCGGCCCTGCACATAATCCTTTGTGGCATTGACGCAGTCGATCGCGATCACTTTCCCGCCCTTGAGGTAGAGGACAGAGAAGCTGCGGCTGGCGACGTCGCCGCGCAGCACCGTCTGGTCATGCCCCGCCGACAGGCCCGCGGTCTGGAGCTTCAGGTCATATTGGTTCGACCAGAACCACGGAATCGCATGGTAAGGCGCCTCGTCGCCGCAGATGCCCCTGGCGACGACATTGGCCTGGTCATTGGCGTTCTGCACCGATTCCAGCCGGATCGTCGCGCCTTCCGCAAAATCGTTCACATGCGCCGCGCAGTCGCCGATCGCATAGATGTCGGGCAGGCTGGTCCGGCAAAGCCGGTCGACGAGCACGCCGTTACCGCCCTCCGCCCCCGCCGCGATCAGCGGTTCGACGGCAGGCACGATACCGATGCCGACGATGACCAGGTCGGCGGGGATTTCACTGCCGTCGCTCAATGTCACACCCTGCACGCGGGCGGTACCATTGAACGACTGGATGCCGGTATTGCAGCGGATATCGACACCGGCCTGCTGATGCACACGGGTGAAGAAATCGGAGATCAGCGGCGCGCCGCCGCGCGCCATCACGCGCTCGGCCAGCTCCACCACTGTCACATCGAGACCACGCGTAACGGCCACCGCCGCAACCTCGAGACCGATGTAGCCAGCGCCGACGATGACCAGCTTCGCACCCGACCGGAAATCGTCACGGATGCGATCCACGTCCTCAATGTTGCGCAGGTAGTGCACGCCCGCCAGCTCCGCACCCGGCAGCGATATCTTCCGCACCCGGCTGCCGGTCGCAATTACCAGCTTGTTCCAGGGCACCGAAACCCCGGTGCTGAGCGTCGCTGCGCGGGCTTTGCGGTCGATGGCGGTTACCCGCGTCGACAGCCGGACATCGACGTCATGCTCCGTGTAGAACTTTTGCTGCCGCACCAGCAGGCGAGGTACGTCGAGCTCACCGGCGAGAAATTTCTTGGACAACGGCGGACGCTGATAGGGCAGATAGGGCTCCTCGCCGACCAGGATCAGCTTGCCGGCATAGCCGCCCTGGCGCAGCGAGACGATGGTCTGGCCGGCGGCGTGACCCGCACCGGCGATGACGATTGTTTCGGTCATGTACTTGGGCTCCCAGGCGGCGGGCCACGATCTGCGACCGGCCATTCATCAGGTTGTCTCGCGCCGCAGGATTATACTGTCGCGTGTCTGGCGCTGCGGCGCGGGCACATTTTTAGCACTTTTTTCGAGCAGGCGGTCGCAATGATTGGTGCCATTCGTATTCATTCTTTCGGTGGGCCCGAGGTCATGCAATGGGAGCAGGTAGAACTGCCGCCGCCGGCCGCAGGCGAGATCACGATCCGCCAGACCGCCATCGGCCTGAACTTCATCGATACCTATCACCGCTCTGGCCTCTACCCGCTGACGCTGCCGGCCGGCCTGGGTACGGAAGCTGCCGGGGTAGTGGAAGCAATCGGCCCCGGGGTGAGCGGCTTCAGCGTTGGCGATGCTGTGGGCTATACCGGCCTGCCGCCCGGCGCCTATGCGGAGAAGCGCAACTGGCCCGCAGAGCGCACACTCAAACTGCCGACCGGCATCAGTGCCGAGATCGCTGCCTCGTCGATGCTCAAGGGACTGACCGCCTGGTATCTGCTGCGCCGGAGCTACCGGGTGCAGGCTGGCGATGCTGTGCTGCTCTATGCTGCCGCCGGCGGTACCGGCACCATTCTCGGTCAGTGGGCGAAATCGCTGGGCGCGAAAGTGATCGGTGTGGTCAGCTCCCCGGCCAAGGCCGAACTGGCCCGCGCCAATGGCTGCGCCGAAACCGTGCTCAGCAACGAGCCGGACTTCGTCGCCAGGATCAAATCACTGTCGGACGGCGGTGTCGCGGTGGTGTACGACTCGATCGGCAACGACACCTTCATGCAGTCACTCGACTGCCTGCGCCGGCACGGCACCATGGTGAGCTTCGGCAATGCCTCCGGCCCGGTAGCGCCTTTCTCACCGATGGAACTGGCAAAGCGCGGTTCACTGCACCTCACCCGCCCCTCGCTGTTCGATTTCATCGCGAGCAAAGCTGACCTTGATGCCGGCGCTGCCGAGCTGTTCGGCGTGATCAGCAGCGGTGCCGTAAAGATCGGGATCGGCCAGCGCTACCCGTTGCAAGATGTGGCGCAGGCGCACCGCGACCTGGAAAGCCGCAGGACCACCGGCGCCACGCTGCTGTTGCCGGGCTAGCGGTCGAGTTTGGTAATTTTCGAACCGTCCAGCGAGATGCCGGCCATCAGGCCCTTCTGACCAACCATGAAAGCGACGATGGGCTTTTTGAGGGTCGCGGTATCGATGGTGCCGCTCGCGCCCACGTCGATCAGCGTGATGTTGCCATCGACACCGGCTTTCCAGCCCTTGCTGTCACGAAACTGCCTGAGCGCTCCGGCATCCAGAAACACCATGATGATGTCGCGCTTCTGGCCGCCGGCCTGGAATCCGACCGAACCGGAAAAGATGCTGTAGTAACCGCTCGTCTTGCCGCCTATACGCAGCGCACCCTCGCCGCCCTCACCGGCGATCACAAAACCGGCCTTGATCACCTCGGCAAAGACCAGCACACCCTGGGCTTCGGCCAGCACCTTTGCGGAACCGGGAACTTCGGCCTTCAGCCGACCCAGCGCTGCGTTGACCTTGGCGTCGATCTCGGCAGCGGTTGAAGCGTGGGCTGCAAAAGGAACGCTAATACACAGCAGTACAACCAGCCCGAACAGCCTGCAAAATGATGTCGTAGCGACCTGCTTCATGATGACTCCCCTGGACAGCGGGAAAGAAAATAAATCCGGCACCTTTTAGCGCATCGTGACGAGTTCTTCGGCGGCGGTGGGGTGAATTGCCACGGTGTCGTCGAAGTCGCGTTTGGTGGCGCCCATGCGGATCGCTACGGCAAAGCCCTGCAGCATCTCGTCGGCGCCGGGTCCCATTATGTGGCAGCCCACTACTTTCTGCTCCGCGCCGGCGGTGACCAGCTTCATGCGCGTCTTTGGCTTGAGCGTGGTCATGCCATTCCACAGCGGGACGAAGGTTGAACTGTACACCTTGACCTGATCGCCGAACTTTTCGCGAGCTTCGCGCTCGCTGAGCCCGCAGGTGCCGATCGGCGGATGGCTGAAGATCACCGTGGGGATATTGCTGTAGTCCAGACAGCGATCTTTCATGCCGCCAAATACCCGGTCGGACAGACGCCGGCCGGCAGCCACCGCAACCGGCGTCAGCGCTGCGCGACCCGTAACGTCACCGAGCGCATAAATGTGCGGGACTGTCGTTACCTGCCAGGCATCAGTCGGGATGAAACCGGCCTTGTCGGTGTGCACACCAGCCGCTTCGAGTCCGAGATCAGCGGTAGCCGGCACGCGGCCGATCACCCAGAACAGCGCATCGAAAGGCCCGTGGCGGCGACCATCCTCGGTGGAGAGCTGCAAACCGTCTGCGCAGCGCTGCAGCCCGGTCGGCACTGCGTTACCGACAAAGTTGATGCCGTCCGCAGCCAGCGCCTCCATAACGCCGTCCTGCAGTGATTCGTCCAGATAGCGGAGCACGCGGGCGTGACGGGCGAGCAGCGTCACCTCCGAACCGAGCGCACGCAGCGCTCCGGCAAACTCGACGGCGATATAGCCCGCACCGACCAGCGCGACGCGCTCCGGCCGTTGCTCCAGGGCAAAGAAATCGTCCGAGACCAGGCCCAGCTCACTGCCGGGCAGATCCGGTACCTGCGGACGGCCACCGGTCGCGACGATGATGTGCGGTGCCGACAGGGCCCGCCCGGCTACCGTAACGGTGTGGGGATCGCTGAAGCGCGCATGGCCCACGACATGCGCGATGTTCTTCCTCTCGAGATTGGCCGCATAGATGCCGTTCAGGCGCCGGATGTAGGCATCGCGCCTGGCCTTGAAGCCCGCCCAGTCCTGCCCTTTTACGGTAACGTCGAAACCATAGTCGCGAGCGTCATGCATCAGGTGCGCAAGGCTCGCAGCGTTGTAGACCAGCTTCTTCGGTACACAGCCGACGTTGACACAGGTCCCGCCCAGCGCCGCAAACTCGATCAAGGCGACCCGGGCGCCATATTCCGCCGCACGCTGCGCGGCCGCGAGGCCGCCGCTGCCGCCGCCAATCACGATGAGATCGAACTGTTCCGCCATGCAAATCGCCCTGCTGTCCCGGGATAGGCCTCCAGTCTAGCAAGCGGACGGAATTCGCTGATTCCTGTCTTGGGGATCGGCGGGCGTTTCCGTTAGCATTCCTGACCGCGTTTTTGCACATCCACACCCCGGGTCAAGTCTTGAACAACAATCCCCTGCTACGGGAAGGCGGCCTGCCCGCTTTCGCACACATCCGGCCTGAGCACATCGAGCCAGCGGTAGTGGCAACGATCGAGGCAAGTCGCGCTGAACTCGACCAGCTGATCGAAGCGACCAGTCAGTCCGATCCTGATTTTGATACCGTGGTCTTGCCGCTTGAAGCGCTGGGCGACCGGCTGCACCGCGTCTGGTCACCGGTGCGCCATCTGCAATCGGTGGCCAATACGCCCGAGCTGCGCGCCGCCTACGATGCCTGTCTGCCGGCGCTGTCGCGATACGCCACCGAGCTCAGCCACAATCAGTGGCTCTACCGGCTCTATCAGCGGCTCAGCGAAGGCAAGGCGGCGCAAAAGGACGGCGTACGCGAGGGCGGCGGGCGCCTGCTGGAACTCGCGATCCGTGACTTCACCCTGGCCGGCGTACACCTGCCCGAAGACCGGAAAGCGCGCTTCAAGGCCATCATGGAGGAGCTGGCGCAGACTGAAGCCGGCTTCGAGCACAACGTGCTCGACTCTGCAGCCGCCTGGTCACTGCACATCAGCGATGCGGAGCGGGTTAAAGGCATACCGGAACATGTACTGGAACCGGCTGCCGAGCGGGCCCGGGAGGCCGGCAAGTCCGGCTGGATCCTGCAGCTCGACCAGCCCACCTATGTAGATGTGGTCACTCATGCCGACGATCGCGAGCTGCGCCGGCAACTCTACCGGGCATGGGTCACGCGCGCCTCGGATCAGGCCGACTATTCACCCGACAACGACAACAGTGCGGTGATGGAGCGCATCCTGGCCTTGCGCCACGAGGCCGCACAGATCGTCGGCTACGCGGATTTTGCCGACTATTCGCTGGCGACCAAGATGGCGAAGTCGGCGGATGAAGTGCGCGCTTTCCTCATGGATCTGGTCGCACATTCGCGGGCAGCGGCGAAACGCGAGCTGGCTGAACTCGAAGCCTTCGCCGGACTCAGCCTTGAGCCCTGGGATATCGCCTATTACTCCGAAAAGCTGCGCCACCAGAAGTACGCCATCTCCGACGAGGAACTGCGGCCCTTCTTCCCGCTGCCACGGGTCATGTCCGGCCTGTTCAGCGTGCTCGAAAAGCTCTATGGCCTGCGCATCTCGCTGGTCGAAGGCATCGAGACCTGGGACCAGAGCGCAGCCTACTACCAGCTGACCGGCAAGGACGATCAGCCCGTCGGCGGTTTCTACGTGGATTTTTTCGCCCGCTCAAACAAGCGCGCCGGCGCCTGGATGGATCAGTGCCTGAATCGCGGCCGCGATCACGGACAGTTGCAGGTACCGGTCGCACATCTGGTCTGCAACTATGCGCGCCCGTCCGGCGACCGGCCGTCACTGCTGACGCATGACGAGGTTGTAACGCTGTTCCACGAGATGGGCCATGTGCTCCATCACTTGCTGACGCGCATCGACTACCCCAGCGTGGCAGGGATTAACGGTGTGCCCTGGGATGCTGTCGAACTGCCCAGCCAGTTCATGGAAACCTTCGCCTGGGAACCCGAGGTTGTCTCGCTCTGCTCGGCCCATTACCAGACCGGCGAACCGCTGCCAGCGGCGATTCTCAGAAGCCTGCGTGAATCGAAGAATTTCCAGGCCGGCCTGGACCTGGTGCGGCAGATCGAGTTCGCGCTCTTTGACATGCGCATCCACACCGGACCAGTACCGGCCGACAGCGCGCGTATCGCCGGGATCCTGCGCGAAGTACGGGCCGAGGTAGCGGCCATCCGCCACCCGGATTGGAACCGCTTTGCACACGCCTTCACGCATATCTTTGGCGGCGGTTATGCAGCGGGGTATTACAGCTACAAGTGGGCTGAAGTTCTGGCGGCCGATGCTTTTGGCGCTTTCGAGGAAGGCGGTCTGTTCAATGCGGATCTGGCCCGGCGTTTCCGGGAAAACATCCTCGAGATCGGTGGTTCGCGGGATATCGCCGAAGCCTTTATCGCTTTCCGCGGACGGCCTGCGCATGTGGATGCGCTGCTGAAGCAAACCGGAATCACGGCGTGAAGCTTGCCACCTGGAACGTCAATTCGATCCGGCAGCGCCTGCCGCACGTTCTCGACTGGCTGAACGCCAATGAGCCGGATGTACTCGCCCTGCAGGAAATCAAGACAGAGGCAGACAAGTTCCCGCTGGCCGAGATCGAGGGCAGCGGTTATCGCTGCGTCCTCAGCGGACAGAAGGCATATAACGGGGTTGCGCTGATCTCCCGCGATGCACCGGCTGATGTCATCGTCGACATTCCCGACTTCGCCGACGAACAACGTCGTGTAATCGCCGCCAGCTACGGTGATACCCGCATCATCAATGTCTATGTACCGAACGGCCAGAGCGTCGGCTCGGACAAATACCGCTACAAGCTGGACTGGCTGGACGCGATGCACGGCTGGCTGGAAGGCGAGCTGAAGAAATACGAACGGCTGGCCATTGTCGGGGATTTCAATATCGCACCGGATGATCGCGATGTGCACGATCCGGAACTGTGGCGCGACCAGGTCCTGTGCAGCGGCCCGGAACGCGAGCGCCTGGCGGCACTGCTCGAGCTCGGCCTGGTGGACACCTTCCGGCTTTCGGAGCAGCCGGAAAAGTCCTTTTCGTGGTGGGATTACCGGCAGATGGGCTTCAGGCTGAACCGGGGCCTGCGCATCGACCTGATCCTGGCGTCCAGAGCACTTGCGGCGGACTGCTCGACCACCCTCATAGACAAACTGCCCCGGAAGCTCCAAAAGCCCTCCGACCACGCGCCGGTACTGGCCGTTTTTCGCAACGAAGCCGCCACGGTCTGATCCGGGCGCGGCGCAGCTTCATTCGAAGCTCCGCCGGTCCGACCGCTATTGTTTGCGTACGGGCCGGCATGTAAGTTGGCGCACCATGGGGTCAGCTTATATGTCCGGACGTGTCTGTGGCTCGATAAATGCGGTGCTGGCAGCTTGTCTGTGTGCGACCTCTGTACTTGCACAGGAAGCAGCAGCAACGCAGTCCGCGGCTGCGGATACGGTCGCAACATCCCTCGCCGGAGAGCCGGCCGCAGATCCGCGCATTGCCCGGATTGACGATCTCATCGCGGGCACCCTGGACGTCACCGTTTCCCCCCAATCGCTGTTTGAAACTCCCCTCACCGACGAAGCTGCGCTCCAGGTGGAAGCGCTCCGGATGCGCACGCTGCTGGCCGCGATCGATAGTGCGGCGGAGACGCCCGACACGAACATCGAAGCACCGGATCCGGCGCTGTGGCGTGGTCGCATGGAACTGGACCGCGCGCGCCTTGCCTTCTATTCGCTGGACAAGACCGCACGTGATGCACTGCTGGAGACGCATGCAGAGCGCCAGGAAGCAGCTCAGCCGCGTGAAACGGCGGCGGAGCGCCAGGCGCGTGAGGCAGAGGCAGAGCGTCAGCGCAGCCTTGAAGCGGCGCGTACCGCACGCACCGAGGCTGAGCGGCTGGTCAAAGAAGAACTGGCACGCATCATCGCCATCGAGGCGCGTATCGCCGCAGTCATTGGCAGCTTCAGCAGGGAGCACGCGGAGCTGGCCACCCGCACGGACGCGCTGCTCGGCTGGCAGCGGCGTGTGCGCGAGGCAAAGGCGGCAGGCGATACAGAAGTCGATGCAACCTATGAGGCGATCCGCCGGACCCTGCGTGCCTCCCGTGACGAACTTTCTGCCGCGCTTGATGAGCTCGGCGGCGCCGAGTCGGCGGTTCCGGATATCGGGCCGGACGCGCTCGCCGACATTCCACCGGATGTTCCCGCGGACGATGCACGTACGCGCCGCACCGGGGTACAGAAGGCCATCACCGAGGCGCGTCTGGCCGAGCGGGCAATCCGTGACGAACGTGCAGCAGTCCTGCTGGACGAGATCACGGTACTGAACACCGAGCGTCTCGGCCTGTTGCCCTTTCTCTCAGCGAGCAAGCGCAACGCGGTCACGGGTTTTACGCCGGCGGGCTGGGAGCAGGCGAAACTGGAGGTTTACCAGCTTTCGCTGATCCTTCGCTATCACCGGCACACAGGTACCGCATGGCTCGCCAGTTTCCGCACCAACGGGCCTTCCGGCGTATCCATCTGGAATACGGCAATAGTGGCGATCCCCGGGCTACTGCTCGTCACCCTGTTTGTCTGGGAGAGGCGCCGGTCAGGCCACGTTATTGCGCTGGCCGATGCCCGCCTCGAAGCGGCAGACCGCGCGGAGCGACGCGTATCGCCAAGCCTGCAGCTGCAGCTGGTGCGCTTCCTGGGCAAGGTCCACCGGCAGCTTGAATGGGTGCTGTTCTATCTGGCGACCCTGTGGCTGCTGCCGGCTTCTGTGCAAAACCTGCTCGAGGTGCAACTGCTGGTATCCGTCGTCGGCTGGGGAATCGGTGCGGCACTGGCAGTGAATGTCATCAATGCCATCGTCGCCGGTACGACGACCAACCGGATCAATGTGAATGGCGGGAGCAGCAAGATCCGGCTGCGTTCGCTGCGCCTGGTGGCGCGAACTGTCGTGATCTTCGTACTGATTCTCATCCTGAGCAGCAGACTGGTCGGACAAGGGACCATCTACAGCTGGGCGTTCTATAGCTGCTGGTTTGCAGCCCTCCCGGTCTTTCTGGTGCTGGTGCGCTGGTGGCGGTCGATCATCTTCGAGCGCATCGATCTGGTGCGCAGGAAGACGCCGGTACAGGTCTGGGTGCTGTCGAACCGCGAAGGCTGGAAAAGCTTCCTCGCAGCGATGATCGGCGCCGTGCAGCTGTTCAGCGCCGGCACAGTAAAGAACATACGACACTGGCTGTCGGACTTTGATCTGGCACGGCGCGCTCACGCATGGCTGTTCCGGCGCGAACTTGAGCGCTTCGGCGATGCGCATGATGCGCTGGCCATGAAGCCACTGCAGACCGCGGTAATGGAGGCCCTGCATCCGGCACGGGAATGCACACGCTGGCTTGAAAGTCCGAACGATGAGCTGCTGGAACACATCATCAGCACTGCCAGGGAGCGCAAGGGTGGCATGATCGCCCTGATCGCCCCGCGCGGCATGGGCAAATCTTCGCTGATGCATGAGCTGCATGCACAGGTCGATGGCTCGGTCAGCATCGTATGCGATCCGCACACTTCGGTGGAGGCGATTCGCCGGGCCACCCAGACGCATGACCATGACGCGACAATGGCTGATGCGCCCGGCGACAAGGCGGCACCGCTGATGCTGCTGGATGAAGCCCATTCACTGGCCAAACCGGTCATCGGCGGCCTTGCGCTGTTCGATGAAATTATCGCCATTGCGCGTGGAAACTGCAGCGAGACGACCTGGGTGTTCGCCGTCGATGCGGCGGTCTGGCCATTTCTGAAGCGCGCGCGTGACGCGCGGCCGCTGTTCGACGAGTTGCACCACCTTGAACCGTGGAACGAAGCGCAGATCGGTGCGCTGCTGGCGCAGCGTACGGCGGATGCCGGCATTTCGCCGGTCTATACCGGGCTGCTCGACAAGCTGCCGGTTGGCGCCGACGAAATCGACCGGATGGATGCACTGAAGGCCAAGCAGGACGGTTATATGCGCATGCTCTGGGACTACGTCTCGGGCAACCCGGGACTTGCACTGGAGGCCTGGCGCTCGACTCTGGCGGAGGACGGACAGGGTACGGTTCATGTGCGGCCGCTTCAGGAGCCTGACCCCGCGATGCTGGACGCGCTGCCCGATTCATCGCTGTTCATCCTGCGTGCGATTCTGTACCTGACTCCTGCGACGGTTGAAGACGTCGCGCAGGCCACGCGCCTCAGTCACGAACAGGTGCTCAATGCATTCCGCTTCGGACAGTCCCAGGGAATCTGCGGCGGGCAAGGCGAACGCGTCTACATTCGCTGGTCCTGGCTGCGGGCAGTCACCCGGTTGCTGGAACGGCGCCACCTGCTGGTGAATCCATGATCAGCCGGCTTTCAGTTCGGGCCCCACGCCTGTGTTGCTTCTTTGGCGCCGTGCTGCTGCTACTGACGGTGCCGGCCTACGCCCAGGACGCTCCGGATCTCGGGCGCATTGCCGAACTCATCCGCTGGGGCGGGGTCTTTGCATCCATCCCCGTGCTGATCGGCGCCCTGTTTCTTATCCGGCTGATCGAAAACATCGGCGGCCGGCTCGGCAGCCAATTCTCGAACCGGCGACCGACGATCCAGAAGGTCCAGACCACTGCCCGTTTCTTCATCTATATCGCCACCCTCATCGTGACGCTGGGGCTGAGTGTCCGGCTGGACTCGACCGCACTCACTGTCATCGGCGGTGCGCTCGCCTTCTCCATCGGCTTTGCGCTGCGTGACGTGGTTGCCTCGTTTATCGCCGGCATCACGATCATGTTCGACCGGCCCTTCCAGGTCGGCGACCGGGTCTCCTACGGCGGTGAATACGGTGACATCATCAAGATCGGCCTGCGCAGCGTGCGCATGAATACGCTCGACCACAACATCATCACCATCCCGAACAACAATGTATTCACCGGCGTCACCTCGAGCGGAAACTATGGTGAGCTCGAGATGCAGGTACCGATGGATTTCTATATCGGTGTAGACCAGGACCCGAAGCTCGCCGCCGAGATTATCCGCGAGGCCTGCCTGACCAGTCCGTATATCTTCCTGGACGAGCCCGTGCCGATACTGATAAAGCAGGAAATCCTGCAGAACTACGTCGCGATCAACCTGAAGGCACGGCCGTACGTGTTCGACTGCAAATACGAGAAGCCCTTTGAAACGGATGTACACTTCCGGGTACTCGAGGCATTTCGCGAGCGCGGCATTGGCTCGCCGGCGGTGCTGCACCGTTCCATTGACCCGGCCGCCAATCCGGAGAATCGCTGATGTTGTCTTTGCTGCGTCGTGTATCGCCATTGCTGCTGAGCCTGGCTCTGGTGGCTTGCAGTACCGGCGCTCAACAGGGCGCTGAGCGCGGCGCGAAAACCGGTGCGGTCGGCGGTCTGGTCGCGGGCGCCGTCGGCAGCATCTTCTGGGGCGGCGATGCAGTGAATAACGCCCTGCGGTCAGCAGCGGTGGGCGCAAGCTCGGGCGCGGCACTCGGTGCGATGCAAGGCGCGGAACAGGAAAAAAATACGCGGCAAACAGCTCCGGCAACGACAAGGAGCGCACCGGTCTATGATCCGGCGATGAAAGTCAAAATCGGTGATCTGAATTTCGCGGCGAGCGAGGATCTTGCCCGTTGTCGCCATGTCAGTGCAATTTCAAAGGCCGAACGCGCTTTCAGGCTCGAGACTGACCCGAAGCGGCGCAACTACGCCCTGTTGATCGAGGCCATCGCCGCCGAGGAGTCAAACAATACCGGCAGGGCCAACGAGGTCTATGCGCAGTGGGGCAAGTTTGACCCTGCGTACGCCGATCGCGGCAAGGCGCGCGCCGAAGCACTCGACGGCGTGCTCAAGCTCCAGAAGGTGCGTCAGGAACAAGGGCTGCCGCCGCTTTGCACCTGAGCATATCGCGGCAATCTGCGGCCTTTCGCTGATTGCCGGCCGTCCGGGTGCATGCAAGAATCCCCGCCTGTGGCTATTCAGAACATCAAGCGCAGTGATGCTCCCGGCGTCGATATCCGGTCGACGGCGCTGTTTCACCGACGCAGCGAGTACGATGTCACCAACACCGTGCGTGTCAGCTCCGTCGACGCGGTACGCGAAGCGGTAGAAGATCTGTTCGACATCGCCTGTCCCGGCACCTCTTTCGACAGCCTGTGGATGGCGTTCCACGATTTCCGGCGGCTGTTCCGCGGCCAGTTCGAGGGCTATGTCGGTTGCGACACCCTGTATCACGACCAGCAACACTCACTGGATGTGACCCTGGCGATGGCGCGGCTGCTGGCAGGCTATCAGCAAAGTTGCGCAGTCGCTGACCGTCTGGGCGTGGAGCGTACGGTGATGGGACTGGTCTGCGCGCTGTTCCATGATTCCGGATATATCCGGCGTACCGGTGAACGCCAACGCAACGGGGCGGAGTTGACCTCCTGCCACATCGCCCGCGGCGCCGAATTCCTCAGCAGTTATCTGCCGCGTATCGGTTTGGGGGCTTCAGTCGCTGTGGCCCGGCAGATCGTGCATTTCACCGGGTATGAGATCCCTTTCAACGACCTGGAACTCGACGACCCGCGCGACAGTGCAGTGGGCCATCTGCTCGGCACCGCGGACATGCTGGCGCAGATGGCAGACCGCTGCTATCTGGAGAAATGCCGCGACCGCCTGTATGGCGAATTCGTTCTGGCCGGAGTGGCTGTCGAGATAAAGGGCCCGCGTGAGCGGCTGGTGCGCTACGCCTCAGGCAACGACCTGCTGCGCAAGACACCCGGGTTCTGGGATGAGTCGGCCCGCGCGCGCCTCGAACAGAGCTTCAATCGCGCCTATCGTTACATGGAACCGCTGTTCAACGGCCAGAACCCCTATATGGTGGCAATCGAACGAAACCTCGCCTATCTGCGCCAGTTGCTGGAGGCTGATCGGCTCGATGCCCTGCGCCGCCGGCCGCCTGTGTTTACGGTTCTGCCGAACCCGATGAAATCGGTGGGTGCGCTGGTCAGCCGGCATCTCGCCAATCTGGACGCACCAGCGTCCTCCCTGACGCTCAATTAGCCGACACGATCAAGGCGAGCTCAGCGCAGCGCCGGCACCACGTGCTCGCCGATGATCCTCAGCGCATCCATCGGATTGTCGTGGAGGCGCAAACCGATCTCGGTCTGGCCGGCCTTGCCGAAAGCCCGGAAACGCTCGATTTCGCGATCCAGGTCTTCAATGCCGCCGGTCGAGGTCAGTCCTTCGCAGAGACGGTTGCACATTTCTTCTGACACCCCCTGGATGTTCCCGGAGCGGTCAAACCAGGCGGCGACAAATTTGTCGAAGTTGCTGACGACCGTCTGGACTTCATCGGCGGTCAGCCAGAGCTTGATGAGATCGCCGTCCAGCTTGCGTGCGCGCCAGGCGAGTTCGCGACGCGACTCGCGATAGGCTTCCTTGCGGTCCTTCTTCACATGCCAGGCCCAGAAGCTGTTCACGCGGATCGGCGCTGCACCCGGCTCACGTTTGGCAACGCCGATACGGACATTGTCCATTGCCGGCTTGATCAGTTCAGTCGGCGTGCAGCCGATGAATACGCCGTCGGCGACACGCGCTTCCATGCGCATCATCATGTGGCGGTACGCGGTGCCATAGACGAAAGGCGGTGGCGCTTTGAGCCAGTCGTAGGCGCAGGGATAGGTGACATTGAAGATCTCGCCCTTGTACCCGTCCTTGGCGAGCTTTTTGTGTCCGGCGCCCATCACGATCTCGATGGCTTCGCGCACCGCCACCACGATCTTGTCGGGCTTGTGCAGGGCCATCGCATCGAGGTTGCCTTCACCGGCACCGATCGCGGCCATGGCCCGACCTTGCGACAGTTCATTGAGGCTCAGCAACGCGTTGGCAATCTTCAGCGGGTGCATCTCGAAGGGGCTAACGGCGAGGGCGCCCATGCGCAGCTTTTTGGTGGCCTGTGCTACCGGTACCAGGCTGATGAAGGGATCCCAGTGGGCGAAGTAGTTGGAGGTCCAGATCGCGCGGATGCCATAGCGCTCGGCCGCCTGGGCGAGCTCGACGAGCTGTGAAGGGCCCAGATCGGGCTCAAGAATGATGTCGACTTCCACGAGGGCTACTCCTGCGATGGCACTGCCTGTTACTCGTTTTAATCAGTAACTCACCACTGTATCGACAGTAAGTCACCATATCATGGCGAACCCGGTGTTCTATAAGGGTTTTCGCGCTGCAAGCATTGTAGCTGCCCTAATCGTTTCCGGATACGGTTTCAGTGCCGGTGCGATAGATGCGCATGCCCCGGGCCTGGTAATTTGCCAGTGCAGCCGGGTGGTCAAGCGTACAGGTATGGACCCAGACCCGGTCGGGCCCCAGCCGCCAGGCATGTTCCAGCGCACTGCTCAACATGGCCCCGCCGAGCCCCTTGCCGATGAATGCCCGAAGCAGCCCGAAATAGACGATCTCGATCCCGCCGTGCGGATCCTCGCGCAGCTCGAAATATCCGGCGGGTTCGCCGGCCCAGCTCGCGGCAAAAGTATGCAACTCTGGCGCCTCGGCATATGCCCGCCAGTTAGCGTCGTCCCAGTCCCGCTTTTCCTGCCACGACCAGTCAGCACCGATACGACAGTACATCGACTGATTGAACTGCCAGCGGGGCGGGATGAGGGGCCGAACCTGCAGGCGCGGGTCGCCGGGGGACTTCCGGCGCAGCTGCTCCGGAGCGTACATCACCAGGTAGCTGACGGTAACGGTCACCGGAGCCCTGAATCCCCGCTGACCGGCGGACAGCCCCAGCCATCGGCCTCGCCGCCGTGCTGGCGTGCCAGTCCACTGATCTGCTGCTCAAGGCTGTTCAGCAGCGCGTGCTCCGGTGGCATGTGCCGGGTGAGCGCGGTCTGCCACTTGTCGGTTTTCTCGTAAGGCGTCACCTGCGCCGGCAGCCCTAGCGCCGTGCTGGCCGCCAAGGCGAAGGCGTCGGCCTGGGCCCGGCTCTCGAAGATCACATAGAAGTCGATATCCCGGGGCGCGCTCAGGTCGTCGCCCTGTTCCTGCATGAGGCGCAGGAGTTCGCCATTGGTATCAGTGGAATGCACGCCGCAGGAGGTTACTCGACCGTTACCGATTTGGCGAGGTTGCGCGGCTGATCCACATCCGTGCCGCGCAGGATGGCGACGTGGTAGGCCAGCAGCTGCATCGGAATCGTGTACACCGCCGGTGCCTGCAGATAGGTCACGTGCCTCGGCATGTTGATGACCGTAACGCCATCGCTGGATTCAAAGCCGGAGTCAGGGTCGGCAAATACGAACAGCTCGCCGCCACGGGCGCGGACTTCCATCAGGTTGGACTTGAGCTTTTCCAGCAGGTCGTTGTTGGGCGCCACAGTGATGACCGGCATGTCCGCGTCGACCAGCGCCAGCGGACCATGCTTGAGTTCGCCGGCCGGATAGGCCTCGGCGTGGATGTAGGAGATTTCCTTGAGCTTGAGTGCCCCCTCCATGGCGATCGGATGCAGGATGCCGCGGCCGAGGAACAGTGCATGGTGCTTGTTGGCAAAGCGCTCGGCGAGCTGCTTCATCACCGGGTCCAGCACCAGGGTTTTCTCGATCAGGCCGGGAATCTCGATCAGACGCGTTACCAGTCCGCGTTCGCGCTCGGCATCGGCGGTGCGATGCTTGGCGAGCGCGATCACCAGCATGGTCAGCGCCGTGATCTGGGTGGTGAAGGCCTTGGTCGAAGCGACACCAATCTCGGGACCGGCACGCGTCAGCATCACCAGTTCGGATTCGCGTACCAGCGAACTCTCCGGCACGTTGCAGATCGCCAGAGTAGACAGGTAACCAGAGCCTTTGGCGAGGCGCAGGGCAGCCAGCGTGTCAGCCGTTTCACCGGACTGGGAGATGGTCACGAACAGCGTGTTCTTTGGCACCACGGGGCTGCGATAGCGGTATTCGCTGGCTATATCCACGTGGCAGGGCAGACGACAAACCTGCTCGATCAGATAGCGCGCCACCGATCCGGCATGAAAGCTGGTGCCGCAGGCAACGATATGCACCGCCTCTACGCGAGCGAAGACTTCACTGGCTGCCGGACCGAAGGCCGCCTGCAGCAGTTTGCCGTTCGCCACCCGCTCTTCAAGCGTCTGTGCCACGGCGCGCGGCTGCTCGTGGATCTCTTTGAGCATGTAGTGCGGATACTGGCCTTTCTCCGCGGCGTCAGCCGACAGTTCGCTCAGTTTTTCCTCGCGCGCAACCGGATGACCATCCAGGTCGGTCACCTTGATACCGTGTTTGCGGATCTCGGCCACGTCGCCTTCCTCAAGAAAGACGAAGCGACGCGTGACCGGCAGCAGTGCCGAGACATCAGAGGCGACGAAATTTCCGTTCTCGCTCAGGCCAATGACTACCGGGCAGCCACAGCGGGCAAGCACGAGCAGGCCCGGGTCCGACTCGCTCATCACCACCAGCGCGTATGCGCCATGCAGTTCGGCGACGGTGGCGCGCACGGCTGCGTAGAGATCCGGCTTGCTCTTCAGATGGTAGTGGATCCGGTGCGCGATGCACTCGGTATCGGTATCCGAGGCAAACACATAGCCCTGCTGCTTCAGTTCCTCACGCAGCTGCTCATGGTTCTCGATGATCCCGTTGTGGACGATCGCGAGGCCATCGAAGGAGATATGCGGATGGGCATTTCGCTCGCTCGGTACGCCGTGGGTGGCCCAGCGGGTATGAGCGATGCCGATATCCGAATTCAGCGGCTCGGCATCCAGCGCGGCTTGCAGTTCTGCTACCTTGCCCTGGCGTCTTTGCCGCTTGAGCTGGCCATCGCTCAGGACGGCCAGGCCAGCCGAGTCGTAGCCGCGATATTCGAGCCGGCGCAGGCCCTCCATCAGGACGGGGACGACATTCTGCTCAGCGATTGCACCGACGATTCCACACATAGAATGAATTATGACTTAGCGACCAGGGAATAGCGCCCTAAGGTAGCGGTTAAGGGGTTACGGGGCTGTAACCTGCATCGCATTTACATGCGGACGATGTTTGCCCTGGTTATCAATTATTCTTCCTGTTCCCGAACCATCTGACGGGACCACCATGCCGCCAATCAGAGTCAGGCCATCCGGCAGTGTTTCCCCGGCCAACTGGTACTCGCGACTCTGGATCGTACTGGCACTGCTGCCAGGTCTCTGGGCACTGTTCATCCGCGTTCCGGTGCCCATCGATGAGACCCGCTATCTCACTGTGGCCTGGGAAATGTGGCTCCGGCACGACCTGCTGGTGCTGCACCTGAATGGCGCTCCCTATAGCCACAAGCCGCCGGTACTTTTCTGGCTCATCCAGGCCGGCTGGGCGCTTTTTGGTGTCAACGAGTGGTGGCCACGGCTGATCGGACCGCTGAGCAGCGTGGCAGCGATCGGCCTCGCGACCCGGCTAGCACGCACGCTCTGGCCACAGGACTCCGCAACAGCTGATCGAGTGCCGTGGATTCTCGCCGGCTCTGTCGGTTGGCTGTCCCTGAGCCAGATGCTGATGTTTGACATGTTGCTGACGGCCAGTGCGCTGGTCGGCCTGCTCGGTATCTGGGAGGCCGGCCACGCAGGCCGCATCAATCACTGGGGAATCGTGGCGCTCGCCATCGGTGTGGGCCTGTTGATCAAGGGCCCGGTGATCTTTGTCCATGTGCTCGTACCGGCACTGCTTGCGCCGCTGTGGAGCCAGCGTGCGCGGAATAACCCCGGGGGCTGGATCGCTGCCTGTATTGTCACTGCCCTCGGCGGTACGGCTATCGCAGCACTATGGGCAATCCCTGCCGCCATTGCCGGCGGAGCAGAATATGGCGCGGCCATTCTCTGGGGTCAGACCACCGGACGCATGACGAACAGCTTCGCCCATGCGCGCGGGCCCTGGTTCTACCTGCTAATCCTGCCGGCGATGCTGCTGCCCTGGTCTCTCGGTCTGCGGCCCTGGCGCCAGTTGCGAGCCGGCGTCATTGCCGACACTGGCGGGCGTTTTCTGAGCACATGGCTCGGCTCGGTATTCCTGATCCTGACGCTTATCAGTGGCAAACAACTTCACTATCTGCTGCCGCTACTGCCGCCTGCGGCATTGCTGCTGGCGCGTGGCGGGGGGCATGTGAACGGCATCCGTGATTTTCGCCTGCCAGCTATCGCGCTGATTGTGGTGCTGGTGGTTATGAGCAGCGCTACGGTGTATTTCAGCCGTTATGCGCCGGGCCTCGATCTGCGCCGGCCGGCCGCTGCCGTTGCCGTGCTCCGACAGTCGGGGGCTGAGGTTGCTGCCCTGGCCCCCTATCAGGGTCAGCTGACATTTCTGGCCCGGGACGAACGGACCCTGGCTGAGGTACCCGCAGGGGAACTCGCCGGCTGGACCGCCGCGCATCCCGATGCATATGTGCTGACTTTTGACGACCTGCCGACGGCAGGTCTGCCGTTGCAGGCTGTCGCCAGCTACCCATACGGCAGCAAGATACTGACGATCTGGCAGGTAACAAAGACCCTGACGGCGCCGCCTGCGGCCGCCCCCAACGGCGCACACCACGATTGATTTCGCCGGCCCGATGCGTCCTACTCTTTGTTCAGGGCAACGCAGAGCATTGCTGTGATTCAGTCCATACCGGTATCGGTCGTTGTTCCGATGTACAACGAAGCCGGCAATGTGCGTCCGCTCGTCGCGGAGATCATCACAGCGCTCAATGAGCAAGCTCCTTTCGAGATCATAATCGTCGACGATGCCAGCGAGGACGAGACCGCCGGTCAGGTCCGGGCACTGGCGGAGACGACCCCTGCGCTGCGACTGATCCGTCATCCCCGCCGTAGCGGACAAAGTACCGCCCTCTGGAACGGTGTCCGGGCGGCCCGCCACCCCTGGATCGTCAGCCTTGATGGCGATCTGCAAAATGACCCTGCAGATATCCCGGGAATGCTGCAAGCACTGCGGACTGCCCGTGCAGAAAGCCAGGTACGACTGATCATCGGACATCGCCAGCAGCGTCAGGATTCCTGGCTGCGGCGCCTGTCGTCCCGGGTCGCCAATGGTGTGCGTGGACGACTCCTTGGTGACGCCACACCGGACACCGGTTGTGGCCTCAAGCTCTTCGAGCGCTCGACTTTTCTCGCATTACCGTACTTCAATCACATGCACCGCTTCCTGCCAGCTTTGGTCCAGCAGCTGGGTTACGGCGTGCTGTCTGTCCCGGTAAGCCATCGGCCACGCATTCACGGTCGATCCAAGTACGGCGTCAGCAACCGGCTCTGGGCCGGACTCGTCGACCTGGCCGGCGTCGCCTGGCTCGCCCGGCGTAATCGTCGTATTCCGGCGACGGAGGAATTTCTGGTGCCCTATTCCGGAGAAAAGGACACGTGAACGCCTGGTTTGCTGATCGACAACACATATTGCTGGTGATTGGCTTGCTGGGCCAGGCACTCTTCTCCGCCCGCTTCGTTGTCCAGTGGCTGGCCAGCGAACGGGCACACGCCAGCGTTGTCCCCATGATGTTCTGGTATTTCAGCATCGCCGGCGGCGTTACGCTGCTTGTGTACGCCATCGGCCGCCGTGATCCCGTCTTCATTCTCGGACAGGGTATCGGGCTGCTCATTTATGCGCGGAATATCGCGCTGCTGCTCCGTCGTCGCAAGGCGGGAGATCGCGGCTGAAGCCGCTCCCACAGAAGGCGCTCCTACCGGGATTTTTTGGCGGGGCGCTTCCAGTTCGGGATGGTGGCCTGCCGGGAACGTTCCAGCGTGAGCTGGCCGGCAGGAGCCGCCCTGGTAATGGTCGAGCCGGCGCCTATGGTGGCACCCGGACCGATCTCGACCGGTGCCACCAGTTCCACGCCTGAACCGATGAAGGCACCGTCGCCGATGATGGTGCGGTGCTTGTTGGCGCCATCGTAGTTGCAGGTGATGGTGCCGGCACCGACATTCACCTTGCTGCCGATGGTCGCATCGCCGATATAGCTGAGGTGGTTCACCTTGCTGCCGGCGCCGATCACGCTCTTCTTGATCTCGACGAAATTGCCGAGCTTCGCCCCATCGCCCAGCTGCACTTCGGGGCGTACCCGCGCGTAGGGACCGATATCACAACGCGTACCGATCACGCCCTGCTCGATGACGCAGTGCGAGTGGATCACCGTACCGGCACCGACGGTTGCATCGCGCACCAGCGTAAAGGGACCGACGCGTACACCGTCGCCCAGCACCACCGTGCCTTCAATGATCACATCGGCATCGATATACACGTCGCGGCCACATTTCAGCGTGCCGCGAATATCACAGCGCTCCGGATCGGCCAGGGTCACACCCGACAGCATCAGTTCCGTAGTGAGCCTGCGGCGGAGTATTGCCTCGGCTTCGGCCAGCTGCATCTTGTCGTTGATGCCCAGCACTTCATCCGGTGAGCCGGCCGTCACGGACACCACCGGCACCCCGTCTTTCACGGCGAGCCCGACGCAGTCAGTGAGGTAGAACTCCTTCTGTGCGTTGTTCGCGCGCAGGCGCCGCGTCCAGCCTGCCAGCCGTGCAGCCGGGCAGGCCAGCAGGCCGGTATTGATCTCGTCAATCTCGCGCTGGGCCGGAGTCGCATCCTTCTCCTCGACGATGGCGCAGATCCGGCCACGCTCGCCGCGCACGATGCGACCGTAACCGGTGGGCACCGGCAGGCGGGCGGTGAGGATCGCGAGCTGGCCTTTTGATGCCTTGGCCACCAGCTTGCGCAGCGTTTCCGGCGGCACCAGCGGCACATCGCCATACAGCACCAGCACCACGTCGCCGGACCGGATACCGGGCATGGCCTGGCGTACCGCGTGTCCGGTACCGCGCTGTTCGGCCTGGTGGATCCACTTTACCGGCTGTCCGGCAAAAGCCTGCTTTACCAGTTCGCCGCCGTGGCCATGCACGACGCGCATTTCACGCGCACGCAAAGCCTGCGCCGAACCGAGCACATGCGCGAGCAAGGGCCGGCCAGCAAGCGGGTGCAATACCTTGGGCAGGTCGGAGCGCATGCGTTTGCCCTGACCGGCAGCGAGTACGATGACGGTGATGTTTTTTGCCATAGGCGGAGGATTATAGGTAGGAGCAGGCTGCTTGTGGGAGCGGCCTGCCGAGGGAGCGCCTTCCTGTGGGAGCGCCTTCAGGCGCGATGTTCAGCCGCTCCTGCAAGAGATCGCGCCTGAAGGCGCTCCCACAGGCAGCCGCTCCCACAGGAAGGCGCTCCTACTTGCGCTTGCCTTTGAGTCGCTGGGCCGCACGGTAGCGTGCAGCCGCCTCGACGAGCTGCTCCTGCGCGTGGGCCAGATCTTCCTGGGCGGTCGCACCTTTCAGCGCTTCCTCGGCAGCGCGGCGCGCATCGTCTGCAGCCTGCTCATCCAGCTGATCGGCACGCAGCGCGGTATCGGCAAGAATCGAAACCAGCGTCGGCTGCACCTCGAGCAGGCCGCCGGTGACATAGAAGAAGCGCTCTTCCTCGCCCTCCAGCTGCACACGCACTTCACCAGGTCGCAGGTTCATCATCATCGGCGCATGACGCGGGGCGATACCCACCTCGCCATACTTGCCTGGTGCGATGACCAGGTTGCCCTCGCCCGACCAGATCTGGCCTTCGGCGCTGACGATGTCAACTTTGATTGTGCTCATGATCTAACCGCTGTCCGTTGGAGCGGCTTCAGCCGCGATTCTCTTGCATCAAATCGCGGCTGAAGCCGCTCCTACAAGGTTGTGCTCCTACTGCAGCGTCTTGGCCTTTTCGACCGCATCGTCGATAGTGCCAACCATGTAAAACGCCTGCTCGGGCAGATGATCGTACTCGCCGGCCACGATGCCCTTGAAACCGCGGATGGTCTCCTTCAGCGACACGTACTTGCCGTCCTGCCCGGTGAACTGCGAGGCCACGAAGAAGGGCTGTGACAGGAAGCGCTGTATCTTCCGCGCCCGCTGCACGATCTGCTTGTCTTCTTCGGACAGCTCATCCATGCCGAGAATCGCGATGATATCCTGCAGCTCCTTGTAGCGCTGCAGTACCGACTGCACGGAACGCGCTACGTCGTAGTGGTCGTTGCCGATCACGTTCGGATCGAGCAGACGGCTGGTGGAGTCGAGCGGATCGACGGCCGGATAGATGCCGAGCTCGGCAACCTGACGCGACAACACGAGCGTGGCCTCCAGATGCGCGAAGGTGGTAGCCGGCGAGGGGTCGGTGAGATCGTCGGCAGGTACGTATACCGCCTGGAACGAGGTGATCGAACCGGTCTTGGTGGAGGTAATGCGCTCCTGCAGTACACCCATCTCCTCGGCAAGTGTCGGCTGGTAACCCACCGCTGAAGGCATGCGGCCGAGCAGTGCCGATACTTCGGTACCGGCCAGCGTATAGCGATAGATGTTGTCGATAAACATGAGTACGTCGCGGCCCTCGTCGCGGAAATACTCGGCCATGGTCAGGCCGGTCAGCGCCACGCGCAGACGGTTGCCGGGCGGCTCGTTCATCTGGCCATAGACGAGTGCGACCTTGTCGAGCACGCCGCCGTCCTTCATCTCGTGGTAGAAGTCGATACCTTCACGAGTACGCTCGCCGACACCGGCAAACACCGAGTAACCCGAGTGCTCGGCAGCGATGTTGCGGATCAGTTCGAGCAGCGTGACGGTCTTGCCGACACCGGCACCGCCGAACAGGCCAACCTTGCCGCCCTTGGCGATCGGCATGATCAGGTCGATGACCTTGATGCCGGTCTCCAGCAGTTCGGTAGCACCGGCCTGGTCTTCATAGCTCGGCGCGGCACGGTGAATCGGCCAGCGCTCTTTGGAATCCACGGGGCCTGCTTCGTCCACCGGCTTGCCGAGCACATCCATGATGCGGCCGAGGGTCTTTTCACCTACTGGCACCGAGATGGGCTTGCCCGTGTTGGTCACCGGCAGACCGCGCTTGAGGCCTTCACTGGCTCCCATGGCAATCGTCCGGACCACGCCGTCACCGAGCTGCTGCTGCACCTCGAGCGTGAGATCGAACTCGTCGAGCAGGAGCGCATCGTAAATCTTCGGGATTTCCCCACGGGGAAACTCGACGTCCACCACTGCGCCGATGACCTGAACTACCTTACCGTTACTCATCTCTCTCTCCTGCCCCCCGTAGGAGCGGCTTCAGCCGCGACCCGGGTTGCCGCATAAAAATCGCGCTTGGCAGCGCTCCTGGGCTCGTCTTCAAACAGCGGCGGCGCCGCCGACGATTTCTGCAATCTCCTGCGTGATGCCCGCCTGCCGTACCTTGTTGTATTTCAACTGCAGCTGCTCGATGAGCTTGCCCGCGTTGTCGGTCGCCGCTTTCATCGCCACCATCTTCGAAGCCATCTCGCAGGCCACGTTCTCGACCACCGCGCGATAGATCTGCGTCTCGACGTAGCGCGTCAGCACACCATCGAGCAATTCCGCCGCATCCGGCTCGTATATATAGTCCCAGTGGGCCGGCAGATCCTGCTTGTCGTCAGCCTCGACCGGGAGCAGTGTTTTCACTTCCGGCTTCTGGCTCATCGTATTGATGAACTGGTTATGGGCCAGATAGAGACGGTCGATGCGCCCTTCCTTGTACAGGTCGAGCATCACCGTCATGGCGCCGATCAATGTCGACATATGCGGGTTTTCACCGAGGTGCGTGGTGGCCGCCACCACATTGATCTTCAGGCGGCGGAAAAACTGCACGCCCTTCGCACCGATCAGACACAGGTCGACCTCGACACCCTGCTCCTGCCACTGTCGCAGCTCCGGAATGAGGCGGCGGAATTCGTTGACGTTGAGACCGCCGCAGAGACCCCGGTCGGTACTCACCACGATATAGCCCACCCGCTTCACCGGCCGCGACCCGAGGAACGGGTGTCGGTATTCCGGATTGGCGTTGAACAGATGGCCGATGACCTGGCGGATCTTGTCGGCATAGGGCCGGGCGGCATCCATGCGCTGCTGGGTGCGGCGCAGCTTGGAGGCCGCCACCTTTTCCATCGCCTTGGTGATCTTCTGCGTGCTCTTCACGCTCTTGATCTTGGTGCGGATTTCCTTGGCGCCGGCCATCAGCTATTCCTGTCCAGGGTCAACATGCAGACTCAGTAGGTGCCGCTTTTCTTGAATTCGGTGATGGCCTTGTGCAGGCCCGCAACGATTTCGTCGTTGTAGTCGCCACTCGAGTCGATCTGGGCAATCAGTGCGGCGAACTTGTCGCTCACGAAATCATGCATCGACGCCTCAAAGCGGGTGACATCCTTTGCCGCCACATCGTCGAGATGGCCTTCATTGACGGCAAACAGCGACACGGCCATCAGGCCTACCGACAGCGGGCTGTACTGCTTCTGCTTCATCAGCTCGGTGACCCGCTGACCCCGATCCAGGCTCTTGCGGGTGGACTCGTCGAGGTCCGATGCAAACTGCGCGAAGGCCGCCAGTTCGCGGTACTGGGCGAGCGCGAGACGGATACCGCCGCCGAGCTTCTTGATTATCTTGGTCTGTGCCGAGCCACCGACGCGCGATACCGAAAGACCGGCATTGATGGCAGGGCGGACACCGGCGTTGAACAGGTCGGTTTCAAGGTAGATCTGACCGTCGGTGATCGAGATCACGTTGGTCGGCACGAAGGCCGACACGTCACCGGCCTGGGTCTCGATGATCGGCAGCGCGGTGAGTGAACCGGTCTTGCCCTTGACCCGGCCACCGGTGGCCTGTTCGACGAAGGCCGCGTTGACCCGTGCAGCGCGCTCGAGCAGGCGGGAGTGCAGATAGAAGACGTCGCCGGGATAGGCTTCGCGGCCTGGCGGACGGCGCAACAGCAGGGATACCTGACGGTAGGCCCAGGCCTGCTTGGTCAGGTCGTCGTAGATGATCAGCGCGTCTTCGCCATTGTCGCGAAAGAACTCGCCCATCGCGCAACCGGAGTACGGCGCGATGTACTGCATCGCTGCCGATTCAGCGGCCGTCGCAGCGACAACGATGGTGTGATCCATGGCGCCGGCTTCTTCAAGCTTGCGCACCACCGTTGCAACCGAGGCGTTCTTCTGCCCGATCGCGACGTAGATACATTTAATGCCTGTGCCTTTCTGGTTGATGATCGCGTCGATCGCCACGGCTGTCTTGCCGGTCTGGCGGTCGCCGATGATCAGCTCGCGCTGACCGCGGCCGATCGGCACCATGGCATCGATGGCCTTGAGACCGGTCTGCACCGGCTGATTGACGGATTGGCGGGTGATGACGCCCGGTGCCACCTGTTCGATCGGTGAGCGGCCGGCCGCTGCGATCGGCCCCTTGCCATCGATCGGCTCACCTAGCGAGTTGACCACGCGGCCCAGCAAACCGTGCCCGACCGGCACTTCGAGAATGCGGCCGGTGGTTTTTACCGTATCGCCCTCGGAGATGTGCTTGTAGTCGCCGAGCACCACGGCGCCGACTGAATCCTGCTCGAGGTTCAGTGCCAGACCGAAGGTGTTTTTCGGGAACTCCAGCATTTCGCCGTACTTGGCGTCGGCGAGGCCGTGGATGCGGCAGATGCCGTCGGTTACGGCAATGACCGTACCCACATCACGCGCTTCTGCAGCGCTTTCGAAGTTCTTGATGCGCTGCTTGAGCAGCTCGCTGATCTCGGAGGCTTTCAGTGCCATGGTCGAATCCCCTAATCCCTTCAGTCCTTGAGGCCGCGCCTCAGGCGCTCAGGGCGGTTGACAGTTTGTCCAGTCCTGTACGTACGCTGCCGTCGATGACGCGATCTCCGATCTGGAGACGTGCACCGCCGATCAGTGCCGGATCGAGCTTTACGCTGATCCGGATTTCCCGGCCGAGGCGCTGCCTGAGCGACGCCGCGATCCGGGACTGTTGTCCCTCATCCACTGCGGATGCCGAAGTGAGCACCACGTCGAGAGTATTTTCTGCGTCAGCCCGGAGCACCTCGTAGCGCCCGGCGATATCCGGCAGGGCAGCGAGGCGGCGATTCTCGCCGAGCAGGCGCAGGAAGTTGGTGGCTGTGTCGCGGGCGCCGTCGCCTGCGAAGGCCTCGGTACCGAGCTGTTCACGGCAGATGTCCGCCATTGCCACAGCGATCCTGTCCACGTCGCTGCCAGGGGCCCGCAGGGTCTTGCCAAGCTCCGGATCCATGACCAGGGTTGCTGCCAGCTGCAGAAAAGCCGACCAGGAACGGAAATCGCCGGTCGTCCTGGCAATCTCGAAAACTGCCTGGGCGTAGGGGCGGGCAGCAAGGGCATGATCGGCCATTCGCGCAGGTTCCTAAATCTGTGCCACGAGTTTGTCGAGCAGATCCTGATGGGCACGGGCATCGATTTCCCGGGCCAGGATCTTCTCGGCACCAGCGACTGCAATCACCGCAACCTGTGCACGCAGCTCGTCACGGGCCCGGTTGATCTGCTGATCGATATCGGCCTTGCCCGCCTGGATGATGCGCTCACGCTCCTTGTCGGCGTCGGTACGCGCCTCATCGACGATGTCGTTGGCGCGCGTCTGCGCCTGGTCGATGATGGTGCGTGCCTGTCCGCGTGCTTCTTCAACCAGCGTGGCAATACGCGTCTGCGCTTCTTCGAAGGAGCGGGCGCCCTTGTCGGCGGCTGCCAGTCCGTCAGCGATCTGCTGCTGCCGCTCTTCGATGATCTGCATGAGCGGAGGCCAGACATACTTCATGCAGAACCAGACGAAGACCGCCATCGCGATCGCCTGACCCAGCAACGTGAGATTGATATTCACCGCATGACTCCTGCTATCAAGCCGGGGCTGTAACGCCCTGCCTTAACCGCCGACAGCTGACTGAAGCTGGCCGATGAAGGGATTGGCGAAGGCGAAGAACAGCGCGATACCCACACCGATCATGGCCACCGCGTCGAGCAGTGCGACGGCAAGGAACATCTTGGTGGTCAGCATGTTGGCCAGTTCGGGCTGGCGGGCGCACGCTTCGAGGAAGCGGCCGCCGAGCAGGCCCATGCCGATGCCTACGGCGAGCGCACTCAGGCCCATCATCAGCGCGACAGCGATCGCAGTTGAGGCAATTACAGTTTCCATCGGTTACTCCTGGCTCGTTATCAAAGTGTTGTGGACAAGGTTTTCTGGTTTGGTGCTGGCAACAGTTCCGGTCAGTCTAGTGATGCTCGTGCGCCTGACTCAGGTAGACGATGGTGAGCATCATGAAAATGTAGGCCTGCAAGGTAATGATCAGGATGTGGAACACCGCCCAGGGGAAGTGCAGGGGCAGCTGCCAGATACCCAGCAGGGCGATCAGTATGAACATCAGCTCGCCGGCATACATGTTGCCGAACAGACGCAGGGCGAGCGAAAGCGGCTTGGCCAGCAGCGCCACGCTCTCGAGCAGGAAATTGAAGGCGATCACCAGCGGCCAGGCCAGCAGGGGCATGCCGAGCGTCTTCGGGTTCAGCGGGTTCATGGTCAGCTCGGCCAGAAAGCCGCCCGCCCCCTTCATCTTGATGCTGTAGAAAATCACCAGCGCGAAAACGGAGAGTGACATGCCGAAGGTCACGTTCACATCGGCAGTGGGCACGATGCGCAGGTATTCGGCGATCCCGGGCTGCTCGACGGCGTAGGGAACGAAATCGACCGGAATCAGGTCGAGGAGATTCATCATGAATACCCAGGACACGATGGTCAGGGCCAGGGGCGCGATCAGCTTGCTCTTGCCGTGAAAAGTACTGCGTACGCTGGAGTCGACCACGTCGTAGATCAGCTCGACCATGGCCTGTACCCGGCCAGGCTCGCGGCTGGTAGCGTTGACGGCCACGCGCCTGAACAGCCAGCACAGAAAGATCAGCAATCCGACCGAGAAAAACATGGAATCCACGTTGACGGCCATGAAATTGCCGGCGCACTCGTTCCACACCCAGCCCTCGTCGGTCTTGCAGACCTGCAGGTGCGTGAGGTGGTGGCGGATGTAATCGGCAGGGGTATGGGCTTCTGCTGACATGCCTTGCTTACCGTGGTCCTGGTTCTAGTCGTCGTTAGGGCTGTCGCGGCCAGTTGCCGGGCCGGGAAGCTTAGCCGCACCGAATTCATTCCGCATCCAGGGATAACCCGTACCGAGCGCCACCAGATACACGACAAAGGTCGCCGCATAGGCGACGATCATTGGCGCGAACTGCGGGCGCATGACCCGGATCACCACGATAAAGAGCGCCACCGTCAGGGCGATCTTTATCGCTTCACCTGTATAGACCGAACGCATAAAGCGCTCGGGTTGCAGGGCCGCCTGGCCACTGAACATCCGCAGCGCCTGATAGAGGCCTGCGACGATGCTGATGCCACCGCCCATCAATGCCGATTGTGCTGCCGGAACCCCGCCAACTGCAGCGGCGACCGCAGCTACCCCGAAGGTAAGGGCGGCCTGCCAGGCAGCGAGGCGATACGCGGCCCGGCGCAGTACTTTCCGGTTCTGCGTCGCGCCAGTCATGTGGCAACTGTAATCAGCGCAACGCGCTGCGAAGGCGCGGAAGTCTAGAGATGATGCAGCGTGCAATCAAGTGTGATTCACCGGGCATAGGCAGAATCCCCAAGTCGGTCAGCAGACCCATGCCCGCCCAGGAAATATATGGTCAGTGTCGACATGGTGTTAATAAACTGTCGCTTTGTGTGATCAGGCTGAAAACCTTGCCCCTGGCCGCTTTCAGCTTGATCTCTGCTAGTTGATATGGGCGAGGATGCCATCGAGTTCGTCGAGGCTGCTATAGGCAACCACAACCTTGCCCTTGCCGCCGCGACCATGCTGAATCGAAACCCGCGCACCGAGTTTTTCAGCCAGATCGTTTTCCAGCCGCCGCACATCCGGATCCTTGGACTGCAACGGCGCCTTGCCGCCCTTGTTCGCCTGCCCTTCCTGCATGCGTTTGACCAGCCGCTCGGTTTCGCGGACGGACAAGCCCTTGGTGGCGACCAGGCGCGAAACCTCGGCCTGCATCCGGCTGTCGCTCAGTCCCAGCAAGGCGCGGGCATGGCCCATTTCGATGGCTCGTTTCTCGAGCAGCTCACGGGCCACTTCACCGAGTTGCATGAGCCGCAGCAGGTTGGACACCGCAACCCGGGACCGGCCAATGGCATCCGCAGCCGCCTCGTGGGTCAGGCCGAACTCGTCGATCAGCCGGCGTACCGCCATCGCCTCTTCCAGCGGGCTCAGGTCCTCGCGCTGGATGTTCTCGATCAGCGACATCACGATCGCATCGGAATCGGGGACATCGCGGACCACGACCGGCACGGACTGCAAGCCCGCCATCTGGGCGGCCCGCCAGCGGCGCTCGCCGGCGATGATTTCGTAGCGCGGGGTGTTGCCGGGGCCCTTGTCCGCAAGCAGGCGCACGACGATCGGCTGGATCACGCCTTGGGTGCGGATCGAGCTGGCCAGATCCTCGAGCGACTCATGGTGCATGTCGTGGCGCGGCTGATAGACACCGCGCACCAGCAGATCGACGGGCAGCGAGCGCAGCCCCTCGGCGGCGGCCTTTCTGGCGGTTTCGGCACCGGGAGGCGCCGTCTGGGCAGCATCACCGGAGCTGCCGAGCAGGGCTTCCAGGCCACGCCCGAGGCCAGTTCGCTTTACTACCATGGTGTTTTCGCCTGTCTTTCCGGGATCGCCCGAACCGGCGGCATTCTAGCCCGATTGGCTGTCAGCAGCGCCGGCAGCCGTTTCGTCGGCCAGCACCTCCGCCGCCAGCTCCATGTAGGCCTGCGCGCCCCGCGAACTGCGATCGTGCAGCAGCGCCGGCAGCCCGAAACTCGGCGCCTCGGCGAGCCGCACATTGCGCGGGATCAGCGTCTTGTAGACCTTGTCCCGGAACAGCTTCTCCAGTTCGGCCGACACATCGGTCGCCAACCGGTTGCGCGGGTCATACATGGTGCGCAGCAGGCCTTCGATATTGAGCTCGGGATTCACCGTGTTGCGCACCTGCTTCACCGTTTCCAGCAGCGCGGACAGCCCTTCGAGCGCATAGAACTCGCACTGGATCGGGATCAGCACCCCGTCGGCGGCGGTCAGCGCGTTGAGGGTCAGCATGTTGATGGTCGGCGGGCAATCGATGAGCACGTAGTCGTACAGTCCGCGTACCGGCTCGAGTGCCTTGCGCAGGCGCATTTCACGGCCGATTTCCTGGAGCAGGCGCACTTCGGCAGCGGTCAGGTCCGCATTGGCTGGCAGCACAGCGAAGCCGGCATTCGTCACCGACACGATGGCGTCCAGGGCCTGGGCCTCGCCGAGCAACACCTCACAGGTCGAGGCTTCCAGCGCCTGCTTGTCGATACCGCAGCCCGTGGTCGCATTGCCCTGCGGATCGAGATCGACCAGCAGCACCCGTCGCTCGAGCCCCGCCAGCGAGGCGGCAAGATTGACTGTCGTAGTGGTCTTGCCCACGCCGCCTTTCTGGTTGGTGACGGCGATGACGCGGCTCATGAGTCGGCCCCGGTGCCGTCAGCCCGGCGGCTCACCACGATCATGTGGCGCTGCGCATCAAGGCCCGGGACCTGCACGGCAGTGACGGCTTCGATTTCCCAGCCATCGGGCAGCGCTTCAAGCTCATCGGTGGGCAGACGACCCTTCATGGCCAGCAGTCTGCCATCTCGCGCAACCAGCCGCCCCGCCCCGCGTATGAAGTCCGGCAGGGCGGCAAAGGCGCGGGAAGTCACCGTATCGAACAGCTGCATCGGCGCGTAGTCCTCGATTCTTGTCTGTACTGCGCTGGCATTGCTGATCCTGAGTTCGCCGATCGCCTGCCGCACGAAACGTACCTTTTTCAGCCCCGAATCCAGCAACGTGAAGCTCCGCTCAGGGTCGGCCAGTGCCAGCGGAATTCCCGGCAAGCCTGCGCCACATCCGACATCGAGTACGCGCCCGCCCTTGAGGAATGGCCGCGCCGACAGGGAGTCCAGCACATGCCGTATCACCATCTCCCCCGGATCACGGACACTGGTCAGATTGAAGGCCTGGTTCCACTTGTCGAGCAGGCGCAAATAACCGGCCAGCGCGCCCACCAGCCTTTCATCGGCGCCCAGGCCAAGTTCAGGGAGGTACTGGCGGAGCAGTTCTTCCGGCGATCCGGCAAGCGGGGGCAGTATAGCCAATGCCTTGCGTGATCCGCTGTTCAGCCCAGCCGGACCAGGCAGCGCCCGACCACAGTGGCGTCGATCCAGGCCGGCAGTTCGGCAATCAGCTGATCGAGGCCGATTTCCCGGCTCGCAATCCGGCCCAGCGCAGCGGTTCTGAACTCGCCGGCCAGCCGCCGCCAGATTTCAAGGCGCACCTTGCGCGGCACTTCGACCGCATTGATGCCAAGCAGGCTCACACCGCGCAGGATGAAGGGCAAGACGGTGGTATTGAGTTCCGTGCCCTGTGTCAGCCCGACGCTGGCGATGCTGCCCCAGTTGACGGTGGTGCGGGTCAGCCAGGCCAGCGTGGGTCCGCCGAGATTGTCGATGGCACCGCCCCACATCGCTTTCTTGAGCGGCTGTGTGCCGGCATCCACTTCATCCAGCGGCATGATGGTGCTGGCACCCAGTCCCTTCAGGTACTCGCCGGCTGTTGTCTTGCGGGTGAGTGCCGTGACCTGATAGCCGCGTTCTGCCAGCATCGCGACGGCAAAACTGCCCACGCCGCCGGTGGCACCGGTAACGATGACCGGACCGAGATCAGGGGTGAGGCCATTCTGCTCGAGGCGATGAATGGCGAGCGCAGCGGTGAAGCCGGCGGTACCGAAACCCATCGCGCTGCGCGCATCGAGCCCTGCGGGCAGCGGAATGACCCATTCGCCGGGCACCCGCGCATATTCACTGAAACCACCGTCGTGGGTTTCGCTCAAGCCCCCGCCGGTCACAACCACGCTGTCGCCGGGCTTGCAGCGCGGATCTGTCGAGCTGACCACCGTGCCGGCGAGATCGACGCCACCAACCAGCGGAAAGCGCCGCAGGATACGCCCCGTGCCGGTCGCGGCGAGCGCGTCCTTGTAGTTAACGCTTGAGTATTCACCGCGTATGACAACGTCGCCGGGACCCAGCTGGTCGAGGCGGAGCTGCTCCAGGCGCGGCACGATCCGGCCCTCTTCCTGGTATATGCGCAGTGCCTTGAAAGAATCCATGCTGGCTCCTCGCCAGTGGAAGCGGGTACGCCGGGCTAGTTCTTCTTGTAAGCGGCGGTCTGCAGCCCCGGTTGTGCGGCAAAGTAGCTGGCCAGCGTGCGTATATCCTGATCTGAAAGTGCGGCGACCTGGGCGCCCATGATCGGATCCTTGCGCTCACCGTTCTTGTACTGGTGCAGCGCATGCTCGATGTAGTCGGCTTTCTGGCCGGCGAGTACCGGCCAGTTTGGCATCTGGCTACGGCCGCCCTCACCATGACAGGCGACACAGGCAACGGCCTTCTCCTTGCCCGGTCCGTCCACGGCTGGACCGGTTTTCAGCGGTGCGCTGCCGGCCAGGAAGGCGGTCAGGTCGCGCATATCCTGGTCGCTCAGGGTCGTTGCCTGGGCATACATGGTCGGGTGTTTGCGCGTTTGCGCCTTGTAACCCTGCAGCGCGATGTAGAGGTATTCAGGATGCTGCCCGGCGAGTTCCGGCACCGAGTAAGAGGGATAGGCATTGCGATAACCGGCGATGCCGTGACAGCCCATGCAGGTATCGGACAGCTTCGATCCGCGCGCGGCATCGCCCGTATCCTGCGCTGTCGCCGGCATCGCCCCCGTGAGCAGGGCCGAAGCAGTCAGAAGAAGTGCGGGCAGAATCGTACGCATATGCTGTGCCTTGGTTATTTGCCAGCGCCTGCACCCATGAAGGGCCCGCGCCAGGGGTTGAAGCCGGTATGACCGGCGGCTATGTTAGTGACACCCAGCCGCTAATTCCAGACTGCGTCCAGACTCAACACTTCATTGACGGGAAACCTGCATATGTATATCCGTTCCGGACTGCTGGTGATGTGTCTGCTGGCTGCATCAGCTGTTGCAAGGGCTGATGAGCAGCCACGTACGATCTCGGTTTCCGGCACGGGTACCGTCGATGCGGTACCGGATATCGCCCGCCTGAATCTCGCGGTGCAGCGCCGGGATCTCGATATGGCGACTGCCCGTGCGGCAACCGTAAAGGTGAGCCGGGACTTCATCGCCCTTTGCAGCCGGCTGGGCATCAAGGAATCGAAGGTGCGTACTGCGGGCCTGACCATCCAGCCCGAGTACCGCTGGGACCAGCAGCAGAAGCTGCAAGTGTTCACGGGTTATTTCGTCCAGCGCCAGCTCGAGGTCGAACTCAATGACCTGGACAAGCTCGGCGAACTCATCGAGGGTGCCATCGATGCCGGCGTCAATGAGGTGTCACCACCGCAGCTCGACAGCAGCCAGCGCCGGGAGCTGAGCCGGCAGGCCCTCGCAGCTGCCGCAAGCGATGCACGCAGCAACGCGCAGCGGATCGCCGACACGCTCGGCGTGAGGCTGGGCGCGCTGCGCAACATCGATGCGCACAGCAGTCAGCCGCGGCCACCCGGCCCGATGATGCGCATGTCCGCCATGTCAGCCGAAGCAGACACCGGTGCCAGCTATACGCCGGGAGAAATCAGCATGGATGCGCAGGTCAACGCGAGCTTTGACCTCGTAGCACCCTGAACCCGGATCCTGGTTCAGATCTCGCCGGCCCGATGGCAGGCGACTGCATGGTTCGCGATCGTCCGCAGCGCCGGTACCTCGCTGGTACAGCGATCGACCGCGTGGCTGCAGCGGGTACGGAACGGGCAACCCGAGGGCGGCGCAAACAGCGAAGGCACTTCACCCGTCGGCAGCACGCGCTTGCGCTGCCGTTCGAGCTGCGGATCGGGTATCGGCACGGCTGCGATCAGCGCACGAGTGTAGGGATGTAGCGGAGCGGCGCAGAGGGATACCGCATCGGCCATCTCCATTACGCGACCCAGATACATCACCATGATCCGGTGACTGATCCGGCGCACCACAGCCAGATCGTGCGCGATGAAGATCATCGCCAGGCCCAGCTGTGCCTGCAGGCCCAGCAACAGCGCGATGATCTGCGCCTGCACAGTCACGTCGAGCGCGCTTACCGCCTCATCACAGACCAGCAGCTGCGGCTTCAGCACCAGCGCCCGGGCAATGCCGATACGCTGGCACTGGCCGCCTGAAAACTGGTGCGGATAGCGGTTCATCCAGACGGGGTCGAGTCCGACCTGGTTCAGTGCGGCGCTGATCCGCGCGCTAACCGCTGCTTCGCCGAGTTGCGCTTCGAATGCCCCGAGCGGCTCGGCTACGATATCGCGCACGGTCATGCGCGGATCCAGAGCGGCCAGCGGATCCTGGAACACCAGCTGCATGTCGCGACGGAACGGCCGGACCTGGTCCTCGGGCAAACCGGCCAGATCGGTGCCGAGCAAACACACCCGGCCCTGTGTCGGCGCCACCAGCCGCAGCACGGCGCGCGCCAGCGTCGACTTGCCGCAGCCAGACTCGCCAACGACACCCAGAGTTTCTCCGGGGGCGAGGCTCAACGCGACGCCATCCAGAGCACGCAGCGTGCGGTGCCGGGACGAAATGCCCGCCGCTGGCACACGGTAATGCACGGCGAGATCGCTGACTTCGAGCAGTGGAGGCCCATCCGGCAAGGGCGAGCGCACGCTGCCGGCATCGAGTCGCGGCACCGCTGCAAGCAGATCCTGTGTGTAGGTCGAGCGCGGCGAGCGGAAGATCTGCTCGACACCGCCCTGCTCGACACACTGGCCATTGCGCATCACCAGCAAGCGGTCGCAGCTGCCGGCGGCAATGCCCAGATCGTGCGTGATGAGAATCACCGCTGTACCGAAGTCGGCGCGCAGTTCTGTCATCAGCGCCATAATCTGTGCCTGTACCGTGACATCAAGTGCAGTGGTCGGCTCATCGGCAATCAGCAGAGATGGTCGGCACAACAGGGCGGTGGCGATCATCACGCGCTGGCGCATGCCGCCGGACAGTTCGTGCGGATACATGCGCAGACGCTGGCCGGCGTCGGTGATGCGTACCGCAGACAGAAGCCGCTCGCACTCGGCAAGCGCGGCAGCCGCGCGCAGCCGGCGGTGGCGCTTCAACACCAGCGCCATCTGGGCGCCGATGGTCAGGTAGGGGTTCAGTGCCGTCATCGGATCCTGAAAGATCATCGCAATCCGTGCGCCGCGGATGTCGGCAAGCACCGGTTCCGGCAAGCCGGCGAGCTGCCGACCGTCGAACAGCACGCTGCCGCTCATGCGGCCATTTCCCGCGAGCAGGCCGGTCAGCGCGAGCGCCGCCTGTGTCTTGCCCGAACCCGACTCACCGACGATGCCGAGAACTTCGCCGGAACCGAGGCTGAAGGAGAGTTCGCGAACCGCCTGTACCGGACCTCCACGCGTCGCGAAAGACACGTTGAGGCCGGCAACGTCGAGCAGTGCGCTCATGTCCGGCTCCGGTCACGCGGATCCAGCGCATCGCGCAGCCCGTCGCCGAGAAAATTGAAGCAAAACAGCGTGAGCGCCAGGAGCAGCGAGGGAAACACCAGCATCCACGGCGCGTTCTCCATTTCCTGCGCACCTTCGCTGACCAGGGCGCCCCAGGATGTCATGGGCTCCTGCACGCCGAGCCCGAGGAAGCTAAGAAATGATTCGACGAGGATCACCTGCGGGATGGTGAGCGTCACATACACGACCACCACACCGAGCAGATTGGGCACGATATGGCGCAGGATGATGTAGCCGGTGCGCACGCCGGATACGCGCGCGGCCTCGATGAACTCGCGCTGCTTCAGCCCCAGCGTCTGGCCGCGGACGATGCGCGCCATGTCGAGCCAGTTGATCGCGCCGATCGCGACGAAGATCAGCACGATCTGCCGGCCGAACAGCACCATCAGCAGGATCACCAGGAACATGAAGGGCAGCGCGTAGAGGATATCGACGATGCGCATCATGATCCGGTCGGTACGCCCGCCGATGAAACCGGCGGTCGCGCCCCAGGCGATGCCGATCACCAGGCTGACGATCGTCGATACAAGACCGACCAGCAGCGACATGCGGCCACCCTGCAGGGTGCGGCTGAGGAGGTCGCGACCGAGCGCATCGGTGCCGAACAGGTGGCCGTCCGCCAGCGTCGGCGGCATGGCGATGTGATCCCAGTCGGGCTTGTCGAACTGGTAAGGGCTAAGCGCCGGACCGAAGACCACAAGCAGTGCGAGTACGCCGAGCACGACGGCAGCGGTCATCGCCGCGCGATTGCGGCGCAATGCGTAGCCGGCATCGGACCACAGGCTGCGAGGTGCTTCGATGGCCGGCGTTACGGCGCTCATTGGCGCGCCCGCGGGTCTAGCCAGCCGTAGAGCAGATCCACAGCAAGGTTGAAGAAGATGATCAGCGCGCCATAGAACACGACGATGCCCATCACCAGCGTGTAGTCGCGGTTGAGCGCACCCTGCACGAAGTAACGCCCGAGACCGGGCAAGCCGAAAATCTGTTCGATCACCACCGAGCCGGTGATAAGGCCGGCTGTTGCCGGACCGAGATAGGAGATCACCGGAATCAGCGCGGGTCTGAGTGCGTGATGCAGGAGGATCGTGCGCATCGGCAAACCTTGCGCGCGTGCGGTGCGGATGAAGGGACTGCCGAGCACTTCGATCATGCTGCCGCGGGTCAGCCGCGCAATGTAGGCCACCTGCGTGAGCGCCAGCGATACAACAGGCAGCACCAGATTCTGCCAGGCGCCGCCGCCCAGACCGCCGGCCGGCAGCCAGCCGGCCAGTACCGCGAATAGCAGCACGAGCAGGGGTGCCAGCACGAAGTTCGGCACCGAGATGCCGGTCATCGCCACGGCCATCGTGGCGTGGTCGGCCAGCCGGTTCTGGCGCAGCGCCGCCAGACTGCCGAGCGTCACACCGACGCTGACTGCCAGCAGCATCGCCAGCGCACCGAGCTGCAGCGACACCGGAAAGCCGCCGGCGATGAGTTCAGTTACGGTCCGGTCGCGATACTGGAAGGACGGTCCGAAATCAGCATGGGCCAGATTCCAGAGGTAGCGTCCGAACTGCTGCCAGAGCGGTTCATCCAGATGGTAGGCCGCGCGCAGGTTTGCCTCGATCTCCACCGGCAGGCGTTTCTCGCTGTCGAATGGGCCGCCCGGCGCCGCACGGATCAGGAAAAACGTTGCGGCCAGCAGCACCAGCAGCGTGGGAATCGCTTCGAGCAGGCGCTTGCGCAGAAGGCTCAGCATGCGTTCGGACCTGGCTCAGTGTTCGAGGATGCGAAAATAGCGGCTGTAGTGGTGGTCCATGATATTGGCCTCGAAACCAGCCACCCAGGGTTTGACCATCTTTTTGCTGACATAAAAATAGAGCGGAATTATCGGCATGTCATCAAGCATGAGGCGCTCCGCTGCCGCGAGCGTCGCCATCCGCGTGACGGGGTTGCCGTCGCGCGCCGCCGCTGCAAGCAGCGCATCGTAGCGCGGGTTGCTGTAACCCATGTCGTTGAGTCCGTGCTTCGACTCGAGGATCTCGGCAAAGGTATAGGGATCGTTGTAATCACCGATCCAGCCATAGCGGAAGAGCTGCGTGTCGAAGCGCGAGCGGCGCGTCTGCAAAAACACCTGCCATTCCTGGTTCAGCAATTCCGTTTCAACGCCCAGCACCTCGCGCCACATCGCCGCCATCGCAACGGCGAGTCGCCGGTGATTGCTCTCGGTGTTGTAGAGCAGCTGCATACGGAGGGGGTGGCTGGCTGAGTACCCGGCCTCGGCGTACAGCCGACGCGCCTCCGCATTGCGCTCCGCCTGCGTCCAGTGCGCCCAGTCCGGAACCTGCTGTGTATAGCCGCTGACCGGCGGCACCCAGCTGTATGCGGGCAGTTCGCCGGCACCGCTGATCTTGCCGGTCAGGATGTCCCGATCAAGCGCCAGGGCCAGCGCCTTGCGCAGCTTCGGCGCATCGCGAAACGGAGGCTGCTGGGTATTGAAGCCATAGACGTAGCTGCCCAGATAGGGCGAGATACGCAGTTCGTCGGCCAGGTGCTTGCGCAGCCAGGCGACCTGGCGAGCAGGTATGGTCTCGGTCATGTCCAGCTCGCCGGCGCGGTAGCGGTTCAACTCGGCCTCGGCATTCTCGACCGGGTAATACCAGACCTCGGTGAGCGTCGTGTGTAGGTTGTCCCGATAGTAAGGGTTGCGCAACAGGCGAATATGCGATTGAACGACCCACTCACTGAGCTGAAATGGCCCGTTGCTGACGAGCTTTCCAGGTCGTGCAAAACGCGCACCGTACTGCTCGACCGACTTCCGGTTTACCGGGTAAGTACTTGCGTGCGTCAGCAGGCCGAGCAGATAGGGCGTCGGCGAGTGCAAACGGATCTCCAGCGTTTGCGCATCGATGGCCCGCACACCGAGACGGTCCGGCGGCAGAGTACCGGCGATGACCTCGGCGGCATTTTCGACCGGATAAAGGATCGCCGAATACTCGGACAGAGTGGCCGGATCGGCGCTGCGGCGCAGGCCGTAGACAAAATCATCTGCCGTCACCGGCTCGCCGTTGCTCCAGCGCCCCTGCGGTTGCAGCTTGAAGGTGTAGACGAGGCCATCATCGCTGGTTGCCCAGCTCGCGGCAGCGCCGGGAATCAGCTCGCCATCGGCGGCTTCGGTGACCAGGCCCTCAAAGAGATCGCGCAGCACGTTGGCAGCGGTGACACCTTCCACGCGATGTGGATCCAGGGTCTCGGGTTCCGTGCCGTTACCCCGGCGCAGGATCTGCACAGCGGCCAGCTCGTTACCACTGGCACCGCCGACGCGCTGCGTCTGTGCAGGAAGCTGTACTTCATCGCGGCGGCCACAGGCAACAGACAGCAGACACACTACGGTCAGCGCTGTCGCCAGAAGGCGTCGCTTCATCGCCGTGGCCGGCGTTTCTTGAGGTGTACGAGGAGCAGCGAGACCGCAACCGGCGTGACGCCCGATATGCGCGAAGCCTGACCGACAGTCGCCGGACGATGGCGGTCGAGTTTCTGGCGGATCTCATGTGACAGGCCATGAATCGCCGCGTAGTCGAGGTCCGGCGGCAGCGACACTTCCTGCGAGGCACGCGCCCGGACGATCTCTTCCTGCTGGCGCTTCACGTAACCGGCGTAGCGCGCCTCGATCTCGATCTGGGCGATGACCTGTTCGGTGACTTCAGCGGTCTCCTCGTCGGGAATCACCCGCGCACCGACCGCCGGCAGGCCGGTCAGGCTGGTCCAGGAAATCTCCGGTCGCCGGAGCAATTCGAGCGCCCGCTGCTCGCGGCGCAGCTCGCTGCCGGCCAGATCTCCGGCAACGTCGAGAAGATCTGCCGGCCGCACCATGATCTCTGCCAGGCGCCCACGCTCCGTTTCAATCGCCGCCTGCTTGTCAGTGAATATCCTGAAGCGCGGATCATCGACCAGACCCAGCCGCCGGCCAACCGGTGTCAGTCGGGCATCGGCATTGTCTTCGCGCAGCAGAAGCCGGTATTCCGCACGGCTGGTGAACATGCGGTAGGGCTCGCTGGTGCCGCGCGTGATCAGGTCATCGATCAGCACGCCGATATAGGCTTCATTGCGGCGCGGATACCAGCCGGCGTCGCCGCGCCCAGCCAGCGCCGCATTGATGCCGGCGATCAGCCCTTGCGCACCCGCTTCTTCATAGCCCGTCGTGCCGTTGATCTGCCCGGCAAACCAGAGTCCGCGCAGGCTTTTTGTCTCCAGCGTGGGCGTGAGCCCGCGCGGATCGAAGAAATCGTATTCAATCGCATAGCCGGGACGGGTGATCCGCGCGTTGTTGAAACCCGGAATGGTGCGTACCAGCGCCTGCTGAACGTCAAAGGGCAAACTGGTCGAGATACCGTTCGGATACAGCTCGGTGGTGGTCAAACCCTCCGGCTCGACAAAAATCTGGTGCGACTCCTTGTCGGCAAAGCGCACGATCTTGTCTTCGATCGACGGACAGTAGCGCGGCCCGACACCTTCGATCATGCCCGTGTACAGGGGGGAGCGGTCGAGCGCCCCGCGGATCAGCGCATGGGTTTCCGCTGTGGTGTGCGTGATATGGCAGGCAACCTGCTGCGGGTGGTCGGCACGCCGGCCGATAAAGGAAAACACCGGGGTTGGCGAGTCGCCGGGTTGCACTGACATCGCACTGAAGTCGACACTGCGGCCATCGATGCGCGGCGGCGTGCCGGTCTTTAGCCGGCCCACCGTAAAAGGCAGCTCGCGCAGTCGCGCCGCGAGGCCGACAGCAGCCGGGTCGCCGGCGCGACCACCGGAGTAGTTTGTCAGTCCCACATGGATCCGGCCGGCGAGAAAGGTGCCGACCGTGAGTACGACGGCAGACGCACGAAAGCTCAAGCCACCCTGGGTGATCACGCCCACCACCCGTTCGCCCTCGACAATCAGATCCTCGACGCCCTGCTGGAACAGCTGCAGATTTGGCTGCGCATCGAGCAAACTGCGGATCGCCTGCCGATAGAGAACACGATCGGCCTGCGCGCGTGTCGCACGCACTGCCGGCCCCTTGCTGGCATTAAGCGTACGGAAGTGTATCCCGGCACGGTCGGCCGCCATCGCCATCAGCCCGCCGAGCGCATCGATCTCGCGGGTCAGATGGCCTTTGCCGATTCCGCCGATGGCGGGATTGCAGCTCATCTGCCCGATTGTCTCGATGTTCTGCGTGAGCAGGAGGGTGTGCGCACCCATGCGCGCCGCCGCCGCTGCGGCTTCGGTACCGGCGTGGCCACCACCGACCACGATCACATCAAAACTGCAGGTGCTGTTCATATCCGGCCGCTGACTTATGGAAAAACGCTGCACATACGGTACACCCGTGCATGAGACGCCGGTCACAGTTTGGCAGCCGGTGGCTGTGCGAGCATCTGTCGCATAGCAGCCGGACGCCGCTGTTGAAAGTGGCGCGCAACATAACAAAAAGGCGGCCAGCATGGATGCTCTTTCCCCGACCGGACTACCCGCAGCAAGCAGCGCCGCCACAACTCCACGCGGTGCAAAAGCCGAGATCCGCGCGGTCCTGCTGTATGCGCTCTGGGCCGGGCTCGCCCTGCTCGCCAATGCGCTGGGTATCGCCACCCTGCCCACCGGCGCCGGGCTGATCCTGATCGCCGGCATAGGCCTTACCGGTGCACTGTTCGTCGGGCTCACCCGCATCCCGGGCGATGAGCAGCCCACCGTTTCGACGATCATCGCCGCCCAGGTCCTGATGGGACTGATCTGGGCCACGCTCTACGCTTACTTCGCCAGCGGCACGCCACTGCTGGCCGCCGGCATGTACGCCACCGCCATTGCCTTCGCGCTGCCGGATTGCGAACTGCCGCTGCTGCGCCGGCTGATGGTCACGGCTGTACTGGCTTGCGCCGCTACACCCCTGCTGCGCTGGGGCGTATCGGCAGACCTCGCGGTTCTTGAACTCATGGCCGTCGGCAGTGGCGCGCTCGCTATCATGGTCGGCGCGCTGTATCTCACCGCGCGAAGCCTGGACGGTGAAAGAACACGGCTGCTTGCCAGCAATGCCGATCTCCAGCGGGAACTCGAGCGTGTGCAGCGCCGGACCGAGCGCGACCAGCTCACCAACTCTTACGGCCGACGCTCCATTCTCGACATGCTGGCACGGGAAAAAGCGCGCGCCGAGCGCACCAGCGATCCGCTCTGCGTCTGTCTGCTGGACATCGATCACTTCAAGGACATGAGCGACCGCTTCGGCCATGTCACCGGCGACCGGATCCTCGCCGCCTTCGCACGGCGCGTGCGCGGTGCGCTGCGCACCATGGACAGCGTCAACAGCAATGGCCTCAGCAGTGCGATGGGCCGGGTGGGCGGCGAGGAATTCGTCGTCGTCCTGCCACTCACCTCACTGCGCGGTGCGCTACGCAGCGCTGAACGGATACGCAAGGCAATCGTGCGCCGCCCCTTCGAGGGGCTGCATCAGGTGACCGTGTCCATAGGCATCGCCGAACTGCGTCCCGGCGAAACCGTATCCAGCCTGATCGACCGCGCCGACCAGGCACTCAGTGGCGCCAGGAATGCCGGCCGCAATCGCGTCCATTGCGCGACCCTCGACGGTGGCCCCAATGCCATCGTCATGCCGGATATTTCAGCGACGGGTTAGGCACGAGGGGCGGCTAGCGCTTGATGCGACACGGTTGGAGGGGACGGAGCGCTCATCTCCCCTCCGGTAAACTGTCTAAAACAAGTACTTCAGAGCTGCGCTAAATTCCAGATTCCCATCACCATGGCTAGTGAAGTATGTGCCATCAATCGTTACAGCGTATGTACCGCTGAACCGAGCCGATTGGCGTAAGTTTATGCTCGTGTATGAGTCATCCTGATCAATCTGGCCGAAAGTCCGGCTGACGCTCAGGATGGTCTTCATTTGCATCGCTTCGTCCACGATGACGCCAACTTCCGGAGCCGTATAGAGGTAGGCTGAGCCCGCTCGATAACCGAGGCCCAAGGTGAGCATTGTAAAAATAGAGACTTGTTCAACCGGCTCAAACGTGGTCCCGAGCCCTCCGCTGACGTTACCCGCCAATTTTCTTTCCAAACGGTCATTGTAGTGAGGTTCGATGCCGAACCTGAACGCACCAGAGAGGCCGCCCGTAAACCGGCTGCGAGGCAGATATGACGATGCAGAGTAGAGCTGCAGTTCATTCAGTTCAACATCCTCGTCATTTATCAAGATCGATATATCAGCCAGCCTGAGTTCCGTTTCGCTGAAAAACTGCCTATTGTCGTCAGACAGCGTGTGGGATATGGGCAATAGGCCGACCTTGAGGTAGTTGTCGCCCCCGGCTCTGGCGAAGCCAATTTGCCACTGGCCATCTTTAGCGGCCTTTAGCGGGTTCTTGTACTGTGAAACGTCGATCACATAGGCTTCATGATCGGAACGTGACTGTGCGTTCAGCTGTCTCGTGTAGACCGTCCATGCTTCGCTTGTACGCACGTTCGTTTCCACCAGGTAGTCGTTGTAGGTCTCAGCAAGAGACCGCACCAGAAACTGCTCTTCATTCGACGGCATGCGTGGCAGTTCGCTGGCATCGATGTCATTAACTGAAGTCTTGATTGCCCGATTGGTGGCAGGCGATAGTGTTTCGGAGATCATCCGAATCTTCCATTTGTTCGACGGCAGTACTACGACGTTCTCGATCATGCCGTTCTGATGCACATTCCGCACAACGTCCAGCGGACTCATGAGATAGCTGCCCCGCTCCAGCAGGTTGGGATTTGCGGTCGCAAGGACGTAATTGGTCAACGTTGCGCAGTTATACCCATCGAAGTAGTAGGTGGGATTGGCGTTTTTGAGCTCCCAGATGTGCAGCTGAACCAGCTTTCGTTCGGCCCCGGTGAGCGCCAGTCGATACTCCCATACGTTGCGTTGCTCACCGGCCAAATACGCGGCGATCTTCTTCTCGTAGGGAGACAGTGTGAAATAGCCATTCTTCCCGGCAACAAGACTGTCATAGACAATCTTCGGGACGTTGATCCCCTGAACGTCAGTGAAGAAAGACACGGCATGTTCACGCCGGTGCCCGGCCGCATCAAAACCTGCAATCTTGATCAGGATGTGCCCCATGATGCTGGAGGGCTGGCTCAGGTTCTCTGACGCGTAGACGAGGATCACCTCATCTACGGGGGCCTTGGCGAGATATTCAGTTAGTTCGCGGCAGTGCTGAAGGGATGCTGGTTCTATTCCCAGTTGCTCCGAGATCCACTGGTTGCGGGCCGGGTACCGGCATTTCCGCTCACTTTGCTGCTCGTCGGCGTACAGGACGGTGATTGTCTCAACCAGCTCCGACTCGGGGCTAAAGCGATTTCCCGTCAGCAGGAACGGGCTCTTTCGGATACGCGCCTTGCTATTGTCGCTGTGGGTAAGCGCGCTCCACGTAGGGCTCTCGTATAGCCTCTTGTGCAAGGCGATTTGTATGAGTTCTTCTGCAGAGAAACTGGAGCCCCATGCCGGAAGCCACAGAAAAAGAAGGGAAGCTAAAAAGCTTCCCTTCTTGAGCCCTGCTCTGCATCTATTCCTTTGTGCAGCTGACCACGGCGTTTGTGTCATAGCCCCACATTTCTTCCGTCGAGTAGTCAGTAGTAGAGCCAAATACGCCACCCGAAAGAATATTTATCCAGAATTTGCCGTCGACTTTTGCCGGTAGCAAGGTCTGCTTATTACAGTTGGCGGATTCGGCAATAATGAACTTGTCTGCCTTTGTTCGAGTGACGTCAATGATGGCAGGGCCTTCGTACGACTTTCCGTCGATAGAGAAAGCGAACTTCTCCCCTGTGGATGAGGTGACATTGATCTTCTGTGTCTCATCGTTAAGGATGGTTGCACAACCAGTGACACTTATGACCAACGCTGCAATTAGCCCACGCAAATAATTCTGCTGTCCTTTCATCGAAAGCCCCCTAGTGCATTTGAAGAAACAGTTGGAGTATAGAGCGGAAAACGCAAAATTGCTGCAGATCAACAAAGTTCAGGAAATGGCCAGCCTTCGCTGGTATCTGGCCACTATCCGACCGTTGTCGCCCCCCCCGACTCGGAATCACTTTCCGATACAGAAGCTGGAGAAGATCCTGCCCAGCAGATCGTCGCTGCTGAACTCACCGGTAATCTCCGCCAACGCGTTCTGTACCTGGAGTAATTCCTCGGCCAGCAGTTCGCCGGCCTGTCGTTCCTCCAACTCGCAGCAGCCGGCAATGAAGTGCGCTTGAGCTCTTTGCAGCGTATCGAGATGGCGTTGGCGGGCAATCACGGTGCCCTCGCCCGGATCGCTGAAGCCGGCCAAGGTCTTGATCGCCTGCCGGAGTTCGTCGAGGCCGGCGCCGGTCAACGCAGAAACGCACATCACCGGATACCCGGCCGCACGCGCCGGCGCAGTACCGGCCGGTTCACCGCTCAGATCGATCTTGTTGCGCACGACAAGCAGCGGTATGCCGGCCGGGATTTCACCGAGCAGCCCGGCAACATCGGCAGGCTCGCCGGCATCCTGGCTGGCGTCGACAACCAGCAGGGCCAGGTCCGCGATACCCAGCTGACCGCGGGTACGCGCCACCCCTTCCTGTTCCACCGGATCAGCGGTAGTGCGCAGACCTGCGGTGTCCACCACATGCAGGGGCAGACCGTCGATGTTGATCTGCTCACGGAGCAGATCGCGTGTCGTGCCTGGCTGGCTGGTGACGATGGCCGCAGCATAGCCGGCGAGCGCATTGAAGAGACTGGACTTGCCGCTGTTGGGGCGGCCGGCCAGCACCACATGCAGGCCGTCACGCAACAGGCAGCCCTGGCGAGTGGTCGTTGCGAGTCGCGCAAAGCCAGCTGCGACGACGCCGATGCGCCGCTTGAGTTCGGCGTCGCCCAGCAGCTCGATCTCTTCATCGGGGAAATCGATGGCAGCCTCGATGTACATGCGCAGGCCTGTCACCTCCTCGTTCAGCGCCAGTACCGCAGCAGAGAAGTCACCCTGCAGGGACCGCTGGGCCGCGCGCGCAGCGGCACGCGACCCGGCATCGATCAGGTCGGCGACGGCTTCAGCCTGCAAGAGATCAAGCTTGTCATTGAGGAAGGCCCGTGCGGAAAACTCGCCGGGCCGGGCCATCCGCGCACCGAGTGCGAGCACACGCTCAAGAAGCAGCTCCGTCACGACGATGCCGCCATGACACTGCAGTTCAAGGACATCCTCACCGGTGTATGAGTCAGGTGCGGGAAAGAACAAGGCGATGCCGGCATCGATAGCCTGGCCTTCGGCATCAAGGAAATTACACAGTCCGGCGTGTCGCGGCTGCGGACACTTGCCGAGCACGGCGACGGCGATCTCCCGCACCCCGGGACCGGAGACGCGGACCACGGCAATACCGCCCCGCCCTGGCGGTGTGGCCCGGCCGGCTATCGTCAGGCTGGCTTGCGTCATGGCCCTCTACCCGGCAATACAGGTACCAGGCACCGCCGACTCAGTTGGCGCCGAGTACCTTGTTGATGCGCCACTGCTGGGCGATCGACAGCACCGAATTCGTCAGCCAGTACACCACCAGCCCGGCAGGGAAAAAGGCGAACATGCCGGTCATGAGTATCGGCATGGCCTGCATCATTTTGGCCTGTATGGGGTCCGGCGGCGGCGGGTTGAGTTTTTGCTGAAACCACATCGCGGCGCCCATCAGCAGGGGCAGGACAAAGTAGGGATCCCTGGAAGAGAGATCGGTGATCCACAGCATGAAGGGCGCCTGGCGCATCTCCACACTTTCGAGCAATACCCAGTAGAAGGCCATGAAGAAAGGAATCTGCACGAGCATCGGCAGACAGCCGGCGGCCGGATTGATCTTTTCCTTCTTGTAGAGATCCATCATGGCAGTGCTCAGCGCCTGCTTGTCCTCCTTGTAGCGCTCCTGCAGCGCCTTCATGCGCGGCTGCATCTGGCGCATGCGCGCCATGGAACGACCGCTGGTTTCGCTGAGCTTGTAGAAAACGAGCTTGATCAGCAGGGTACAAATGATGATGGCCAGGCCCCAATTGCCGACATAGTTGTGGATCACCTGGATGATCCAGAACAGTGGCTGAGCCAGCAGGGCAAAAGCGCCGTAGTCGACGGTCAGATCCAGCCCCGGCGCAATGGCCGCCAGCTGTTCCTGCATCTTCGGACCTACGAAGAGCTGTGTCTTGAAGCTCGCTGAAGCGCCCGGTGCAACAGTCTGCAGCGGTCCGATCGCGCTGACCAGAAAACGCTCGTCCGCAAAACGCGCCGCATAGCTCCAGGTTTCTGCGCCTGGTGGTATGGCGGCAGCAAGAAAATGATGCTGGATCGCTGCCATCCAGCCCTTCGCGACAGACTGCGAAAATGGTGTATCGGCAAGATCGGTAACCTTGAGCTTTTCGTACTTGCTGCCGTTGTAGACCACCGGGCCATAGAAGGAATAGCTGTCGACATTGAACATCGATCGCTTGGGCGGCGCATAGTGTCGCTGTATCTGCAGGTAGTTGGCGGCACGATAGGCTTCCGTCCCGGCATTATTCACCGTGTACTCAAGATCGACCTTGAAACTGTCGCGGTAAAAGTGAAAGGTCTTTTCGACACTCAGTCCAGACGATGGGCTCTGCCATTTGAGCGGCACGATCAGCTCGTCGGCACCCTCGGCCAGCACAAACTCCGTAGCGTCTGCCGTGTATTCAGCAAGGTGGTTAGCCTCAGGCTGCTGGTCCGCTGCACGCAAACCGCTCTGCAGGGCAAAAAACGCGTCCGGCTGGCTGTCCAGCAGTTGCAGCGGAACGTTGGGCTGGTCCTTGTGTACCGGGTAGGTCGGGAGTTCTACCGAGCCGAGATCGCCGCCGTGCAGATCGATTTTGGCTTCAAGCAAGCCGGTCTTGATCGTAACAAGCCTGGCCGGCGCTGCCGCAACAGGTGACACCGCCTGTGTAGCCGGCGCCGCAACCGAGGGGATAGCACCGGGCAAGGCCGGCAAACCGGTTGAGGCTGCGGGCGCTGCTGAAACAGCATCTGTCGGGGCGCTTTCAGCAGCCGGAGCCGCCGCTCGCGGCTGGAAAGTCTGTTGCCAGGTCTGGATACACAGCCAGATCAATATCAGCAATCCGGCCCAGAACAAGATACGAAGATTATCCATAGTCACAAATTCGAGCCTCAAGGCTGGGCGCTTTGCCGCGCATTTTGCAGAGTGGACCAGTGCCCTGTGAGGCTGCTGAACAGTTCCGGGTTTGCGCCACTTTTCGCCGCATCCCTGGCAAGGATAACCAGATCGACAGACGGCAGCTCAGCGCAACGGATCCGGAAGCTTTCGCGCACGATGCGCTTCAGGCGGTTTCTGTCTGTCGCGTGGCGAACTTTCTTGCGGGATATCGCGAAACCGAGCCGCGGCATGTTCAGGGAATTAGGACGATAAAGTACCGTGAAGAACCGGTCTGATGAACGCTGGCTCTGACGGAACACCTTGTCGAAGTCCGTGGAACTGAGTAGCCGGTGATTTCTGTCGAAGGTGTGCTGGCGTTTGTCCGGGTGATCAGGATCGGAGCAAGCGCCACATCCTGGATCAGACGCTAAGACGGGCGCGGCCCTTTGCACGGCGACGCTTGATAACCAGCCGACCGCCCCGCGTAGCCATGCGGGCACGGAAACCGTGTGTGCGAACGCGCTTTAGCTTGCTGGGCTGATAGGTTCTTTTCATGAGAAAAATCCGCTGGAATATCCGAAAGATGGAGCCTTTCGGGAGGCGAAAGGTTAAGGAGCGACCGCAGCCCTGTCAAGTAGACAAAAGCCCTGTGGATAACTCAGCGGCCGCAGTCTAGACTCCCCGACTCAACTTCGTATAACCATAAACAGATTCACGGGGTGAATCCGTGCAGTCTACTCTCTGGGACCGCTGCGTACAGGAACTGCGGTCCGACCTGTCGGAACAGCAGTTCAATACCTGGATCAGGCCACTGCAGGCCATTGAGGACGAGCAGCAAATCCGGCTGCTGGCCCCCAATCGCTTTGTCGTTGACTGGATAAACAGCAATTGCCTGGGCCGGATTCAGGACAGCCTGCGCGATGCACCGGGTATTTCGGTGCATATCGAGGTTGGCAGTGCGGCAAGTCAGCAGCGGGAGCCCGTCAGCAGCAGCGGAAAACCACGGCTCGCTGCGGTGATCGGTGGCAGATTGAATGGCGACTACACCTTCGATAACTTCGTCGAGGGCAAGAGCAATCAACTGGCCAAGGCGGCGGCCATGCAGGTCGGCAGCAATCCCGGCATGGCCTACAACCCGCTGTTCATATACGGCGGGGTTGGCCTGGGCAAGACCCACCTGATGCACGCGATCGGTAATCTGGTGATGGCGGGCCGGCCGGATGCACGGGTCGCCTATGTGCATTCCGAGCAATTCGTCGGCGACATGGTGCGGGCTTTGCAGCACAACACCATCAACGGCTTCAAGGCTGCTTACCGTTCGCTGGATGCGCTGTTGATCGACGACATCCAGTTTTTTGCCAACAAAGAGCGATCACAGGAAGAATTCTTCCATACTTTCAATGCCTTACTTGAAGGGCAGCGGCAGGTAATCCTTAGCTGCGACCGCTTTCCCAAGGAGGTCAGCGGTCTGGAGGAGCGACTGAAGTCCCGCTTCGGCTGGGGACTGACCGTGGCCATCGAGCCACCGGAACTTGAAACCAGCGTGGCGATTCTGATGAGCAAGGCGGCAGCGCGGCATTTCGTACTTCCGGAGGAGGTCGCGTTTTTTATCGCGCAGCGCATTCGTTCGAATGTTCGCGAGCTTGAGGGCGCACTGCACAGGGTGATGGCGAATGCCACATTTACCGGCAGGGCAATCACCCTGGATTTTGCCAAGGAAGCATTGCGGGATCTGCTGGCTTTGCAGGAAAAACTCGTGACGATGGAGAACATCCAGAAGATCGTCGCTGAATACTGCAAGATCCGCGTTGCGGATTTGCTGTCAAAGCGACGTAATCGTTCCGTCGCACGGCCGCGACAGATTGCGATGAGCCTGTCGAAGGAACTCACCAACCACAGTCTGCCTGAGATCGGTGATCGCTTTGGTGGCCGCGACCATACGACCGTATTGCACGCGTGCCGCCGGATAAAGTTGCTCCGGGAAACTGATGCGCGTGTCCGCGAGGACTATCAGAATCTGCTCCGGATACTGACCGCCTGAGATCATGCATGGACTGTGCACAGCTGGCTTGAACACCGTTAACATGCTGTGGGTAATTATTGAGGTCCGCCAGACACACAGTTTACCCACAGGTATTACAGGCGGAGCGGACCGGGATACCCACTGGAGAAACTGACCAAAACAATGGGAAAAAACAGTACTTGAATGTAGTTGTTCATCGTTCTGGGTAACCCTAATAACTACTACTATCTATAACTCTATTTATTTATTTATAAGCAGGACCTGGGGATGAAGTTCAGCACTTCGCGTTCAACGTTACTGAAGCCGGTACAGGCCGTGATCGGGGTTGTAGAGCGTCGGCAGACCATGCCGATTCTGGCGAACCTCTTGCTGGTGGCCAAAGGCAATGAGTTGTCCGTTACGGCAACTGACCTGGAAGTCGAGCTCGTGGCGAAAGTGCAGATCGACAAGATCAATGCAGCCGGTGAGATAACCGTTCCGGGCCGGAAATTGCTGGATATTTGCCGTTCGCTGCCGGACGACGCGAGCGTGCAGGTAGAGACGGATGGAGAGCGGCTGATTCTGAAGTCGGGTCGCTCGCGTTTTGTGCTCGGTACCTTGCCGGCGGCGGACTTTCCGGTGGTGGAAGATGTCCAGGCCGTGCACACGCTGGCGTTGTCACAGGGCGAATTGCGCATGCTGCTGGAGAAGACCCAGTTCGCGATGGCCCAGCAGGATGTTCGTTATTACCTGAATGGTTTGCTGCTGGAGACAGGCAAGAAGGCTATTCGCGCGGTAGCTACCGATGGCCACCGGCTGGCTATATGTGAGCTTCCGCTGGCGGATCAGAAGGTGGGTAGCCACCAGGTCATTCTTCCGCGCAAGGGTGTACAGGAGTTACAGCGCCTGCTGGGCGGAGAAGGTGAGCTGACGCTGACCATCGGATCCAATCACGTTCGCGCCACGATCGACGACATTCGGTTCACTTCGAAGCTAATTGACGGCAGATTCCCGGATTATGAGAAAGTGATCCCAAAGCCGCAGGCAAATGTCCTGCGCACCGACAGGAACGTTCTTCGTGGCGCGCTGCAACGTGCGGCGATTCTGTCGAACGAAAAATATCGGGGCGTGCGTTTGGACCTGGAGACTTCGATGTTGCGAATCCAGGCCAATAATCCGGATCAGGAGGAAGCGCGGGACGAGATCGAAGTCGAGTATCGGGGTGAGCCGATAGAAATCGGGTTCAACGTCAATTACCTTTTGGACGCACTGGCCGCGGTCGATGGTGAGCAGGTGCAACTGGGTTTTGTCGATGCTGGCAGTAGTTGTCTGATCAGCGCGCCGGATGGAAAAGGGGCGCGTTACGTCGTGATGCCGATGCGGCTATAGCCCCGGTGATTTCAGTACCCAGGATGTGAGTAACCCTGTAATTTCGGAAATTCGGCTCGAAACATTCAGATGTTTTGAATCAGCAGTTATTGAGCCGGGACCGGATCTCAACGTGATTGCCGGATTAAACGCCTCGGGCAAGACCAGCTTGCTCGAGGCGTTGTTCGTTCTGGGCCGCGGAACGTCGTTTCGCAGCTCGAAAGTCGATGCAGCCATTCAGTTCGGCGCTGAGCAGTTCACGGTTTTCGGTAATATCGGTCATGGCGAAGTGGCACGAGTTGGTGTTGCCGTTTCGCGCGCAGCGGGCTTGACCGTCCGTATCGACGGACGTACAGGAACCCGGGCCGAGCTGGTGCGAACGGTGCCCGTTCAGATTCTGGAACCGGCCAGCCACGAACTTATCAATGGGCCCCCTTCCATCCGGCGGCAATTTCTGGACTGGTCAGTGTTCCACGTGGAACAGCCATTTCTTGAGGCGTGGCAACAGTATCGGCGCGCCCTGCAGCAGCGAAATGCCGCACTTAAGCAACATTCAAACGAAGCAGCCTGGGCTTGGGACGGCAGCCTTATTTCTGCCGGACTGATCGTCGACCAGTGCCGGCGCCAGCTGGTCAGCCGAATGCTCGGTCCGGCCCAGCAGCTTGGTCTCGCCCTGCTCGATGCGGAGATCGAGCTCAAATACAGATCAGGCTGGGCTGAGGGCAGCGACTTCGGATCCGCATTGATTGCGGCGCGAGATCGAGATCAACAGATGAGTTCTACGACCGTCGGACCGCATCGCGCTGATCTCGTCATCACGGTGCGAGAACGTCGCGCCAGGGACACCGTGTCGCGTGGCCAGGAAAAGCTGGTGGTCGCTGCGCTGACCTTGGCGCAGATGGAAGTGGTGTCCGAGGCGCTCGGGCGACCGGTAATCCTGCTTGTCGATGAGCCGGGCGCTGATCTGGACAGGAACCACTTAGGCAAGCTTCTCTCGGCAATAGTCGCAGCGCCATTGCAGGCCTTTATTACGGCTCTCGAGCCGGATCTATTTGCCATGCCGCCTTCTGTGCGCCTGTTCCACGTGGAACAGGGCTCGGTGCGGCCTTTGCTATAATGGATCGCTTATCTATCGGGGTCTTTCATGGTTGATTCAGAACGCTACGATTCCAGCAATATCAAAGTCTTAAAGGGCCTTGATGCCGTCAGAAAGCGTCCCGGTATGTACATCGGCGATACCGATGATGGTACCGGTCTGCATCATATGGTTTTTGAGGTCGTCGACAACGCGGTTGACGAGGCACTCGCCGGATTTTGCAGCAAGATCTCCGTTACCATCCACGCGGGAGAATCCATCACAGTCACCGACGATGGCCGCGGTATCCCCGTAGATATCCACACAGATGAAGGTAAGTCGGCCGCCGAGGTCATCATGACCGTGCTGCACGCTGGTGGAAAATTCGACAGCAATTCTTATAAGGTTTCCGGTGGCTTGCACGGCGTCGGTGTTTCTGTCGTCAATGCCCTGTCCGAGATTCTTGACCTGACCATCTACCGGGATGGCCGCACCCATGAGCAGCGCTATCACCTGGGCGAGCCCGACGCGCCGCTGGCGGTTACCGGTGAGACCAAACGCCGTGGCACGGTGATCCATTTCAAGCCCAGCGCTGAGATCTTCACGCACATCGAGTTTCATTACGATGTGCTGGCAAAACGACTGCGTGAACTGTCGTTTCTTAACCAGGGTGTGTGTATCCACCTGGCGGACGAGCGTGACGGGCGCAGTGATACCTTCCAGTTTGAAGGTGGTATCCGCGCATTTGTCGAGCACCTGAATCGCAACAAGACGCCAATCCAGCCCACGGTCATTCACTTCTCGCGGCAACAGGACATGGTCCAGGTTGAATGTGCTCTGCAGTGGAACGACGGCTACCAGGAAAACATGTTCTGTTATACGAACAATATTCCGCAACGGGATGGTGGCACTCACCTGTCCGGATTTCGCGCGGCGCTGACGCGCACGCTCAATACCTATATCGAAAAGGAATTCGCATCACGCAAGGAGAAGGTTTCGACAACCGGCGATGATGCCCGTGAAGGCCTCACGGCCGTGTTATCCGTCAAGCTCCCTGACCCGAAATTTTCATCGCAGACCAAGGACAAGCTCGTTTCATCCGAGGTCAAGGCCGCCGTCGAAACCGCTGTCGCTGATCATCTGGAAAACTTTCTGCTCGAGCACCCGGCCGAAGCGAAAATAATCGTCGCCAAACTGATCGATGCGGCGCGAGCCCGCGAAGCGGCACGCAAGGCCCGCGAAATGACTCGTCGCAAGGGCGCGCTCGATATCGCCGGTCTGCCCGGAAAGCTTGCCGACTGCCAGGAAAAGGATCCGGCACTCTCAGAGCTGTTTCTCGTTGAGGGCGATTCGGCAGGTGGATCGGCCAAGCAAGGACGCGACCGCAGAACCCAGGCGGTATTGCCGCTAAAGGGCAAGATCCTCAACGTGGAAAAAGCCCGCTTCGACAAGATGCTCGCTTCAGCCGAAGTCGGCACCCTGATCACAGCACTCGGCTGCGGCATCGGACGGGAAGATTTCGATCCGGACAAGCTTCGCTATCACCACATCATCATCATGACTGACGCTGATGTGGACGGCTCGCATATCCGTACCCTGTTACTCACGTTTTTCTACCGGCAGATGCCCGAACTGATCGAGCGCGGCCACATCTATATTGCCCAGCCACCGCTCTACAAGGTGAAGCGCGGCAAGCAGGAAACCTACGTCAAGGATGACATGGAGCTGAACGCGCTGCTGCTGAAGTCGGCACTTGATGGTGCATCGATCGTTCTCAATGCGCAGGATCCGCCTCTGCAGGGTGAGGCGCTCGGCAGCCTGTGCCGCGAGTTCATTCTGGTTGCGGCGATCGTCGATCGGCTGTCGCGCCGCTATTACGGAAATCTGCTTGAGCAACTTATTTCCTTGCGGGAGCTTCCGGTTGAACGCTTCTCGGACCACGACTGGCTGACGGCATGGGGCGCTGAGCTTGCGCAGGCGCTCAATGCGGTTGAGGAAACCGTGTCCTATCGCGTCGAACTGAACGTCAGCGATGACAAACCGCAGGGCTTTACGGTCTGGCGCTCGCGGCACGGTGTCGAAGAACCCAGCGACTTGTCCCTGCGCTTCTTCGAGTCCACGGAGTATCGCAAGATTGCCGAGCTCGGCAACAGTCTGCGCGGCCTCGTCGGTCCGGGCAGTCATGTAACCAGGGGCGAACAGAAACGCGAGGTACAGAATTTTCGCGAGGCCATGGAATGGCTGATGGCCGAAGCGCGAAAAGGGCAGGCCATCCAGCGGTACAAAGGTCTGGGAGAAATGAATCCCGATCAGTTGTGGGAAACCACGGTCAACCCGGCCACTCGCCGCCTTATGCAGGTGCGAATTGAAGATGCGGTTGCCGCCGATGAGATCTTCACCACCCTGATGGGTGATCAGGTCGAGCCGCGCCGTGAATTCATCGAACGTAACGCGCTGGCCGCGGAAAATATCGATATCTGAGCTCAGTGCCGACCGGCTGCGCTGCGTATCGCAGCCACTTCGGTCTCGATCCACTGCTGGATAGCGGCGTTGATTTCGCGCGGATCACGACCGGCCGGGTCGACCGGCTTGCCGATACGAAACGTCACTGTGCCTGGTCGCTTCAGCCAGCCGCGCCGCGGCCAGTAGTCGCCGGCGTTGTGTGCGACGGGTACCAGCAGCCTGCCGGCCTCTAAGGCCAGCAGCGCTCCGCTGACGCCATACTTGCGGGTCTCTCCCGGCGGCATCCTGGTACCCTCCGGAAATATCATCACCCAGAGGCCCTCACCCAGGCGCTGCCGTCCCTGGGTGACGACTTGCTCTACGGCACGCCTGCCGGCCTGGCGATTTATTGCTATGGGGCGAACGCCGGCTACTGCCCATCCCAGGAACGGCGTCCATAGCACTTCGCGTTTAAGTACCCACGTCTGCCGCGGGAACAATACCCATTGCGCGATCGTTTCGTAGGCTGACGAATGCTTGAGCAGCACCACCGAATTTTCACGGGGCAAATTCTCCATACCCTCAACGACGTAACGCAGACCGACGATTTTCTCGCACACCGCCAGTATCCAGCGGGCCCAGCTCACGGTCAGGTCGTAAGCCACCGGATAGCCCCATAAACGACCGATGACGACCACGATGCTCCAGACAGCAACACTCAAAAACAGCACGGCTGTAAACAGCAAAGAGCGAGCCAACACTATCGGGCGTCTCCGGTATTGATCAGCGAGCGGGCGACAGCAGCCAGGTCGTCGTACACCTCGACACTGTTGTCGCCGTCAAATCTGTGTTCGGTTTCCGTGCCATTGCCAGTCCGCACCAGAATGGCGCGTGCGCCAACCGCATGTGCCGCTTCAATATCCCGGGCCGAGTCGCCGACCACAGGCCGGTCCCTGAGGCTGCAACCGAACCGCGCCTCGATCTGGTGGAGCAGGCCTGGCCTGGGTTTGCGGCAGCTGCAATTTTCCTCGGGCCGGTGCAGGCACATGAAAATTCCCGCCAGCCGTCCGCCAGCCTGCTCAATGTCCCGATTCATTCGGTTGTTGATTTCCCGCAATGCAGTCCGGGTAATAAAACCTCTGCCCACGCCTGACTGGTTGGTCGCTACGACAACGACAAACCCTGAGCGAGTCAGCGCAGCTATCGCCTCAAGACTGCCGGGCAAGGGCAGCCACTCATCGGCGGTCTTGATGAACTCGGCAGACTCGCGGTTGATGACCCCGTCGCGGTCCAGAACGACCAGCCCTTGTCCGGTTTCCGGTCGGCTGCTGCTGCTCACGGCGTCAGTTCGGACTACCGGTCAGGCAGGACAGGTCTGCGACATCGAGAAAAAGTTGCTGCAGCCGCCGGAGCTGTGCCAAACGGTTATTGCGTACGGTTGCCTCCTCGGCCATAACCATCACAGCAGCGAAATAATCGTCGACGGGTGACCGCAACCCCGCCAGCGCACACAAGGCCTGCTCGTAGTCGCGTCCCTGCAGATGCTGGCTGTGCACTACAGCCGCCTTCTCTACGGCCCGATAAAGCGCTTCCTCCTCGCTGAAGCCAAACAGCGCGGAATCGACAGTAGCCGTATCGGTATTTGCACTGCGCAGAATATTGGCAATGCGCTTGTTCGCGACGGCCAGGCTTGTTGCTTCCGGAAGCCGCATGAACGCGCAGACGCCGAGCAGCCGAGCGTGAAAATCAACCAATGAACCGGTTTTGCGGCTGCGTACGGCTTCAAACATATCGCTGCTGATCGCGCCTGCCGGCAAGTCCGGTGCCAGACCTTCCAGATAGTAGGCGCGCGAGCGGTCCATGATGAACTCGAAAAGCTCGCCAACCAGTGCCGCAGGATCTTTGGCGCGCACTGGTTGCAAGGCGACCGCCTCGCCCAGCAATTCCGGAAGATCCAGATCAACCCGGTCTTCAACCAGGATACGCAACAGGCCGAGCGCGTTTCGCCGGAGGCCGAACGGATCCTTGGCGCCGCTGGGACGTTTGCCAAGTGCAAAAACGCCGGCCAGGGTATCGGCACGGTCTGCAATGGAGAGGGCGCGGCCAGTTGGCGACGCGGGCAGCCGGTCGCCGGCATGGCGCGGCAGGTACTGTTCTTCAATGGCGACGGCAACTTCGACAGGCTCCCCGTCGAGCTTCGCATAGTGGTAGCCCATCCGGCCCTGAAGTTCGGGAAACTCGCCGACCATCTGTGTCAACAGGTCAGCCTTTGCCAGCAGCGCCGCCCGCTCCGCGTGTGCAGCTGCCGAGCCGAGCTTGCCTGCCACGCTCTGTGCGAGCCGGGCCACGCGGACTGACCGTTCGCGCAGGCTGCCAAGGCCCTTCTGGAAGACGACGGAATCAAGGCGCTCGAGGCGTGACTCCAGGCTTGCCTGTCTGTCCTGATCCCAGAAAAACGCTGCGTCCGAGAGTCGCGGCAGGATGACCCGCTCATTGCCCTGCTGGATCTGGGCCGGGTCACGACTCTCGATATTTGCCGTGGCGATGAAATTGGGCAGAAGCTTGCCGTCCCCGCTGCGCACCGGGAAATATCGCTGATGGCCTTGCAGCGTCGCGATCAGCACCTCCTCCGGCAGGCGCAGAAATGCCTCGCCAAAGCGGCCGGTCAATGTCACGGGCCATTCAACCAGTGCTGTGACCTCATCGAGCAGGTCTGCTTCGATCATTGCCTGGCCACCGACGTACCCGGCAGCGGCTGCGGCCAGCTGCCTTACGCGTTCGCGGCGCTCGGAGAAGTCAGCGATCACCCGGTTAGCCGCGAGCACGTCGACGTAGTCGCCAGCGCGCTGCAGTTCGATGGGTCCCGGTGCATGAAAGCGGTGTCCGCGCGTGTGTCGCGATGCCAGCAGGCCGAGTATGCGACAGGGCACGATTTCCGAGCCGAGCAGCATCACCACCCAATGTACCGGCCGTACAAATTCCGTATCGCCATCGCCCCAGCGCATCCGCCGCGGTATGGGCAGCGCAGCCAATGCATCGCTCACGATACCTGGCAGCAAATCCTGCGCCGGCTGACCCGGAACTTCCGCGCGGTAATGGAGCCATGCACCTTTTGGCGTCTCGGTCCGGCCAAGGCTCTCTACCGACACGCCACAGCCCTCGGCAAAGGCCTGGGCGGCACGTGTTGGTTTGCCCTCCGCATCGAAGGCGACGGCAAGCGGTGGCCCGCGCTTTTCCACGCTTTGCTGCGACTGGGCGCAATTCAGGGCTTCAATGCTGACAGCCAGCCGGCGAGGTGTCGCGAAGGACCGCAGTGTGCTGAAGCCCAGCCCCGCGCCGTCCAGGCCAGCGCGGATCTGTTCTGCAAAACTGTGTTCAAGGCTGCGGAGGGCCTTGGGCGGCAGCTCTTCAGTACCGATCTCAACGAGAAAGTCAGCAGTTTGCGCCATGGGATCAGGAACCGTCACTCAGTGTGCAGCGCGTTTCGCAGCGAGCGGAAAACCGAGTGCTGCACGGCTGTCGTAGTATGCCTGCGCAACCAGGCGGGCCATTTCACGTACGCGCAAAATATAGCGCTGGCGCTCGCTCACCGAGATTGCCCGGCGTGCATCCAGCAGGTTGAAAGTGTGCGAGGCGTCAAGCACCTGCTCGTAGGCAGGCAGCGTCAGGCCCCTTTCAATCAGGGACTGGCAGGCATGCTCGGCTGCATCGAAACGCGGCGTCAGCACGTCGGTATCGGCGGCTTCAAAGTTGTAGCGCGACATTTCCACTTCATTCTGATGGAAGACGTCGCCATAGGTGACGAGGCCAAAAGGGCCATCAGTCCAGACCAGGTCGTATACGCTGCTGACGCCCTGCAGATACATGGCGATCCGTTCCAGCCCGTAGGTGATCTCTCCGGTCACCGGTCGGCAATCGAGACCGCCGACCTGCTGGAAATAGGTGAACTGCGTGACTTCCATGCCGTTCAGCCAGACTTCCCAGCCCAGACCCCAGGCACCGAGTGTCGGCGATTCCCAGTTGTCTTCGACGAACCGGATATCGTGCGTCAGCGGGTCGATGCCCAGCGCACGCAGAGAGTCCAGATAGAGGTCCTGTATATCGATCGGTGAAGGCTTGAGCACGACCTGAAACTGGTAGTAGTGCTGCAAGCGATTCGGGTTATCGCCGTAGCGGCCATCGGCGGGTCGTCGGCTGGGTTGCACATAGGCGGCGCTCCACGGTTCCGGGCCGATCGACCGAAGAAAGGTCGCTGAATGAAAGGTGCCCGCGCCCATTGGCATATCGTAGGGCTGCAATATCACGCAGCCGTGATCAGCCCAGTAGCGCTGCAGGGACAGAATAAGGTCCTGGAATGTCCGGGGACGGTTAGCCTGAGTCAAGCGAGGGATCCATGCGCAAAGGGGCGCGGAAGTATAGCTTCGATTGGTTGCATAGCCACAAAGCCGGTAGGCGGCGGGCGTCTGACGGACTGGTTTGCACCAAAATATGGCGCACCGTCGGTTTGACGCCCTAAGATGGTGCGGTTGGAGCGATGAAAAATTCTCAAAGCCATGCAAATCAAATAGTTATCTAAAGCTCGCCCTTGGCATGGGTCGTGCATTACGATAGGGCACTTCAGAATCGACTTGCCCACGCACACGAGAAAAGCCTGGGCGGGTTTTCAGCTGGTGCCCCGTATCGGGAAATACATGCTTATCCGAAAAACCAAGGAGCCGTCATGACCCCCGCCGAAGCTCTAAGCCTCATCAAAGAGAAAGAGGCCAAATTTGTAGACCTGCGCTTCACCGATACTCACGGTAAAGAGCAGCATCTGTCCATCCCCGCCAAAACGGTCGATGCCAGCTTTTTTGAGGACGGCAAGATGTTTGACGGTTCCTCGATTGCCGGCTGGAAGGGCATCCAGGAATCCGACATGGTGTTGATGCCTGATCCTTCGTCAGCAGTGGTCGATCCTTTCACCGAACACCCCACGATCAATCTGCGCTGCGATGTCTATGAGCCCTCTACCATGCAGGGTTACACGCGTTGTCCGCGCATGACCGCACGGCGTGCCGAGGCGTACCTGAAATCCACCGGTATTGCCGACACGGCCTTTTTCGGCCCGGAAAATGAATTCTTCATTTTCGACGATGTGCGTTACGGGGCCGACACCAACAGCGCCTATCACTACATCGACTCAACCGAAGGCGCCTGGAACTCACGCAAGGAGTACGAGGGTGGCAACACGGGTCATCGTCCCGGTATCAAGGGCGGCTACTTCCCCGTGCCACCGGTCGATTCACAGCAGGATATTCGCTCCGAGATGTGCCTGGTGCTCGAGGAGATGGGCATCGAAGTTGAGGTGCACCATCACGAGGTCGCGACCGCCGGCCAGGGAGAAATTGGTGTCAAGTTTGGCAGCCTGGTGCAGAAAGGCGATGAGGTCCAGATGCTCAAGTATGTCGTCCAGAATGTGGCGCACGCTTTCGGCAAGACCGCGACCTTCATGCCGAAGCCGCTCGTCGGCGACAACGGCAGTGGCATGCATGTGCATCAGTCGCTGGCCAAGGGCGGCAAGAATCTGTTCACGGGTGATGCCTATGGCGGGCTGTCGCAGACAGCCCTGTACTACATCGGCGGTATTCTCAAGCATGCGCGTGCTATCAATGCGCTGACCAACCCGAGCACCAACAGCTACAAGCGCCTGGTACCCGGTTTCGAAGCTCCGGTCATGCTGGCTTACTCGGCGCGTAACCGCTCCGCGTCGATTCGGATTCCCTTTATTGCCAACCCGAAGGGCCGGCGTATCGAAGTGCGCTTCCCGGACAGCACTGCCAATCCGTATTTTGCATTTACTGCAATGTTGATGGCGGGTCTTGACGGTATCCAGAACAAGATCAGTCCAGGCGATGCGATGGACAAGGATCTCTACGATCTGGAACCCGAGGAAGACAAGAAGATACCTAAGGTCTGCTTCTCTCTCGAGCAGGCGCTTGAGGCGCTCGACAAGGACCGTGACTTCCTGAAGGCCGGTGACGTATTCAGTGACGACCTGATCGACGCCTACATCAATCTGAAGTATGCGGACATGATGCGCGTTCGCATGGCGACGCATCCGGTTGAGTTCCAGCTGTACTACAGCCTTTGACAATATGCCTCTGACCAGCATCCGGTTTCATGACCGGATGCTGGTCGGTTCAGCGGGCTTGGGGTTATGCTTGGCGCATGCAGGCTTTAGTCATGTTCCTGTGCCTCGCACTCTCCGCTGCCGCAACAGGTGGAGTAGAGGTATATCGATGGGTGGACGACGAGGGCCAGGTCCACTATTCGGACCGCCCGAGTCCGGGTGCTGATCGGGTTGCCATCGATGTCACCCCACCGGGTTCCACACCGGTTGCGGGCGCTCCATCACCGGAGCGCACGCCGGCTGCAGCCCGGAACCGGTCCATTGCGGCAGCATACGATTCACTGACTATCCAGGCACCAGGACAGGACGAAACACTTTGGAATATCGCGGGCCAGCTGGACGTCGCTGTAGCTCTGCAACCATCCTTGCAGGCGGGACACAGGGTGCAACTGCTTCTGGACGGCCGACCAGTAGCGGAGCTGGAGCCGGGCGCCACGCGGACCCGGCTGTCGGACGTGTACCGGGGCCAGCACACGCTGCAGGGGACGATTCAGGACGAGTCGGGCGCGACACTGATGCAGAGCGCTCCGGTGACCTTCTACGTTCAGCAGTCTGCGCTGGGAACGAACCCGGTGGTCAATCCGTAGACCGTCGTTCCCCGGCCGACTCGGCCCCGGGTTCGGCACCGCCGCCCGCTGACATCCTCGGCAGTATCACGACAGCTGTCATCGGCATAACTGCCGACGGGATCGTGAACTATCTCAATCCTGGCGCCGAAGATCTGCTCGGCCTGAGCGCGCGTCACGGACTTGGGCGTCCGCTGCAGGCGCTGGTTCCGCAGCTGCGCGACCTCCACGACCTGATTCAGCGAGCAGCTGCAGAAGGGCACAGTTTCGGTCAGTTGCTGAGCGTCGCTACGTCCCGACAGAGTCCCGCAGCCAATGACCTGGCTGTACGGGTCAGCCCCTGCCGCACTGGCGACGGCAAGCTGATCATCGAACTGTTTGATACAACCCAGTGGCGACAGATTGACCGGGAGCACGCGTTGATCAGCCAGCATGACGCCAGTCGCCGAATGATCCGCCAGCTCGCGCACGAGATCCGTAATCCGCTCGGCGGTCTGCGCGGTGCCGCCCAGCTTCTGGAGCGTGAGCTACCCACGCCTGCACTGCGCGAATACACCCGAATCATCATCGGTGAAGCAGACCGGCTCACTTCACTCACCGACAGCCTGCTTGGTCCGATACGCCGCCCGCAGCGGCAGCTGCTGAACCTGCATGAGATCCTCGAGCGCGTGATTGTGCTCATCGCCAGCGAGCAACGCGATGCCGTGCGACTGGTCCGTGACTACGATCCGAGTCTGCCGCCACTGTCTGCCGATCCCGATCAGTTGATCCAGTCCCTTCTTAATGTGGCACGCAACGCCATGCAGGCAGCAGGGCCTGATGGCCACATCGTGTTTCGCACGCGAGTCCTCGGCAACTTTGCCATCGGCCAGATCCGGCACAAGCTGGTGGCCAGTATCGAGATCGAGGATGACGGGCCGGGCATACCGGCTGAGATTGCCGATTCGATTTTCTATCCGCTGGTCACGGGCCGTCCCGACGGCACCGGACTCGGCTTGCCGATTTCCCAGGATCTGGTCAGTCGTCATGGTGGTCTGATCGAATTTCAGTCGCGTCCGGGCAAGACCGTATTCATGATCAGGCTGCCGATCCACAGTGAAGTGGCGGACAAGCCATGACCGGCAAGGACATTTCGGTCTGGGTGGTTGACGACGATGCCTCTGTGCGCTGGGTTCTGGAGCGCGCACTGACCAACGAAGGCATCAATACGCGTGTTTTCGATTCTGCTGATGCATTCTTCGATGCGTTGCGGGAGGCCAGACCGGATGTGCTCATTTCGGATGTCCGTATGCCGGGTACCGATGGTCTTCATGCCATGCGCCGCCTCAGCCGCGAGGGCTACAGTTTTCCCGTTATCGTGATCACTGCCCACGCCGACCTGGACAGTGCCGTCGCCGCCTATCAGGGTGGAGCCTTTGAATATCTGCCCAAACCATTCGATGTGGACGATGCGATCGCACTGGTGCGGCGTGCAGCGCGGGTCGGCATGCAGACGACCGGCGGTCACGTCGAATCTGAACGTCCTGTATCCGCAATGATCGGCCGTGCACCGGCCATGCAGGAGGTATTCCGCACGATTGGCCGCCTGTCGCGCTCGAGCATGACGGTGCTGATTACCGGTGAATCGGGAACCGGCAAGGAGCTGGTTGCCCGCGCCTTGCATGAGCACAGTCCTCGCGCCCAGCAACCCTTTATTGCACTGAACACGACCGCAATCGCAGCGGAACTCCTCGAGTCCGAACTGTTCGGCCATGAGCGTGGCGCGTTCACTGGCGCCGACAGCCGCCGGACAGGGCGTTTCGAGCAGGCCGACGGGGGGACGCTGTTCCTGGACGAGATCGGCGACATGTCTGCAGCGCTGCAGACACGCCTGCTGCGCGTACTGGCGGAAGGCGAGTTCTATCGCGTCGGCGGCCAGATGCCGATCCGCGTCGATGTCCGGGTCATCGCCGCAACCAACCAGGACCTGGAGGCGGCTGTCGAGACGGGCCGCTTTCGCGAGGACCTGCTCCACCGCCTCAATGTGATCCGCATCATCACGCCGCCGCTGCGTGAGCGGCGCGAAGACGTGCCGCTGCTGCTTGACTACTATCTGCGTGAAGCGGCACGGGAGTTGAGTGTCGAAACAAAGCGCATCGCTCCGGATGCGGTCGCCTGCCTCTGTGCCTTTGACTGGCCGGGAAACGTCCGTCAGCTGGTAAATGCCTGCCGGCGCATGATGGTCACGGCGCCCGGTGCCGAGATACGTGTCGAGGATATTCCGCCAGAGTTCGGTGGGAAGGCCAGTCTCCGCAGCGGGCTGACCGATTGGTCCCAGCGCCTCGGACAGTGGGCCGAATCAACCCTGCGCGACTCTGGTGCGGAGCCATTGCTGACTACAGCGCTGCCGGAATTCGAACGGACTCTTATCCGCGCAGCGCTGGCCCATGCACAGGGTCATCGCCAGGAAGCTGCCCGGCTGCTCGGCTGGGGCAGAAATACGCTGACGCGGAAAATTCGTGAACAGAAGATCGACGATTAGCTGCTGGCCTGCAGGCTGCCGACCAGGTCGGCCACTTGGGCTATCCCGTGTCGATCGAGATAGCTGGCGATGCCCGCATTGATCTCGCGGCAGATCAGCGGGTTGTAAAACAGCGCCGTGCCGATGCCGACAGCGCTGGCGCCGGCAATCAGGAATTCGAGCGCATCGGTGGCGCTGGTGATCCCGCCCTGACCGATGATCGGTATCCGGTGCCGTCCTGCTTCCTGATAAACCTGGTGTACTTTAAGCAGCGCAATGGGCTTGATCGCAGGTCCCGAAAGCCCGGCCTGTACGTTGGCAATGACCGGTCGCCGCTTCTCCGCATCGATGGCCATGCCGACGAGCGTGTTGATCACGGCCAGACCGTCCGTGCCGGCCTCGATACAGCGCCGCGCATTTTCGCGAATGTCGGTCTGGTTGGGGGACAGCTTGGTGATGATCGGCTTGCTGGTCACCGCCCTGCAGGCCGCGACCACTCGCGCGGACATATCCGGTGAATTGCCGAAGGCCACGCCACCTTGCCTGATGTTCGGACAGGAGATGTTGATCTCGATGGCGTCGATCGGTGAGTCATCGAAGCGCCGGCAAACCTCAATATATTCCTCAAGCGTTGAACCGCAGGCATTGGCGACAAAACGGGTCTCGCTGAAATCGAGAGTGGGCAAAATATTGTTTACTACTGCATTGACGCCGGGATTCTGCAGGCCGATTGCATTGAGCATGCCCATGGGCGTCTCGAAGATCCGGTGTGGCTCATTGCCGGGACGGGCATGAAGCGTCGTACCCTTCAGTACCACCGCACCGGCGTCGCGGTTAGAGAAGCCCGCCACCCGTGTGTATTCTTCGCCAAAACCGACACAGCCCGAGAGCAGTACGATCGGCGAGCTGAAGCCGAGGCCGCAAAAAGTGCTGGCGAGTCGCGCATCGGGTGCTGCGTGCTGCTGAAATTGTTCAGTGTCTGGAGAGGGCACAGGAATGCTTGACTTGATTCTGTTTGAGCCGGAAATTCCGCCGAATACGGGCAACATCATACGCCTGTGCGCCAACACGGGGATGACCCTCCATCTCGTCGGCCGACTGGGTTTCACGCTGTCCGATGCAAGACTTCGGCGGGCCGGGCTGGATTACCACGAATGGGTCTCTGTCCGGCAGCATGCCGGTCTGTCTGAGTGTCTGGATTCGCTGGGCCAGCCCCGCGTTTTCGCGCTGTCCACGCGTGGCGCAATACTCTATAGCGAAGCGCGATTCAGGACCGGTGACGCCTTGCTGTTCGGCCCTGAGCAGCGTGGCTTGCCGGCAGAAATCCTGGCCGGAATACCCGTCGAACAGCGGCTGCGCATCCCGATGCGGGCCGGGAGCCGAAGCCTCAATTTGTCGAATGCGGCGGCGGTCATCGGCTATGAGGCATGGCGCCAGCTGGCATTTGCCGGTGCCGGTTGAGAGGCCACTCAGTCGAGGGGCAGGGTATTCGCGCTCCGCGTGAAAAGACTGCGCAGTTCCATGTCGGCCTCCGGCTTCAGCGAGCGTGCCATCAGCGCCATCACCGCATCCCTGGCCGGCTGCTGCTCGTGCAGCACCTGATAGACCTGTTCACAGATTGGCATTTCCAGGCCCAGACGTGCGGCGACGGTCCTGACTGATACTGCCGCAAACAGTCCCTCAACCACCTGACCGATCGCGGTGGCCGCCTCGGCAGGACTCTTTCCGGCCGCAACCATCAGTCCGAGGCGCCGGTTCCGCGACTGGTCGTCAGTACAGCTGAGTACAAGATCGCCCATGCCAGACAGGCCCATGAACGTGGCCGGCTGTGCACCGAGCGCCACACCGAGCCGGGTCATTTCAAGCAGGCCGCGCGTAATCAGCGCAATGCGCGTATTCGCGCCGAAGCCCAGACCGTCAGAAATGCCGGCGGCAATGGCAAGCACGTTCTTGACCGCGCCACCGACTTCGACGCCGACCATGTCGTCAGAGGTGTAGGCACGGAAATTCAACCCCGACAAGCGGACCGCAAGTTCTGCCGCAAAATCCGGCTCGCTGGCTGCGATCGTCATTGCAGTGGGCAGTCCTGCGCCGACTTCGCTGGCAAAGGTCGGCCCTGACAGTACCGCGACGGGGATCGCACTTCCCAGTACCTCACTGACGACCTGATGCGGCAGTCGTCCTGAATCGTGTTCGAAACCCTTTGTCGCCCAGGCAATTCGGGCGCCAGGCTGCAGATGGGGCCGGATCGCCGAGAGCATTTCACGAAAACCATTGCTGGGCACGCAGATCAGCAAATCCTGGTGTTTGCGCGTCACCGCGCGGAGATCGGGATCCAGGTGCAGCTTGTCGGGAAAGGTGATGCCAGGCAGATAGCGCGTATTGCAGCGCTGCTCATCCAGCTTGCGAAGCTCGGCGGCACTGCGGCCCCACAGGGTGACCCGATGGCCGGCCCGCGCGAACTGGACAGCGAGCGCGGTGCCCCAGGAGCCGGCGCCGAAAACGGCGATGTCTGAGTTATCAGGCCCGGAAGTTACACCGGATGCAGTCACGGTCAGCCCTGGCTGGCCTGTGCGGCTGCCGTGTCCTGGCTTGCCTGTGCAAACAGCGCGGCGAAATCCATGGGCTGAAGTACCAGTGGCGGGTAGCCACCCCGCTGCACCATGGACGAAATGGCCTCACGCGCATAGGGGTAGAGCGCATTCGGGCAGTGTACGCCGATGATTGTACGGGCCTCTTCCTTGGTAAATCCGCTGATCTGGAACATCCCTGCCTGGGCAATCTCGATCAGGAATACCGTCCGCTCGCCGACCACCGACTGGGCGGTCATATGCAGTACGACTTCCAGGCTGCCATTGCCCAGGTCGCTGTGGGCTGTGCGTATGTTCAGGTTCATTTCCGGCTGGTGTTGCTCGAAAAAAAAGCCCGGCGAGTTTGGCGCCTCGAAGGAAAAGTCCTTGATATAGAGCTTCCGCAAGCTGAAGGTGCGCTCGATGTCTACAGTTGAACCACTGCCGTTAACCGGTCCCTCAGCCATATTCCTGTTCCTCTGATCGATCAAACCCGGTTCTCTTGCAGCAGGGCATCCAGCCGTCCTGCCCCGTCCAGTGCGGCCAGATCGTCGTAACCGCCCACATGTGTCTCGCCTATGAAGATCTGTGGCACGGTACGCCGACCACTGCGCCTGATCATTTCCTCGCGCAGATCCTGCTGTCCGCTGACATCAATTTCCGTGAAAGCTGCCTGTCGGTTGCGTAGCAGGGCCTTGGCGGCTGTGCAGTAGGGACAGACGGGTGTCGTATAGATGGTGACCTTCAACGTCCTGCTCCGGCGTATCAGCGTTGTCCGGTAACGAGCAGCTGATTGTCACGTTGCCAGCTGCCGATGCCACCCTTGAGGCTGAATGCGCCGTCGAAACCGGCTGCGCGCAGCGCTTTCACCACGCGGTAACTCTGGTTGCCACTCTCACAAATGACGACAATCCCGCGCTTCTTCTTGATACGCCCTTCTTCGCCTTTGGCCAGATCGGCCGGCGCCATCAGCACTGCATCGACGACGTGCCCGGCTTCGAAGCGGGCCTTGTCACGGATATCGACCACCGTCGCTCCCCGGTTGATCATGCGCACCGCCTCGGCGGTCGAGACCTCCAGCAGCATGCGGGCGCGCAACTGTAGTTCTGTGGCGATGACCGCGATGGCCATGAGCAGCGTCGCCCCGACCAGAAGCGGGTTAGCGGCTATAAATTGAAGAAGTCTGTCCATAGTGCCTGACCTTGCCGGGGCGGCATTATAACCACGTGAGCGGCAGAGCATGGCCGGATTGGAGCCGTCGTCAACACACACGCCATCCCCTACACTCCCTGCCCCATGAGCCGGTTGCTGCACTGTGTGGGCCTAAGCCTTCTGCTGCTTGTCGCGCAGCCGGTTGCGGCTGCGCGTGATGCCGGCAAGACCGAGGATGAACTCGCCCGGGTGCGCAAGCAGATCCGCAGTCTTGAGACACAGACCCGTCGTGATCAGGCGAAACGGAAGGATCTGGATAAGCAGCTGCGCGCAGCCGAAGATGAGGCCAGCCGGCTGCGCGGCCAGCTGACCGGTACCCGGCGCGAGCTGGCCCTCGTCAGCAAGAAGCTTGCCGAGCTCAACCGTCAGATGGAGAAGACGCGCGCAGAACTTGATCGTCAGCGGGAGAATCTGGCCGCCCAGCTTCGGCTCGCCCATATCAGCGAAGGCAATGAGATGCTCAGGGTGACGCTGAATCAGCAGGACGCACGCGCGCTGGGCCGGCACCTGACCTGGCTCGGCTACCTCGCCCGGCAGCGCGGTGAATTGCTGGCTTCGGTGCAGGCCAGCCTGGAGACACTCAATCGTGACCGGGTTGAGGTCGAACAGCAGCAAGCTGCACTCGCCAGCCTGGAAGGCAAACGCAGGCAGCAGCTTGCGGGACTCGAAAAGGCACGCGGTACGCGTGCCGCCGTCATCAGCGATCTTGACCAGCAGCTCCGCAGCAGCAATCAGCAGCTGAGCCGCGCGCGCAACGAAGCCCGTACGCTTGAAAACCTGCTCCGTAAGATCGAGCGTCAGATTGCCCGCAACCAGAAAGGTCCCGCAGTGGTACCTGGAAAACCGCTGGGCAAGGGACGCTGGCCGGTAAAGGGGAGCCTGCTGGCTGATTTCGGCCAGTCGCGCGCCGGTGGTCAGATGCGCTGGGACGGCGTGCTGATTTCGGCGCCGGCAGGCAGCGAGGTCATCGCCGTGCGCAATGGCCGGGTCGTGTACGCGGACTGGTTACCCGGCCTGGGCCAGTTGCTGGTGATCGACCACGGCGGCGGCTACCTTAGTCTCTATGGCCACAATCAGGATCTCGTCCACCAGGTCGGCGAGCAGGTTGCCGCCGGTGAGGTGATCGCGCATGTGGGCGATACGGGCGGTCAGACCCGGCCCGCGCTGTATTTTGAGGTGCGGCGTAACGGCCAGCCGCTGAATCCGCACCAGTGGGTGAAATAGCGATGAATCTTCGAGATCTGCTGCTGGTTGCTTCTGGTGGTGCCTTTGGTTCCGTATTGCGCTACCTGGTGAGCGACAGGATCCAGCAGCTGTTCCCGGCCGTCATGCTGCCGATCGGGACCTTTGCAGTGAATGCCACTGGCTCGCTGCTGATCGGACTGTTTGCGGGTCTGGTCGAGTATCGGGAGCTGTTCGGATCCGGTGCGCGCCTGCTGCTAGTGGTCGGCCTGCTGGGCGGCTATACGACATTTTCCGCCTTTTCCCTCGAGACACTGGTGCTGTTGCGGTCCGGCCAGGCGATGACGGCGCTGATCAATGTGTTTCTGCAGGTGACCGTGGGCATTGCTGCGGCCACGGCCGGATTCGCAGCTGCCCGTGCATTCTGAAAAACCCGTCGCCCGCCCACGGGCGGGCGCGGCTATCGGCCATCGAGGGCAGCGCGCAGCCGGGCGGCCTGTTCGGCAAGCACCTCCGGATCGGCAAAGCCCCGCCCGTGACTGCGCAGGGGGCGGCCGACATAGCGCGGAATCACATGCAAGTGGAAGTGAAACACGGTTTGCCCGGCCTCAGCACCGTTGAACTGCATCAGGGTGATGCCGTCTGCCTGGAAGACATCCCGTACCGTACGCGCAATCTGCTGTCCGGTGCGAATGACGGCGCCGGCAAACTCCGCATCGAGTTCGAAAATGTTCTGCGCCGCACATTTCGGGATTACGAGCGAATGACCCTCCGATTGTGGCATCGCATCGAGTATTGCGATGGTCCGCTCATCTTCGAAAAACTTCTGCGCCGGCAGCTCGCCGCGCAATATTCTCGCGAAAACATTGTTCTGGTCGTAGGTCACGACACGCTCCCGCAGGCAGGTCGGGTTGCACAAGTGCTTTCAGGTCCGGTGCGGGCTAGCATAAGAGTCTGGCGGGGCGAGTGACAAGCCAGGTTTGTCGTGCCGGCTGCCGGAGGTCCAGGACTTGAACGAACAACGCATACGTTCCGACGCCAACCGCTGCTTCGTCTGCGGTCCGGGCAATCCACGTGGCCTGCAGCTGCTGTTCCATATCGATGACACTGACACCTGCCGTGCCGAATTCACACCCGGGCCGGATCATGTCGGCTATGACACGATGACCCACGGCGGCATCCTTTACAGTGCGTTGGACGATGTGATGGCGAACTGGCTGTTTCTCAAAGGCTCGCGGGCACATACGGCACGCTGCGAAGTCCGCTATCGCCAGCCGCTGAAAACCGGCACGACGGTGCTGCTGGAAGGCCGGCTGATACGACGCAAGGGCAAGGTTGCCTTCATGCAGGGCAGGGCGCTGAAGGCGAGCGACCTCAGCTTAGTCGCCGAGGCCGATGCGAGTTTCATGATCGTCAGTGAGAATAACGGCGCTGAATGAACAGCGCCGTAGCCTGGCCTCAGGCCTCAGGCCTCAGGCCTCAGGCCTTGGCCGGCGCAGGCGACTCGAAAAAGGCGATGTCGTAGATACCGGTACCTTCACGCAGCGGCTTGCAGTCTTTCTGGTACTCATCGCTGTCGTAGAACGCGCGCAGATTCTCCATGCCCGGAAACTCCAGGATGATGAGCGCCTTCTTTTCAAGCAGGGTGCCGGAAACGACATTTGGCGACTTGCCCCTGATCAGATACTTGCCGCCATGCGAGTGTGCGAGTCGCGCAGACTCTTCGGTGTACTTCCTGAAGTTGGGACCGGGGTTGGTCACTTCTACCACTGAGACGATGTAAGCGGGCATTGGATCACTCTCCCTGATCGATGTGCAGGGCTGCCATTATCCGCGCAGCCTGAACGGTCGGCTATTTGACCTCGCCCATGAGTCTGCGCAGTGGTCGCAACAGCAGAAGCAGCAGGATACCGCTACCGCCGGTCATGAGCACGATCTGCGTATACAGCGCCGGCATCGCATCGATGGCGTCGGCGCTGAAGCGTCCGGCCGCAAGTCCGGCAATCAGGTTGCCGATCGCCGAGGTCAGGAACCAGACGCCCATCATCTGCCCTACGTAGCGACGAGGCGCAAGTTTGGTGGTGACACTGAGCCCAACCGGACTCAGTGTCAGTTCCGCGATGGTGTGCAGGAGATAGGTTGTCATCAGCCAGGTGGGCAGTACTTTTGCTCCGTTGCCGACCAACCCTGCCGCCACGATCATCACGCCAAAGCCGGCGCCCAGTATCAGCAGCCCGCAGGCAAATTTGACCGGCGTCCGAGGCTCCAGTCCGCGCGCTGCAAGGCGAATCCAGAGCGTGGCGAAGACCGGCGCCAGGGTGATGATGAAAATCGGGTTGAAGATCTGAAACCAGCCGGTGGGTATTTCAAAACCGCCGAAGCTCCGCTCGGTAAAACGTTCTGCAAACAGATTGAGTGTCGACCCGGCTTGCTCGAATCCCGCCCAGAACATCGCGGCTGCCATGCTGAGTATGAATATCGCGATCACCCGGTTGCGCTCGCCCTGCTCCAGTCCGCCAAAGCGCAGGAGATAGGCCAGGTAGAGCGCACCGAACAGGACGATACCGACGGTGGCGCGGCTAGCCAGGGTGACGGCATCAACGTCGATAATGCCCGTCAGCAACAGTCCTGCCATGCCCAGCACGATGGCGAGACCGATCGCCACGCGGCGCCAGGCGCTGCGCAGGGCTGGCCGGTCTGCCGGGTTCTCGGGGCGCAGCGACGGGTATCTGCCTGCCTCGCCGAGCAGCGGCTGGCTGAAATGAAAATAGACCAGACCGAAAAACATGCCGATCCCTGCGGCAGCAAAGCCCCAGTGCCAGCCGAAGCGCGCGCTTTCTCCCAGCGTGCTGCAAATCAAAGGCCCGATGGCGCCGCCGAGATTGATGCCCATGTAGAAAAGCGTAAAGCCGGCATCACGCCTTACGTCGCCGGGTGGATAGAGTTCGCCGACCACCGCGCTGATATTGGGCTTCAGCAGCCCGGTGCCCAGCGTGACCAGCAGCAGTCCTGCAAAGAAGGTATATACGGAAGGAATTGCCAGGGTGAAGTGCCCCAGCATGATGACGATGCCGCCATACCAGATGGCGCGCCGGGCGCCGAGCAGCCGGTCCGCGATCCAGCCGCCGGGCAAACACACCATGTAAACCGCAGCGGTATAAAGGCCATAGATTGCAGTTGCCGTTGCATCGGTCAGCCCGAGGCCGCCATCCTCGATGGCCGCCACCATGAACAGCACCAGCAGGGCGCGCATCCCGTAGTAGCTGAAGCGCTCCCACAGCTCGGTGAAGAACAGGGTGCGCAGACCGGCAGGATGGTGTGCGCCTTTCAGGCTTCCACCGCGCTCTGCTGTTGTTGAACTGTTGCTCATTCGCGATCGCGCAGCCCGGCTCAGGCGGGCTTGTCGCTGACGTTCGCATCGGCCTGCGCAGGCCGCGCAAGGATCCCTGCCAGCAGGATGCCGCCCTCATAGAGCAGATACATCGGAATCGCCAGAAGCGTCTGTGAAAGTACGTCGGGCGGTGTCAGCACCATGCCCAGCACGAAAGCACCCAGAAATACGTACTGCCGGCTCTTTTTCAACGTATCGATCCTGACTATGCCGACCAGAACCAGCAGAACGGTAACCACCGGCACTTCAAAGGCAAGACCAAAAGAAAGAAACAGCACCAGCACGAAATCCAGATAGCTGTTGATGTCCGTCATCACCTGAACGTTTTCCGGTGCCGCTGCCGTGAAAAAGCCGAACATCACCGGAAAGATGACGAAGTAGGCAAACACGACGCCCAGATAAAAAAGCAGCACGCTGGAAACAAGCAGTGGTACGGCAAAGCGCTTTTCGCGCCGGTACAGGCCAGGCGCCACGAAAGCCCAGACCTGGTAAAGCACCACCGGAATGGCCAGCATGATGGCCACATAGAAACTCGTCTTGAAGGGCGTGAGGAACGGCGAGGCGACCTCAGTGGCGATCATCGTCGATCCTGCCGGCAGCTTTGCCATCAGCGGCCTGGACACCGTGCTGAAGATCTGCCGGCTGAACGGCAGCAGGCAGACGAAAACGGCCAACACTGCGCCGCCCGCTTTCAGCAGGCGTGAGCGCAACTCCAGCAGATGCGACATCAGGCTGGCTTCAGGCAATTCTTCCGGTGATTCTGCGTGCTTGTCGTCAGCCATGCGGTGGCAGCTGATCCGGTGAGTCTGCAGCCAGCACCTCCGCAGTCTCTACGGTGGCCGGCGGTTCCGTTGCCTTCGGGATCAGGTCCTCAGCACCAGGTCGGCTGAATTCCGGTACGTTCCGGGCAGCCGCTGATGCCGGAGGCCCGGCGGTACTGCTGGCTGCCTTGCGTTCTTCAGCCTCGATCTCATCGCGAATCTGATCGGTAAAGGTGCGCGCCATCCGGCGCGCCTGGCCGGCATATCGTCCAAGCTGATCCGCTACCTTTGGCAGCTTTTCAGGGCCGAGGACAACCAGTCCAAGGCCAAACAGCAAGGCCAGCTCCCAGAAACCGATTTCGAACATGATCGCGAGTCAGTATGGCGAGACTCAGGCCTTGCCGTGGTGATCTGCTTCGTGTTTGGTTTGCGCTGACTCTGAAAACTCGGCATCGGTCTGACCGAGCTGCTTGGGATCGCTCGGCCCCTGTTCAGCATCGTTCATGGCTTTCCGAAAGCCTTTCACTGCACCGCCGAGATCCGTGCCGATGTTTTTGAGACGCTTGGTCCCGAAAATGGCAATGACGATGACCAGAATAATCAGTAATTGCCAGATGCTGATGCCGCCGAGACCCATGATGGCTTCTCCCGTGAAAACGAAGCGCGTGCGCAGAGCTGAAGGATACTCTATACGCTTAGGATAGCCGGATCACCGCGCTGCCGGGTGACAAACGTCACAGCTTGGCGCGCGGCGATGCCTCCGGTTCAGCCATGTGGAACATGCAGCAAAAATGTTGCAGGACCGGTATTGATCAGTTCGATGTCCATATTTGCACCAAATTGCCCGGTCTGTGTGGCACAGCCGAGGCTTTTCGCGCTTGCGGCAAGCTGTCTGAACAGCGCCTGCCCCAGCTCCGGGCTGGCAGCGGGTTCAAAACCGGGCCGGTTGCCTCGCGAGGTGTCGGCGACCAGGGTGAACTGCGGTACCAGCAGCAATTCGCCGCCGGAGTCCCGGAGGCTCAGGTTCATGCGGCCCTCGGCGTCGGCAAAAATCCGGTATGCAAACAGCCGCTCGGCCATACGGGCCGCCTGGGCCGGGCCATCGGCCCGCTCCACGCCGACCAAAACCAGCAGGCCAGGCCCAATTTCAGCGATTCGCTGCCCGTCCACGCTGACGGACGCCATTTTTACCCGCTGCAGTAGCGCAATCATCAGTGTTTATCCCACAAACTATATTTATATGACTGACGATAGGTCTGATAACCCACTGTTGTCCATAAATACGACACGTGGGATGGTGTATCTATACTTATGCCAACTATAAGCACTATATGGGATTTATAAGGCATCAAATGCGCTTTTTAGTGCAGAAATACATAGCCGGCTTGCTTCTGGTTGCTGTAATCGCGTTTGCAGCCGGCTGCGAGTCCGATCAATCGGTACACCAGGTTTCGGCTCCGCCAGGTCTGAAAACCTACCGGCATGCCATGGACCAGGCGCCAACCAGCCTTGATCCCACCCAGGCCGCCAATGTTTATGCGAACCATGTGGTCGTCAATGCCTACGATACGCTTTACGCCTACAAGTACCTCGCCCGTCCCTATCAGCTTAAGCCCAATCTCGCCGCTGACTTTCCGACTGTTTCCGCCGACGGCCTGACCTACACCATCCGTATCAAACCGGGCGTTCGCTTTGTCGATGATCCCTGCTTTCCGGATGGACGCGGCCGTGAGCTGCTTGCCGAAGATTTCGTCTATTCGATCAAGCGGCAATTTGATCCGAAGAATCAGCCGCAGGGCGCCTGGCTGTGGCAAGGGCGCATCGCGGGACTCGATGAGTGGAAGGCAGCCGGTTCCGATTACGATCAGCCGGCGTCCGGGCTGCGTGCGATCGACCGGTACACGCTGGAGATCCGGCTGACCCGCCCCTATCCGCAGCTTGTCGACACCTTCGCCCAGGGATATTCCGCGATCGTCCCGCGCGAAGCTGCCGAGAAGTACGGCAAGGCGCTGGGCGTACATCCGGTGGGTTCCGGGCCCTTCCGGCTGGTGAGCTACGACTCATCGCGGGTGGTCATGGAGCGCAACCCCTACTATCGCCAGGAGCCGGTCGATCTGCAGGCCGAGGGTTACGATCCCGTTGAACAGGCCTATACCGGCATCGAAGCGATCGAGGGCCGCTCACCCCCATTTCTCGACCGTCTCGAGATCGACTTCATTACGGAATCGAGCGCCGCGTGGACCTCTTTCAACAAGGGCAATGAGGTTCAATTCACGACGGTGCCCATCGAGCAGATCGACCGGGTACTGGCGGACAAGAATCCGATACGTTTGCGGCCGGAATATGCGGCCCGCTTTCACATGTATTCCGGCCTCGAGGCCGGTTTCGTATTTACCGCCTTCAATATGGATTTTCCCGAACTCGGCTACAGCCCTGATCCGGAGCGAAACCGGCGCAACAAGGCCCTGCGCTGCGCGATCATCAAGGCCTACGACTGGGAAGCGCGCAACCAGAGCTGGTATTTTGGTCTTGCGACATATTTCCCCGGCATCATCGTGCCCGTGAGCCCGGAATACGATCCCGATCTCTCCCGCGACAGCGTGACGCTTGATGTGGCCGGTGCGCGCCGACTGCTGCGCGACAATGGCTGGACCCCCGAAAACCTGCCGACGCTGGTGTACGGCACCACGGCAGGCGTTACCGAACGACTGTTTTTCGAACAGTTTCGGGCCTGGATGCGTGCGATCGGCTTCCCGCACGACAAGGTCGTGCGCAAGACTTATGCGACCTTCGGTGATATTTCGCGGGCCTGGAAGCGCGGCGAGTTGCCGCTGGTCGCCAAAGGCTGGGGTCTCGACTATCCGGATGCTGAAAATACCCTGCAGCTCTTTTATGGCCCCAACGGTTCGCCCGGCTCCAACGACGCGAATTATCGCAACCCCGAATACGACCGGCTCTACGAGCGGTCTTCAGTCATGCTCGCATCGCCCGAGCGAACCGCAATCTACCGCCGCATGAACCAGATGGTGACCGATGATTGCGTTGCGATGACAGGCCTGTCGCGCACCCGCATCTATCTGTGGCACAAAAACGTGGTCGCTGTACCCGATCGCGAAATTGTCGGCGGCTTCTTTCTGAAGTACGTTGACGTGCTGCCCGTCGCTCAAACCAGACCCGAAGGCTGATCCGTGGAACTGATGCAGTATGTGCTGCGAAAGATGCTGACCGGCATCCCGCTGATTCTGGGCGTTACGCTGGTCAGCTTCGCGCTGATGGTCTATTTCGGTCCCGACATGACCTACCAGCTGCTCGGCAAGAACCCGACCGCAGAGCAGATCATCGAAGTCCGCCACCAGCTGGGCTATGACCAGTCCTTTATCCAGCGCTACCTCGCCTATCTGACCGAGCTGATCCGGCTCGATTTCGGCAATTCCTCCAGCGGCGAGCCGGTACGGTCCCTGCTCGCCAAGACCATACCGGTATCCCTGATCCTGATCCTGCCCGGATTCCTGCTCGGCCATATCCTCGGTGTATTGCTGGCACTGGCAGCCGCGTTCTGGCGCGGCCGCTGGGCCGACAAGCTGATCATGGCCATTGCCGTGATCGGCATGAGCGTGAGCTTTCTGATCGTCATCATCGCCTTCCAGATCCTGCTGTGCTCCAGCGACGGGTTGAACCTGTTTCCGGTGCGCGGCTGGAATGTACAGTCCTTGCCGGACTATCTCAGCTATATCGCCGTACCGACCCTGGCGACAACCTTTGTCGCGTTGGGCTATGAGACGCGTTTCTACCGTTCGGTCTTCGTCGAAGAGATGACCCGCGATTATGTGCGTACGGCCAGGGCATTCGGACTGTCTTCCCGGCGCATCTTCTTTCGCAGTATCTTCAAGAACTGCCTGATACCGATCATCACGCGCGTCATGTTTTCGATACCGCAGGTCGCGATCGGCGGCAGCCTGCTGATCGAAAGCTATTTCGGTATTCCCGGCATCGGCAAGGCGACCTATGAGGCGATCATCACCGGCGACCAGCCGGTGCTGAAGGCGGTGGTGAGTCTGACCGCGATCCTGTTCGTATTTGTCATGACGCTCAACGACATCCTGTACCGGGCCGTCGATCCACGCGTGTCGTTAAAGTGAATGAATTCTCATCAGTCGCCGGGGCGCGCGCCGTAAATCGGCGAAACAGTATATGGCGCAAGGTGTTGCGCAAGTTTCTCGCTGACCGGACCGGGGTCGCCGGGCTCGCTGCAGTTCTCGTCTATTTCGTGGCGGCGCTGGGCGTCTGGTGCGGCTGGTGGGGTACGGACTGGGCCGATCTCGGCGGCAGCAAGTGGGAAGCGGTCTCGGCGGCGCACTGGTTCGGCACGAACATCATCGGCCAGGATATTTTCTCGCGCGCCATCTACGCGACATCGACCGCGTTTGAAGTCGGTGTTGTCGTGGCGGTGCTGGCCACCATCATCGGTGGCGTACTTGGCGCCTTCGCGGGTTTCTTTGCCGGCAGCTGGATCGACGAGCTGCTGCTGTGGGCGATGAACGTACTCGACGCCATTCCTTTCTACCTGTTTGTCGCTGCGGTGGCCTACTCGCTGGCTGGCAGCCCGTATGCCATGCATGTCGCCATGATCACCTCGTTCTGGATCGGCACCGGTCGGCTGGTGCGGGGTGAGGTCATCAAACTCCGTAATATGGAGTACATCGAGGCAGCCTATGCCATCGGTCTGTCGCGCTTCATGATCATCTTCCGGCATATCCTGCCCAACACCTCGCACATCCTGCTCGTGCAGGCTTCGATCGCCTTTGTCAGCGCAATCAAGGCCGAAGTCATCCTGAGCTTTCTGGGTATCGGTATCCGCGACGGCATGAGCTGGGGGCTGATGATCGAGGAGAGTACCAAGGAAGTGCTGGCCGGCTTCTACAACAACTTCATCGCCGCTTCGCTGCTGATGTTTGGTCTGGTGATGGCCTTCAATGCGTTGTCCGATGCGCTGCAGGACGCCATGGACCCGAGGAAGGTGGCGTGAACGCAGCGGATGCGCCGGCTCCCTTGCTGCGGGTCAAAGACCTGACGGTGGAATTTCGCACCATGGATGGCATCGTGCGGGCGGTGGATGCGGTGAGCTTCGATATCTGGCCGAACGAGACTGTGGGCCTGGTCGGTGAGTCGGGTTGTGGCAAGACGGTCACCGGCCTGTCGCTGCTGCGTCTGATCCCATCGCCCCCCGGCCAGATCATCAACGGCAGCATTGAACTGGAAGGCCTGGATCTGCTCTCACTTGATGCCGGCGACATGGAGAAGCGGAGGGGCAGTGAGATCGCCATGATCTTCCAGGAACCCATGACCTCGCTGAACCCGGTATTCACCATCGGCAGCCAGATTACTGAAGTGCTGCGGCGGCACCGGCAGCTATCGCAGCGGCAGGCGCGCGAGCTGGCAGCATCTCTGCTGGCAAAGGTCAGCATTCCGGATGCCGGGCGTCGCCTCGACGATTATCCGCACCAGCTCTCCGGTGGCATGCGCCAACGCGTGATGATTGCGATGGCGCTGTCCTGCAACCCGAAGTTGCTGGTTGCCGACGAACCCACGACTGCACTTGATGTCACCACCCAGGCCCAGGTGCTGGACCAGATGCGCGAACTGCAGAATGAGTTTCGCATGGCGGTGCTTCTGGTCACGCATGATCTGGGCGTCGTGGCCGAAACCTGCCAGCGGGCGTTGGTGATGTATTGCGGAAGCATCGTTGAAGCGGGCAAGACGGAGCAGCTCTTTTCGTCCCCGCGTCATCCCTATACGGCGGGGCTGCTTGCCTCGATACCGCGGATACGTGCCGAACGTATCGCGGAGTTGCCGGTGATTCCCGGCCGCGTGCCTGATCCCGGCAATCTCCCTGCAGGTTGCCGCTTTGCCGGCCGCTGCAGTCATGTACAGTCGCGCTGTCATCAGGAGCGGCCGACCCTGCGCAGCGTCAACGGTAACGCTGTCGCCTGTCACTACCCGCTGGGCGCTGACATATGAACGCTGAACCATTGGTCCAGGTCCGGGGCCTGAGCAAGTATTTTCCGATCCATGGAGGCCTCTTTCGGCGCGTCGTTGCCGGGCTGAAAGCGGTCGATGACGTGAGCTTCGTGATTCATGCGGGGCGCACGCTGGGACTGGTGGGTGAGTCCGGCTGCGGCAAGTCGACGCTTGGGCGGATGCTGCTGCGCCTGCAGGAACCTACGGCCGGCCAGGTGCTGTTTGCGGGCGAGGATCTGACGCGCCTCGACCGGCGCCAGATGCTCGCGTACCGACAACGGATACAGGCTGTTTTCCAGGACCCCTACGGTTCCCTGAGTCCGCGGCGCACTGTCGGGCAGACGGTACGTGAGCCGCTGGACGTGCACCGGGTTGGCACGCCCGGTGATCGCCAGCAACGTGTGGACGAACTGCTCGCTTTCGTGGGCCTGAGTGCGCAGGCTGCGCATCGCTATCCGCACGAGTTTTCCGGCGGCCAGCGCCAGCGTATCGGCATTGCCCGGGCACTGGCACTGAATCCGCAGTTCCTGGTCGCTGATGAACCGGTATCGGCGCTCGATGTATCAGTACAGTCGCAAGTGCTGAATCTCATCGTCCGCCTGCAGCGTGAGCGGGGCATTGCCCTGCTGTTCATCTCGCACGACCTGGCGGTCGTGCAACACGTCAGCGATGACATTGGCGTGATGTATCTGGGCCGACTGGTGGAGATCGCGCCGGCCGGGCAGATCCTGACCGCGCCCAGACATCCCTATACCGAGGCGCTGATTTCGGCAGTACCGCAGATCGGTCGACGCATGCATTCACGTATCGTTCTGGGCGGTGAAGTCCCCTCAGCGCGTACCCCCCCCTCTGGCTGCGCCTTTCATCCCCGCTGTCCGCGGGTCATGGCAGTGTGCCGGTCGGTGAGGCCGGTGCTGAAGAAAAACGGCGACGAGGGGAGCGGCTCGGTGGCCTGCCATCTGTACCCGTAGCCGCGGGTCACGAGCGCCAGAAAGAGGGCGAGAAAAGCACCAGCAGCGTGAACACTTCGAGCCGACCGAACAGCATCGCAAGGATGCAGACCCACTTGGCCGGTGCATTGATCTGCGTGAAGTCGGAAACGATCTGCCCGAGCCCCGGACCCATGTTGTTGATGGAACTTGCCAGTGCGGAAAAAGCCGTGATCTGGTCCAGTCCCGTGCCTACCAGTGCCAGCAGCAGTACGCCGAAGATCAGGATGTAGGCCACACAAAAACCCCAGACGGCCTCAATCACCCGCGGGGGCACAACGGACCGGCCCAGACGTATCGGGATCTCGGCGGCAGGATGCACCAGTCGCTGGATTTCACGGCTGCCCTGATTGAACAGCAACAGCCAGCGCACGACTTTCATGCCGCCGCCAGTTGACCCGGCACAGCCGCCGATGAAGCTGACGAGGATCAGGCTGAGCGGCAAGGCGCCGGCCCACTGGTCGAAGTTGCCGGCTACGAAGCCGGTACTGGTCATGAAGGACACGAAGTGAAACAGCGCGTAGCGTGCTGAATCGCCCACTGTTGCGTACTGCTCTGTAAAGATCAGATAGACAGTCCCTGCCAGGGTCAGGCTGCAGAGAATCAGGGCATAGGCGCGGAACTCCGGATCGCTCCAGTAACTGAGCACGCTGCGGCTGCGCCAGGCGACGAAGTGCAGGGTGAAACTGATACCGCCCAGAAACATGAAAAGTACGGTGATCAGTTCTATCTGCGGACTGTTGAAGTAGCCGATGCTGGCATCGTGCGTTGAAAAACCACCCGTCGACAGCGTTGCAAAACTGTGGCAAACGGCGTCAAAGGCACCCATGCCGGCGTACCAGTAAGCGAGGGCGCAGATTGCCGTCAGGCCAACGTAGATGAGCCACAGGGCTTTGGCCGTTTCTGTGATTCTGGGCGTGAGCTTGCTGTCTTTCATGGGACCTGGTGTCTCGGCGCGGTACAGCTGCATGCCGCCGACGCCGAGCATGGGCAGGATGGCGACCGCCAGAACGATGATGCCCATGCCACCCAGCCAGTGCAGTTGGGCGCGGTAGTAGAGGATAGAGCGCGGCAGGCTATCGAGTCCGGTGAGCGCCGTTGAACCCGTAGTTGTAAGCCCCGACACGGTTTCAAAAACCGCATCGGTCAGCGACATCTCCGGGAAGTGGGTGAGCAGCAGGGGCAGTGAGCCGAAGCTGCCGAGGCCCAGCCAGAAGACCGCAGCCACCACGAAACCATCGCGCAGCCGCAACTCGCGACGGTCATTGCGTGCGGGCAGCCAGCTCAGAAGGCCGACAACAAAGGTGATTGCGAAGGAATAAAAGAAGGCGGTCGTCTGGCCGTCGGCAAAGTGCACCGAAACTGCGATCGGCGGCATCATCGTGACGCTATAGAGCATCAGCAACAAGCCGAGAATCCGCTGAACTACCCGAAAGTGCATGCCTTGATCTGCCGGCTGTACTGCTGCTTCCGGTTCAGGTCCGGAACAACCGCTCGACCTGCTGGATCTGCCGGCGGTCGGTCACAAAGAGGATAAGGTGGTCTTCAGCCTGAACGATCGTATCGTGATGCGCCTCGAGTACTTCGTTGCCGCGCACGATGACGTTGATCGTGGCGCCTTTGGGCAAGGCGATCTCCTCGATTCTGCGGCCCACGACGCGTGAGTCTTTCCGGCCATCGTGGGCGATGGCCTCGATGGCCTCGGCCCGGCCGCGCCGCAGGGAGTGGATACGTACCATGCCGGCCTGGCGTACGTAGGCCAGCAGCGCGCCGATCGTGATCTGCGGCGGAGAAATACCGACGTCGATGCGTGGCCCTTCCACCAGTTCGGCATAGGATGGACGGTTGATCAGCGCCATGACTTTTCTGCAGCCCAGACGCTTGGCGAGCATGGCCGACAGGATATTTACTTCCTCGGCATTGGTCAGCGAGACAAATACATCGGTGCCGTCGATGTTCTCCTCCAGCAGCAGGCTCTCATCGGCCGCATCGCCTCGCAGCACGATGGCCTTGGCAAGACCCTCGGAGGCGATGCGCGCACGATCCCGCGACCGTTCGATGATCTTGACCTGGTTGGTCTTTTCGAGCGATTGGGCGACGCGGAAGCCGATATTGCCGGCTCCTGCGATGATGATCTTGCGCACCGGGTCCTCGAGCTTGCGCAGCTCCCGCATCACGGCACCAATGTCCTGCCGGGCGGCAATGAAGAAGACCTCGTCACCCTCAAGCAGCCGGGTCTTGCCGTCCGGCACGATGGCCTCGCCGTCGCGATAAATCGCCGCGATGCGGGTTTCGATACCCGGGATATGGTCGCGAAGCGTGCGGATCTCCTGACCGACGAGGGGCCCGTCGCGGTGCGCGCGCGCGCCCACCAGCCGCACCTTGCCATCGGCGAAGTCGAGTACCTGAAAAGCACCCGGATAGTGGATCAGCTGCTCGATGTGGCGCGTGACCAGCTGTTCGGGACTGATGCACAGGTCCACTGGTATCCGGTCAGCGCCGAACAGTTCCGGTTTGCCGATGTACTCGGCAGAACGCACGCGGGCGATTTTCGTCGGCGTGCTGAACAGCGTGTAAGCGACCTGGCAGGCAATCATGTTGACTTCATCGCTGCTGGTCAGCGCGATCACCATGTCCATGTTCGCGCAGCCGGCACGCTCCAGCGTAGCCGGTGAAGCGGCATGACCGAGCACGGTACGGACGTCGAGACGATCCTGCAGATCCCGCAGCACGGTCGGGTTGGAATCGACGATGGTGACTTCATTCGCCTCTTCGCGGGCGAGATGGTAGGCGGCTGTGGAGCCGACCTGTCCGGCACCGAGAATGAGGATCTTCATGGGTGAGCTCGCCAGGCTGTGCGCGGCTGCGAGTTTAACCGGTTTCGCGGCTTCCCTGCCGGGCTCACAGGGTTTCCAGGTTGGCGTATGACATCACCAGCCATTTTGCGCCGGCTGTCTCGAAGTTGACCTGGATCCGGGCATGCGCCCCGGCTCCCTCAAAGCCCAGCACCACGCCATCGCCGAAGGTCCCGTGCCGCACGCGCTGGCCAAGGCGGATGCCGAAGCCGGGATCTGCCGGCGGCATGCTGCCGCGCTGATAAACGGGCTGCGACACATGCAGCCGCGGCCGCACCTCCTCGATCAGCTCAGCCGGAATCTCACTGATGAATCGTGAGGCCTGCCGGAAACTGTCCATCCCGTGCAGTCGCCGCTGCTCTGCATGGGTCAGATAAAGCTCGCTCATCGCCCGGGTAGTGCCCACGTAGCACAAGCGACGTTCCTCTTCGAGACCATCGCCGTCATTCAGCGAGCGCTGATGCGGGAACAGGCCGTCTTCAAGACCAGTGAGAAAGACGACAGGAAACTCCAGGCCCTTGGCGGAGTGCAGCGTCATCAGCTGCACGCAGTCCGTACCGCTGTCTGCCTGAGCATCGCCGGACTCGAGTGCCGCATGAGAAAGAAAGTCCAGCAGCGGTGGCAGGCTGGCATCGCCATCGTCGGCCGCTGCGTCCGTCGACCGCTCCTCGCTTTCAAAGCTGCGCGCCGCGCTGACCAGTTCGTCGAGGTTCTCCAGCCGGCCTTCAGCGCGATCGCGCGGCTCCTTCCTGTAATGGCCGATGATTCCGCTGTGCTGAATGACATGATCCACCTGCTCGTGGAGCGCCAGGTCTGCGGTGTCCCTGGCCATGTTGTCGATGAGCACCAGGAAGGCCGTGATGGCCCGCCCGCTGCGGCCAGTGGCGTCTCCTGCCGCGACGATCTGCGCTGCACGCCACATGGACAGCGCGTTCGCCTTGGCATATTCGCGGATGGCATCGACCGAGCGGGCGCCGATGCCGCGCGTCGGAACGTTGACCACACGCTCGAAGGAGGAGTCGTCATCGTGGTTGGCGAGCAGGCGCAGATAGGCCAGCGCGTCCTTGATCTCGGTACGTTCGAAGAAGCGCTGGCCACCGTAGACGCGGTAGGGCATCCCGACGCGCATCAGCATTTCTTCAAAACTGCGCGACTGGGCATTGGAGCGGTACAGCACGGCGATCTCACTGCGGGCGCTACCCTGCTGGACGCGATCCTGGATCCGGCCGACGACGAACTCCGCCTCATCCCGCTCGTTATAGGCGCGGTACAGGCGGATTGGCGCGCCGTCGCTGCCGGCGGTCCAGAGCTCCTTGCCGAGTCGCCCGGTATTGTGGGCGATGATCGCATTGGCGGCACTGAGGATGGTCTTTGTCGAGCGGTAATTCTGTTCGAGCTTGATGACGCGGGCAGCCGGAAAATCGCGCTGGAACCTGTGCATGTGTTCCTGGCGCGCGCCGCGCCAGCGATAGATTGACTGATCGTCGTCGCCCACCGCAAAGGGGATGCCCGTGGTGCCGGTCAGCAGCCGCAGCCAGGCGTACTGAATCGTATTGGTGTCCTGAAACTCATCCACCAGGACGTGCTGGAAACGCCGTCGGTATTGTTCGAGTATTGCCGGATTGTTCTTCCACAGTTCGAACGCCCTGAGCAGCAGTTCGGCGAAGTCCACAACGCCGGCCTTGTCGCAGGCTTCCTCATAAAGCCGGTACAGGTGGATGAGCTGCCTGCGGGTGGTGTCGCCGTTGTCGCTGAGCTGGCCAGGGCGCAACCCCTCATCCTTGTTGTGATTGATGAACCACTGGATTTCGCGCGGTACCCAGGTCGTCTCGTCGAGATCCAGTCCCTTGATCAGGCGGCGAATCACCCGCTGCTGGTCCTCTGCGTCGAGAATCTGGAAAGCTTCCGCCAACCCGGCTTCACGCCAGTGACGGCGCAGCAGGCGATGGGCCAGCCCGTGAAAGGTTCCGATCCAGAGATGGTTGACCGGCATGTCCAGCAGGTCATGGATCCGGCTGCGCATCTCGGCGGCAGCCTTGTTGGTAAAAGTGACGGCGAGTATGCCGAGTGGCGATACCTGCTCGACCTGGATCAGCCACGCGATCCGGTGTACCAGTACGCGCGTCTTGCCGCTCCCGGCACCGGCCACGACCAGCAGCGGCGACTGCGATGCGGTGACCGCGTCGCGCTGCGCATCGTTAAGCTGGTCGAGAATCGGAGTGACGTCCACAAGCTATGCCAGGCGCCAGTTCGCCCGGAAAGAGGCGGCGTGGTTCAGGTTGATCACCGCGAGCAGCAGCAAGGCGGCCATGCCGTTGTGTGCGGTCGCGAGCGCCAGCGGCAGCCCGAACCAGACGATGCCCGTGCCGACCAGTACCTGCAGGGTTACGGCCAGCAGCACCAGTGTGGCGGCCTGTCGCACCGGTGCCGCAAGGCTGCGCGCGCGAAAGCGCAGGCCGATGAGCAGCAGGGCAGTGAAGGTTGCCACGGCCCCCAGCCGGTGCGCGAAATGGATGGCAACGCGTGAGGGCGCATCCAGCACGCCGAACTCGTAGTTGATGCCGAGTCCGCGCCACAGCACGAAGCCCTCGCCAAAATTGCTTTCTTCCGGCCACCACTCGCCCTGACAGGTCGGGATGTCCGGACAGGCAAGCGCCGCATAGTTCGAACTCGTCCAGCCACCGAGGGCGATCTGCACGATCAGGATTGCGAGTCCGCTGACAGCCAGCAGCGAACCCCGGCGGGCAGACGGTGCGCCGGCGATTCCGGTACGGCCCGCCTCCAGCAGCAACCATGTCAGCAGGCCCAGGGTCGTGAGACCGCCCAGCAGATGGCCCATCACGATCAGCGGCTTGAGCAACAGCGTCACAGTCCACATGCCGAGCAGCCCCTGGAATACCACGACGCCCAGCAGTACTGCAGGCAGCACTACCGGCTGGCGGGAGTCGCGCCGGTTCAGCCAGGCGAAGAGGCTGGCCAGCATGATGACCAGGCCCAGGCTGCTGGCAGCATAGCGGTGAACCATTTCCCGCCAGGCCTTGCCGGCTTCGATCGGTCGCTCCGGCCAGGCCGTCTGCGCTGAACTGCGCACGGCTTCATCTGACGGCAGCACCAGATGACCATAACAGCCGGGCCAGTCGGGGCAGCCAAGGCCGGCATCCGAAAGCCGCACATAAGCACCCAGCACGACGACGACCAGACCGAGGCCGGCGCCGAGCCACAGACAGCGGCGATACCAGGTGGAAAAATTCATGCTGCCGTCTCAGCCAATCGTGGAGGCCTTGAGCAGCAGGCTCAGGTCCTTGTGCATGTCTTTCATCGATGTGCCGGCAGGAAAACGCATCATGATATTGCCCAGCGGGTCGACGACAAACACATCCGCTTCGCCGTAACTGCCGAGTGCTGCCAGCACCGTGCCCCCCGTCGCGGCACCGTCGATCACGATCAGATCCGGGTGTGCGCTGTGCATCAATTCAGCATCGGGCGCCCCGCCGGTGGTGATGAAGTAACGCTGGACGCGCGACATATCTCTGCCCAGCGCCTGGCGTACCTGGCGGAGCTGGTAGAGGGCCTGCTGGCACTCTCCGGCGCAGCTGCCGTTGCTCACGTAGAGGAGCGACCATTTGCCGGTGAAAGCGGCTGTCGCACCGTCGGGCAGCGACACCGCATGATCGGCCAGCGATGGCGGGTTCCCGATCAGGATGCCGTGCGCGACCGATCCCTGCGGCCGCCAGCTGTCACCGCCGTAGTAATACAGATACATGGCGGTAGCGAACGGCCCGACGAACAACAGCGCCAACAACACCGGAATCAGTCTTTTGCTGCGTGATCGGATTTCGGGCATCGCTAAAGTGTCCTGAGGTGGCGCCAGGCAAGAATGACAAAAACAAGGACGACAGTTGTCGCCAGACCGAACCATTGTATGGCGTAGCCGAGGTGCGTTTCCGGTCTCATCAGTGCGGGCTGCCACTCACGCAGAAAGCCGTCCGCCTCACCCGGATTCAATAGCAGCTGAAAGTCACGCAAGGGGTAGCCGGTCTGGGCGGAAATCTCTTCAGTGGTCGGGAACAACAGCCGCCGTGGCCAGGGCAAACCGGTGTAGTCCGTCGCCGGTACCAGTCGCAATGCAGGCCGCGGCAAGCGGTCGATCCGGCCGGTGACCATCCGCGGCTGGCTGGATACGTCGATGTTCGGCAACACCCTGCGGTCGCCGTCGGCCGGTACCCAGCCCCGGTTCACCAGCAGGCTGCCCCCGGCGGTGATGAACGGCGTGAGCACATGGTAGCCGGGTCGCCCCGCATGGCTCATGTTATCGAGCAGCAGTTGATGGTCGGCGTCGAAATGCCCCTGTAGCCGGAGCAACTGGTAGCGTTGCTCCGTAGCATCGACTCCGCTCAGTCCCTCGCGCACTGTTTCAGTCGTGCCCTGTGCGTAAGCAGCAAAGAGGGTGCGCTTTTCTTCAGCGCGTCCGAGCTGCCAGATGCCGAGACTGCTGAAAAGGGCGGTCGAAATCAGCGTGAGCAGGATTGCCCAAACCGGTATGCTTCTGGCCCTGGACTTCTGCTGCCGACCCGGATCGATGATCAAAGCCCTCGTACTGTTGCTGCTCGCCGGGATCATCCTGAGCCTTTTTTCGGGCCTGTTTTTCCTCAATCAGGATCAGGGCGGTTCGCGCCGTATGGTACGGGCGCTGACGGTTCGCATCACCTTGTCGGTGATCCTGTTTCTGGTGCTGGCCTATGCCTGGTTCAACGGGCTCATTCAGCCCCATGGACTGCCCGCGGGCTGAAGCCCTGCCGCCGGTCCCTGACTACAGCCAATAAACGAAAATAAACAGGCCGAGCCAGACCACATCCACGAAGTGCCAGTACCAGGCGGTCGCCTCGAAGGCGAAATGTCGCGTCGGCGTGAAGTGTCCGCGCAGCACGCGCAGCAGCATCACTGACAGCATGATGGCGCCGATCGTGACGTGCAAACCGTGAAATCCGGTCAACATGAAGAAGGTGCTGCCGTAAATGCCGCTGCTCAGCTTGAGGTTAAGTTCCGAATACGCGTGACTGTATTCGTATACCTGAAAGCCCAGAAAGGCGAAACCCAGCAGGACGGTGAGGGCAAGAAACACGGCGAGCAGGCCGCGGCGGCTGTCCTTCAGCGCGTGATGCGCAATGGTCAGCGTGACACCGCTGGTCAGCAGGATGGCGGTGTTCAGTGCGGGAATGCCCCAGGCGGGCATCGACTCATATTCACCGCCGATATGTCCCGGCCCATTGGAGGGCCAGCTGGGCACGAATTCCGGCCACAGGAGGCTGTTGGTCAGCGGGTCAGAGCCGATACCACCCAGCCACGGCAACGCCAGCTGGCGCGCGTACAGCAGCGCAGCAAAGAAACAGGCAAAAAACATGACTTCAGAAAGGATGAACCAGATCATGCCCATCCGGAACGAACGGTCCACCTGGGCACCATAGGCGCCAGCCTCGCTCTCATTGACCACGTCGGCAAACCAGCGGAATACCACCACCAGTACGATTGCGGTACCTGTCAGGATGACCGGCAGCGTCGAGCTTCCGTTCAGCAGCAGCGCGACGCCGACGAAAGTTACAGCCAGTCCCATTGATGCGAAGACCGGCCAGCGGGTGCCGTGGGGAACGTAGTACTTGTCCTGGGTGTGGGCCATGGCGATAACTTCCTCGGGCGGTATCTGGTCAGGTTGTAGATGTGGCGGCGGCAGGCGAATCAACCGGCTGCCGTTGTACAAAGAAAGTGTAGGAAAGAGTTATGCGATCGACATAATCAGGCAGATCCGGATCGATCATGAATTGCACGCCCATGTCCCGGCCCTCCTGGGCAAGAAACTTCTGGGACGTGAAACAAAAACACTGGGTCTTGTGAAAGTGCTTCGCGGCAGTGCCTGGCGCCACGCTGGGTACGGCCTGACCAATCAGCTCGTGATCGGTCAGGTTGCGGGCATAGAAGCTCGTGTCGTAAAGCTGGCCGGGGTGGATCTGAATGGACGACACGGCAGGCCGGAACTCCCAGGGTGCCTGCTCATTCAGGATTGCGACGAACTCCACCGTGACCATGCGCCCGGTATCAACCTGGATTCCGGCCGGAATCACCGCCACGGTCTCATTGGTACGTCCGCCAATGCCGGTGATTTCGCACAGGAGGCTGTATATCGGCACCATCAGAAAGCCGAACCCGAACATGCATATCGCCATGATGACCAGGCGGGTGACGAGCCCCCTCTTGCTGACCATGCCTGCCTGCGCTGTCACCGCTCAGGCCAGCAGTGCAGTAGCGATGATATAGGCGATAAAAACGGCAAGCGCGAAACCGCCCAGCAAAAGCGCGCTGTTGCGTATCTGCCGCTGCTGCGCCGGATCGCGCTTGTCGGTTGCGCCGTTCACCTGACCAGCGGCGGCTCGTCGAAGGTGTGGTATGGCGCCGGTGACGGCACGGTCCACTCCAGGCCTTCCGGATTGTCCCAGACCTGGGCAGTTGCCTTCGCGCCGCCACGGACACACTTCACGACGATGTAAACGAACATCAGCTGTGAAAACCCGAACACGAAGGCACCGATGCTGGACACGGCGTTCCAGTCGGCAAACTGCGTGGCGTAATCTGGTATCCGGCGCGGCATGCCGGCAAGACCGAGAAAGTGCTGCGGGAAAAAGAGGATGTTCACGCTGACGGCTGACAGCCAGAAATGGATCTTGCCGAGTTTCTCGTCATACATGTGGCCGGTCCATTTCGGCAGCCAGAAATAGGCACCACCGATAGCGGCGAACAGCGCGCCGGGCACCAGTACGTAATGGAAGTGCGCGACGATGAAATAGGTGTCGTGGTACTGGAAGTCAACCGGCGCGATGGCCATCATCACCCCGGAGAAACCGCCGATTGCGAACAGGAACAAAAAAGCTACCGCGAACAGCATCGGCGTTTCGAAGCTCAGCGAACCGCGCCACATGGTGGCTGTCCAGTTGAAGACCTTTACCGCCGTGGGGATGGCGATCAGCATCGTCGACATCATGAAGAACATTTCGCCCGCGAGCGGCATGCCGACGGTAAACATGTGATGGGCCCAGACGATGCAGGACAGGAACGCGATGCCTGCCGTGGCATAGACCATCGACGAGTAACCAAACAGCGGCTTGCGTGAAAACGCCGGAATGATCTGCGAGATGATGCCGAAGGACGGCAGAATGATGATGTAGACCTCGGGGTGCCCGAAGAACCAGAAAATGTGCTGGAACAGCACCGGGTCGCCGCCGCCCGCCGCCTGGAAGAAGCTCGTACCAAAGAAGCGGTCGGTAAGCAGCATGGTCACGCCGCCGGCCAGTACCGGCATGACCAGAATCAGCAGATAGGCCGTGATCAGCCAGGTCCAGACAAACATCGGCATCTTGAGCAGGGTCATGCCTGGTGCGCGCATGTTCATGACAGTCACGATGATGTTGATGGCGCCGAGGATCGATGACATGCCGAGCAGGTGTATGGCGAAAATCGCGAAGGCCAGTGAATTGCCCGACTGGAGGACCAGCGGTGGATACATTGTCCAGCCGGCTGCAGGGCCGCCGCCTTCCATGAACAGCGTCGACAGAAGGATCGTTCCCGCAAAGGGCAGGATCCAGAACGACCAGTTGTTGAGTCGCGGCAGTGCCATGTCCGGTGCACCGATCATCATCGGGATCATCCAGTTGGCGAAGCCGACGAAGGCCGGCATGATCATGCCGAAGACCATGATCAGGGCATGCATCGAGGTCATCTGGTTGAAGAATTCCGGATTCACAAACTGAAGTCCGGGCTGGAACAACTCGGCGCGGATGATCAGCGCCATCGCCCCGCCGATGAACAGCATCACCAGAGCGAACACCAGGTAGAGGGTGCCGATATCCTTGTGATTGGTGGTAAACAGCCAGCGGCTCAGGCCATGGCCCGGGCCATGACTGTCATGCGCATGGTCTTGGGCGGCGTGGCCCTGTGTGATGGTGGTCATTGCTGGTGCTCCGTATCAGTTCTTTTTCAGGTGGCCGGCGCCTGCTGGCTGGCCAGCCACGCATCGAATTCCGCTTTCGGCAGAGCTTCAACGACAATCGGCATGAACCCATGGTCCTTGCCGCACAGTTCGGCGCACTGCCCGCGGTAGGTGCCGGGCTTGTCAATCGTGAACCAGCCTTCGTTGATGTAGCCGGCGATCGCGTCGCGCTTGACCGAGAGATCGATGACCCACCAGGCATGGTTGACGTCATTTGAAGTCAGTAAATAGCGGATCTTCGTGCCTACCGGCACAACCAGCGGCTTGTCTACCTCAAGCAGGTAGTTCTCGATCTGGTACGGATCCTCGCCTGAGCCCAGCTGGCGTGCCGTGTTGCTGGTCTGCGCCAGCGTACTGAAGAAGGAGACGTTCTGGCCGACGTACTCGTATTGCCACTTCCACTGATAGCCGGTGATCCGGATCGTCATCTCCGAGTTGCGGGTGTCCTCGATGCGAATCATGGCGGGTGCCGTTTCATACGCCAGGAAAACCAGTATCAGTGTCGGCAGGGTCGTCCAGATCACTTCCGCCATCGTGCTGTGCGTGAACTTTGCTGCGACCGCGCCTTTCGACTTGCGGAACATCACCATCGCGTAGATCAATACCGCGAATACGAGGACGCCGATGACGGTACATATCCACAGCGCCAGCATGTGCAGGTCGTAGGCATCGCGGCTGGCCGGCGTGACACCGCGCGGCAGGTTGAGCTGGTTCCAGGCTGCGTGTGCCGGCAGTGCAGCGGTCAGCAGCAGGGCGGTGACTGCCTGGGCGCCCTTCCGGGCCAGCTTCTGGGTATTGAACGGCATGCGATGCTTCCCTTGTTCGTGCGCGCCCGATCTGCGACCGCAAGGATCACCGGCAACAACCGGGTTTCTGTGCGTGCAGTCAGCGAGGGTTTATGCCGGTTTTCGAAGGCAAGCCGGCAAGTTGTTGTATCAATTCTAAATGCTACGTGATGATTTTTCATCACGCAATTGAGAAACCTTCCGGCCAGGGGGCTTTGCCCATACCGAGCCGAAGACTATTTCCAGCGTTACGGGCAGTGCGCCGTTGGCGTCGCGCTGCTTGCCATAAGCTGCCTCAAGCCGCTCCCAGGTCCGACGCCCGGTGAGTCCCTGATTCCTGCTGCTGTTCGGGTTGGTGGTGCCGGTGCCGCGCAGGTCGCCGGTGAGCTGGCGCAGATCCGGATAGCAAATGGTCAGGGTTTCCACATCGACCACCGGCTCGGCGAGCCCTGCCTGGAGCAACCCGGTGCCCAGCGCCGCCATCTCCGGGAAGTGCATTACATGAGCGCCGTCATCGACCGCCTGCCAGGCCTCGCGCAACTCACGGAAGGAGCCGGGTCCGAGCGTGGCGAAACTGAACACCCCCGGATAGCGCAGCACACGCCGGACTTCTGCGAACAGGCTGTCCAGGGATGTACACCAGTGGATCATCAAGCTGGAAAACACCACGTCGACCGAAGCATCGGCCAGCGGCAGCCGGCTGGCATTACCGCAGACGACCAGCGGCGATGCGCCTTCCCGCCGGGCGGCTACCCTGAGCATGTCTTCGGTCAGATCAAGCGCGATCAGCTCGGCGGCGGGAAAGTGCGCCGTCAGCGCCGGCAGTGCCTTGCCGGTGCCCGCGCCAAGGTCGAGCACGCGCTGTGGTTCCAGCCGCAGCCACTTCAGGCGATCCAACAGGCGGTTGCGGACTTCAGTCTGCAGGAAGTCAGCATCGTCGAAGCTGCCGGCGGCACGGGCAAAGGAGCGCTTGACCTTGTGCGGGTCGATGCCCGACGGCAGAAGCCTGATGCTGTTGCCCGGGCCTGGTGTGGCCGGACCTGATGTGGGAGGAACTGGCATGGGAGGAGTGCGCCTGTAACCGCTGTCAGCTTGCGTGCGCCTCCGGGCGCATGCCGAGACGGTCGAGCAGGCTGCGATCACGGTCGGTTGCGGGATTGGGCGTGGTCAGCAGACAGTCGCCGTAGAAGATCGAGTTGGCGCCGGCAAAAAAGCACAGCGCCTGCAATTCGTCGGACATTTCCGTGCGGCCGGCCGAGAGCCGGACCCGCGATGCCGGCATCAGGATCCGCGCCACCGCGATGACCCGGACGAAGGCCAGCGAGTCAACGCTCTGGCTGGATGTCTGCAACGCTGCCGCGAGCGGAGTGCCCTCAACCTGTACGAGCTGATTGATGGGCACGCTGTCGGGATGTTGCGCGAGTGTGGCCAGTGTATGCAGGAGCTCGACCCGGTCCTGCTCGGCTTCGCCAAGTCCGATGATGCCGCCACAACAAACTTTCATGCCGGCATCGCGCACCGTCTTTAACGTATCGAGCCGGTCCGCGTAGCTGCGCGTCGAAGTGATCTGCGGGTAATAAGCCGCGGAGGTATCGAGGTTATGGTTGTAATAGTCGAGCCCGGCCTCGCGCAGGGTTTCGGCCTGATCCGCGCTCAGCATGCCGAGCGTGGCGCAGGTTTCCATGCCGAGTTCGTGTACACCGCGGATCATCTCGGCGATCTTCCCGATCTGGCTGGGCTTGGGATTGCGGTAGGCGGCGCCCATGCAAAAGCGGGTGGCGCCCCGGTCGCGTGCCGCTCGTGCGGTGCGGATTACCTCCTCGACTGGCGCAAGCGCCGAGGCAGCGAGGCCGGTGCTGTGATGCACGCTCTGCGAGCAATAGCCGCAGTCTTCGGGGCAGCCGCCGGTCTTGATACTCATCAAGGTGCTGACCTGGACCTCGGCCGGATCGAAGTGCCGCCGATGGACTGAATGCGCGCGAAACAGCAGCTCATGAAAGGGCAGCTGAAACAGTTCGGTGACTTCGGCGATGCTCCAGTCGTTACGGACAGTCGTCGGCGCTGAATCGCTCATTTCCAGTCGAAGATCCCGGTAATGCCTGCGGCCGACCGGCTGCATGGCGTGTTAATCAGGGCGGCAGTATCTGGACAGCTTGCGGGGTCTGTCAACTTATGGGCTGGGTCAAGGTTGACGAAATTCTGGACGTGTTCCTGCCCCCGCACTGCGCCCTGTGCGGGCAGTCGATCGCACGCCGGCCGCTGTGCGCCGGATGTCTTGCCGATCTGCCCTGGTTGCCGCCACATCGGCTACCTGCCCTGCAGGGATTCGATCGGGTGCGGTCGGCGCTGGCCTACGAGTATCCGGTCGATCGCCTGATCGCCGAGGCCAAGTTCGGCAAGCAACTGGCCGCGGCGCGGGCCCTTGGTGAACTGCTGGCTATGCGTTTGCCGGCAATGTTCCGGCCCCCGGACCTGGTTGTGCCCGTACCGCTGCACTGGCGTCGCCAGGCGGAGCGCGGCTTCAATCAGGCTGAAGAAATCGCCCGCGGCCTGTGTCGGCAGATGGGCTGGCGGCTCGCTCCCGGCGTCTGCCAGCGGGTACGCGCCACGCCGGCGCAATCAACGCTCAGCGCAACCGCACGCCGTACGAATCTGCATGCCGCCTTCGTCGCTCGCCCGCTGTCGCAGGGTCTCCATGTTCTGGTGATCGACGATGTGCTGACTACCGGTTCGACTGCCGAAGCCGTGGCCGGTGCGCTGCGGCGGGCTGGTGCCGCGAGCCTGGAGCTCTGGACTGTCGCCCATGCTCTTTAACCCCGGCGGCTGCGGAGAGTGCCGCTTGCAAAGCGGAGGAGGTGGCTCAGGCCGGCAGGCTGAAGGTGTAGTCGAGCACGATGCCGGCAAAGATGGTCGCGCCGAACATGTTGTTGGCACGAAAAGCCTTTATGCACGCAGCGGGATCGCGTTCACGGATCAGCCAGAGTTGCGTGATGAGCTGGATGGCGCCGGCAAGCACGCCGGCCTGGTACCAGATGCCCAGCCCGGCCTCACGCCCGGTGAGCAGCAAACCCGTGATCAGCACCAGCTGCAGCAGTCCGATGATGAACACGTCGGCGCTGCCGAACAGGATTGCCGTGGACTTCACGCCGATACGCAGATCGTCTTCCCTGTCGGCCATCGCATACATGGTGTCGTAGACCACCGCCCAGACCACCACGCTCAGCCACAGCAGCCAGGCGAGGCGCGGCACCGCTTCGGTTGCGGCCGCAAAAGCCATCGGGATGCCCCAGCCAAAAGCCGCGCCGAGCACGAATTGCGGTGCGGCCAGCCAGCGTTTGCTGAAGGGATAAATGACGGTCAGTACGGCAGCCCCGAGTGCCAGCAGGCGCGCCAGCGGATTGAGCAACAGCAACAGCGCCAGCGCGATCAGCCCGAGCACGGCAAACAGTGCGAGTGCCTCGGCGGGTGCGACCTTGCCGGCGGCCAGTGGCCGGTCGCGGGTACGCTGCACCTTGCCGTCTATGTGCCGGTCGGCGAAGTCGTTGATCACGCAGCCCGCTGAACGCATCACGATCACGCCGGTCACGAAGACGATGAAGTCGCGTGCCTGTGGACGTCCGTTACCCGCGATCCAGAGGCCCCAGAGCGTCGGCCACAGCAAGAGCCAGGTACCGATCGGCCGGTCGAGGCGCATGAGCCGCGCATATTGCCGGGCCTGGTCGACAAGCCCCGCGCCCAGTCGGGCGATGCCGTGCAATGAATCAGAGGTCATAGGATCTCCCGGGCCAAGTCTAGCGGAGCCTGACTCGCTGCCGGCAAGGAAATCAAACCGCACCGTAGCGGTCGCCCGCACCGATCCAGCGATGTCTCAGTTCTTCCACGGCCGGTGCTGCTGTTGCCAGCAGTTCACGCGCGATCCGTTGTACCGCCGGCGCGAGGTCTGCATCGCGGACCAGATCGGCGACCCGCAACTGCATCAGCCCGGTCTGCCGCGTGCCAAGTACCTCACCGGGTCCGCGCAGCTCCAGATCGCGCTGCGCCACTTCGAAGCCGTCGTTGGTGGCGCGCAATACTTCCAGTCGGGCGCGCGCCATTTCGGCGAGCGGGCTCCTGTAAAGCAGGACGCAGGTACTGGAGTCGCGTCCGCGTCCGACCCGCCCGCGCAGTTGATGCAGCTGTGACAGACCGAGGCGCTCGGCGTTCTCGATGATCATCAGGCTGGCGCCGGCCACATCCACACCGACTTCAATGACGGTGGTTGCGACCAGAAGCTGCAGTTCGCCGGCAACAAAAGCCTTCATCACCCGCTCCTTCTCTGCGCTGTTCATCCGCCCGTGAATCAGGCCGATGCGGATTTCAGGCAGTGCTTCGGCGAGCGCCGCCGCGGTTGGCTCGGCGGCCTGCGATTCGAGATGCTCCGATTCCTCGATCAACGGACAAACCCAGTAGGCCTGTGCGCCGCCACGGCAGGCGTCGCGTACGCGAGTGACCACTTCAGCTCGCCGCTTGTCAGGCAGGGCGATGGTAGTGACGGGCTGCCGCCCGGGCGGCAGCTCGCGGATGACCGAGGTGTCGAGGTCGGCGTAGATGGTCATGGCCAGCGTGCGCGGAATCGGTGTTGCGGTCATCACCAGCTGGTGGGGGCGGGCCGCATCGCTCGCGCCCTTGTCCATCAGCTGCAGCCGCTGATGGACGCCGAAGCGGTGTTGCTCGTCGACGATCACCAGTGCCAGGCTGCGATAGCTGAGCCCCGACTGAAACAGCGCATGCGTGCCGACAATCAGCTGTGCCGAGCCGTCGGCCGTTGCCGCATAGGCCTGGTCACGCGCCCGTTTGCGCAGGCTGCCCGACAGCCAGACCACAGTGATGCCCAGTGGCTCCAGCCAGCGCCGGAATGTATTGCGGTGTTGTTCGGCCAGCAGTTCGGTCGGCGCCATGACGGCAACCTGGTGGCCGTGTGCGATGGCAGTGAGCGCCGCCGCTGCCGCGACCACCGTCTTGCCGCAGCCCACGTCACCCTGCAACAGGCGCATCATCGGGTGAGGCTGGGCGAGATCGGTATCGATATCTGCCAGTGCCGCCCGCTGTCCGCCGGTCAGCGTGAAACCGAGGCTGCGTGTAAAGCGCTCGCGCAGCCTGACGGCAGCCGGCGGTGTCGCCGGCAAGGCGATGCTACGGTCCGCGCGCGCGCGTTCGCGGATCTGCCGCAGGCTCAGGTGATGCGCCAGCATTTCTTCCAGTGCCAGCCGTCGCTGGCACGGATGCATACCAGCGCCCAGCAGCTGCAGATCGGCGCCCGGGGGTGGCCGATGGACGAATTGCAGCGCATCGCGCAGTGCAGGCATCTTCAGGTCTGCAGTCTCCGCAGCCGGCAGCGCATCTGGCAGCGTATTGAGGTACCGGCTCAGCACCTGGTCGGTGAGGTCACGGATCCGGAACTGGGCCAGGCCCTCGACCGCGGGATATACGGGGGTCAGCCGGTCTTCAAGCGGGGCGGACTGACCGGGCTGCAGTACCCGGTACTCGGGATGCACCATTTCCGGGCCCAGTGGGCCGAACCGTACTTCGCCAAAACAAAGCAGACGCGTGCCGGTGACGAGACTGTTTTGTTGGGCGCGCGAAAAATGAAAAAACCTCAGCGTCAGCTGGCCGGTGCGGTCCGTGATGCGCACCAGCAGGCTGCGTCGTCCCCGAAAGACCACGTCGGCTACGGCGATCACACCATCGACAACCGCGCGCTCGCCGGACCGGAGTGCGCCCAGAGGCGTCAGTCGCGTGCGGTCTTCATAGCGCTGCGGGAGCAGGAACAACAGGTCCAGCGGCCGGCTGATGCCCAGCCGGAGCAGACGTTCTTCCGCGGCTGGCCCGACTCCACGCAGCGAGCGGATTTCAGGGGACGAGGATTGCATCCGCCTCGACAGCAGCGCCGCGCGGCAGGGAGGCGACACCGATGGCCGCACGGGCGGGGTATGGCTGCGTGAAGAACTCGGCCATCACTTCATTGACGATGCCAAAGTGCGCCAGATCGGTCAGGTAGACCGTGACCTTTACCGCGCTGTCCAGTGAAGTACAGGCTTCGGCGGCAACGGCCGCGAGATTGGTGAAGACCTGGCGGACATGTGCACGCATATCGCCTTCGACGAGCTGCCCGGTGGCAGGATCAAGGGGTAACTGACCTGAGAGATACACGGCGGCTCCGGCGCGGATCGCCTGCGAATAGGTGCCGATCGCAGCAGGCGCATTCTGGCTGTTGATGGCTTGTCTCGACATGAAAGAAAAAACTCCGGAACAGGATCAGGTACAGGTGCGACTCAGTTTCTTTACGACTTTCATGCGCCGTATGCTGCGGATGACCTGGGCCAGCTGCTTGCGGTCGCGGACCAGGATCGAAAACAGCATAGCCGCCGAATCATCGTGGCGCTCGTCTATCGACACCTGCTCGATGTTCGAGCCTGCATCCGCGATACGGCTGGCAACTTCGGCGAGTACACCGGGCCGGTTGTCCACATCGATGCGTATCTCCGCAGAGAACTCCCGGTCTATGCCGGCCTGCCAGCTTACCGTGATCCACTTGTTCGGCTGCTTGCGGTATTCGCTGAGATTGCCGCAGACGTTGCGGTGTATCACCACGCCGCGGCCGGCGCTCAGATAGCCCATGATCGGGTCGCCCGGGATCGGGTGACAGCAGCGCGCATATGACACCACCAGCCCTTCGGTGCCGGCAATCGCAATCGGAGTCGGTGCTGAAGCCGGCTCTGAAGTCGCCCCGGCAGCGCTGCCCGCGACTGCGGCGGGTTGCAGGATGGTCTTGGCGACCAGCGGTGCCAGGCGCTCACCCAGTCCGAGTTGCCTGAACAGTTCGTCAGCGCTCTTCAGCTTGAGTTCGGTCAGCAGCGCCTGCATCCGCTCATTGCTGATTTTCCGCAAGGGCGTCCCGGCGTCACGCATGGCCTGATCGAGCAGGCGGCGACCCAGATCCTGGGCTTCGTTCTGGCGCAGGTTCTTCAGATACTGGCGCACGGCCGCACGCGCTTTGGCGGTGACCACAAAATTGACCCAGCTCGGATTCGGTCGGGCTGTCTTGGCCGTGATGATCTCGACGGTCTGGCCATTCTCGATCTGGGTGCGCAAAGGTACCAGTCGCCGGTCGATCTTGGCGGCGACGCACCGGTTGCCTACGTCCGTGTGCACCGCATAGGCAAAATCCACACAGGTTGCGCCGCGCGGCAGACGCATGATTTCGCCTTTGGGCGTGAAGATGTAGACGGCATCAGGAAACAGGTCGACCTTGACGTGTTCCATGAATTCCTCGGAGTTGGCCGAAGACTGCATTTCGTTGATGCTGGCCAGCCACTCGCGGGCACGTGCCTGCGGCGGTGGTACTTCCTGGTCGGTTTCCTTGTAATGCCAGTGGGCCGCGACACCGGTTTCGGCAACGCGCGCCATCTCGGTGGTACGTATCTGTACCTCGATCGGCGTACCGCCAGGGCCGAACAGGCTGGTGTGCAGGGACTGATAACCGTTGATGCGCGGAATCGCGATGTAATCCTTGAACCGCCCGGGCATCGGCTTGTAGATCTGGTGCACAACGCCCAGCACGCGGTAGCACTCATCCACTGAATCGACGATGACGCGAAAGCCGAAGACATCCGCGATGTCGGCCATCGAGCGCTTCTTGGTCTCCATCTTCCGGTAGATGCTGTAGAGATGCTTTTTGCGCCCGGTCACGGTCGCGTTCAGACCCGCCTCGCGCAGCGCCCGATTGAGCTTCTCGGAAATATTCTTGACGAACTGGCGCTGGTTGCCCTCGCCCCGGCGTACTGCCTTGTCGAGCACCCGGTACCGGAACGGGTGCGCATAACGGAAGCCGAGATCCTCCAGCTCCGTCTTGAGCGAGTTCATGCCGAGGCGGTTGGCAATCGGCGCATAGATTTCCAGGGTTTCGCGGGCGACACGGCTCTGCTTCTCCGGCGGCACCGAGTCCAGGGTCTGCATGTTATGCAGGCGGTCAGCGAGCTTGAGCAGGATTACCCGGATGTCCTGCACCATCGCGAGCATCATCTTGCGGAAGCTCTCGACCTGCATTTCGCTGCGGCTGTTGAAGTTCAGCTTCTCGAGTTTGCTGACGCCATCAACCAGCGAGGCGATCTCGGCGCCGAACTTCTGGGCGATTTCATCTTTGGCTGTCGGCGTGTCTTCGATTACATCGTGCAGAAGCGCGGCAGCAATGCTCGGGTAGTCCAGATGGAGGTCGGCGAGGATGCCGGCTACAGCGAGCGGATGCGTAATGTAAGCATCGCCGGAGTGTCGCTTCTGCCCTTCATGGCGGCTGGCGCTGAAGGCGTGTGCTTCGGTGATCAGCTTCAGCTGCTGGCGTGTCAGGTAGGAAGTCTTGGCCAGCAGCCCGGCCAGCCCGCTGGTGCGACGCGTCAGCGGCAAATGATTGAGAATGGTGGCAGCGTAGTCCATGGCAGGGATTCTAGCGCCCTCCCTGCCGGCCGGCGTGGCCTCAACGGCAATTCCTGAAAATCACCGCATCAGTCCGGCATATCATCATCCAGCTGGTCCAGCCGCAGCGGAACTTCGGCCAGCGCCATCTCGGCCTGCTCGATTGCCATACGGTCTTCCGGCGTCTGGTCTGCTTCGGCGAGCAGATCCCGGGTTATGAGGCCTTCAGCGATTTCGCGCAGCGCGATGACGGTGGGTTTGTCGTTCTCCCGCTCGACCAGCGGCTCGGCGCCGTTTGCAATGCGGCGGGCACGCTTGGCAGCGACCAGCACCAGCTCAAACAGATTGGATACGTTTTGCAGACTGTCTTCGACGGTAATCCGGGCCATTGCGTATTCCTGGTTTGCGATGCGGGTAGCGGGAGCGGGACTCTAGCCGCCGCGCCAGCTGTGCTGCAATCACTTATGCCAAGTTGGTCTAAGTGCGTCGCCGAGATGGCTCAGCCGGCAATGATTGCCTTCACCGCCGCGGCGTGCTCGGCTGACGCCGCCGACAGATGTTGTCCACGGCCCTGAATAATGGCGCCGAGGTCATCGCAAGCCTGGCGCTGGTCGCTGTTGATCACGACGTACTCAAACTCGTGCCAGTGCGCCATATCGTCGAAGGCCTGGCTGAGGCGCTGCCGGATCACGTCTTCAGAATCTGTTGCCCGGCTGCGCAAGCGGCGTTCGAGTTCGGTTGCGCTGGGCGGCATGATGAAGATCGAACAGCAGTGCGGCGCATTCTTCCGGATCTGCCGCGCGCCCTGCCAGTCAATCTCGAGCAGCACGTTCCGCCCCTGGGCGAGTATCGCATCGACCTGCGTGCGGCTGGTGCCATAGAGGTTGCCGAACACGCGGGCATGTTCCAGAAACTCGCCGGCCGCGACCATCGCTTCAAAGCGTGCCTCGTCCACGAAGAAATAATCGCGTTCTGGCACTTCACCCGGCCGTGGTTTGCGCGTGGTGAAAGACACGGAGAAGCGGAGATCCGGATCGCGCGCCATCAACGCCTTGACCAGCGTGGTCTTCCCGGCGCCGGAGGGTGCCGAGAGCACGAACAGCGTGCCGGTCATCGGCCGGCTGCTCTCCGTTTGCGGCAAATCCGGGACAGACATCAGCCTTACTCGACGTTCTGAACCTGTTCGCGAATCTGCTCGATCAGTACCTTGATGTCTACGGCCTGCCTGGTCGTATCTGCGTCGGCAGACTTGGAGGCCAAGGTATTGGCCTCACGGTTGAATTCCTGTACCAGGAAGTCGAGTCGCCGCCCGACCGGTATGCCGGAGCGCAGATTGCCGCGGAACTCCGCGATATGGGCGGTAAGTCTGTCCAGTTCTTCGCTGACATCGAGCTTTTGCGCGAGCAGGGCGATCTCCTGTTCCAGGCGCTCGCGGTCGGCCGGGATTCCCAGCGCCTCGATCCGTTCGGCCAGCCGTTCACGGATACGTGCCAGCACGACGGGCAGTCGAGCGACGACAGCTGCCACACCACTTTCGATGTCAGCCAGCCGTCTTTCGAACATTTCCTCGATGCGCGCGCCTTCCCGCCCGCGGGCATCGTCGAGGTCGGTCAACGCTGCGTCAAAGCCGGCGACGGCCATCGGCAACAGGGCGGAAAGATCCTGTTCTTCCTGCTCCAGGATCCCGGGCCAGCGCAACAGTTCGAGCGGGTTCAGCGCAGCTGTATTCCGGATCTCATCGGCCAGGGCACGCGCGTGGCCGATGATCTGCCGTGCCAGCGCGAGGTTGAGTTGACTGGCCGCCAGCTGCCCCTGGGGATTGCGCAGACTGAGGCTGGCTTCGATGCGGCCGCGTCCCAGCCGCGCAGCCGCCAGCTGCCGCACTTCATTCTCGATGGGCCTGAACAGCTCAGGCAGCCTGAGCTGGACTTCGAGGTAGCGGTTATTTACCGAGCGCAGTTCCCAGAGCAGAACACCCTGCGGGGTAGCGGTATCGGACTGTGCGAAACCCGTCATGCTGCGGATCAAGTGCTGTACTCCGGCTGAAAGTGCCTGGCCCAGTATATGGGCTATGGCTGTACCTCTGCTTTATGGCAAAGATTGTGTGCATCGCTGTGGGGTGGCGCTTAGACTGTCCTGCGCGGCGGTACATTGTAGTTCCGCACCCCAGTTTTTTTATACACATGGGCTTTCCCGGGTGAGGTCGCCTTGCGAGTCGAGTATGCAGATCTGAGCCTTATCGGTAATCGGGAAGAAAATCAGGACCGGGTCCTGGTTATCGCAGGAGAGAAGTCGGTATTGCTCATCGCCATTGACGGCATGGGTGGCCACTCCGACGGGGCCGGCGCAGCAAAGCTCGCCGCCGAAACCATCCGGGATGCCTTCGGCCGTATCCAGCATCCGGTGTTTGATCCGATCGGCTTTCTGCATCTGGCCATCGGGCGGGCGCATGCCAATCTCGTGTTGCTGGGCGCGAGCTTGTCCATGGAGGCGCGTCCGCGTGCTACCTGTGCACTTTGCCTCGTGCAGGATGGCGCCGCATTTTTTGCCCACGTCGGTGACAGTCGCGTCTATCACCTCCGCGAGGGCAAGATTCTCGAGCGTACCCGGGATCACAGTCATGTGGAGCTCCTGCTCCAGGACGGTGTCATCACCGAAGCCGACATCGCGGCACATCCGATGCGCAACTACGTGGAGTGCTGTCTGGGCGGCGATACCTGGTTGCCGGGCATGACGATTACGCGCCAGAAGCGCCTTGACCGTGGCGATATTCTGCTCGCCTGTTCCGACGGGCTGTGGTCGGGTCTCGGCGATGAGCGGCTGGCCAGCCTGGGTACGGATGGCGAGGCGCTTGCTGCCGGTCTGCGCCGCATCGGCGAGCAGTCGGTGCGCATCAGCAGCCCGCACAGCGACAACACATCCGCGGTTGCGCTCCGCATTCTGGAATGAGCTGACGCCCGCAAGCGGCACACGAGGACTGGATCAGATGTCTGAGACTGATATTTCGCCGCGGCCGAGTCGCCGCCTGGTTGCCGAAATGCGCCCTGTGAACTTCAGCACCGGCTTTACCCGCTACGCTGAGGGTTCCGTGCTGGCGAGCTTCGGCGAAACGCGCGTGCTCTGTACAGCCAGCGTCGAAACCGGTGTACCGGCCTTTCTGCGCAATTCGGGGCGCGGCTGGATTACTGCCGAATACGGCATGCTGCCGCGGTCGACACACAGCCGCATGCGTCGTGAATCGGCACAGGGCAAGCAGAGCGGCAGAACCCTCGAAATCCAGCGCCTTATCGGCCGCTCACTGCGTGCGGCAGCCAATCTCGAAGCGCTCGGCGAGCGGACGATCACCCTTGATTGCGATGTCTTGCAGGCCGATGGCGGTACGCGAACCGCGGCCATCTCGGGCAGTTTTCTGGCGCTGTCGATCGCGATCGAATCGCTGTTGCGCAGTCGCACTATCGCGACAAGTCCGCTGCACGGCCAGGTTGCCGCCGTATCGGTCGGAATCTTCCGCGGCCAGCCGGTTCTGGATCTCGACTACGCCGAAGATGCCGCTGCTGAAACCGATATGAATGTTGTGATGAATGAAGCCGGAAGTTTCATCGAGGTGCAGGGTACCGCCGAGGGACATGCTTTCCGGCGCGATGAGCTCAACACGCTGCTCGACCTTGCAGCGACCGGTATCCGCGAGATCATGGCGGCGCAGACGGCGGCGATCGATGAATGGCGTGCCAGCCGGAAGGCCGGCAACCAGGGCCGGACTGGCTGACGTCGAGTCCGGCGGACGAGTCATGTCAGCGCCACGCAAGCTGGTACTGGCCAGTGGCAATCCCGGCAAGATCCGCGAGTTTCAGCAGCTGCTCGGTTCGGGCTGGCGGCTGATCGCGCAATCCGCGCTCGGTGTTCTTCCGATTGCGGAGACGGGCACGAGCTTCTGCGCAAACGCGTTGCTGAAGGCGCGGCATGCCTCCGCGGTCACGCGGCTGCCAGCTCTCGCCGACGATTCGGGTATTGAGGTCGATGCCCTGAACGGTGCGCCCGGCGTCTATTCTGCCAGGTACGCTGGTGCCGATGTCCTCGATGCGGCCAACAATGAAAAGCTGCTTGCCGAACTGGCTGGCGTGCCGGCCGCACAGCGCACAGCGCGGTATCGCTGCTGCCTGGTTTTCGTGCGCGATGCCGAAGATGAATCACCCTTGTTTGCAGAAGGCGTCTGGGAGGGGAGAATTGCTGAAAGCTGTCGTGGTACGGAAGGCTTTGGTTACGACCCGGTTTTCATCGATATCGAGAGCGGGAAACACGCCGCCAGCATGGAACCGGCCGAAAAGAACCGGCGCAGCCATCGCCAGGCGGCGCTGCGGCGGCTGCAGGAGATGCTGTCGAAGCTGGACTGAGCCCACTGCCGCGGCAGCTCTTATGCACAAGGCAGTGGCAGGGGCCGAATATCATGGGGATAGAGTCGTGGTATTAAGTTCAACACCTATCAATGCACGTTAAGTCATTGTTTTAACGCAACTTGTTGTTTTGGCTATTTCTTCGCCAAAGCGACAGCTTCCCGCTGGTCGCATCAGGCGCAGCCGCATGAAAGCAATGTCTCCACAGAGTTATCCACAGCTTTTGTGGATAACATCCCGGCTTGCCATGCAGAGGTCTAATCGCTATTCTTCGGCGCCCTTTGGCCGTACCGGTCTTCGGGTGAATCCCTACCAGCGGTGCCAGCGATCATGAAAGCCGACATACATCCCGCCTACGCCGAAATCAAAGTAGCCTGCAGCTGCGGCAACGAATTCATTACCCGGTCCACGCTTGGACACGATCTGAGTGTCGAGGTTTGTTCTGCCTGTCATCCGTTCTATACCGGCAAGCAGAAAATGCTGGATACTGCCGGACGGGTTGACAAGTTCCGCCGCAAATACGCTCGCGCCTGATATCGGTCTCGCCGTTTTTTTCAGCACGCTCAATCGCTGACATCCCGCGATGACCTGCGCCGGCTCGTGCATGGTCCGGTCTCGTTCCCTATAATGTGGCGCTGTTTGGTCCCGGTGCTGTCTAGGCGGTACGGCGGCTGAACCTCGTCGTCGCATACAAACCTGGGAGCCGGATAGATCAAATGAGCGACGCTAACCAGAACGGACGAAGCTATATCGTCAGGGAGACCAGCTCGGGCAAGGAGTTTGAACTCGCATCGCGTTCCGGAACCACCGGCCCGGATGTCGTCGATATCCGCAGCCTGTTCACCGCTCAGGGCCTGTTTACCTACGATCCCGGTTACGGCTCAACCGCAAGCTGCGAAAGCAAGATCACCTATATCGACGGCGACAAGGGCATCCTCATGTACCGGGGATACCCGGTCGAGCAGCTCGCCAGCAAGAGTTCTTTCATCGAAGTGGCATGGCTGCTGTTGTATGGCGACCTGCCTTCACAGACCCAGCTGGTTGAATTTGATCGCTCCATTCGCACCCATACGATGCTGAACGAGACCATCCTGCGTCTCTTCAACGGTTTCCACTATGACGCACATCCGATGGCCATGGTTACCGGCGTGGTCGGATCGATGTCCGCTTTCTACCATGACACCACGGACATCCATGATCCGCGCCACCGCGACATCTTCGCGCACCGGATCATCGCCAAGCTGCCGACGATTGCGGCGGCCGCCTACAAGCATTCCCTGGGCCAGCCCTTTACCTATCCCCGCAACGACCTTAACTATTGCTCAAACCTGCTGCACATGTTCTTTGCGGTGCCGGCCGAGGACTATCACATCGATCCCGTCGCCGCGGAGGCGCTCGACCTGCTGTTCATCCTGCACGCCGACCACGAGCAGAACTGCAGCACCTCGACGGTGCGCATGGCCGGCAGTTCCGGCGCCAATCCCTACTCGGCGATAGCTGCCGGCATCTCGGCGCTTTGGGGACCTGCGCACGGCGGGGCCAACGAAGCCGTGCTCAAGATGCTCGAAGAGATCGGTACCGTTGCCAATATTCCGAAGTACATCGCCAGGGCGAAAGACAAGGACGATCCTTTCCGTCTGATGGGTTTTGGTCATCGTGTTTACAAGAATCATGATCCGCGGGCGACGATCATCCGTGAGACCTGCCACAAGGTGCTTGCGCGTCTGGGCAGGAACCAGCCGCTCTTCGATCTGGCCCTGCAGCTGGAAGAGATCGCGCTGAAGGATCCCTACTTCATCGAAAAGAAGCTCTACCCGAACGTCGATTTCTACTCCGGCGTCATCTATCGGGCGCTGGGTATTCCCAAGTCCATGTTCACCGTGATGTTTGCCATCGCGCGGACCGTTGGCTGGGTGGCGCACTGGCGGGAAATGATCACCGATCCGGAGGGGCGAATTGGCCGGCCGCGTCAGCTCTATACGGGCCCGACGCGTCGCGACTATCTGGATGTCAGCAAGCGCTGAACAGCGCCGCTCAGGCTGAGGTGGTCGATGCCCCCGGCTCCGCCGGCAGCTCCAGCAGCGCTGCCAGTTCGCGGATACTCGCGCGTCGCATCGGATGCCCGTCTACCGGGCTCAGCGGCGCGTGGCCGCGCAGCCGCACCGGGAACACCGTGCTGCTGAAATCGCAGCCATATGCGCTGAAGCGATAGCCGGGAAACTGTTCCACCTGGTCGTGTCTGAGCCGATGACGCCGGGCGATGATCCGGTAGCCGAGTCCCAATGATTCCAGGCTTGTACCGACTGCTTCGGTGGTGTCGCTGAACAGATGCAGATCGATGCCGGTATGAATCGTGGCGTTGCCACTCAGTACATCGCCCACGAGTCGCGGCCGGTAACTGTCGAGATCGCGCATCAGTTCAAAGGCCGCGTGGCGCAATGTCGAGAGCAATTCCGGAAGTGTTTCGCCGTGAAAGATCCGGTTACGCTCGGCAAGTGCGGCCTCTATCTCGGTGTTGTTCGGCAGCTGGGCCCGTCGGCCCAGCCCGAGGCGCGCCGCAGCCTTGGCCTTGGCGCTGCGAAAATCTAGCAGGCCTTCTTCCTGGATTATCCGCGCCGCTTCAACGGCGAGTGCCAGGCGCTGATGATCCGGACGGTCACGGTCAGAAGATCTCATTCTCGTTTCCCGCTGGCGCTGCCTGCTGCCCGCGGCCTGTCGCCAGGCTGCTGGCACCGTTCAGTATTTCGAGGTCTGATTCGCGGAACAGTTCAAACATGCTGCCGGGCTCGCCTGAGGATGCCGGCATTCCGGTTTCGGCTGAAATGCGTGCGGTCACGATGCCTGGCGGTCGCTGAAGCGGGGTCTCCGGCACGCCCTGCAGCGCGTCAGCCATGAAGTACAACCACATGGGCAGTGCGGTCCGGCCGCCTTCCTCGCGAGGTCCAAGGCTCCGCTCCTGATCAAAGCCCACCCAGGCTGTGGTGACCAGCTGGCCGTTGAAGCCGCTGAACCACGCATCGCGACGGTCATTGGAGGTTCCGGTCTTGCCCGCAATATCCTCACGGCCAAGCGCCCGCGCCCGCACGCCCGTGCCCCGCCGGATCACGTCGCGCATCATGTCGTAGACGAGATAGGCATTCTCGGCAGTGATGATCCGCGGTGCCCGGCGCGCTGCCGACATGAAGTCCGGCGCTTCGATGGCCGTGGGGCGCCAGGTCCCGGCATGCGCAATCATCTCCTCCGCGTCCAGGTAGGCGGGGATTTCCGGGCCCGTCCTGGTCGCTGCAGGTATTGCGTCACCACCAGGTTCAAGCTGCGGCTCGTTCGGGCCGAACCAGCGTGGCGCACAGCTTGCGCAGACCACCCGGGTGGGGGCCTGGAAAATCACCGTCCCGTAGGCATCTTCAATCCGTTCGACAAGATATGGCTCGACGCGATAGCCGCCATTGGCGAATACCGCAAAGCCTGCTGCCATGTCCCGTGGTGTGGCCTCGCCGCTGCCGAGTGCCATGGTCGGGTTTGGCGGCATGGCGCTGTCCGGCAGGCCGAATGGCCTGATGTAGTTGATTGCCCTGGCAACGCCGACACTCAGCAGAACGCGGATGGTGACCAGATTCAGTGATTTGACCAGGCCTTCGCGCAGCCGGGTGGGGCCGTAAAACTGCCCTGAATTGTTCTGCGGCCGCCATTCGTCGGCGTCGGTGCCGGTGTTTTCAAACACAACCGGCGCATCGTTGACGATCGTCGCCGGGGTGAAACCGCTCTCCAGCGCAGCCGAGTAAACAAATGGTTTGAATGATGAGCCCGGCTGGCGTTTTGCCTGTACTGCGCGGTTGAACTTGCTGGCAAAAAAATCGTAGCCGCCAGCCAATGCCACGGTCGCGCCATCCAGCGGGTCGAGCGCTACCAGTGCACCCTGCACCTCCGGCAGTTGCGCGAGCAGCCAGCCACGGCTGATCGTGCGCAGCAGGTAGACGATGTCGCCGGCCGAAACAATTTCGCCAACGGACTGCCCGGCCGGGCCGACGTTTGCGTCATCCACGTAGCGTCGCCACTTCAGGCTGGTCCACGGAATGGTGACCAGGCCCATATCGTGTATGTACAGTGTTGCCGAGTTGTCCGACTGCAGGCGCGTCACCAGGGCCGGGTAAAGATCCGGATGCATCGGGTATGCGTCCAGCAGCTGTTGTCGCCCCGCATCGTCTGTCGGCAGGGCCCCGTCCACATGAGCAATGGCACCGCGGTACCCGTGCCGCCGGTCATACTCCAGCAAGGCGGTGCGCAGTGCGCGGTCCGCGCTGTTCTGCAGACGGCTGTCGATGGTCGTGGTTACCCGGTACCCCCGGCTGGTGATGTCCGGGCCAAAACGGGTCACCATTTCAGCGCGCACCATCTCCGCAATATAGGGCGCATCGAGTTCGGCTGCGGGTACGTGCAACTGCGACTCGACCGGCGTGGCGAGCGCCTGCCGGTATGCAACCTCGTCGATGAACTCAAGCTCCAGCATCCGGCGCAACACATAGGCGCGGCGCTCCCCTGCACGTACCGGGTCAGAAACCGGGTTCAGCAACGAGGGTGCCTTGGGTATGCCGGCTATGGTTGCAGCTTCTGCGACAGACAACTGATCGAGCGACTTGCCGAAATAGACTTCAGCCGCCGCTGCGATACCGTAAGCGCGCTGGCCGAAGAATATCTTGTTGAGGTAAAGGGCGAGAATCTCTTCCTTGCTGAAGGCCTGCTCAATCTTCAGTGCCAGCAGGAGTTCTTTGGCCTTGCGTACGAAGGTGCGTTCGGGGCTTAAAAAATAGGCCCGCGCGAGCTGCTGGGTGATGGTGCTGCCGCCCTGGGTCCGGCTGCCGGTCAATATGAGGTGGCTGCCCGCACGCATCAGGCCTTCGTAGTCAAAGCCGGGGTGTTCAAAGAACCGGTCGTCCTCTGCCGCGAGTACGGCCTGCACGACCACCGCCGGAATCTCGCTGTACCGGACCGGGATGCGGCGGTACTCCCCGAGCTGCGCAATGAGACGTGCGTCACGGGAATAGATACGCAGCGGTACCTGCAGCGGAACGTCCTGCATGTGCTCGACAGAAGGCAGGCCCGGTGAAAGAAAATACCAGGCTGTACCGGCGGTTACACCACCAGCGATGGCACCGGTAAGTACGATGCCGAGCAGTGCCAGCAGGACTCTGATCAGAAATTTCATTGAGAAGCGGGAAAGGTACCTTGCGCGGCCCGTAACGATTATGCATATTGGCCGCGGTTTTTGGGCAAACCTACTGAAAGGTGGGGACGCAAAGCTACCGGTCTACGGGACTGCTTGAGGAATTGCGCCATGTGTCGGCGCCGCCGCAAGCGCAGGATCCTACGACAGCGGGGCCGCCAGGTTACGGATTTTCTGCTGTATCCGTCATCTGTACCCTCTGCGTACGATGCTTCTGTGCTTGCCGCTTTCGGGTTCGATCCAGATCGTGACCCGCGGCCAGGGCGCTCTGTTCCCCATGCATTGTCTTCCGCTGACCGGGCTTCTGGATCAGAAGCGCTGAAGTCTGCCTTCACGGGTTGATGGCAGTGGTGTTTCTGAACAGGTGACGGTCGTCACATCGCGTTTCTATCGCCCGTGATATATGGTTAAATGCAATTCGTGACGTGCCGAAGACTTTGTTCGCGCAACTTCCGGGTTTAGAAGGGAAAAGCTGTGCTTTTCGGTCCACGTTCCAGGCCTCTGATTGGCCTTGACATAACAACCTCATCGATCAAGCTCGTTGAGTTGTCTCAGAGCGGCAAGACTTTCCGTGCGGAGAGCTATGCTGCGGAGCCAACGCCACCCAACTCGATCAACGAGAAAACGATCGTCGATGCACCGGCCGTAGGCGAAGCCATTCGCCGTGCCGTCAAGCGTGCGGGCACCAGCTCGAAAGACGCAGCCATCGCGATCGGCGGCGATGCCGCCATTACCAAGATCATCCAGATGCCACGGCGCTTCACCGCGCGCGAGCTCGAAGGCCAGGTTGAGATCCAGGCCGATCAGTACATTCCCTTTCCGATGGAAGAGGTCAGTTTTGATTTCGAGGTGATGGGGCCATCTGCGACTGATCCCGAAATGCTCGACATCCTGCTGGTTGCAACCCGTACCGAGAACGTCGATCAGCGGAAGGCTGCGGTCGAAGCAGCGGGTCTCGTAGCCCGCGTCGTCGATGTCGAGCCATTCGCACTTGAGAATGCCTGTCACCTGCTCATGCACCAGATGCCCGACGGAGGCATGCAGCATCAGATAGCTATCGTCGATTTCGGTGCCAGCAATACCACTTTCAGCGTTTTGCGGGACATGCGGGTCATATACACGCGCGACTTCTCCTTCGGCGGGCAGCAGCTCACCGAGGAAATCATGCGCACCTACGGCCTCAGCCTCGAAGACGCAGGGCGCGCCAAGAAAGAAGGCGGACTGCCGGGCAACTACCAGCCGGAAGTGCTCGACCCGTTCATGGATGACATGACCCAGCAGGTCAGTCGTTCGCTGCAGTTCTTCCTCGCATCCGGCGGTGGCCGCGAGCAGCCTGACCAGATTCTGGTCTGCGGTGGTTGCGCAAACATTCCGGGTGTTGCAGACGTCATTTCAAGCAAGGTCGGCATACCTACCGAGATCGGTGATCCACTCGGCCAGATGAAGATCTCCAGCCGGGCCAAATCACAGGGTATCCGCAAGGACTCCACTGCACTGCTGACCGCATGTGGGCTCGCGCTTCGGAGTTTCGACTGATATGCCACGCATAAATCTACTGCCCTGGCGCGATGAACTGCGCACCAAGCGGCGCAACCAGTTCTTTATCGGGTTGGGTGCGGCTGTCGCCGCCGCCGGCCTGGTGATTCTCGTTTCAAACCTCGTCATGGACGGGGTTGTCAGCAGCCAGCTGGCCCGCAACAAGCTGCTTGAAGACGAGATCAAATTGCTTGATGAGCGCATAGCCGAGATCCTCGATCTTGAAGCCAAGAAAGAACGGCTGCTGGCGCGCATGGAAATCATCGAGCAGCTCCAGCGCAGCCGGCCGGAAATCGTGCATGTCTTTGAGGAACTGGTGAGGACGCTGCCGGACGGTGTGCGTCTGACTTCGGTGACGCAGTCCGGCAAGCGCGTGGAAATCCGCGGTGACGCTGAATCGAATACCCGTGTATCCGCCTTCATGCGCAATCTCGACAAGTCACCATGGTTCACGCAGCCCGACCTTGAGGTCGTTGAGGTGCGCGAAGCAGGAGCGAAAGGCAAGAAGGGCGTGCCGCAGGAGACCGGCGAGTTTGCCGGCCGCTCATCACAGTTTGTGGTAACTGCCAGCCAGGTATCCCGGGCGGATGATGAGGAGGCTGCAAAATGAACTTCCTCGACGATCTCCGTAACCTGGACATCAACGATATCGGCCGCTGGCCGTTCCCGATCCAGGCATTCTTCATCACGCTGCTGTTCGTCGTTGCCGGTGCCGGTGGTTTCTGGACCTTTGTCTGGCAAAACCAGATGCCGAAACTCGAGAAAGCGCAGGCAGTAGAACGCGAATTGCGCAGCACCTTCGAGAGCAAGCAACGCAAGGCGGCGAATTTCACGGCGTACAAGGCGCAGCTTGCCGAAATCGAGCGTTCCTTCGGCACGATGCTCCGGCAGTTGCCCGGTAAAACCGAAATACCCAATCTGCTGGTGGACATTTCCCAGACCGGCCGCGGCGCCGGCCTGCAGGAAGAGCTGTTCCAGCCGGCCGAAGAAGTACGCAAGGATTTCTACGCGGAAAAGCCCATCAAGATCCGCCTGTCCGGCTCATATCATGAGTTTGGCCGATTCGTGAGCGACATTGCGGCGCTGCCCCGTATCGTGACGCTGCACGATATCGAGATCGCGCCCAAGGGGAAGAATCCCGGCTTTGATGAGCTGGTCCTTAACGTCACCGCAAAAACCTATCGCTACCTGGATGAGGATGAGTTGCAGGCCGCGGCAGATGCCGAAGCTGCAACCAACGGGCCGCGCGGCAAGAAATCCAGAACGACCCGCGAGAACAGCAAGGGCGTGAAGCCGGCCAAAGCGAAGTCGGGGAAGAAGGGCTAGATGATCGGGGTTCTATCCATGCTGTACAGATTCCGTCTCCGGCAGGCCGGTGCCGGGATCCTGCTTGCATCCGCGCTGCTGACCGGCTGTGGTGGCAGCAAGTCGGATCTCGAAAAGTACATCGACACCGTCAAGGCGCGGCCGGGTGGCCGCATCGAAGCCTTGCCGCAGGTCAAGCCGTACGAGACCTTCAGCTACGCGGCCGAGTCGCTGCGTTCGCCTTTCGTCCCGGGCCAGTCGCAGGGTCGCGCAGGCATAACGGGTCCGCGTCCGGATTCGGCCCGCCCCAAGGAGTATCTGGAGCAGTTCCCGCTCGATACGCTTTCGATGGCAGGCACGCTGAGTCAGGGCAAGGCGACCTATGGGTTGGTGCAGACCGGCGACGGTTTGCTGCACAAGGTTCTGCCCGGTAACTATATCGGCCAGTACGACGGCCGCGTCGTTGCCGTAACGCAGGCAGACATCCAGGTTGAGGAATTGGTGCCGGATGGCATGGGTGGCTTCTACAAACGGTCGGCCTCTATCGCGCTTGGAAATTGAGGCGGGGTTTCCGTGGCCGCGCAGCGGGACACGGAATTTGAGTTGCCGACGCAAGAATATGGTTGGGAGTACGGGATGATGAGCACGACCAGGGGCAGTGAGATGGCAGGACCAACCGGCAGGCGGCATACCGTCAGCCGCGTCCTTGCGGCATGGATCAGCGCGCTGGCAATCGCGTTGACCGGGGTGTCTGTCGCGCTGGCCCAGGCTGCGCCGGCGGCAAACCAGCTGAAGGATATCGAAGTCCAGTCGCTGTCAGGCAATCGCCTCGAACTGCGCCTGCTGACATCCGGCGCCGCATCCGAGCCACTGGCTTTCACCATCGACAACCCTGCCCGCATCTCTCTCGACCTGCAGAACACGACGCTTGGACTCGACAAGCGTCGCAAGGACGTCAACATCGGTCCGCTGTCCACGATTCTTGCAGCTGAGGCTGGCGGCAAGACCCGCGTCGTTCTGAATCTCGACAAAATGGTGCCTTACCAGACCCGCGTCGATGGCAACGCCATCGTGGTGACGCTCGGTGCGCCGGAAGCTGCCGCCGCGGGGACTTCGTTCCCTGAGACCAGCTCCGCACCCGCCGCAGCGGCTTCCGTCGCCAAAGCCGGCCGCAGCGTCAGCGGCGTGGATTTCCGTCGCGGTGACAATGGTGCCGGGCGCGTCGTGATCACCCTGTCCGATCCCTCAACGCCGGTCGATGTCCGCAAGGAAGGCGATCGGGTGGTGCTTTCGTTCAACGGTGCAACGCTTCCGGCCAACTTGCAGAAGCGTCTCGATGTCACCGATTTCGCAACGCCCGTGAACTCGATTGAATCGGCGGGCACGTCCACCGGTACGCGCGTCAGCATCGCCGCCAAACTGCCGTTCCAGGAACTCGCCTACCAGTCCGACAACGTATTCACCGTCGAGATCGCGCCGGTAGTTGCCGCAGAAAAGAACACGAAGCCTACCCTGTTCAGCCCGGATCGCGAGTACACGGGCGAGCGGCTCACGCTTTCTTTCCAGGATATCGAGACCCGGGCCGTCCTGCAGCTGCTGGCTGATGTCAGCGGGCGGAACATCATCGTCTCCGACAGCGTGGCCGGCAATGTCACCCTGCGCCTGCAAAACGTACCCTGGGATCAGGCGCTCGACATCGTCCTGGCCACCAAGGGACTGGACATGCGTGAGAACGGTGGCGTGATCATCGTTGCGCCGGCTGACGAGATCGCCTCGCGCGAAAAGGCCGACCTCGAAGCCCGCAAGGACATACGTGAACTTGAACCGCTGTTGTCCGAGTTCCTGCAGGTCAACTATGCCAAGGCCGCCGATCTCGCCGATCTGATGAAGAGCAAGGGAGGCAAGGGCAATGCGCTGCTTTCCGAGCGTGGCAGCGTGGCAATAGACGAGCGTACCAACACGCTGCTGGTACAGGACGTCAGCGAGAACATCAGGGAGATCCGCCGGCTAGTCAGCACGCTGGATATTCCGGTGCGCCAGGTGCTGATCGAGTCGCGTATCGTGATCGTGAACGATGATTTCAGTCGCGACCTCGGCATGCGGTGGGGCGTGACCGGCGTTCACGATACCAGCGACGGACTCGTCGCGGTGTCCGGTTCTGCCACCGGCACGAGCACCATCGTCAACTCCGCACTGACCAACCAGCAGTCCACGGGCTCCGAATATCCGGTACAGCTGCCTGCGCTGGCAGATCGCTACAACGTGAACCTGCCAGTGGCGAATCCCGCCGGCCGTCTCGGCCTTGCTTTGCTCGGCGAAGACTATCTGGTTGATCTGGAACTCTCCGCATTGCAGGCGGAAGGCCGAGGTGAGGTGATTTCTTCGCCGCGTGTCATTACCGCCAACCAGAAGGAGGCCTCGATCCGTCAGGGTGTCGAGATTCCCTACCAGGAGTCATCTTCCAGCGGCGCTACCACGACCCAGTTCAAGGAGGCTGTCCTCAGCCTTACGGTAACGCCGCAGATCACGCCTGATGACCGGATCATTCTCGACCTCAAGGTGACCAAGGACAGCGTTGGCGCAGTCATTTCCAATGAACGCGGCGGCTCGGTACCGAGCATCGATACGCGTGCCGTCGATACACAGGTGCTGGTCAACAGCGGCCAGACCGTGGTGCTCGGCGGCGTCTACGAGACGGAAGAAGGCGAGCAGGTCAGCAAGGTGCCGTTCCTCGGTGACATCCCCGGTGTCGGCGTGCTGTTCCGCTCGACCCGCAAGGTGTCAAACAAATCCGAACTGCTGATCTTTGTGACGCCAAAGATTCTCAAGGAAGGCTCGAACATTTATTGAACGGAATCATCCACAGCGAAGCCAGAGATCGCTGGGTGTGTGAGAGGGAATTGTTGTGTTGAAGAAATTGCTTTCTTTGGGTGCGGTACTGCTGTCGGCAGCGCTGGCGTCCTGTGGCGGTGGTGGTGACGGCACCATCAGTGGTTCGGGTGGTGGTGCGGCCACGGCAGCAATCATTACGGTACTTGCGTCGTCGCCACAGCTGCAGTCCGATCAGGGCGGTGCCAATACGGTTTCGATCACGGCCCAGGTCAAGGATGCTAGTAACGCAGTCCTTGAGGGGGTTACGGTGCAGTTCGGCGCCAGTTCCGGCTCGCTCGCCGTTACCCAGGCCGCTACGGATGCTTCAGGTATCGCCTATGCACAGTTGTCAAACGGCACCAATGCCCAGAACCGCGCTATTACGGTTACGGCTACGGCAGGCCAGGCGTCAGGTAGCGTCATCGTCAACGTGGTCGGCACCACCATCACCATTACGGGTCCTGATGCACTTGCCCTGAACGATACAGGTGCCTATGTCGCCGTCGCAAAGGACTCCAAGGCTGCTGGTATCCAGGGCGCGATCCTGACGCTCACCTCGGCCAATGGCAATACGATTTCCGCACCGGTGACAACTACCGACTCCAGCGGCAATGTCCCGTTCAATGTCACAGCGACGGCCGCCGGCGCCGACACCCTGACGGTCAGTGGCCTGGGTTTGAATGCGACCAAGACGCTTACGGTATCCGGCGATGTATTCGCCTTCAGTGCCCCAGCCGCCGGCGCCGAGGTCAACTTGGGTGCTGCGCAGCCGGTTACTGTGCGCTGGACAAAGAACGGAGTTCCCCAGGTTGGAGCGACCATCAATTTCTCGACCACGCGGGGTACCCTCTCGGCGAGCACTGCCCTGACCGATGCTTCCGGTGATGCGTCGATAACCATCAGTGCCACCATCGCAGGCTCGGCGGTATTGACGGCGACCAATCCGGAAGCGACGAGCACGAACCGCTCGCTGGAGTTTGTGGCTACCACGCCCGCTACAGTCGATCTGCAGGCCTCGCCATTGACGGTCGGTGTCGCGGAGCAGAGCCAGCTGACAGCAGTGGTCCGGGATGCAAGCAACAACCCGGTCAAGAACCGGACCGTACAGTTCGCACTTGAATCGACGGGTGGCTCGCTGTCGGTCGGGCAGGATATTACCGACAGCCAGGGGCATGCCCAGTCGGTCTACACGGCTGGTGCTGATGCCAGCGCCGTAAATGGTGTCGTAATTCGTGCCACCGTACAGGGCACGGGCATCGACGACACTGTGGCATTGACCGTTGCCCGGCAGGAACTTGCCCTGACCCTGGGAACAGGCAATACGCTGTTTGAGATCGGTACGGCCACCTATGCCAAGGAATGGGTCATCCTGGTGACTGACGTTGACGGCAATGCAGTTGCCAACAAGTCAGTGCAGGCCAGTATCCGCTCCCGTCAGTACATCAAAGGGCAACTGGGGTGGGCGGACCCGCCCGGTGTCTGGTCTTACGCGGGCAATTCACCGGTTTTCTGTCCGGATGAGGACGCCAACAAGAACGGCATTCTGGATGCCAGCCTGGGTGAGGATGTCTCTGGTCTCGGCAATAACAATGGCATCCTTGAAGCCGGTAACATTGCGCTGGTTGCCGCCGTTCCGGAAACGGCCTCGCTGAGCGCACCCTGTGCGACGGCCGGGGCCCAGGGTACCGCTGCCAATGTCGTAACCAACAGCCAGGGTCGTGCACGCATCTGCGTGTTCTACCCGCAGAACTACGCTGAGTGGCTTGAGGCCACGCTGACTGCGAAAGCGAGCGTTACCGGCAGTGAGTTCAGCAAGTCCAGCGTATTTACACTGCAGGTGCTGGCATCCGACGTCGATAGCGAGACCGATGCCCCGCCGAACCAGTTCAGTCCTTTCGGTGTCGATGTGCCCACCGGAACCACTACGGATTGCACGATTCCACCGCCGACACCCTGAGCCAGGCGTCGGGTCACAAGACATTGAACAGGCCGGCGCAAGCCGGCCTGTTCTTTTCTGCACCGCCTCCGTCTGCCAGTTGACGGCCCTGCGCCGATCGCAAACACTGCTTCAATGCAGCCTGAAACCAGCATCTTTCTCGTCGGCCCGATGGGCTCCGGCAAGTCGGCCGTCGGCAAGCGCCTGGCGCGCGACCTGGGCCGCGAGTTCATCGACAGCGATCAGCTCATCGAAATGCGCAGCGGCGTGGATATTCCCTTTATCTTCGAGCGCGAAGGTGAGGCGGGGTTTCGCGAGCGCGAGTGCCGTGTGATCGATGAAGTGACGCAGCGGCCGGGTATCGTGCTGGCCACTGGTGGCGGGTCTGCGCAGAATCCGGACAGCCGGGCGAGACTGCATGGGCGTGGCCTGGTTGTCTATCTGCATACCGGTGTCGACCAGCAGCTCAAGCGTACCGGCGGCGGCCGCGGCCGCCCCTTGCTGAAAAACGGTAATCCGCGTGAAATCCTCAGCCGGCTGATGGCGGAGCGTGAACCGCAGTTCCGGGAAATCGCACATTTCGTCGTCGACACGGATAACCGCAAGGTGGCATCGGTCGTCCATGAGATTCGCCAGTATCTCGCCGCCCGGTCCCCGGCTTGAGTACCATGCGCAGATGTCACAGACGATGCTGATTACCCTGTCGGTCGACCTGGGTCTGCGCAGTTACCCGGTTCTTATCGGCAGTGGCCTGCTGTCGCAGCCGGCCATTCTTGAGCCGTACCTGAAGCATCGCGACGTGCTGGTCGTGACCAATGACACCGTAGGTCCGATCTATCTTGGTCCGCTGCGCGGCCTCTTGAGCGGCTGCCGGGTAAACAGCTTCAGCCTGCCCGACGGCGAGCGCCACAAGACCATGGCCACGGTGAGCGCAGTACTCGATGCGCTCGTCTCCGGCCGCTACGGACGCGATGCGGTGGTCGTGGCGCTGGGCGGTGGCGTGGTCGGCGACATCGCCGGATTTGCCGCGGCGATCTATCAGCGCGGCGTGGATTTCCTGCAGGTGCCGACCACCCTGCTGGCTCAGGTGGACTCGGCCGTCGGCGGCAAAACCGGCGTCAATCACGCGGGTGGCAAGAACCTCATTGGCGCCTTTCACCAGCCGCTGTGTGTGCTGGCTGATACCGATACCCTGCAGACCCTGCCCGACCGCGAACTCTCCGCCGGTCTGGCTGAAGTGGTGAAGTACGGGCTGATCGGCGATGCGGCGTTTTTCGACTGGATAGAAGCCCATACCCAGAGCCTGCTGCAGCGTGATCCGGCCGCCCTTCGCCACGTGATACGCCGGTCATGCGAACTCAAGGCCGAAATCGTTGCCCAGGACGAACTCGAGCATGGCCGCCGCGCATTGCTCAATCTCGGTCATACCTTCGGTCATGCGATCGAATTGCATGCCGGCTATGGCGAGTGGCTGCACGGTGAGGCGGTGGCCGCGGGCACCTGCATGGCCGCTGCGTTTGCAGAGCGGCTGGGCACCGTCGACCGAGCCGCCGTCGAGCGCATCCGCCGGCTCTACAGCCAGCTGAATCTGCCGATTGATCCGCCGCCCGTTGATCCGGGGAAATTCCTCGCTGCGATGGGCATGGACAAGAAGGTGATGGCCGGGCATATCCGCCTGGTACTGCTCGACCGTATCGGTGCCGGCCGAATTACCGCTGATTACGCGCCACACGAGCTCGCCGACTTCCTGCGCGAGCAGTTTGTGCGGTGAAGAAAGTCCGGCCGCGCAGCCGCCCGACCGGCCCGGGCACCGGGTCCGGCAACAGGCTGGCGCCCTTTGCAGCGCGCGCAGAGTCGGGTCGCGGCCGGCAGCATGCAGAGCCGTCGCATGCATACCGCAGTGAGTTCCAGCGCGATCGCGACCGGGTGATCCATTCCGGTGGCTTCCGCCGTCTGGTCTACAAGACCCAGGTCTTCATCAATCACGAGGGCGACCTGTACCGTACCCGCCTGACGCACTCGATCGAAGTCGCGCAGATCGCCCGCACCGTGGCCCGTGCCCTGCATCTGAACGAAGAGCTGATCGAGGCAATTGCACTGGCGCATGATCTGGGCCACCCGCCCTTCGGTCACGCGGGTGAGGATGCGCTGGACGCATGCATGAAACCGTGGGGTGGTTTCGAACACAATCTGCAGTCCCTGCGGGTGGTGGATGAACTCGAAGACCGTTACCTTGCGTTTCCCGGACTGAACCTGTGCTTTGAAACCCGCGAAGGGATACTCAAGCACTGCTCAAAACGGAATGCGCGACGGCTCGGCGTGGTCGGCGAGCGGTTTCTGTTGCGACAGCAGCCGGGACTGGAAGCACAGGTGGTCAATCTGGCGGACGAAATTGCCTACAACAATCACGATGTGGATGACGGATTGCGCTCCGGGCTGCTGACCGAGGAAGCGCTGTGCGCGGTGCCCCTGTTCCGGCGTCATCATGTCCCGTTGCTGGAGGCCAATCCGCGGGCATCGCGCCGTGCGCTGATCCACGAAACAATCCGCGGGATGATCAACGAAGTGGTCAGCGACCTGGTCGAGACGACCGGCAACAACATCGCCGCCCGTGGGCCGGAATCAATCGATGAGGTGCGTGCGCTGAAACACCCGCTGGTGGCGCTGAGCCCGGCAGTGAGCAAGGCGCATCTTGGCCTGAAGCGCTTTCTGCACCGGCAGCTGTACCGGCATGAGCGCGTGCTCGCGGTGACCTCGCGCGCGCAGAACATGCTGAAGGAACTGTTCGCCTGTTACATGAACAGCCCCGCAGCGATGCCGGCCGAACATGCGACGCGGGCGTTTCAATGGGAGGCTGAGCGTGGCGAGCCGGGCCGGGCTCTGGCGATTGCCGACTACGTGGCCGGCATGACAGACCGCTACGCCTATGCCGAGTACCGGCGCCTCATAGATGCCAAAGCAAAGACTCAGGGACTGTAGAGATACATGAAACCACCGGCTGGAAAGCGCGCAAGACTTACCGAAGGCCCGGTCAGCAAGGCAATCCTGTCGCTGATGCTGCCGATGATGCTCGGCATGGTTGCGATCGTCACCAATAACCTGGCCGGGGCCTACTTCGTCGCACAGGTCAGTACCGAGCAGCTTGCGGCTATCACGTTTACCTTTCCGGTCAGCTTCATCGTCGGTGCGATGGCCATGTCGCTGGGTGTCGGGACCTCCTCGGTGGTGTCCAGGCTGTTTGGCGCCGAAGACCGCGAGCAGGTCAGGCGCATCACCACGCATGCCATGTTGCTTGGCGTGCTGTGCGCTGTGGTGATCCTTGTCGTTGGCCTGCTGACTATCGATCCGGTATTCCGCCTGCTCGGCGCGGACGAGCGCATCCTGCCGCACATCCATCGCTACATGCGCATTTTTTACTGGGGCGGCATCTTTGTCGTGGCACCGATGGTCGCCAACTCGGTACTGCGCGCTTCCGGCGATGCCAAGCGGCCAGCGATGATCATGTCTACGGCGGCGATACTGAACATCTGCATCGATCCGGTACTCATCTTCGGCCTGTTCGGTTTCCCGCGCATGGAGATTGCGGGTGCCGCGCTCGGCGCTGTGATAGCAAACATCCTGACCATGTTCGCCTCGATATTTTTCGTGATGTATCGCGAGCATCTGGTAAATATCAGGACGCTGGACCGGCACCTCATCATGGATTCATGGCGGCGCATCCTGCATGTAGGTTTGCCGTCCTTGACCAGCAACCTTGTATCGCCGGTCACGACGGCTTTTATCACCTATCAAATCGCAAAATTCGGCCAGGCATCGGTGGCTGGTTTTGGCATCGCTTCGCGCATCGAGGCACTGTCGCTGCTGGCGATGATGGCGCTGTCGGCAGGTATGACACCGTTTGTCGGCCAGAACTTTGGCGCCCGGCGCCTGGACCGTGTCGGCGACGGTATCCGCTTCGCTTATCGTTTCTCGCTGTTCTACGGATTGGCCATCGGCGCATTTCTGCTGCTCTTCGGCGGACATGTCGTCGACCTGTTCGGTCTGGAGGGTGCAGCCCGGGACACGGCACTGCTGCAGATGCGTGTGGTACCGATCAGCTACATCGCGCTTGGCTGTGCGATGACCGTAAACGGCTCGCTGAATGCGATGGGCAAGCCGATAGCGGCGATGTGGATTTCGATGTCACGCACCATTGCGGTCTATGCACCGCTGGCCTGGCTGCTGTCGCAGTTCTTTGGCCTGGTCGGTATCTTCATTGCGGCGGCTTCCGCCAACGCGATCGCTGGCGGGATCGGTGTGTTCTGGTTACGCCTGGTCTACCGTGAGGCGGTAGCCGACCGGCCGCTCAGGTCTCGTCCTGCGTAGCGGCTTTCTTCTTGCGCCCCGGGCTCAGGTGTACCCGGCCGGTCTTGCCGCGGCGCCTTTCGTTGAGGCGCTCGATGATTTCCTTTACGGAACGCTCGATGCTGGCGTGACTGCCCTGCAGATGGCCAACGATGGTGTTGTGCCCCTGTGTAATGACGTAACGATGCCAGTTGCTGGTGTCCACACCGGAAGGCGGTTCGGCCTTGGTGATCGACTGCAGGGCAAAAGGATCAGCGTCCAGCGGCGAAGGCTGGTGAAGGGAGTTCGAAGCGGCCATACGGCAGGATACGCTAGACCGGTCTGCGCTGGCAATTTAACCTATTGAACCATGGAAAACCGGCGCAACTACTACCGCATCCTGCACGTTCAGCCCGATGCGCCGACGGAAATCATCAGATCCAGCTACCGGACCCTGATGCAGAAGCTGCGTATGCACCCGGATCTGGGCGGCGACCAGTGGAATGCCACGCTGATCAATGAGGCCTATCAAACCCTCATGGATGCCGCCAGGCGGGCCGAATATGACCGGCAGGGGGCCCCCGAACCTGCCGCCACGGCCGATACATCGATCACGGCGGCCATGCGCCAGCCGGCCTGCATTTATTGCTGCACAGCACATGGCTATACCGAACAGATTCCGCGCGATGCCATGTGCGCGGCCTGCGGCAGCCCGCTGCGGCAGGTATCACGGCAGCGCATGGAAACGACCGGCAAACGCGCCATGAGCCGCCTGGCCCGGCGCCATGCGCTGAGTTTCTTTCACGGTTGGCCGCTGCAGGGGCCATTCAGCGGTGAAACGCGCGATATCTCGCCGGGCGGCCTGCAGTTTGTCACCGTCGGTGCGGTGGTTCCCTCCCAGCTGCTCAAGCTCAGCTGTGATCCGCTCAGTGCGGTGGTGCGCGTGGTTGCCTGTGCCGCCTCTGATGAGCCGGACTTCCGCTGGCTGGTGCGCGCCGAGTACCTGACGGTGTGCTTTCGCCGCTCACGCGGCGCGTTCCTGTCGGCAAAGGCCTGAGGCGTTTTCCCCGGGGTGCTCAGCGTCCTGACGCGGCTATCGCCTGCAGCGCATTCAGCATGGCCGTAACCACGATGTCCTGCTGCGTTTCGCGAGAGATCTTCGGCGTCCACTGTTCCTTGTAGCCGCCGCCGTCGAAAGATCCGAAGTACATGTGAATCCCGCCAGGCACCGGCACCCAGATGCTGGAAACCGGAAAGAGCTTGCGCATCCCCTCGAATTTTTCCGGTGCTGCGCCGGCGAGCGTTGCCCGGTGGATATGCCAGACCGGCAGATCCGAGTCGGCAAGACTGTCCTGTTCGGGTGGATAGGAATCCCAGATGATCAGTCCGGCCAGGTCTTTCTGGTGATGAAAAGCGTAATAACCGGCCATCGCGCCGCCCATCGAATGACCGGCGATCACCCAACGCCTGATATTCGGCCAGGCCGCGCGCACATCGTCGGCGCGGTCCGGTGCAAAAATCGCAAAATTCCGCGGCATCTGCACATCCACCACCAGATAGCCGCGGCTTGCCAGACGGCGGAACACGGGTGCATAGCCGCGGATGTCGCAGTTCGCACCGGGATAAAAGATGACGCCCAGGGCGGGCTCGCCCGTCGCAGGCCTGAAGCTCAGGTACTTGCCGTCCTCGACAGTGACTTGATCGTCGGATTGCATGGCAGCCAGTGCCGCAGCCGTTGGCCTGGCCAGTGACATCTCGCCCCAGACATAAAATCCACCGGTCAGCAGTACCAGCAGCATCGCCAATCCGCCCAGGCCGTACTTCAGAAACCTCTTCATCGCTGCGCGCTCCCTCCGGGTTCTGCGACATTCAAGACTAGCACTGCGGCTTTCATGCAGACGGATTTTGTCAGGTGCAGCGCTTACCGGTGTCTTTCACTGCATTTGCATCGCCAGTCCACAAACCGGACGAAGGCTGCGCTTATCGACGTCGCTGCGAGTGGTGTGCGGCTGTTCACATAGGCCTCCGTCAGTTATTGGCCGGAGACAGACATGCCGTACATCGCCGCGAGCTTCTGCCCCGCAGGTCAGCGCACCGCGTTGATCCGGACATCAATTGCATCGGGACTGCTGGTTGCCGCTCTGCTGAGCCAGATGGCCTCTCAGGTGGCAAGTGCCGCAGCGGTCGGCCGGATCGCAGCTGAATTCGGTGTCGACCCGGCCGGGGCAGCAACCTGGTCGGTACCGATCAGCGTAACTGCAGGTCGCGGCGGACTGCGGCCCTCGGTCAGTCTGCGTTACAACAGTCACGGTGCTGATGGCCTGGCCGGTGTCGGTCTGACACTCGCCGGGCTGTCGAAGATCAGCCGTTGTGCACAGACCATCGCCGTCGATGGCCGGATGCAGGGTGTGCGCTTCGGCAACGGCGACCGCTACTGCCTCGACGGCCAGCCTTTGGTGTTGTTGTCCGGTGTCTATGGCGCTGAAGGCGCCGAGTATCGTACGGAGATCAACAACCTGCAGCGCGTGGTGTCCCATGGCCAGCAAGGCAGCGGTCCCGCCTGGTTCGAGGTGCAGCATCCAGACGGGCTGACCTGGCGCTACGGCAACGATGCGGATTCGCGCATCGAGGCAGCGGGGTTGAGCAGTGAAGTCCGTGAGTGGGCCATCACCCAGGTCAGTGACAAGTTCGGCAACCAGATGCTGTATAGCTGGAACGACGATCAGGCGACCGGCGAAGCGCTGCCTGCCGCGATTCGCTGGACCGCTGATTCAAGCGGTGCCGGCGCAAGATTCCGTCTTGTTTTCCTGTATGAGTCGCGCCCCGCCATGCAGCAGCGTGCGGGCTACACCTGGGGCTCGCGCTGGCAGCGCTCGAAGCGGCTGCAGGCCATCCGCTATGAGTTCGATGCCGGCACTGGCTTCGCCCTCGTGCACAGCTGGACACTGAACTATGCGGCGCCGACTGGCAGCCAGCCCGGTCAGCTGATCAGCCTCCGTCAGTGCGGTCCGACAGAGTGCCTGCCGGACACGGTTCTGGGCTGGCAGAACAGCCAACTGAGCTACCAGCCGGATGCGGCGGGCGCTACGGATCCGCTGGCCGGCGAGGCACTGTTTGCCGACCATGACGGCGACGGTGACATGGATCTCCATGTGCCCGTGGTGGTCGGCAGCAGTCGCCTGTGGCGTGTGCGGCTGGCCAGCGGCGCAGTTAACAACCCCTATGTCGGTACACCGATCGATACGGCGGTGCCCGCCGACGGTCCAACCTATCTGCTTGAATACGACGGCGATGGCCGGCGCGACCTGGTTACGGCCGGGCCTTCGGGCTCACCTTACTGGTTTGTCTATCGCTCGACAGGGGCTGGCTTTGCAGCCGGCGGCAACACCGGCTTGTCTACAGCCGTGGCGCCCACGCTGCTGGTGCTGGACATTGATGGCGACGGGCTCAACGAACTGGGCTATTTCAAGGACAACGCACTCTACTACCGGCCGAACACCGGGTCCGGCTTTGCGTCGGAGCGAGCGACCGGCGTGGTCCAGTCTTCCGGATCCGGGCTGGCGCCGCTCAGTACCGCAAACGTTGATGCGAATGTCGATTTCGACGGCGATGGCCGGCACGATCTGCTGGTCACCCGCAAGCCGCTATCGCGGTTGATGAACGGCGTTGTGCAGGTTTATCTTTCCAGCGGTGCTGATTTTCAGTGGATGGGATCTGACTTCGAGCGGCCCATTTCAAGCACCGAAGAATGTTTTGCGCTCGACCTGAATGGCGATGGCCTCACGGACAATGCATGTCGTGATGCCTGGCAGCGCTGGCGACTCCAACTCAGCAAGGGCAATGCATGGTCTGAGCGAGAGTTGGTCGACGTGTCGTCGATTGCCAATGGCGGCATACGCATTGCCGACATCGACGGGGATGGTCGTGATGACCTCATCTGTCAGCTGGACGCAACGACCTGGCGTGCGCATCTGGCCAATGGCGGTCCAGCGGCGCCATCGCTCAGCAACAGCGATCCGGCCCGTTTCATCGATCTTGATTCCGGTATCACCAACTCATCAAATCCGGTCCAGCTTGTGCTTGCAGATGCAGACGCTGACGGGCAGACAGATCTGGTGTTCAGTGAGGCCAATGGCCGCTGGCATGTGCGCAAAAAAGCAGGTCCGCGATCCGGGCTGCTGGTTTCGGTTACCGATGGTCTGGGCAACACATGGCGACCGGAGTATGCCCCGCTGACAGGATTTGCCGGCTATAGCTACAGCGGTACCGATCAGCCTGGCCAGCATCTGATGCGCGGTGGCGCGCTGCATGTGGTCAGTAAATACACGGCCAATGACGGCGCCGGCGGCGAGTACACGATGAGTTACGCCTACGTTAACGGTCGGCTCGATCACCTCGGCCGGGGGTTCCTCGGTTTTGCAAAAGGTCGTGCAACCGATTCACGCTATACGGCCTTGCACGGCGTCGCCGTGTATACGGAAACGGTGTATCGCCAGGACTTTCCGTACATCGGCTTGCCGGACCTGGTGACGACCATGCGCAGCGACGGGCGCAAGATCAGTGTCCTCGATCCGGGCTGGGCGGTGAACACGCGTGCCGCAGCGGCCAGCGATGCGGCCGCTGATTACCATCTGGTCCTCATGGCAACGGAGGTCGGTGAAGACTACGAGACCGATCCGGATGGCGGGACACTCGGTCAGTTGCTGCGGACCCGAACGACGATCCGGACCTTCAACACCAACCACGGTGTGCCGGTGACGGAAACGGTAATGGTCAGCTCGCCGGCAAGCCAGGCGCTGCTGACCACGATAACCGCCACGACACTCGACGATTCTCTGCGCACCAGTCAGTACTGTCTGGGCCTGCCGAGCGTGGTGCGTGTGACCAGGGACAACTCACAGACAGCTGCCCTGAGGCGCACCACGCGCTATATCTGGTCGGCAGACACCTGCCGCAAGGAGATGGAAGCCTCCGGTGAACCCGCGCCGATGGCAGAGCGACTGCTGACCATGCAGATCTGGAACGAAAGAGGTCAGCTCGCCGAAGTCACCCGTACCGCGGCGGATTTCTCGCTGCCTGAGCGCAAGACGCTCTACACCTACGACGCCTGGGGCGATCGCCCGGTGACTGAAACCGCAGTGATCAACGGCCAGGCGAATCCGGTAATCAGCCGGGTCTGGCGTTATGGCCTCGATCTGCTGTCCAGCGAAACCAGCCCGCGGGGGTTGGTCACGAGCTGGCTATGGGATGATTTCGGTCGCATGAAACAGGAGACCCGTGCCGACGGCCCGGGGATCACGGTGCAGTATCTGCCCTGTGCCGGAGCCTGTTTTGCATCCCGTGGCGCGTACCAGGTCCGCTCGACCCGCGGTGACGGCTTCTGGTCTGCCAGCATCAACGATGTCTGGGGCCGCGCGGTGGGCAGTGAATTCCCGCTCACCGGTGGCCAGACCAGCCGTCAGCTCACCGAATACGATGCACTCGGCCGGGTACGGCAGCAGACCGTGCCCTATATCAACGGCGAGTCCCAATACCAGGTGGACTACCGCTACGACATCGCCGGCCGCAAGAAAAGCGAAGACCGGCCGGTGGATGAGTCCGGCAGCGCTGTCGCCAGCACACGCTGGACCTACAGTCTGCTGACACAGACGGTGCGCGATGCTGAAAACCGGGTCACCGCGCAGACTTATGATGCCGAAGGCCGGTTGATCGCAATCACTTCGCCTGCCGGCGGCACCACTTCCTATGCCTATACGCCGTTCGGCGAGATCAGCACGCTCAGCGATGCCAACGGCAATGTCACGACGCTGAACTACGACGAGCGTGGCCTGCAGACCAGCGTGGAGTCAGCTGACACCGGTCGACGCCGCTCGACCTGGAATGCCTTCGGCGAACTCGTCAGTCAGACCGATGCGCTCTCGCCGGCCAATACCATCAGCTTCAGCTACGATCAGCTCGGCCGGTTGATCAGACGCAACGATCCCGATCAGGGGCCGACCACCTGGACTTTCAATACGGTGAACGGGCCCTTGCTCGGCCTTCCGCAGCGGGTGACAGCACCGCTCGGAAACACCGCTGCCGGTTTTGTCGAGCAGTATGGCTACGATGCGATCGGGCGCCGGACGTCGGTATCGACGACCATCGACGGTACCAGCTATGTAACCGGCTATGGCTGGGATGCACTCTCCCGGGTGGCCAGCATGAGCTATCCGCAAACTGTCGACGGTGCGCAGGTGTCTCTGGCCTATCACTACGACAGCACCGGCAATCTCGATGTGGTCGAACAGGATATCGGTGGTGGCGGTTCGTTCTGGATGCGCGTCTATGATCTGCAGGCGATGGATGCGGTCGGTCGCCGGCGGCATGTCAGGCTCGGCAGCTACAGCCAGATTGACGAACAGCATGTCTATGACCGGGCGAGTACCCGCCTGCGCGAGATCAGGACCGGTCCTGGACTCGGCGCTGAACGGCAGAACTACAGCTATGCCTGGGACAAGGTGGGCAATCTGCTGCAACGTCAGGATCTGCGCCAGGGCATCAGCGAAGAGTTCAGCTACGACGAGCAGAACCGTCTGACCAGCGCACGGCGCAACGGCGTGCAGAGCCTGGCGCTCGGCTACGATCCGGCCGGCCGCATCCACAGCAAGTCTGATGCCGGCACCTACAGCTATGCCGCCGCCCACCCCGGTGGCGTGGTCGCGGTTTCCGGCGGGCCCGCCGGCAGTCTCAGCTTCGGCTACGACGCCAACGGCAACATGACGAGCCGCAACGGCAAGATGCTCAGCTGGACGGCCGCGCAGCTGCCGAAGCGCATCAGCTATGGAGCTTCCGACTATGCCGAGTTCGATTACGGGCCCGACCGTCAGCGTATCCGGCAGGTTGCCCGTACCGGAGGCTCGACCGTGACGACGTGGTACATCGGGCCGCACTTCGAGGTGCAGGCGAGCGGTGGAAACCGCCGTTACCAGTCCAATATCCTGGTGAATGGCGAAGCAATCCTGTCCCAGGTGGAGCAGTCGAATCCGCTGACCTTCGATGCCTACTTCATTCACCGCGATCATCAGGGCAGCGTGGATGCACTGAGCCGCTTCGTCGGCACCGGCCCGCAGCAGATCGCGCCGCGCTTCGATGTGTTCGGCAAGCGGCGCAATGCCGACTGGACGGCTGATCCGGCCGGCGCGCGCTATGCGGACGCCCAGTTCACCCGCCGCGGCTATACCGGGCACGAACACCTGGACAACGTCCGGCTGATCCACATGAACGGGCGTCTGCAGGATCCGCTGCTCGGTGTGATGCTCACTCCCGACCCGGTACTCGGCGTGCTCAGCAATCCACAAACCCTGAGCCGTTACGCCTATGTGACCAATAACCCTGCATCCCTCAGTGATCCGGGCGGATTCCTGTTCGGACGCATCGGCAAGTTCTTCAAGCGGGCGATCCGCGGCTTCGGCAGTCTGATGCGACGTACGGTGCGCAACTACGGGCGGGAGATCGTTGCGGCCGTAGCTGCGTACTACACGGCGGGTGCGGTCAGCGAAGCCTATCTGGCCGCAACACCCACCGCGAGCCTGGCTGCGGGCGATACACTTGGCGCAGTGGCTGGCGGGGCAGTGGCCGGAGGCGTGTCCACAGGCGATGTGCGTGGCGTGGTCGTGGGTGCTGCCGGTGGCGCAGCCTTTGGCGCAATGGGTGCCGCCTGGGGCGAAACCTGGAATGCCGAACGCGTACTTCTTTCTGGCACGGCGGGTGGTGTGCTGGCTGAAGCGGGTGGCGGCGAGTTCCGCCAGGGTTTCATGTTTGCCGGCGGTGCTGCGACATTTTCCTGGGGCTATCAGGAGATCGTCAACTATGGTGTGACCTGGGACTCGGGTGGCGCGGCGCAGATAAAGAATCGCTATACGATGCCGCGCTCAGGGGTAAATAACTTCGGTGGAGCAGCTCGTGTCATTGATCCAAATTCGTTCTGGAATGAAGGCGGCTCTCTCAGTCGCCTGATGAACCGGATCCCCGGCATGAATGCCATCGCCGGAATGCATGATGTCTTCCAGGTACGGCTCGATCAGTTCGGCGGCAACCACTTTGGTCCGATTTTGCGCACTGGCCTGAACATCCCCGGCATGCCGGTTGCGGCGGCACTCACCTACCCGGCGCTGCTGCAGGGCGTGCCTGCTGTGATGATGGCCACGGATGAGGATTGAGGGAGGCTTGCGCATGTGCAAACTGAAGTTGCTTGTGCTGCCGGCATTGCTGTGCGCCCTGATGGCCGGCTGCAATTCACAGATTCCCCGGCTGCGTGAGTGGGCCGACCAGGGAATCGGCCGGCCGGTTGCGGAGCAGGAGCGCCTGGATAGCGAACCGCAAAGCTACGGTTCCCGGGTCGGGTGGAAGAGCAAAACCTATGATCTGCCCAACGGCAACTGGGTCTATGTGAGTCCTGACCGGAAAGACTGCGAGGTGCATTTCGAAGTCGACAAGGGCGGCATCATCGTCGGCTACCAACTGGTCGGCGAAGGCTGCCGCTACCAGTAAGCCCATGCGCCGCCCCTCCGCCAGCTTCCGGCTGCGGCCTGCGGTTTCCGCCGGTACACTGGGAGTATGGAAGCTTCAACCCTCACTGCAATACTGCTGGCGCTGCCGGCCCTCGTGCTGGGCGGGCTGGCCGGTGCATGGCTTGTCAGCCGGTCGGCAAAGCGCCGGCTCGATGATGTGCAGGCCCTCACCGCTTCGCAGATCGAAGCTGCCCGGGCCGCGCCCGAGGAGAAAGTCCGCGGTCTGGAAGCGCAGCTTGCCGAGTTGCGCAGCCAGCAGGCACAGGCGCTGGAAACCGCCCGTGAACTGGCTCAGGCGGACAGCGAGAAAGCTGTACGGATCGGCGAACTGCAGACGCGGCTGACGGATGCCGCCCGGGCGCAGGCCGAGAACGAGGCGCGTCTCAAGGCGCTCGTTGAAGAGACCGAGAAACGCTTCACGGCCGCCTTCGAAGCACTGGCCGGCAAGATCCTCGACGAGAAAACCACCAAGTTCACCGAGACCAACCACAGCAAGCTGGACGAACTGCTGAAGCCTTTCCGCGAACGACTCAAGGAATTCCAGGACAAGATCGAGGCTACGCACATCACCGAGGTGGGCGAGCGCCGTTCGCTCAAGGATGAGCTGAAGCGGCTCATGGACCTCAACCAGCAGGTCAGCCAGGACACAAAGAACCTGACCACTGCACTCAAGGGCGAGGCCAAGACCCAGGGGGCCTGGGGCGAGTTCATCCTGGAGCGTGCGCTGGAGCTGTCTGGCCTCGTCAAAGGTCGCGAATACGAGGTACAGGACAGCCGCCGGAATGAAGCCGGCGACCGGCAGCAGCCGGACGTGGTGATCCGCCTGCCGGAAGACCGGCGCATTGTCGTGGACTCGAAAGTGTCGCTGGTCGGCTTCGAGCGCTATGCCAGCGCGGACAACGATGCTGATCGCGCGGCCGCGCTGGACAGCCATCTGCTCTCGGTGCGCACGCACATCAAGACCCTGAGCGAGAAGAACTACCCGGCGCTTTACGGTTTCGAGTCGCTGGACTTCACCCTGCTGTTCATTCCGGTGGAGCCGGCATTTCTCGTTGCGGTGCAGGCCGATCAGGATCTGTATGCGATGGCCTGGAAGAAGAACATCGTGCTGGTCAGCCCGACCACGCTGCTGGCGACGCTGCGGGTGGTCGAAAGTGTCTGGCGCATAGAGCGCCAGAACCGCAACGTCATGAAGATTGCCGACCAGGCCGGCCGGATGTATGACACTTTCGTGGCCTTTGTCGGCGAACTGGAGAAAGTCAGCAGCAACCTGCAGACCGCCGGCACCATGCTGGATAAAGCCATCAAGAGGCTGCACACAGGCAAGGGCAACCTCGTCAAGCGGGCGCTCGACATCAAGACCCTCGGTGCGAAAACCAGCAAAGAACTGCCGGTTGCGCTCGTCGAGCTGACGGATGATGAAGACGACGAACCGGTCGGGCTGCCGGATACCGGGTTTGCCGACGCACCCGATGACTTGCCCGAACACCTCCCAGACGCCTGATTCCCGATGGCCGACCTTGCGCTAGCCGTCAGCCAGCTTTCCCGGCGCTACGACAACCGGCAGATTCTCGATGGCCTTGATCTGTCAGTCGCGCCGGGCGAGCTCGTCGCCATCGTCGGCGAGTCGGGATCCGGCAAGTCCACGCTGCTCAACCTGATTGCCGGACTCGACCAGCCTGACGCGGGGCGGGTCATGATCGGCGGGCAGGACCTGGCCACGCTCGATGACGATGCTTGCACGCGCCTGCGTCGTGCGCGGCTCGGTTTCGTGTTCCAGTCCTTTCATATCCTGCCGCATCTGCGTATCGGCCAGAACATCGAGCTGCCGCTGGTCCTGCTTGGCGTAGCCGCCGGCGAGCGCCAGCAGCGCGTCGCTGAACTGCTCGGTGCAGTGGGCCTGGCCGATCGCGCCGGCAGCCTGCCGCGCGAACTCTCCGGCGGCGAGCTGCAGCGCGTGGCGGTAGCCCGCGCACTCGTACACCGGCCGCTGCTGATTCTGGCTGACGAGCCCACCGGCAATCTCGACGCTGAAACCGCGGCGACGCTGATGACGCTGCTGGCCACGCAGATCCGCGAGCGCGGCGCGGCCGGCGTGCTCGTCACGCACTCGGCGGCGGCCGCGGCGCTTGCTGACCGCGTGCTGCTGCTCAGTCAGGGCCGCCTGCATCCGCAAAGCCCGGCCGCTCACTGACATGTTGTGGATCTGGTGGCAGCTGATCATCAGATACGCCTGGACTTACCGGCTGCGCACCGCTGTGCAGGTGCTGGCAATCGCTGTCGGTGTCGCGCTCGGCTATGCCGTGAGTCTGATCAACAGTTCGGCGCTGAATGAGTTCAGCGCGGCGCTCCGGCAGATCAACGGCGAAGCCGATGCGGTCATCGAGGGTTCGCGCACGGGATTTGATGAACAGCTGTTTGCGCGCGTGGCCAGGGAGCCCGGCGTGCAGCTGGCCAGCCCTGTGCTCGCCACCGATGTGCTCGTGCCCGGCAAAGCTGACGACCATCCGCCGCGCCTTACCGTGCTCGGCATCGACGTGCTGCGCGCCGCACCGCTCTCGCCAACCCTCATAGGGGACGCTTCTCTTGCTGAAAAAGGCGCAGCGTCCCGCTTTGCTCTCTTTGCAGACGGAATCTTTCTGTCGCCGTCGGCGCTGGCGCGTTTCAAGGTGCAGGTCGGCGACACCCTCAGGGTGCAGGCCGGATCCGGCATGGTGGGACTGGAGGTGCGCGGTACGCTGCCAGGCACAAGGCCCGGCGTCCTGCTCGGCGTGATGGACCTGGGTTTTGCACAGTGGCGGCTCGGCGGCCTCGGCAGGCTGACGCGTATCGATCTGCGTCTCGCCGATGGCGCCAGCCTGGACGCGCTGCGCACCCGGCTCGATCTGCCGCCCGGTGTGAACCTTGCTGGGCCGGATGCGGCCAGCGCACGTCTTGCCAATCTGTCCCGCGCCTATCGCGTCAACCTCAATGTGCTGGCGCTTGTCGCCCTGTTTACCGGCGGCTTCCTGGTGTTCTCGTTGCAGGCTCAGGCCACGCTGGCCCGACGCTCGCAGTTTGCCTGGCTGCGCGCCGCCGGCATTGAGCGTGGCCAGCTCAAGCGACTGCTGATCGCCGAGGCCGTCACTATCGGCACCGCGGGCAGCCTGCTCGGATTGTTTGCCGGGGCAGCCATCGCCCGTGCGGCGCTTGCCGCCCTGGGCGGCGACCTCGGTGGCGGCTACTTCAATACGGCCGAGCCGGTACTCGGCTTTCCGCCGCTGACCGCAGCCGGATTCGGCGGGCTCGGCATAGTCGCGGCAGTCGCCGGCAGCTATCTGCCCGCCCACGAAGCGGCGCATACGCCGCCCGCGGCAGCGCTCCACGCCGGTGCAGAAGAGGACGTGCTTCGTCCGCTCGGCCGCGTCTGGCCGGGCATGGCCTTGCTGTGTGCCGGCGCAGTGCTGATCAGTCTTCCGCCGCTGGCCGACATACCCTTGCCTGCCTATCTGTCCATCGGCGCCATATTGATCGGCGCGATCGCACTGCAGCCGCGCATCGCGCAACTCGTCTCCCGTCCGCTCGCCGACTGGTTGCAGACGGCGCATGCCGGTACGCGCATGCCGATGCTGTTGCTGGCCGCGAACCGGATGGTGCAGGCCCCCGGTGGTGCAGCGATCGCGATGGCCGGCATCGTTGCCAGTTTCGGTCTGATGGTGGCGATGGGCACCATGGTGTCGAGCTTTCGCGGCACGCTCGACGACTGGCTGACCCAGGTATTGCCGGCCGACCTCTATGCGCGGGTCGGGCAGTCCATGACAGACGTGTACCTGCCGCCGGCTGACCTGCAGCTCATACGCACACACCCCGGCGTACTGCGCGTCGAGTTCTCACGCTCCGTGCCGCTGCAACTCGCAGCGGACCGCGCCCCGGTGGTTATCGTCGCACGCCACATCGACGCGGCAGATCCCGGCGCTTCCCTGCCGCTGGTCGGCCGCGCGCACGCATGGCAGCCGGACATGCCGCCGCCGGTCTGGGTGTCCGAGGCGATGGAGGATCTCTATGGCGCACGCCCCGGAGAAATACTCGAACTCCCGCTGGCAGGCAGCCTGCAGCGCTTCTCCGTGATGGGCGTCTGGCGCGACTATGCGCGGCAATTCGGTTCGGTGGCCATGCGCGCGGAGGATTACCAGCGCATCACCGGCGATGAAACGCGCACGGATGCCGCGATCTGGCTGCGCCCCGGCGTGAAGGCAGCGGATGTGAGTCGCGAGCTGCTGGCCACGCTGGAATCCGCCGATGTGATCGAACTGCGTGCGCCGGCCGAGATCCGCGCGCTGAGCCTGCGCATCTTCGACCGCAGCTTTGCCGTCACCTATGTGCTGGAAGCGGCAGCGATACTGATCGGCATGATCGGCGTGGCGGCCACATTTTCCTCGCAGGCGATGGCCCGCACCCGGGAGTTCGGCATGCTCCGGCACATCGGCGTGACGCGCGGGCAGATCCTGCGCGTGCTGGCGCTCGAAGGCACGCTGGCAACCCTCAACGCGATCCTGGTTGGCCTGCTGGCGGGGCTGGTGATCGCCCTGGTACTGATCCGCGTGATCAACCCGCAGTCCTTTCACTGGTCGATGCAGCTGATCGTGCCCTTCGGCCTGATCGCCGGGTTGATCACGGCGCTGCTCGTCTGCGCCACCGGTACCGCTGCCATCGCCGGCCGGCGCGCCATCGGCAGCAGTCCGCTCCGCGCCGTGCACGAGGACTGGTGATGCTGAGCCGTCGTCGCCTGCTGCTGACACTTGCCGCCCTGGCCGCGCCGGCGAGTCGTGCCGCGTTCAGCTACCCGCCGGTGGTACCGCGGGCGCTGGTCTTCCCGCGGGACTTCGGCGCGCATGCCGAGTTTCGTACCGAGTGGTGGTATCTCACCGGCTGGCTCGGTGACATGGCGAAGCCGCTCGGCTTTCAGCTGACCTTCTTCCGTACGCGGACTGACGTGGATCCTGCCAACCCGAGTGCATTTGCAGCTCACCAGCTGGTGATCGCACATGCCGCGATCGCCGATCCCGCGCGTGGCTCGCTGTTGCTCGATGAACGCGTCGCCCGCTCGGGTTTCGGGCTCGCCGAAGCGGCGAGCGGTGATACCAATGTGCAGCTGTCCGGCTGGTACCTGCGCCGCGATCCGGTTACGGACACCTACCACGCAAATATTGCCGCGCGCGATTTCACGCTTGGTTTCACGGCTGTTGCCGACACGCCGCCCTGGCTGCAGGGCGAGCAGGGCTTGTCGCGCAAAGGTCCGGATCCGCTGCAGGCGAGTTACTACTACTCGCGGCCACAACTTGCGGTGCAGGCACAACTCCGCCGGGGCGGCATGGTGCAGGAACTCGCCGGCATCGCCTGGCTCGATCACGAGTGGTCGAGTGCGGCGCTTGCGCCGGATGCGGTTGGCTGGGACTGGATCGGCATGAACCTCGACGACGGCAGTGCGCTGGTGGCGTTTCAGATCCGCACACAGCAGGCAGGCCAGCCGCCGGTGCAGACCTACGCTGCGATTCGCGATGGTTCCGGTCGCGTGCAGCTCGTTCCGCCTGGCGAAGTCAGTTTCACACCACTCCGCTACTGGAACTCATCCCGCTACCGCACCGCCTGGCCGGTTGCCCAGCGCATCACGATCGGCCGGCGGGTGCTTGAAACCCGGCCGATCATGGACGACCAGGAACTCGATTCCAGCCTCACAACCGGCGCTGTCTACTGGGAGGGTGCGAGCGAACTGCTGGAAGTCGGCCGGCCAGTCGGTCGCGGCTACCTGGAGATGACCGGCTACGTAGCGCCGCTGAACCTCTAAAAGGTGCCGGAAAAGGTGCCGGATTTATTTGCGTGATCAAGAATAAATCCGGCACCTTTTCCCGCCTTTCTCCCGTTTCCCTCGTCAGGCCGCTTGCTGTTGAAGGATGCTGGCTAGCCAGGTGGCATATAGCACCAATAGCAAAATACCCCGGCGCCTTTCGATGAAGCCGGTGCGATTCGGGTATATGAATACCACCACCACAAAACCAAAGACCAACGCCACAGCGACCTCGCGCCATGCAACCGTTATGGGGTGAATGATGGCCGCTACGGCAACGACAAGTATGCCGTTGAAAATATTGCTTCCAAGAATTGTCCCCAGGCCTACCTCGTCGTGCCCCCGAAGCTTGGCGATAACGGCTGTGGCAAGTTCGGGCGCAGATGTGCCGACTGCCACGATGGTTGCGCCGGTTATGAATTCATCTATACCAAACGATCTGGCAATGCCTTTTGCACCCGCCACGATGAGACTTCCGGCCGCTACCAGGAAGGCAAGACCGAAAATGCAGGAGAGGACTATCAGCATCCTTCGATGTTCGGCAAGAAGTGTGCCCGCAGCACTTTTTTGTCTTCGCGCTTCGACTATGGCGGCAATGAGCCAAACGGCAAACGCAGCCAGCATCAGCAAGCCGTCAAGTCTGGAAAGTTCGCCATCCAGGAACAGCACGCCGGTAATGACGGGGGTCAACAATGCCACCGGAAAATCCCGCTTTACGCTGTCGTGCGGGCATTGAATTCCCGAGATCACCAACGCCAGAGCCAGGATCAGCGCAACATTCACGACGTTGCTGCCGAGGGCGTCGCCCAACGCGATCTGCGGGGTTCCTGCCAGGGCCGAACTGATGGCAACAGACAATTCCGGGCTTGATGTCGCGAATGCGGCAACGGTGGCCCCGATGATGCCCGGAGAGATCCTGGCCCAACGACCAAGACCAACCGCGCCACGAACGAAAAGCTCGCCGCCCACGCCGGCACACACGATACCCAGGAACAAAACAGAAAATCCGTTCATTGAGTCCCCGGTTCAGCGGCTTCGGCCAGCAGATCGGGCTGTTCGGTGCAGTGAGCAGCTATGGCGCTGGCCCGATCCATTGCTCCGCTCCAAGCGCGTTCATGATGAGTTCCACAGAAAGCGCCGCGAGGATCATCCCCATAACCCTGGTCAGGATCGACGCGCCGCTGATACCGATGATGCTGATGATCCGGCTTGAGAACAAAAGAAGAATGAGCGTGATGCCGAGGATGCCCAAAGCGATGAGGGAGGTTCCGATCTGTACGGATATCGGGTGAACGTGATTGTCAGTGAGCAGAATGACGGCAAGTATTGCACCTGGCGTTGCAGTCGCGGGAATGGCAAGCGGAAAGACCGCGATTTCGTGCTCGGGCTCCGCCCGAGATGACTGGGGCCCGGAGCCGAAAATCATCTGCAGACCGAAAAGAAACAGGATGACACCTCCGGCAAGCTGGAATGAAACCAGCCGGATTCCCATGGCTCCAAGAATCACCTGGCCAATCACGATCGACCCCAACAGGACCGCACCAGCATAGATGATGGCCTTGAATGCAGTGCGCCGGCGCTCCTCTGCAGAGAGGTGCGCTGTGAGGGCGGCGAACAGCGCCATCGTTCCGATCGGGTCGATGGTTGCCCAAATGATGAGGGCGTCCTGAATGAACTTCTCTAACATGGTGAGTTGATCCCCGGAGCGCCAAAACGCCTGAGTTCACTGGTGCCAACGGCCGGCGACCGAAGTGCCCGGATATATCCGGACAAAAGTGCCGGACAAGCTGCACGGGCCGACAACAATCCGCTGATTTCACTCACCGCTACGTTATCCCGATGCCAGCTGATCCGCTGAGGTGACAGGGAGCATGCGACAGAACATCATGGGCAGCAATGCCCGGAAACGTACCGGATCGATTGGCTGACGTTGGTGCGCCGGCCGGTTTACTCTCGCGATGCGCGGTCATAGTCTTTGGCCACGCCAGTCAGAACAGGATTGCACAATGAGGCTCCTCCACACCATGCTTCGCGTGGGCAACATGCAACGCTCGATCGACTTCTATACGCAGGTGCTCGGCATGAAGCTGCTGCGCACGACCAAGCGGCCGGCGCAGAAGTACGATCTGGCCTTCCTCGGTTATGGCAGCAATCCGGAGCACGCAGAGATCGAGCTGACCTGGAACTATGGGGTCGAGCGTTATGATCAGGGTACCGCTTTTGGCCACATCGCGATCGGCGTGCGGGATGTGGCGGCCACTTGTGCTGCCGTGCGTGAAAAGGCTGCCGCGCTGGGCGGTGCGGTCACACGCGAGGCGGGTCCTGTACAAGGCGGCACCACAGTGATTGCATTCATTACTGACCCGGATGGCTACAAGATCGAGTTGATCGAGCGCGATGATTGACCGTGCGCACCACCGGTAATTGGCAGAAACACGCTAACCAGAGGTTATTCGCATGAGCACAACTGTTTCGCGACGGGCGGTTATCGGCGCATCACGTGCACTTCTCGCGGGTGTGGCGCTTGGCGCCCTGCCTCGTTCCGGTGCCGCACAGCGCCCACCGTCCCCGGCCTTTGCCTCGCGGGGTATCCGTCTTGCCGGCAATGAGAATCCCTATGGGCCCGGACCGGCGGCAAGAGCTGCGATCGAAGCCGCGGTGCCGGACAGCTGGAAATACCCGATCTTCGAGGAAATGGCGCTTAAAGCCCTGATCGCGGAACGCGAAGGACTCACGCCGCGACATGTGCTGATCGGTGACGGTTCATCCGAGATCCTGCATATCGCCGCCTTGCTGGCCGGATCCGGTGGCGGCGAGCTGGTCACGCCGACGCCGACCTTCTCCATCGTCGCCGACCATGTCCGCGCCATTGGCGGCAGCGTGCGTGAGGTCCCGCTGGATGCCGGGATGCGCCACGACCTCAAGGCCATGCGCGCCGCAGTGTCGCCGGCTACCAGGCTGGTTTACGTATGCAATCCCAACAATCCCACAGGTACCCTGGTGTCCGGCACTGAACTCCGCGAGTTCATCGCAGCCCTGCCCGGCAATATCAGTGTCCTGGTGGACGAGGCCTATCTGGAGCTGGCTTCGGACATGAGCGAGCATTCCATGGTCGACCGGGTTCGGGCGGGAGACAACATTATCGTGGCGCGCACTTTTTCCAAGCTGCACGGGCTCGCCGGTCTGCGTATCGGCTATGCACTGGCGCGGCCCGATCTGATCGAGCGCATGGCAAAACTAAAGCTGGTGGCGGCGAGCAGCCTGGGGCTTGCGGCTGCCTCCGCCAGCTATACGGACCTGCAGTTCCAGGCCATGAGCCGAAAGAACCTGGCGGCGGGTGTGGCGATCACCACGGCTGCGCTGGATGAGCTGATGCTCCCCTATGCGCCGACTCGCGCGAACTTCGTATTCTTCGATACCCGCCAGCCTGCTGCCGCATTCATGGCGGCCATGCGCGAGCGCGGTTTCGCCCTGGGCCGGCCTTATCCGCAGTACCCGAGCTGGTGCCGGGTGAGCATGGGCACGGTCGAGCAGATGCGACTGTTTGCTGACGCACTGCGGGCGCACTACGCTGCCTAGCGGAACACCGGGCGAAGACCTGATTTCTCTATACTGGCAAAACCGGAGAGAATCCGTTTTGGACAAACTGTCGCCGGGGAGGCTGCTGCCATGAAAGAGCGCTTTGGATCGCCGACCATCTTCCTGCACTGGTTCATGCTGCTGCTGGCGGCCGTGTATACCTGCATCGAATTGCGCACATTCTGGCCAAAGGGCAGCGATCTGCGTGAACTGCTGAAGACCTGGCACTTCATGCTCGGCCTGTCGGTGTTTGCACTGGTCTGGATCCGCCTCTATGCGCGTGTCCGCGGCGGCACGCCGCCGATCGTGCCGGCGCCACCCGGCTGGCAGATGAAGTCGGGTCATGCCATGCACCTGGCGCTGTATCTGTTGATGATCTGCATGCCGGTTGCCGGCTGGCTGATCCTGAGCGCCGAAGGCAAACCCGTCCCGTTCTATGGCCTTGAGCTGCCGCCACTCATTGCTGCCGACAAGCCCTTGGCCAAGCAGATCCAGGAGATTCATGAGACAGTCGGAACCATCGGCTACTGGCTGATCGGCCTGCACGCCGCAGCGTCGCTGTTCCACCACTATGTGCAACGTGACAATACCCTCGCCCGCATGTGGATGCGGCGCAACACTTCTGGAGGATGACCATGCGCAAGATTCTGATTGCTACGCTTCTGCTGACGTGCGGCAGCCTTGCCCACGCCCAGTTCATGCCGGAAAAGCTCACGCCGATCGGCGAAAAGATCGAAGCGGCGATGAAGAGCGATATCCGTACGGCGGAGGAGAAAGCGCGCGATGGTGAGCGCAAGCCGCGCCAGACGCTGGAGTTTTTTGGGCTGCGTGACGATATGCGTGTGCTTGAGCTCATCCCTTCCGGCGGCTGGTACACGAAGATTCTGGCGCCTGTACTGGCTGAAAAAGGCGAGCTCCATGTCGCAATCGGTACCGCACGCGCTATCGAACCGATGATCAAGACGGTGCCTGCGCTGGCCAAGGTGAAAGTCGCGCCGACGGATGCAAAGTTCGCCGCGGCCGCCGGCGGCCAGATGGGCAAGTTCGACCTGGCTGACTTCACGCTGGGCGTGAAGAATCTCGATCTCGTGCTGACTTTCCGCAATTATCACAACCTGACGCCGACAGCGCGTGCCAGCCTCAACCGTGCGGTCTTTGCGGCGCTGAAATCCGGCGGTGTTTACGGCATCGTCGATCACACCCGGCGGCACAATGAGCCCGAAACCGCCGAGAACTGGCGGCGCATGGACCCGGTGCTGGTGATCAAGGAAGTGCAGGCGGCGGGCTTCGTGTTCGACGACTCTTCGAACCTGCACTACATACCGGATGATGAACTGCGTTACGAAGTCGGCCGGCGGACCGTGACCGGGAATACGGACCGCTTCGCGCTGCGTTTCAAAAAGCCCTGAGGCTTCTCGCGCCCGGAACTGGCAGCCGTCCGCAAGCAGGGCGGTTGCCAGTGTCCGGCTCAGCTGATCAGCTCGCCGGCAGATACCGGGCGATGCCCGCCATGCACTTTTCGGCAACCATCGTCCGCGCGACGATCCCGCCGCTCTCCAGGTCGAGTTTCAGGATTTCGCCGCTGAACCAGTTGCCCACATAGGCATGGTCGCTGCCGCGCGCATCGATGATCGACCAGCCAAAACCCGGCAGCGGGTAGCTGCGCAGCCAGACGCCGTCCTGGGTCAGGGCATCGATACGGTTGCCCATGCAGACCATCAGCACGCCGTCCGGTGTCATCGACAGGTCAAAGTGCATCATGGTCCGGTCGCCTTCGGTGCCGCTGCGCAGATCAGGCAGCTGGCAGCCGTTGGCCAGATCAAACTGCATCAGTCGCGGCCCGGTCTCGGACACATAGAACAGCCGGCTCTGGTCTGGTGACAGTACCGAGTGCGTGACTGCCATGCTGCCGCTCATGCCGCCATGGACTTCCGGCTCGAGCATCTCGATCAGTTCGCCGTCCGGCGTGTAGCGCCACAGATCGCCATCGCCGAGATGCGTGCGATGGCCGGGCAGCGGCCGGTGGCGTGTGGTCAGCGGCTCGGGCTGGTGGTCGCCATTGAGCATTTCAGTGAACAACAGCGTGCCATCTGCGATGAAGTGCACTTTCGAGAACGCGCGGTGGTCGAACTGCAGGTTGAGCAGCTGCTGGCCCTCCGGGCTGACACGCACCGTGGTCCACGCCCAGGGGTCCTGCGCCCACAGGATGCCATCGGGCGCAAAGCTGAGACCGTATATCAGGTGCGTGGTGCCGGTGAGCCACAGCACGCCTTTTTCGTTCAGGTCAGCATCGAACTGGATGATTCGTCCGTGCCCGGCGTGATCGTCCTGCGGATTATTGAGCAGAGTGGCGCCGACCAGGACATCGCCGGGCGCAAAGGGTTTGAGTGTCGATGCAGGCCGCTGATCGTGACGGGCGCGCAGGGCCGTCGGATCGACAGGAAAACCATTGTCCTCGGCGCTGGTCATACGGGCCCGCTCACTGGCGTCCAGCTGCGCGCGCGCCGCAAGCGGCGCTCTTCGGCCGATTCACCATTGTGCTGCACGGGCTTGCCGGTCGGCAGGCGCTTCGGTACCTCGCGCAGGCTGTTGACGTTGATCATCGAGTGGGCGCCCCTTCTGGACAGGAGTACGGCAGCGACCAGCGTGCCGCATTCCCTGCAGGTCAAAAAGTCCACGGTGCGCAGGCCAAAGCGGTAGCGGCGCAGGAGCTCGGGCTGAACGAAGCGAAACTGCATCTCGCCCGCCGGATCGGCGGTAGTGCAGGCGCCGTGCCCGCGGCAGAAACTGCACTGGCAGCATTGCACGACCCATTTGTGTACCGGCAGGGCTGTTGCATAGCTGTATTCGATCGCGCCGCAGTGGCAGCTGCCCTCATAGACAGTCCGCTGCAAAACCTTGGTGCCACGCGTTTTCTTGCCGGCCAGACGCCGCACCGGCGCTTTCTTGCGGCTGACCGGCCTCGCTGATGCCTTGCGGACTTTGCTCGTCTTGGTCTTCACAGCGCCTCCGCTCAGGGCACGATCATGCAGGCTTGACCCTGTTCTTTGAAGGCAGCGCAGCTGCTGCGTGCCTGCGCTTCACTCATCGGTGCCGATCGCAGCCGGTATAGCTGATCCGTGCTGCCGCTCACCGGAGAGTCAATCGTCACGGCACCGGGCAGCATGTGGCCGAACTTCGACGTCAGCAGTTTGCGTTGCGCAAGTGCCCGCTCGCGTGTCGAGAAGGCGCCGAACTGTACGCGGGCGTTCCCCGCACTGGCTTTTGGTGCGGCAACAGGCTGGCGGCCAGGTGTCTTGCCGCGGCCGGGTTCAGCTCTGGCAGCAACTGACCTGGCCGGTGCAGGTCTGGCCGACACCGCCGGGGTCAGTGCCGCAATCCGCTCACGCGCCTCCGCAGCCTCTGGCGCATCGGGATACTGGAGCAGAAAGTTCTCGAAGGCTTCCCGGGTTGCAGTCCGCATGGCCGTCTGCCAGACAAACCGGCGTTCCAGGTCCAGTAATTGCTCCAGCGCGGCATCGGCATTCGGCCCCATCGGATGAGCCTGCAGGTAGGCGCGCAGCGCGTCGGGACTCTGTGCCTGTTGCGCTTTGTCCCAGTCCTGCTGTTCGCGCAGATCGTCGAGGCGCAGACGTGCTTGCCCGGCCAGTGCGCTATCCGGATGCTGGTTGAGGAACTCACGCCAGGCAGCCTCGGTATTGGCTTGTTCGGCGGCGCGGAAATCGTCCTCCGGGTTGCTGCAGGCACCGAGTACAGCGGCGACAACTATCAGGCTGGCGTAACGTGAAAGCACTTTCACCGGGCGATGTCCTTCTGTCGTGGCATTCCGCTGCTCGCTGCCGGGACCGTCAGGCGCGAATGATCTCGCCGGCGGGCCGGACTGTCCACACGGGTACTGCATCATGCATCAACCCGGCACCGGGTTGCGCATGACTTCAGAGGATATATCGGCTGAGATCCTGGTTTTTCACGAGTTCACCGAGGTGCCGGTTCACGTAGTCGAGATCGACGCTGATCCGTTCGCCATTCCGGTCAGCGGCCTCGAATGAAATCGTTTCCAGCAGGCGTTCCATTACCGTGTGCAGGCGGCGTGCGCCGATATTTTCCTGCTCGCTGTTCACGTGGAAGGCGATCTCGGCCAGACGCTGCACACCGCTGTCTGCAAAGCTGACCTCTACGCCCTCGGTGGCGAGCAACGCGGTGTACTGCAGCGTGAGCGAGGCATCGGGCTCGGTCAGGATACGCACAAAATCACCGGTGGACAGCGCCGCCAGCTCGACCCGGATAGGGAAGCGTCCCTGCAACTCCGGAATCAGGTCTGATGGTTTTGAAGCGTGGAAGGCCCCCGAAGCGATGAACAGGATGTGATCGGTCTTCACCATGCCGAACTTGGTGCTGACCGTGCAACCCTCGACCAGCGGCAGCAGGTCGCGCTGTACGCCCTCGCGGGACACGTCCACCCCTTGCGATTCGCCGCGCCGCGTGACCTTGTCGATCTCGTCAATGAAGACGATGCCGTTTTGCTCGACGTTCTGCAGAGCCGCTGTTTTCAGATCATCTTCATTGATCAGGTGGCCTGCTTCTTCGTCGATGAGCAGCCGGAATGCCTCGCGCACCCTGAGTTTGCGCGACCGGCGCCGGTTGCCGCCGAGATTCTGGAAGAGTCCCTGCAGCTGGTTGCTCATTTCTTCCATGCCGGGCGGCGCCATGATCTGTACGCCCATCGGAATGGCGGCGACCTCGATCTCGATTTCCTTGTCGTCGAGCTTGCCTTCACGGAGCATCTTGCGGAATTTCTGCCGGGTGTCGGAGTCGCGGCTCTCGCCAGCGACCGCCTGTCCGGGCGGGCCGGGCGGCAGCAGCGCATCGAGTACTTTTTCCTCGGCGGCATCCTCGGCGCGGTGCCGGACCTTCTGCATCTCCCGCTCACGGGTCAGCTTGACTGCCGCATCCATCAGGTCGCGGATGATGCTGTCGACTTCGCGACCCACATAGCCGACCTCGGTGAACTTCGTGGCTTCGACCTTGATGAAGGGCGCTTCGGCCAGACGCGCCAGGCGGCGCGCAATCTCGGTTTTGCCCACCCCGGTGGGTCCGATCATCAGGATGTTCTTTGGCGCGATCTCCTCGCGCAGCGGTTCGGCCACCTGCATGCGCCGCCAGCGGTTGCGCAGCGCGATCGCGACAGCGCGCTTTGCCGGATCCTGGCCGATGATGTACTTGTCCAGTTCCTGGACGATTTCCCGTGGCGTCATCTGTGACATGTCTGGTGATCCCGTGCCGGCCCCGCTGAATCAGGGGGTCAGGGTTTCGATGGTGATGTTCTGGTTGGTGTAAATGCAGATCCGGCCGGCGATCTCGAGGCTCTTGCGCACGATTTCGGCGGCACCAAGTTCCGAGTTCTCCAGCAGCGCGCGGGCGGCAGCCTGGGCGAAGGCCCCCCCGGAGCCAATCGCCATCAGGTCGTCTTCGGGTTCGATCACGTCGCCGTTGCCGGAAACGATCAGCGAGCGCTCAAGGTCGGCGACGCATAACAGGGCCTCGAGGCGGCGGAGGCGCCGGTCGGTCCGCCAGTCCTTGGCGAGTTCGATGGCCGCCCGGCTGAGGTTGCCGTACTGCTCGAGTTTGCCTTCGAAGAGTTCAAACAGGGTAAACGCGTCTGCGGTACCGCCGGCAAAGCCGGCCAGCACCCTGCCCTCAGCCAGCCGGCGGACCTTGCGTGCGTTGCCTTTAACGATGGTGTTGCCGAGTGTCACCTGGCCGTCGCCGCCGACCGTGACCGAACCATTTCTGCGCACCGATACGATCGTGGTGCCGTCAAACTGCTGCATCGCGGCGCTGCCCCGGAAAGCTGCTGGACCCTCCTACATGAGGGCGCGTGTGGCAAATACAAGTAGGAGCGCCTTCAGGCGCGATGCCGTGCCGGGATTCGCGCCTGAAGGCGCTCCTGCGGAAGGCGTTGCCGGCTCAGTCGGAGCTATCCTCCGCGGCACCATTCATTCCCTCGCGCCTGTCGCGCATTTTCTGCTTCATTTCATCGCATTTGGCGGGGTCGGCCTGGCACATCGCCTTTATCTCGTCGCGGCGCTGACGCATGTCCTGTTTCATCTCCTCGCACTTGTCCGGGTCCGCATCGCACTTCGCCTTCATCTCGGCCCGGCGGGCTTTCATTTTCCCCCGCTGCTCCTTGCACTTGTCCGGGTTCGCGGCACAAAACTCCCTGCGTTTCGCGCGGGCTTCGTCGCACCTGTCCGGATTTTCCTTGCAAAACTCCTTCCCCGGCCTGGCCTGAGCTGGCGACTCGTCAGCCTGCAAAGTCGTGGCGCCGAGGAACAGGCTGGCGGTGGCTGCAACGACAAGTAAAGCGCGGTACAGACGCATGATCGGACTCCTTGATCTGTTGGGTTCAGTAGGGCTGTTTCCGGCATTAACGCCGGCAGACGCCGACGGTTGACAGCCGCCAGGGGCAAGCTGCAGCAGTGCTCAGGTCTTTTTCAGTCTGGCCCGCGGGTGGGCCTTGTCGTAAACCTGCGCCAGATGCTGGAAGTTCAGGTGGGTGTAGATCTGCGTGGTGCTGATATCCGCATGACCGAGCATTTCCTGCACGCTGCGCAGATCGCTGCTGGATTCCAGCAGGTGCGTCGCAAAGCTGTGGCGAAACAAATGCGGGTAGACGCGCTGGGAGAGTCCGGCCCGCTGCGCCCAGTAACGGACCCGGTTCTGTACGGTTCGGGGGCTGATGCGCGTGCCGCGATTGCTGACAAACAAAGCCGTCTCGCCTGCATCGGCAGATTCGCTGCGGATCGCAAGCCAGGCACTTGTCGACTCGCGTGCAAAGCGCCCGACCGGCACGATGCGCATCTTGCTGCCTTTGCCGGTGACGCGGACGGTGCCGTCGGCAAGATCAACATCGCCGAGATCCAGCCCGGTCAGTTCGGCAAGCCGCAGTCCCGACGAATAGAAAAGTTCCAGCATTGCCCGGTCGCGCACCGCTTCGGGCTCGTTGCCTTCAATCTGCAGCAGTCTCGCCATCTGGTCGGCATCGAGGGTTCCCGGCAGCCGGCGCGCGACCTGCGGTGCCGCCACATCGGCCCCGGGGTTGCTCTTCATGGCACCTTCCCGAATCAGGTACTTCATGAAGCTGCGCGCGCCCGACAGTCGACGCTGGATGCTTCGCGGTGCCAGCCCGCCGGCATGGCTCAGGGCGGCGAAACGCCGCAACTGATGTGATTTCAGTTCGGTGAAGCTGCTGATCTCGTGTTTGTCGCAGAATTCTGCCAGACAGGCCAGATCGCGACGATAACTGCGGGCTGTATGGTCTGACAGTCGCCGTTCGAGCTTCAGATGCTCAAGATAGCGTTCAACCGTCTGCCACTGCGCCGGATCCATAGGCGGCGGGCTCCATCGCTGTTCAACGTATCCTGAGAGCGCAGCTCACCAGTTCACCGAGGCGGGTCAGGAAATCAATGCTCATGCCGGGGTGAAAGTGTCCGGCGTCGCGGCTGCCGATCGCCAGGAAGCCCATTTCGGAGCTCACCCCGAGCGGCACAAGTGCGGCCGAGCCGATTTCGATGTTGTCCGGACCAAACAGGAAATCCCGCTGCGCATCACGGATCTGCCCGCAGCGCGGCGCATTCGATTGCAGAAAGGTCCTGAACGGCGCGACTTGCGGATCTTCGCGACCGACGACGCGCAAGAAACGGCCTGCCGCGGCTGCATCGGCCGGTGCATCGAAGACGACCAGGATGGACCGGTCGGCATTGAAAGACACTCGCAACTGCTCTTCAAGTACCCGGATCACACCGGCCTGGTCCGGTGCCGCGAGCATCAGCATCGCCAGCGAGTGTATGCGGGCGGCCAGCGTATCGTTGCTGCGCGCGATATCCACGAGATCCTTGAGCTTGCGTTCGAGCTTCAGGTTTTTCTGCCGCAAAACCAGGATTTGCCGCTCGACGAGTGAAACGGCTGCACCGCCTGCACTGTGCGGCAAACGCAGGCTGTTCAGCAACATGCTGTGTCGTTCGAAGAATTCGGGATTGGCCTGCAGGTAGTCAGCGATGGCCTCTTCGGTGATTTCCGGGCTTGCGGCATGCTGCTGCTTGAGTGTGTTCATAACTCTGTCGATCCCTCGAAAGCCGTCACCGCCTCGCCGGTCATCCATACGGGCTGACCCGGTCCATCCCATCGAATCTGCAGCATCCCCCCGGGGAGTTCAACGCTCACTTCGGGACCGAGCAGATTCCACGATCGCCCTACAACCACAGCTGCACAGGCGCCGGTTCCGCAGGCCAGGGTCTCACCGACACCGCGCTCGAACACCCGCAAGCGGATGTGGTTAGCGGCCACCACCTGCATGAATCCGATGTTAGCACGGTTGGGAAAACGCTCATGTCGCTCGAGCGGCGCACCCAGTTCCGCGACGCGAGCCGTTGTTACATCGTCGGTGCGCAACACGGCATGCGGATTGCCCATCGAGACCACGCCGATCTGCACGGATTCGCCGGCCACATCGATTGCATATTCTTGCTGCTGCCGCTCGGACACAAAGGGCACGTTCGCAGGGCGGAATTCAGGTACCGCCATTTCGACGGTAACGCGGTTGTCCGCATCGATGCGTGCACGCACGCTGCCGCTCGCATGACCGAGCCTCAGTTCGCGTTGACTGTTGCCGCCGACCAGCCGGGCGATGCACCGCGCACCATTGCCACACTGCTCGGCTTCGCTGCCATCGGTATTGAATATCCGGTAATACACATCATCGTCGGCCTTGCGCGGTGCTTCGAGCCACAGCAGCTGGTCGAAACCGATGCCGCGCCGCCGGTCAGCGAGTTTGCGGATGCGGTCGGCTGACGGCAGGGTGATGCCATCGCCGCGGATCAGGACGAAATCGTTACCGAGTCCGTGCATTTTTGTGAACGGAACGCGCATGGCGTGATCGATCCGGGACGTGAATAAACAGAGCGGAGTATAGCGGGCAGGGGCCGCCGTAGACTTTTGTTAAATCGGCCGTTAAGGTAAGCCGGCGTTTGTCCGGCAGAGGACAAGAAAAACCAACAAAAACAAGGAAAGCCGAATCATGCGTCACATCATGGTCCTGAATTCCAAGGGCGGCAGTGGCAAGAGCACCATCGCCACCAGCCTGGCTGCCTGGTACGCGGGCCGCGGAGAGCACGTTGCCCTTGTGGACTATGACCGTCAGGGCTCAAGCCTGGACTGGATTGCAAGACGGCCCGAGAATCGCCCGCCGATCACCGGGGTCGCCGGCTTCGAGGATGGTTTCCGGCACGTGCCGCGCAATGCAGACGTTGCGATCATCGACGCGCCAGCCGGCTGCTATGACAAACAGCTTACCGAGCTGGTCCGGCATGCCGAGACGGTGGTGGTGCCGGTGTTGCCCTCGACCATCGATATTCTCGCCACCAGCAAGTTCATCGATGCCCTGCTCGAAGTCGGCAAGGTCGAGCGCAAGGAAGTGAAGCTGGCTGTGGTGGGCAACCGGGTCCGCGATAACACGCTGATTTCACAGGATCTCGATGATTATCTCGGCGCCTTGAAGATGCCCTACGTCACCAATCTGCGTGAAGCGCAAAACTACGTACGAGCCTATACGCGTGGCCTCGGCATCCATGAGTTGCCCGAGTACCTGGCCTGGCCAGACTGGGAGCAGTGGAAGCCGCTGATTTCCTGGCTCAACAGCAAGCGCAGCCAGCCCTGAGAAAGCGGCCTCGGCTGCCGCCTGCGCTCGAGCCGGCGGCAGCTACGCCGGGTCGACGCCGGCGATACACAGATATTTCGTCTCCAGGTAGTCGTCCAGACCATAGCGTGAGCCTTCGCGGCCCATGCCCGACTCCTTGATACCGCCAAATGGTGCGACTTCGGTAGAGATGAGTCCGGTGTTGAGCCCGACCATGCCATATTCCAGCGCCTCCGGCACCCGCCAGCTCCGGCCCAGATCCCGCGTATAAACGTAAGCGGCGAGGCCAAACTCGGTGTCGTTGGCCATGCCGATTGCCTCTGCTTCCGTGGCAAAGCTGAACAGCGGCGCCACCGGGCCGAAAGTCTCTTCGCGCGCGACCTGCATGTCTGTGGTCACGCCGCCGAGTACCGTGGGCTCGAAGAAAGTACCGCCCAGCGCATGGGCTTTGCCCCCCGTCAGTATCCGCGCACCTTTGGCAACCGCATCGGCGATGTGCTCGCTGACTTTCCTTAGGGCTTTCGCATCGATGAGCGGCCCCTGGTCGGTGTCGCCCGCAAGCCCGTCGCCGACCCGCAGCTTGCCGACGGCTGCGGCAAGCTTTGCTGCGAACTCGCCGTAAACGCCCTTCTGCACCAGGAAGCGGTTGGCGCAGACACAGGTCTGTCCGGTATTCCGGTACTTGCTGACGATGGCGCCGGCCACCGCTGCATCGAGGTCTGCATCGTCGAAGACGATGAAGGGCGCGTTGCCGCCCAGCTCCATCGAGACCTTCTTGACGGTTGCGGCGCACTGTTCCAGCAATATTTTCCCGACCGCGGTAGAGCCGGTGAAGGTCAGCTTGCGCACCAGCGGGTTGGCGGTGAGTTCAGCGCCTATGGCGCGTGCCGAACCGGTCAGCACGTTGATGACGCCGGCGGGAATGCCGGCCCGCTGGCTCAGTTCAGCGAGTGCCAGTGCGGAGAATGGCGTCTGGTGTGCGGGTTTGCAGACGATGGTGCAGCCAGCAGCCAGTGCTGGCGCCAGCTTGCGGGCCAGCATCGCGGAGGGAAAATTCCACGGCGTGATCGCAGCCACGACGCCGACCGGTTGTTTGATGACGACGATGCGCCGGTCCTTCGCATGTCCGGGGATCACGTCGCCGTAAACGCGCCGTGCTTCCTCGGCAAACCATTCGATGAAGGCTGCGGCATAGGCGATTTCGCCGCGTGCCTCGGCAAGCGGCTTGCCCTGCTCGGCGGTCATCAGGATGGCCAGATCCTCCTGGTTGGCGAGGATCAGCGCATGCAGGCGGCGCAGCAGCGCGGCGCGTTCAGCTGCCGTGCGCGCGCGCCAGGCGGGCAGTGCCACTGCCGCCGCTTCGATTGCCAGGCGGGTTTCAGCGCCGCCACAGTCGGGTACGCTGCCCAGCCGTTCACCGTTGGCCGGGTTATGCACCTCCAGCGTGCCGCCGCCCTGTGCGGCGATCCATGCGCCGTTCACATACGCGTCGGTACGCAGCAATCTGGTATCGGCAAGCCGGATCATGTGCAGACCCCGG
>CAUJHF010000068.1 GCA_963204745.1 Pseudomonadota bacterium
GAAAGCAGCAGGCCGATACCCCAGTCGCTGAGTCCGCGTGCGGAAAGATAGAGCGCCAGCACCACCGATACGAAACCATAGGCGAACAGTCGCACGATCCGCGCGGCGAAAAGCACCCGGATATCACGGGACACGGACGACGGGCCGGTTGCCATCAGGGTTCGGGAATGGTCCAGAGATCGCGCGACCGTGGCACGCTGGTAAGCCACCGGTCGAACACGACCGCGCGCAACGCGGACCATGCACCGACCATCAGTTCCCGGAGTTTGCGCCGCGTGCTTACGACAACCCGGCTGTCCCAGGCGCGTACACCGCGTCCAATCACCAGCCGGCCGATCGCACGGTAGATACCCAACGCGGCTGCCACCGCCCACGCCGACCTGAAGGGCAGCGCCTTGAGGCCGCAATCTGCCGACTGGTAATAGCGCTCAGCCTCATCCAGCAGACGTGCCACCACACGGGCAACTGCAGGCCGGCTTTCGGGGCGACTAAGCGTCATGGCAGAAATACCCGCCTCGGCCAGCCACGCCGCAGGCAGATAGCATCGTCCGCTGCCGGCATCATCCAGAACGTCGCGGGCAATATTGGTCAGCTGAAAAGCGATGCCCAGATCCGCTGCCCGCTGCAGGGTGGGAGCGTCGCGCACGCCCATGATCTGCGCCATCATCACCCCGACCACGCCGGCAACCCGATAGCAGTACAGCAAGGTATCGTCGAGGCTGCGGTACTCGTGGCCCCTCACATCCATTTCGAATCCGGCCAGCAACTCCAGCGCATGCCGCTCCGGAATCCCGCATTCCGTACTCACCCGCTGCAAGCCGATGAAGACCGGGTCTGCCAGGCTTTCTCCGGCAAAAGCCCGGCGCGTCGCCGTACGCAGATGTTCCAGTCGCGCTGCCGGATCATGCGGCCCAGGGCCCGGACCACGCGCGGGCTGCACTTTCGGTGATTCCGGCGCCGATTGCATGCCGAGATTCTGCCCGTCGATCTGGTCGTCGCAGTAACGGCACCATGCATAGAGCATGTAGGCATGGTGCCGCGTATCGGCATCGAAGAGCTTGGCCGCCAGGCCAAAGCTCCGCGAACCGCGGCGGATCATTTCCCTGCTGTTGGCGACGACTGCATCCATATCAACGCACTCCGAGATCGGCAAGCATCAGTCCGGCCGTCGCCTTCGCCGAACCCACCACGCCGGGAATACCGGCGCCCGGATGGGTACCGGCGCCGACAAAGTAGAGGTTGCGGATCCGGTCATCGCGATTGTGCACCCGAAACCAGGCGCTCTGCGTGAGTACCGGCTCCAGCGAAAATGCCGAACCGAGGTGGGCATTGAGCTCGGTCCGGAAATCTGCCGGTGTAAAGATTCTTGATGTCACCAGATTCTCGCGCAGTCCGGGCATCAGCTGCTTCTCCAGGGCATTCAGGATCCGGTCGCGATAAACAGGGCCCATCGTGCTCCAGTCGATCGGCGCCTTGCCGAGGTTCGGCACCGGCGCCAGCGCGTAAAAGCCGGCATGGCCCGGTGGCGCGAGAGTGGGATCGCTGGCAGACGGATTGTGCAGATAGAGGGAAAAATCGTCCGCCAGTATGCCCCGCTCAAAGATATCTGCCAGCAGTTCCCGGTAACGCGGACCAAACAACACCGTGTGATGGGCCAGCTCCGGATACTGCCGCTTCAGGCCGAAGTGCACGACGAACAGGGAACTGCTGTATCGACCGCGAGCCAGGCGTTTCGCCATGGCCCGCCCGCGATCGGTACCAGCCAGCAGGCTGGCATAGGTATGCACCACATCGGCATTGCTCGCTGCCGCATCGACCACGATGCTGCTCCCTCCGGATACCGCCACACCGGTCACGACACCGTTGCGTACCTGGATCTCTTCGACCGGGCAGTTGAGCCGGATTTCACCGCCCAGATCCTGGAACAGCCGTACCAGAGCCTCGACCAGCGCGCCGGTACCACCACGCGGAAAAAACACCCCCCAGCGACGCTCCAGTGCGTGGATCAGCGCATAGATGGACGGTACGTGGAAGGGATTACCGCCGATCAGCAGCGACTGAAAGCTGAAAGCCTGACGCAGATGGGGATCGCGCATGAAATCCGACACGACACCGTAAACCGAGCGGTGACTCTTCAGGCGAATGAGCTGCGGCACCACCCGCACCATGCTCCATACATCCTGAAAGGGAACCGTACCCAATTTCAGATATCCCTCGCGGAACACGGCCTCTGAAAATTCCAGAAAGCGGCGGTAGCCGTCTGCATCAGCGGGATTGATCCGCGCTATTGCGCTCGTTACCGCATCCACATCGGCGTTGTAGTCCAGGCTGACCCCGTCCTGCCAGATCAGGCGATAGAAGGGATCGACCGGCAGCATCTCCACATAGTCGCCGATTGCCCTGCCGCTCAGCTCGAACAGCTCCTCGATCGCATTCGGTGCGGTTACCACCGTTGGGCCGGCATCGAAGCGGAAGCCATCCTGCTCGTAAACGTAGGCGCGACCGCCGGGTCGGTCACGCCGCTCAAGGAGGACGGTGCGTATGCCGGCCGACTGCAGCCGGATGGCCAGCGCCAGCCCGCCAAAGCCGGCACCGATAACCGCAACGGTGGGTGCACGCTTCATGCCGCACCGCTCCGGACAGCCGAGGGCAACAGACTGCGCAAGGCTCGAATCACCGGCACTGGCGGTCTGCCGCTGAGGATCTGCCGCGCATCATTGATGCTGGTCCTGCCCGCATAAAATCGCTCGATCACTGGCTGCGGCAAACGATAGAAATGCTGTAGCACGCGATAACGCTCCCCGGGAGCGGCGGCAAGAAACAGCATGCGGTTCAGCATCCGGAACAGGCGCTGCGCCTGCCAGCGACGCCGCGCGCGGTCGCGGATCCAGGGACCGATATGTGCACTGCGCAGATCAGCAACACCGGCCAGATCATCGGCGAGCGATGCCGCTTCCGGCAGTGAATAGCCGGTGGTGTGATGGAACAGCCCGGCATGCAGTCCCGCACGCGGCAAGGCCGCATCGGCCGGTGGCCAGAAACTGTCGAATTCCGCATCAAGCACGATCGGCAATACGCCGCGTTCTTCCCGCACCATCTCCTGCACCGCCCAGCCCCGCGCCCGCACATAGCTGTCGATGTTAAGGCGCAGCGCAGGCGCGTCGAGCGCCGGCGTATCGCTGTAGTAGGTGTCTTCGACCAGCAACCGGTCAGGGCCAAAGGGCAACAGGTAGACAAAGCGGTAACCGTCTGCCTGCACCACCGTCGCGTCCATGAGCAGTGGACCTGTCAACCCGTGAGGACCTGCGAGCGCCAGCTCCTGACCAAGGAACTTCTGATAGCGGAGCACCAGGCCCGCGCTGTCGCCTGCCCCGGTTCCACGCCCGTCGATCACCAGTCCGGCGCCAAGCGTCTGTCCGTCGCCAAGCTGCACGGCCTGTGGCCCGAGCCGCACGGCCCGCACGCCACAGCGGATATCTGTGCCGGGCAAGGTCATCACCGCCTGCTTCAGTCGTTCCGAACTCAGCGAGTAGTACGCGCCGGCAATACGCCGCTGCCGCTCGGGGAAACACACCTCATAGTGCGGCCAGGAATGGCTGGCCAGCGGCAGCAGCCACTCGCGTTCCGCCGCCTGCACATCGCTGCCATGAAAAGACCAGGTGTGATTGCCGCCAGGTGCGGCGCCTGCTTCGAGCAGGGTGACCCGGAGATCCGGCCGCAGCGCATGCAGCCGCAGGGCGATCAGGCAGTTGGCGAGTCCGCCACCGACCAGCAGTACATCACTGTTCACTGTGCCGCTCATTGTGCAAGCAGGGCTTCAATGATGGCCGTGATGCCGGCAGCCCGTTCCGTACTGAAGCGGCCGCGCACCTGACCAGCCAGATTGCCCTCGCGATCAAAGACCAGCAGGTTCGGTGCGGCCGTATCCAGGCCATAGCTGGTCGCCCAGCGACGCTCGATATCGATGAGCACCGCTACCGTGGCCGGCACCCGCTTCTGCAGGGTTGCTTCTACCCGGGCTATATCGACCGGACCCTCGGCCGGCAATTCAGCCACGTTCAGAAAATGCAGATCCGGATGACGTTTGCCCAGCTCTTCGCCCCAGCGCTGAATTGTCGACAGACGCCGCACATCGACCACTATCGCAACGACAACCGCACCCCGGTGGCTGGCCAGACCATCGGTGTTGCCAAACTGGTCGCGCAACGGCGGTGCAGCGATATCGGCGCCTGCAGCCATGCTGCAGACGCTGAGCAGGACGAGCAGCAGCAGTCCGGACATGCCGGAGACAAGACGCATGGCTGGAAGCCGCGAAACGGGCATGGACAGTACAACGCCCCTGCGCGCCTGGGAATGGCGCTATCCGGTCATTGTACCGGTGCTTTGCCGCCGCAGGTGTCAGCGCAGATTGTCAGGGACAGAAACCCTGGATGCGGTTCAGAACTGGAAACGCCAGCCAACGTAGACTTCATCGGTAGCCGGATTGATAGCGAACTGCAGGCCCGGTTGCGGATCCTCGGGCAGGAATGCCCCACCAACCCGGCGTACCGTTGCAGTACCCTGCTCCAGCAAGACGCTGAGCAGGTGCCGGATCTCAATCTCCCGCGCACTCACCGTCACGACTTCATCGAGACGGCTCTGGTCAGACAGTGAAGTCTCCTGGGGCTGCGCGAGCAACACCGGCAGGGAAGCCAGCACCGGATCCCTCGCAAGCCGCACCGGAATCTGTATACCTGCTGCAGACCGGACAGCAGGTATACCGGCGGTTGCATCAGCCATCACGGTTCCCGACTGCAGAAGCAAGGCAGACACGAGAATTGTGCGAAAAAGACTCATGCGACACCACCCGATACGAAATCGCGGCCCATTGCGATTCCTCACCTGAATCGAACCTTAGCCGGGTGACGGGTAGCGAACACCGACGGTGTTCACCTTTCAGGCGTAGATCAGCAAGCAAAAACAGATTCAGTAAAGCCGCATCTCCATAAGTCAAACGAAGCAGCGCAGCAGCGAATAAAAAGGGAGCTTTCGCTCCCTTTTCTTCAGCGCACCTGGACCTCAATGGGTCTGGGCTTCTTCGCCTCGGTCTTTGGCAGGCGTACGGTCAGCACACCGTCCTTGGCATCGGCCTGGATCTTCGCTTCATCGACATCAGCCGGCAGACTGAAGCTGCGGGCAAAGCTGCCGTAAAACGACTCGATCCGGTGATGTTGTTCCTTGTCTTCGCGGGTCTCCAGCCGGCGTTCACCACGAATCGTGATCACGCCTTCGTGTACCGAAACGTCGATGTCCTTCTTCTCGACCTCCGGCAACTCGGCCCTGATCAGGTAGGCCGCAGGTGTCTCCGAGATGTTGGCCACCGGGCGCCATTCAACACCGCTCTCGCGTGCTTCAGCAGCAGGCGTCGCCGACCGACCCAGCACGCGGCTGTACTGATTGAAAAGGTCATCCAGCTCGCGCAACGGGCTCCAACTTACCAGCGTCATGACTGCATCCTCCTCATGGATTGTCGCGCGCCGTAATGCACGTCGCGCATGAGGCAGATATAGGGACGATGCCGGGGTTTTCAATCCCTGTCTCGCGTCAGCCCAGGGCGTTGCGCAGTGCGTCGATCAGGTCGTCCGCGTCCTCCAGCCCGACTGACAGGCGTACCAGACCATCGGTGATGCCGACCCGGCGTCGCTCGGCCTCCTCTACATCCGCATGGGTCATGGTCACCGGGTGGGTGATCAGGGATTCCACGGAACCGAGATTTTCAGCCAGCGTCCACAACTTGATGCGATCCATCAGGGTCTTGCCGGCCGCCATGCCGCCCTTGACCTCGAACCAGATCATCGCGCCAAAACCGGAAGCCTGCCGCTTGGCCAGTTCGTGCTGCGGAAAGCTCTCCAGCCCCGGATAGCCGACCTGTGCGACCTTCGGGTGTGTCGCAAGAAACCGGGCGATCGCCATGGCATTGGCTGCCTGCCGGTCCATGCGCACCGACAGGGTCTTGCAGCCCTGCAGGGTCAGCCAGGCCACCTGCGGCGACATGATCATGCCGGTCGCATTCATGATGAAGCGGATTGCATTCGCCTGCGCCTCATTACTGACAACTATTGCACCGCCGACGGTCGCGTTGTGTCCGTCGAAGTATTTAGTGGTGCTGTGCACGACCATATCCGCGCCCAGTTCCAGCGGCCGCTGGTAGTACGGCGTCAGGAAGGTGTTGTCCACGGCATGCGGAATGCCGCGCTCGCGCGCCAGATCCGAAACGGCCCGCAGATCGGTGAGCTTGAGCGTGGGGTTGGCCGGGGTCTCGGTGAGGATCAGCTTCGTGTTGCCGCGAATCGCCTTGCGCACGGCATCGGTATCGGAAGTATCAACGAAGGAGAACTCCACGCCAAAACGCGAATAGATCTTCGTGCTCAACCGGTAAGTGCCACCATAGACCACATCCGAAACGATCGCATGATCGCCCGCACTCAGAAAGGCGAGGAACAGGCCATTGATGGCCGCCATGCCGGTACCGAAGCAGATGCAGTCGCTGCCGCCTTCCAGGTCGGTCAGCTTGTTCTCCAGCGCACGCACCGTGGGATTCGCCGAGCGCGAATAGGAATAACCCTTGGCCAGATAGCGATCCACCGACTCCTGGACGTAGGTCGTGCTCTGGTAGATCGGCGTGAGAATCGCGCCAGTCAGTGGATCAGGCTCTACACCGGCATGCACCTGCCTTGTGGTAAATCCCGGTTTCGCCTGCCCGGCGGGGCGCTTCTCGCTGCTCATGATCTGGAACTCCTCAACACCCTGCCCTGCGGCATCCGGTGCGTCACGTGACTTTTGGGCCGCATAGTTTATACGGGAAGCTGGCTGCGCCTATCAGTCGGCCCCTGGCAGGCCCCGGAAAGCGGCTTGCCCGAGGCCCCTGCTTTGGCCGATCATGAACGCTCACGAGGCGGAGAAATACATGAGCGACGATGCCTGGCAGGTTTTCAAGGTCGATGAACTGGCTGCACGGGTTGCCGGCACAGAACCCCGGTTCCTGGAGTTTCTGCGCGTCCCGACACTGTCCTGCGCCGTCTACCGGCTCCCGGCCGGCGCACGGGATATGCAGGCGCCGCACCTTGAAGACGAGGTTTATTTCGTGGTCAGCGGTCGCGCCCGCCTGCGGGTGGGAACCGAGGAGCAAGAGGCCGTGCCGGGCAGAATCCTCTACGTCAAAGCCACCTCGGAACACTCATTCTTCGATATCGAGGAAGACCTGACCCTGATCGTGGTGTTTGGTCAGTCCAAGCCGCTCTGGCAGGGTTAGTCCGCCGCTCAGAACTGGCTGTCGGGGAAAGCCATCAGGGCATCAGCACCGGCTTCGATCGCGCGCAGATATGCCGTAGCGAGCGGTGAGAACTGTCCCGCATAGAAATCCGCCGTAATCAGTTTTGCCGCCAGGAATTCCTTCTCGGCAGCGCTCGCCGCAGCATCTGCCGCCAGCTTTTCGCTGGCGACGACTGCCGCACGCGCCAGCTGCCAGCCACCGGTGACCGTACCCAGCAGCATCAGCATGCTGCAGGCAACTGCACCCGGCACCGCCGGGTTCATCGCATGGTTTGCAGCAAGCCATCGACCAGCTGCCTCGACGCTCGCGCAGCCTTCGGCATGCGCCTTGCGCACCGCTGCCAGCGCCGGATAGCGGGCCAGATCTGCATCCGTCGCCCGCATGTCAGCCAGCAGGGCCGTCAGCGAGGCACCGCCATCACGCAGGATCTTGCGTGCGACCAGGTCGTTGGCCTGGATGCCCGTGGTGCCTTCATAGATCGTGGTGATACGCGCGTCGCGCAGGTATTGCGCAGCGCCGGTTTCTTCCGCGTAACCCATGCCGCCGTGTATCTGTACGCCCAGCGAGGTCAGCAACTGGCCGATCTCGGTGGACCAGCCTTTGACCACCGGAATCATCAGATCAACGCGAGCCTGATGCAGGGCACGCGTCGCCTCGTCGGCATGTCGCAGGCTGATATCCAGATCCGCAGCGGTGACATAGGCAATGCTGCGCATCGCCTCTATATAGGCTTTCATGGTCAACAACATGCGCCGCACATCGGCATGCTGGATGATGGCCACCCGCCCCTTTTGTCCGGGCACCTTGCCCTGCACGCGCTCACGCGCATAGTCACGCGCCTGCTGATAGGCACGTTCGGCAACTGCCACGCCTTCGAGGCCCACACCGAGCCGGGCGTGATTCATCATGGTGAACATCGCCGCGAGGCCGTTGTTCAGTTCGCCGACCAGATAGCCAACCGCGTTCTCGAAAGCCATCACGCAAGTCGGACTGCCGTGGATGCCGAGCTTGTGTTCCACCGATACCGGTCGCACCGTATTGCGTTCGCCGGGCGTGCCATCGGGCTTGAGCAGGAACTTCGGCGCAATAAACAGTGAGATACCGCGCACGCCGGGCGGCGCATCCGGCAGCCGGGCGAGCACCAGATGCACGACGTTCTCCGTCATGTCGTGATCGCCCCAGGTGATGAAGATCTTCTGCCCGGTGATCCGGTAGTGATCGCCCTCCGGCACCGCCTGGGTGCGCAGGGCCGCGAGATCGGAGCCGGCCTGCGGCTCGGTGAGGTTCATGGTGCCGGTCCACTCGCCGGCCACCATCTTCGGCAGATACGCATCGCGCAACGCTTCCGAGGCGTGCGCTTCGATTGCGCGCGCGGCACCTTCAGTCAGCAGGGGGCATAGCGACCAGGCGAGATTCGCCGAGCACCACATTTCCTCGACGGCCACACCGAGCAGGAACGGCAGGCCCTGCCCGCCATAAGCGGCAGGTGCGGTTACGCCTGCCCAGCCACCGGACTGATACTCGCGGTATGCGGTCTTGAATTCTTCAGGAACGATGACGTTGTCGCTTTCGACCCGGCTGCCCTGGCGGTCGCCGATGGTGTTGGTCGGGGCGATGACGCCACCGGCCAGCTGCGCTGCCTGTTCAAGGATTGCTTCGGCAAGATCCGGCGTCGCTTCTTCACACCCTGGCAGGCGAGCGATCCGGTCCAGGCCGGCAAGCTCGCGGATCACAAACAGCATTTCGCGGACTGGACCGTGATATTCAGACATCGTTATCTGTCTCTCGTATGCATCCTGACGACGGTAGCAAAGCCCTCAGGCGCGTTGACGGGATTCCCGGCGGCGATCCGTTTCCAACAATAATTTCTTGCGAATACGGATACTTGTCGGCGTTACCTCGACGAGCTCATCATCATCGATGAACTCCAGTGCCTGCTCCAGGGACATGCGTATTGGCGGGACCAGCAACAGGTCCTCATCGGTGCCCGCGGCGCGGATATTGGTCAGCTGTTTGGCCTTGGTCGGATTAATGACCAGGTCGCTGCCCCGGCTGTGTATGCCGCAGACCATACCTTCATAGACCGGCTCGCCATGGCCGATGAACAGGCGACCGCGCTCCTGAAGGTTGAACAGCGCATACGCAAGCGCCTTGCCGGCCACCATGGAAATCAGCACGCCATTGTTGCGCTGGCCGATCGAGACTGGAACGCGGCGCGCGTAATCATCGAAAACGTGGTAGATGAGTCCGGTGCCCGAGGTGCAGGTCAGATACTCGGTACGAAAGCCGATCAGGCCGCGGGCAGGAATGCGATATTCAAGACGCAGACGGCCGGTGCCATCCGGCGTCATGGTCTGTAACTCGCCCTTGCGCTCGGCAAGGCGGCTCATCACGGCACCCTGGAACTGCTCCTCGAAATCAACCGTGAGCTGCTCCCACGGTTCGCAGACGACTCCATCGATCTCCTGCTCGATCACCTCGGGCCGGGAAACAGCCAGCTCATAGCCTTCGCGACGCATGTTCTCGATCAGGATCGACAGATGCAGCTCACCGCGGCCGGACACCTTGAACTTGTCCGGATCCTCGGTAGGCTCGACGCGCAACGCCACGTTGTGCTTCAGTTCGCGCTCAAGCCGCTCCTTGATGTGCCGGCTGGTCAGGAACTTGCCCTCCTTGCCGGCAAACGGCGACTTGTTCACGCAAAAGGTCATGCTGATGGTCGGTTCATCCACCTTGAGCGGCGGCAGTCCCTCCGGCACTTCACGGTCGCAGACGGTGTCGGAGATAAAGAGTTCTTCGATGCCGCTGAACACCACGATATCGCCGGCGCTGGCCGATTCAACCTTGTAACGGTTGAGACCGAGGAATCCGTACAGTTCGCCCAGCCGCCCGCTGCGCACCTTGCCGTTCGCACCGACGATGCTCACGGTGGTACCGGCAACCGCGCGGCCGCGCGTGATGCGACCGATGCCGAGCATGCCGACATAAGAGTCGTAATCGAGACTGGACACCTGCAGCTGCAGGGGGCCGTTCGGGTCCACCTTCGGTGGCGCAACATGCTTGACGATGGCCTCGAAGAGCGGAGTCATGTCGCCTGAACGTACACTGGACTCGAGCCCGGCATAGCCGTTCAGCGCCGATGCGTAGATAACCGGAAAATCGAGCTGGGCATTGGTCGCGCCCAGCCGGTCAAACAGCTCGAAGGTTGCATCGAGTGCCCAGCCCGGGCGGGCACCGTCACGGTCGATCTTGTTGATCACGACGATCGGCGTGAAACCGAAGGCAAAGGCCTTCTGCGTGACAAAGCGGGTCTGCGGCATCGGGCCGTCGACGGCATCGACCAGCAGCAGCACGCAATCTGCCATCGACAGCACACGCTCGACCTCACCACCGAAATCGGCGTGGCCCGGTGTATCGATGATATTGATGAAGTAGTCACCCCAGGTGATCGCGGTGTTCTTCGCCAGGATCGTGATGCCACGCTCTTTTTCGATCGCGTTCGAATCCATCGCCCGCTCGGGCAGCTCGAAGCGCGCATCCAGGGTGCCTGACTGGCGCAGCAGCTTGTCGACCAGCGTGGTCTTGCCATGATCGACATGCGCGATGATGGCGATATTGCGCAGCTTGTCGGTCGGTTTGGTAACGGGGTTGTTCATCAGGGGTGCCGAGGATACGAAAGGTCGCGAATTATAGGGGAGAAACCGGGGCCGGATTGCGATTTCGTGGCGCTAAAGGTACTTATGTGACCCCGTCAGGCGCCGTACAGCAGGGTCAGCGGGTTAAGATTGCTGCGGAATCAGGGAGACCGGATGGGCACAGACCGGGACAACGACCAGTACCAGCGCCCGCTTTACGCGTGGCTTTGTCGGCATGCAGCGCCGGCCGTCTGCGCTGCCGGACTCTTTCTGGCCGGGTGTGCCGGAGCGCCGCAGGCTCCGGATCCGGTGGCCCGGACACCAGTCCCCGCCGCACTACCCGCCAGCCCGCTGCCAGACCCGCTGCGCACCCAGGTCGTATTCACGGCGATGCAAATGGTCGGGGTGCCCTATCTGTGGGGCGGCAGGACGCCCGCCGGCTTCGACTGCAGCGGCCTGGTGCAATACGCCTATTCCAATGTCGGACTGAAACTGCCGCGCACGGCGGCCGAACAACTCGCCGCATCAACCCCGCTCACGCTTGAAGACGCGGTCGCCGGCGACCTGCTGTTTTTCCGCGACCGCAGCCGGACCTCGCACGTGGCCATTTACCTGGGCGAAGGGCGCTTCGTGCATGCCCCCAATGGCGGCAGCCGCGTGTCCCTCGATGACTTCAGCACCCCGTACTGGCGCACGCATTTCGCCGGGGCAGGACGCATCATTCCCCCGGGCTGATATCAGATCGTACCCAGATACCACTCGTAGTCCAGGTTACTGACCTGCGCGTGAAAGGCTTCCGCCTCATGCCGGCGCGCGAGGCTGAACACGCGGCAGAACTCGGCACCCAGGTACTCCGGCAGCAGTGTTCCCGCATCAAAGGCGTCGAGCGCGGACTCCCAGCGTGGCGAAAGGCTGATCGCCTCCTTCATCACCTCGCCCTCGCGGATCATCCGCGGCGGTTCGATGCCCCGACTCAGTCCGGCATGTACGCCGGCAAGAATTGCCGCCATCGCCAGGTAAGGATTGCAGTCCGCGCCGGCGACGCGGTGCTCCAGACGCAGGTTCTGGTCATCAGACACCGGGATACGCACGGCGACGTGGCGATGATTGACGCCCCAGTTCGGCGCAATCGGCGCGAAGCAGCCCGGCCGGATGCGGCGATAGGAATTCGCATTTGGCGCAAAGATGGCCAGCGACTCCGGTAGCGCTGCAAGCAGCCCGCCAACGGCATGCCGGAGAGTCTGCGCGTACCCCTCCGGTGCTGAAACGGGCGGCTGCGGCGCAAATGCGTTGCGTCCATCCCGATCGACCAGGCTGAGATGCACATGCATGCCGGAACCGTCGATGTCCGCAAAGGGCTTCGCCATGAAGGTCGCGGCCAGACCATGTTTCCGCGCGACGCCGCGAATCAGACGACGCAGCAGGATTGCGTGATCACAGGCGGCGACGGCATCAGCAACATGGTGCAGGTTGACCTCGAACTGGCCGGCGCCATATTCCGACACGATGCTGCCGGCCGGAATCCGCTGCGTTTCGCAGGCCGCGGTGATTTCCGAAAACAGCGGATCCAGATCGTGCAGATCCTCAAGGCTGTAGACCCGCGGCCCCGATGGCCGGCGCTGCGTGCCCGGTACCCGCCCCTGGCGCGCTCGCGGCACTTCGCCGCTGGTGTCATCCAGCAGGTAGAACTCGAACTCCACGGCAACTACCGGCGCCAGACCAAGCGCGGCAAAGCGGTTCACCACAGCTGCCAGCACATGCCTGCCATCGGCAAAAAACGGCTGACCATCGCGGTGCTCGACCGCCACCAGGCACTGGCCAGGATGCGTCTTTGCCCAGGGCACCGGCACCAGCGAGCCGGGCACCGGGCGACAGACATAATCGGGATCGCCGTCGTCCGAGCCATAGCGCAGGCCGTCGATCAGCGCACCGCGGCTGTCGAGCAGGATACCGGTAGCCGGAAAAGCGATGCCGTCGCGCCAGAGTGACAGCAGTTCACGGCGGCCGATGCGTTTACCACGCAGAATGCCGTTGAGGTCGGGCAACAGCAGTTCAACTGCCCGGGTGTCCGGCCAGGCAGCCAGAAAGCTCCGGGCCTCATCGATTTGCCTGTCGTTCATGGCGGTGATCCTGTTCCCGGGCAGATTCTGACCAATCCCGGCAGCCGCGTCGATCCTGCTACCATTTCGGCACGCCGACACAGAGCATGACATGAACAATCCAGCCCCTTCATACATTCTTACGGTCGTCTGCCCGGACAAGATCGGCATCGTGGCGGCAGTCGCCAGCTACCTGACCTCCCGGCAATATTTCATCGAAGAGTCGTCCCATTTCGGTGACCGCGACACGGGCACATTCTTCATGCGTACCCGCTTTGCCTCACCGGACGGCAGTTTTTCACGCGCCAGCTTTGCCGCCGGCTTTGCCGAAATCGCGCAGAAGTTCGCCATCGAATGGCAGGTGCACGATACGGCGGTACTGCCGCGGGTGCTGATCATGGCCTCGCGCTACGATCACTGCCTCAACGACCTGCTGTACCGCTACCGTACCGGCGCGCTGAAAATGGCGATTCCGGCCATCGTCTCGAACCACATGGATCTGGCCGGGCTGGCCAGCTGGCACAAGGTGCCCTACTTCCACATACCCGTATCGGCCGGCACCCGGCAGGAGGCCGAAGAACGGCTGATGGATATCGCCGGCGATACCAAGGCAGAGCTGATCGTGCTGGCCCGCTACATGCAGATCCTCTCAGCTGCGATCTGCACGCAATACTCCGGGCGGATCATCAACATTCACCACTCCTTCCTGCCCGGCTTCAAGGGTGCGAAGCCCTACCACGAAGCACACCGGCGCGGCGTCAAGCTGATCGGCGCCACGGCACACTATGTGACGGCGGATCTGGATGAAGGGCCGATCATTGAACAGACAGTTGAGCGCGCAGACCACACCATGTCGCCGGACGATCTCGCAGCGACCGGCCGGGATGTGGAGTCAATCACGCTGGCGCGGGCGGTAAAGCTGCATATCGAACACCGCGTGTTCGTCAATGGCAGCAAGACCGTCGTGCTGCGCTGAAGGCGCACGGGCCCGCGGAATACTGCGCGTCGCTCAGGCGCTCTTGCGAGCCTGGATTACCGGACGCAGCAAGAGCGCGAGTTCGCGCAGCGTCTTCTCCGTACTTGCCCAGTCGATGCACCCGTCGGTCACCGAAACACCGTAGCGCAACTGGCTGCGGTCGGCTGGAATATCCTGGTTGCCGGCCTCGATATTGCTTTCAAGCATCAGGCCGATGATCGACCTGTTGCCGTTGACGATCTGCTCGATGCAGTCACGCGCAACGAGCGGCTGCAGTGCCGGATCCTTGTTCGAATTGCCGTGGCTGCAGTCGATCACGATGCGCTCCGGCAGACCCGCCTTGTGCAGGGCCTGCTCGCACAGCGCCACACTTACCGAATCATAGTTGGTGCGTCCGGCACCACCGCGCAGCACCACATGGCCATACTTGTTGCCGCGCGTCTGCATGACAGCCGAGCGCCCGTCCTCGTTGATGCCGAGGAAATGATGCGGCTGGCGCGCCGACTTGAGCGCATTGATGGCGACCATCAGCGAGCCATCCGTACCGTTCTTGAAACCAACCGGCGTGGAGAGCCCGCTGGCCATCTCCCGATGCGTCTGGGACTCGGTCGTGCGCGCGCCGATCGCATTCCAGGTGATCAGGTCACCGAGATACTGCGGCATGATCGGGTCGAGCGCCTCGGTAGCCGTCGGCAGACCGAGCTCAGCAAGATCCAGCAGCAGCTTGCGCGCAATGCCGATGCCCTTCTCGATATGAAAGGAATCGTCCATGTCCGGGTCGTTGATCAGGCCCTTCCAGCCCACCGTGGTACGCGGCTTCTCGAAATAGACGCGCATCACCAGCACCAGCGTATCGCCGAGCGTATCGGCCAGCGGCTTTAGCCGTTTGGCGTAATCCATCGCTGCCGCGACATCGTGGACCGAACAGGGCCCGACAACCACGAACAGGCGCGGATCGCGCGCATCGATGATGTTCTGCAGGGTGCGCCGGTTGCGCAGCACAAAACCCTCGAGCGCGGGAGTCAGCGGATACTGGACCTTGACCTCGGCGGGGGTGGGCAGAACCGTGCGGGCGAGGACGTTGACGTTGTAAATCTGGCTTTCCATGCGTGAAGCATAGTGTGCCGGCCACGTAACGGGCAACCCGGCCGGCCTTTTGGCAAGTACTGATGACGGCGGAATCCGCCCTGTAGAATGACTGGTCTGTCAGACAGGTCCGGAGAAACACCCATGGCTAACGTATCCACCATCAAGCCCTTCGCAAAGGGCGATATCCTCGTCGGCGCTACCCTGCTCAACCGTGCCGACGACGACCATGCCGGCGACGGCCGGATCATCCAGTACGACAGCGATCTCAACGAAAAAGGCGTGCTCTGGACCACCGGCACTACCCACCTGATCAGCGGACTGCGCTTTGGCCCGGACCAGACCCTGTGGGCCTTCGACACCAATACACATACCGTCCTGCGCTATGGCCCGGACGGCAAGGAGCTGCCCCGCATCAAATTTGCCGACCGGTCCTTCTCGAACGTCAATTTCACCGCAGATGGCAACGTGCTGCTGGGCGAACATCTGGTCGGCAAGACCATCAAGCTGCCACCGGAGCGGCCGCTCGGCACGACGCTGACCAAGATGCCGGGCAGTGACCTTTTCGGCGACGGGCACGTCTTCAAGTTCACACCGGATGGCAAGCTGCTGAAGGAATTTGCCACCGAGACCCACGGTGGAATGGCCGGTTTCCTCGGTGTCACCACAGCGAGCCTCGCGCCTGACAACCGGACCCTGGTTTACGTGTCGGAGACCGGTACGCGGGTTTTCCAGTACGACATCGTCGCCGACAAACAGCTGCCCGACCTGATCACGCTGCAGCCGGGCGCCGGCGAAATAGCCTTGCTGGCGCAGCACTTGCCCGACGGCACGCTGCTGTACATAAAAGCGAACTTCAAGACCGGCTTCAAGCTCGACCACCTGAAGGCGAATGCAGAAGTCATCAAGAGCTGGGATCTGCCGGGACCCGGCTGGGCGACGGTCACGCCGCTGCTCGAACCGGGCGTGCTGCTGCTTGGGAATTTCTTTACCGGAACCGTTGCCAAATTCGATATGCAGACCGGCACTCTCGGCGCAAAGGCTGAAACCGGCGTAAAGCGCTCACTCGCCGGGCTCGCGCAATATCGCGGCTAAAGCCGCTCCTACGGTGACGGAACCGCCGTAGGAGCGCCTTCAGGCGCGATTGATCGCGGGAAAGAAATATCGCGGCTAAAGCCGCTCCTACGGTAACGGAACCACCGTAGGAGCGCCTTCAGGCGCGATTGATCGCGGGAAAGAAATATCGCGGCTAAAGCCGCTCCTACGGGCGCGCTCCTACCAGGGCAGGACGCTGCCGTCGAAGGTCCAGAACGTGCCAGTATTCTCGACACTGAGCTGATCGGTAATGCGGATCAGGTCGCTGCCGGCCGTTTCCACCGGACGCAGCATCTTTTTCGGCAGCATGCTCATCATGTCGGTATCCACCGGACCCGGATCGATCAGGGCCACCGACACGCCTTTGCTCTTCAGCTGGATCGCCAGAAGGTGCATCTCCATATTGAGCGCCGCCTTGCTTGGACGATAAAAATACAGCATGGCGTTCGTCGTACCGGCAATCGAACCCTGACTGCTGGATACGTTACTGATCTTCTTCTGCTGGCTTGCCAGCACATTGGGTAAAAAAGCCTCGGCCATCTTCAGCGGTCCGATGACATTGGTGCGCAGCACCAGCTCGTAAGTCGGCCATTCCATCTTTCTGGCAAACAGCTGGTTGCCGCCGCCACCGGTAATCCCGGCATTGTTGAACAGCACATCGACCGGCTTGTCCTTGTACTTCGCCGCCAACTCATCGATAGAAGCAAAGTCGGTGACATCCAGCGTCTCAATGCTGACCTTGCCCTCACTGTCTGCGGCAAGCGCCTCCAGTTCCGTCGCCTCCGCCGGGTTGCGCGCCGTGGCGATCACCTTCCAGCCCCGCGCCGCATACTGCCGCGTCAGCTCCAGGCCGATACCGCGATTGGCGCCGGTCACCAGCACCGTCGGCACATAGTCATCAGCGCGGGCCGTCGCGCTTGCGACAATCGCCACACACAGCGCGGCAAGCAGCGTGAGGCTGCGACTGATTCTTCGGTTCATCGTGACTCTCCTGGGAAAACCCCGGCTTTACCAGGGAACGATCTGGCCTTTGGTATCCAGAAACTGACCGGTCATGGACAGGTCAAATCGGTCTATCTCGCGGGCCATGTCGGTCACCGCATCGGCAACCGGGCGCAGCATCTTTTTCGGCAGACCTTTCATGAAATCAGTATCGGTCATGCCCGGCGTCACCAGTCCGACGATAACGCCGCGACTTTTCAGCTGAAATGCCAGATTGACCATCAGCATGTTCAGTGCCGACTTGCTCGACCGATACCAGTAAAGGCGCGCGGCATCGACGCTGCCGATCGAGCCCTGGTTACTCGATACCGTGATCATCTTGCGCAGGCGGCTCGCCTCGACATGTTTGACGAAGGCCTCGCAAACCTTCATCGGACCGATCGCATTGACAGCCATTACTTCATTGAAGGTTGCATAGTTCAACCGGCCAAACAGCTGGTTTTCCATGCCGCCGCCGATGCCGGCATTATTAAGCAGGATATCTATGGGCTGGTTTGCATAGCGTGCGGCGAGGGCGTCGATACCGGCATGATCGAGCACATCCAGTGGCTCGAGGATGAGGTTTTCATGTTGTGCCTTCAGCGCCTGCAGCGCTTCAGCACTGGCAGGATTGCGACAAGTGGCAATCACCCGCCAGTTGCGCCCGGCGTAACGTCGGGCGAACTCCAACCCGATACCCCGGCTGGCGCCGGTGATGAGCACTGTAGTCTGCTGGTCAGCGGCGTTCTGCAAAGGCTCGCCTTCAGCGGCCGCCGCAATTCGTCCCACCAGCGTGCCCATCGCAGCGAACGCCGCAGTACTGCGGATCAGCTCGCGCCGGTCCATACCGGTACCTTCATCTCCGCGATCCATGCATGCGCTCCTGCGACCCAGGCTCTCAGACGACTGCCTTGATCTCGTCGCGCTTGTCGGCATATCTCGCCGGATCCACCAGCGGTATGGCATCCAGCACCCAGCCTTTCTGGCGACGGCGCGCCGGACTCGGTACTGCATATGCAGTCAGCCCGCCATTGGCGGCGACGGCCCGCATATCTATCTTCCAGCCCTTGGCAGCCCATTCCTTCTGCTTGGCCCGGTAATCGAGGATCACCTGGTCAGACGGAACCATGAACTCCTTGGTGTTCTTGTCTGGCGTCACCATCGGATGCAATTCTTCGATGATCTTCACATCCTGATTGGCCACGTACTGATTGCGCTCGATGACGTAGGCATCGGTCTTTTCTTCCAGCGAAAAGTTTCTTGCGCAGACGAGGTACAGGTGGGTGGTCTTCTCGTCGATCGGCCGCTCGTACAGGTACTGGTGGATAAAGAAATTCGGCCCCGGATGAATAAACGTCCACACATGGTTGGTGCCGTGATATCCGGTCCCCGCCTCCAGGGAACCCTCGCCAGCACGGTATTTCTTCAGCTCGCCCTGCAACGGTGGTGCCTGGAAGGTATGCCAGAAACCGCGACCCCACGGCGCGTTATCCTCAATGCGCATGTCGCCGATCTTGTATTCCTCTTCACGCTCGCCGCTGAATCCATGGGTATCGTGCACATATTCGTTATGCGCGGGATCGATGCCGTTCTCGATCGAGCGCTCGTAGTAACCATTGAGCTGATAGTGCTGCAGCGTCGTGCGCCAGCCCTCCTGCTCCCACTCCTTCACTTCAAGGATCGGCGGCCGTTCAGCCTCGGGCAGATCGCCGAGGAACGCGAACACGAGCCCATAACGCTCGTCGACCGGATAGGCGTCGATGCGCGTGCGGGCAGGAATGTTGGCCTTGGAACCCAGCGAAGGGATCTTCTGGCACTCGCCCTCGCCATTGAATTGCCAGCCGTGGTAGGGGCACTGGATACAGTCGCCCTTGATCTTGCCGCCCGCCAGCGAGCCGCCGCGGTGCGTGCAGGTGTTGGCCAGACAGCGCGCCTTGCCCTGTGAATCCCGGAACACCACAAAGTCCTGGCCGAGCGCGCGTACCTTGCGCGGCTGATCGGTGAGTTCTGCTGTGGTCGCCATGGGGTACCAGAAATTAATGTACATACAGACTTCCTCAAACTGGATGGTTAGGGCCTGCCAGGCCGGCGCGGCAAACCACACCTTTGTTGCCCGGAATATATGCGCTTCGCTGGCCATGGCCAAGCAGATTTGCGCTCAGCGACTGTTTGTAGTCCGCGCGACGATGCCGAGCAGGATAACAATGCATGGCAACAAGATCAGCGCCGCTGTGTAGAGCGGGACATTTACCCCGAACACATCGAACAGCAGCCCGGTCATCGGCGGTCCCAGCGCCCGGCCTGCCCAGCTGCCTGAATTATAGGTACCGAGTACCAGCCCGCGCTCGGACTCCCCTGCCTGCTGGGACACGAGGCTGGTCACGGTCGTCATGTACAGCGCGCTACCTGCCGTCGTGAATGTAATACCGAAGATCATCATCGGCCAGACCGGTGCCTGGGTCATGATCAACAGGCCGGAGATGTAGCAGACCAGACCCGCAATCAGCAGCCTGCCTTCGCCAAAGACCGGTACCAGCCGGCCAACGAGTACACCCTGGATGATGGCAACGACGGCGCCGAGATAAGTAAAGCTGAGACCAATCTGACGCGGTCCCCAGTCAAAGCGCGCGCGCGCCCAGAACGGAAAGATGGACTCGAACAACGCCATGGCCAGATAAACCATGAAGCCAACCAGCACGATCCGCGCCAGAACCGGCCGGGCAAGCACAAGGCGAAGGGCGGCAAAACCACCGGGCCCCTTGTTGCCACCAGCCGTTGTGCGCTTCTCCGGCGGCAGGCTCTCCTTGAGGAAAAATACCGCGCCAACCAGCATCACGGCACTGATACCGGCAGCGGCAAGGCCCGGCCAGAGCAGGGTCGCACTGGCCGCATCGCGACCGCCGAGCAAGCCACCCAGCATCGGTCCGACGATGAAGCCCATGCTCAGCGACCCGCCCACATAGCCCATCGATTTCGCCCGCTGTTCAGGCGGGGTCAGGTCTGACACGTAGGCCATGGCGAGCGCCAGGCTGCCGCCCATCAATCCCGTCAGCAGCCGGCCTGCGCCGAGCATCCACAGGTTCGATGAGAAGGCCAGGACCAGATAGCTGACCAGCCCGCCGGCGATACTGATCAGCAGCAGTGGCTTGCGCCCATAACGATCGGAAAACCGGCCCCAGACTGGCGTCGACAGCACCTGGCCGACGGCATAGAGACCGAGAATCGTGGTTGCCACCGCCGAGGAGGCACCCAGCTTGATCGCCACGAAAGGGAAGCCAGGCAGGATCAACCCGAATCCCATCCCGGACAGGAGGATGGTGAGAAACAGAATCGGCATGGGGGGTTCCGGAGGGCTGCATGTCCCGCGCAGGAGCGCCTTCAGGCGCGATTCACGGCGCGATTCACGGCGCGATCTTCAACTTGCAGGAGAAGATCGCGCCTGAAGGCGCTCCTACGGGCGGTAATCGCGCCTGAAGGCGCTCCCACAGAAGGCGCTCCTGCGGAAGCCGCGCCTATTTGCGCCGCTTCTTGCCGACGTGGCCGCCTACCGGCTGCTCGTGCAGCAAGCGCACCTGAGTGTCGTTCACATAGTCCGGGTTCTCGAAGTCGGTCGGACCATGCGGATGGTTGTGGCCGTCCGACATCACCC
>CAUJHF010000069.1 GCA_963204745.1 Pseudomonadota bacterium
GCCATGTAGTTGAGCAGGACAGTTTCGACCAGCAGATTGACGTTGTTGGCCGCGGGTGTCGCTGCTGTTTCCACCGAGGCATCGCTGCGGAAGTAGCCGAGCTGTTGATGCCGGGCCTGCTGTTCAGGTGTGCCACCCAGAAGTGTCGCCCGACCACCGGGGTTGTAGACCAGAAAGAAGGAGGCAGCGGTGGTCTGGTTGTCGCTGGTCCACTCGCCCTTGCCGCGGCCGTTTGCCGTGTTGTCGATGCTGCCGTCGCTGGAGAGCGAACCATCGCTGTACACATAGATCATGAGCGGCACACCGACGCGGGCTGCGTATTCCAGGCAGGCACCCATGCAGCGCCCGGCGCGGAAGTCTTTCACTTCGCCTTCGGCGCGGCGGCCACCGTGATAGTCGTAGCCGCCCATCGTGACGCATCCGGCGCCGGCAAAGCCGTTGACCACCAGTTTCATCACCGAGGCAGTCTTCCTGAACTCGTCGTCGCTGTCGTATTCGTTCTGCGTGAAGATGCCGCTGCCGCCGACGATCAGCGGGTCGATGGAGGGGTTGAGGCTGGAAGGGTTGCCGAAGCGGTCGGCAATATCAGCCGATTTGACGTAGCCGCAACTCACCAGATCCTTGATGACTGCATCGCGCGTGACTGCGGGATTGCCGGGATCCGGCATATTGAGTCCGGTGCTGACCCGCTGCAGCTTCATCGCACTGATGCGCTGAATGGATTCGAGTACCGCGACGGCATCCGCCTGGCCGAGCAGGCCGACGAGCTGTCCGGTATCGACGAGGCCGGTGACATCGCTGGGCCGGTCGATCTTGGTCGGACGGTCTGCGGCGTTGACCATGGCCATGGGCGCCACCGAGTTGCCGCCTGAATCGCTGTTGCGTGAGCCCACCAGCTTCAGCAGTGAACCGTCCGCGCCGATGCGCGCAATGCCATACAGCGGGTTGTGCGGGTTGTTGCCGGTGTCGTTTTCCGAGCGTGCCGGGATGACCGCACCGTTGATGCCTGCCGCAGTTCCGGCACTCATGCTCCCCTGCATGCCGCGCAGAAAGGCGCTGTCGCTGTGAAAGGCGAGGCCCATGCTCTGGTCAACATGGTCCTGCTGCGTGATCGGGTTGATCACCGGCGGAATCATGTCGCCGGGCAGACCGAGCTTGCTGTAGCCCGCGCTGGAGAGAAAGTCGAGCTGTCCGCCGGCACCACCCACCAGCACGTTCGAGCCGGCCATATTCGCGCCGCCGGCCAGATCGAAACAGATGAAGGGAATCTTGCCCGCGCCCTGCACCGCGATCCCGCAGGAGGCCTTGAGCGATTCGAGATCCGGTGCGAGCGCGGCATAGGCAGCGCGCGGATTCGCAAACAGGCTGAGCACACCGCCGCCGAGTACCGTAGCGGTGCCTGCCAAGAAGCCCTGTGCGATCAGCTGCCGGCGCGTAATGGGTCGCGCGTGATCCGGATGCCGCTGGGGTGCGAAGTAATTCCTGCTTTTTCGTGACATACCTTTGCCTCGGTCGGCTCTGCTTCGGTGCGACTACTGCACCAGGGTTACGGCACTGCCTACAGCCGCGGCACATGCTGACTTGACCACCGTGGCAGTCCGGTCGGCGGCGCAGCTGCCGCCGCAACTGGCCAGCGTGGTGGTCAGGTTGTCGAGTTCCAGGCGTACATTCGCCTCGTCAGGCTGGCTGAGCAGCCCGGTGCCCATCGACCGGCGGAGCAGCGGGACGAAGACCAGATCGCGTTCGCCGGCCGTGTCGAAAGCCTGGTTGGCAGGGGCACTGAAGTTGAAGCCGGGGAATATCGAAGCACGCAGGCTCGTGTCATTGACCAGCGCATTGCAGTACTCAATGGCCAGCTGCGCGATTCCAACCTGATGTGAGGCGAGTACGGCCGAGACATCGTCGATCGCCGGCAACTGCTGGCGGACCAGTGCGTAGGTTGCCCTGACCGCCGGCGTGGTCGGTGCGACGCCGGTGATCGTCGCCATGCTGGCGTTGATCTCGTCAAACGTTTTCACACCGATGTCGGGCTGTGGCTCACCGTCTGCAGGTGGCGGCGGCGTGAGCGGCGCAGGTTCAACGCGCACATTGCTGTTGCCGCCGAGTTCGGCAAAGCTCAGGAAGAACTCGTCCGCATCCGGACCTTTCTCCAGCGGCACTACCGTGCCGAGGCTGGACAGGACCTGACCGGTGTCTGCCGTGTACCCGTTGGCGATGCTGACCGACTCGTTCATGTTGCCCCAGGCCTGACTGACAGGTACCTCGACGCCGTTGGCGCCGATCAGCAGGCCGCGGACCGGGATGCTGCCGGATGGCTGCCAGTCGGCATTGAGGTTGATGAAGGTCGGTCGGTAGAACAGATAGCTGTAGCTGTCGAACTGGCTGACCTCGAACATGATGTAGCTGCCAGCTGCACCGACCTGCGTGCTGACATTGAAGAGCAGGTAGAAGCGCTCGCCCACACCGGCATCGAAGTTTTGCTGTACCTGGGTAGCGGCAAGCGCACGGTTATGGATTGCCGCGAGGCGCAGCACACCGTGCCATTGCCGGTCTCCGGACGGCTCATTGCCAAGTACCAGCGCAAAGGTATCGTCCCAGTCGCCGAGTGTGCCGCCTGCGACCGGGTCTGCGTCCTGCGTGTCGACGCCGTTCACGTACACATGCCGGCCGTTGACCGGGTCGAAGGTCAGTACGACGTGCTGCAGGGTGGCCTGCGCGTCTTCATCGGCAGCGGCGGTCTGCAGGATCGGTGCGCCGTTTGCGTCGGTGGTGCTGCTGCGATGGAGAAAGTCGTAGCTGTAGAGCGTCTGTCCCAGCGTGAAGTTGCGCAGCGTGGGACCTGCCGAGTAGCTGACGATTCGCGTGTCTTCCTGGTTGACGTTGGCAGGTGCTACCCAGGCTTCAACGCTGTATTGCCCGGTCGCGGTGATCAGGTCGCGGAGTTTGCGGCTGGCAGTTGTCGAGCCCTGTGCCTTGCCGCTGTGTATGTCGATGCCCCAGCCGCCGACCCAGCGGATGTCGCCCGACAGGCTGAGGTTGATCGCCGGCTGCACGCCGCTCGTGTCATAGGCCGTGCTGCCGCTGGCTTCCTTGAATTCCCAGAGCGCGATCTGGCTGCCTTCGTAACGGCTGCCGCCGCTGGCCACCGTACCCTGGTACATGGTCAGCGCCGTGCTGATCACCAGCGACGGATCGACTTCGGTCAGCGGAATCTGCTGCGCCCAGACGCGGATCGCATTTTCCATCGTCGTGGCATTTGCCGCACAGTCGTTCCAGCAGTTGTGGAACTCGTCGCGCAGACGCAGTACGAGCCGTGACTGGTCCGGATCGTCCAGATCGATCTTGGTCTTCACCGCCAGATAGGCGCTTTCCACGTCTTCGTCGGCGAAGAAGGGTGACTGGCGCGTGGCAGCAGACGAGTCGTGACAGCCGGCACAGTACTGTCGGGTGAGCGGCCAGACATTGGCGGCGTAGCCCGCCGAATCAGCCGGAAAATTGCGGCTCTGTCCGACCTCATTATCGGGCGGCGCGACCAGTTGTATTTGCCGCGAACCACCGGTGCCGCTGCCATCCAGCCAGGTTTCCACCCAGGCCTGCATGGTCGTGGCGCAGGCCTGCACCGCACCCTGGTTGCTGCCCAGCCAGCAGTTATGCCCACTGGCCATCTTCTGCACGATCAGCGAGCTGCCCGGATCGTTGCGGTTGATGAGTGGATCGGCCGCTTCCCAGGCGAGGTTGACATCGTCGTCGCGGGCGAAGAGCGGATTCTGCGTGACGCCATGGCAGCCGGCGCAACGCGCCACACCGCCGTTGCGGACGTTCGCCCACAGCGAGTTCTGGAAATGGAGGATGTCTGCAGTCTGTGCGGCCGGACCGGAGTAGGTGACCGGCGGTGGCAAACTGCCTGGCGCCTTCTGCTGTGTGCTGGAGCCGCCGCCGCAGCCGGTAAGCAGCATCGCGAGCAGTACAGCGAGGATCAGTTTCATGTTCACCAGTGAGTTCCCCGCTTAATTGCCCATGCAGTAGGTGGCCGATTCGGCGAACACCTGCTTCAGGTGGTAACCACCCGCACGGAAGGAAGTGACCATCGAATCGATCTGGCTACGGTCAGTGCCGTCCACCGGCGACCTGAGACAGACATTGCGGAATACTTTCTCCACCTGGCAGCGCGCGAAGGCGGTGCTGTTGGCGAGTTCCTCGCCCATGGTCCTTGCGCCTGCGCCGCTGCCGCTGCGGTTGGGATCCCAGCCGAGCACCCTGTTCTGTCCGTGGCGCCAGTAGTTTGCCCATTCGTCGTTCGGCGTCCGGTACCCGTATCGGAAAGTCGTATCGTTGTTGTAGTACTTGGGTTGCACCTGGCCGGGCGTGTAGACCATCCGGCCCTGTTCGGCGTCGAAGTTGTAGTAGGCGAATGCCTGTGTCATCGGATCCATGCCGATGTGGCAGCCGATGCAGTTGTTGAGAAAGATCCGGCTGTCGCCGCCGGGACTCCGCGATACGTCCTGGCGGATCCGGTCGGGAATGCCGCTGGTGTCGAGTACCTGTTCCATGTCGCGGCACAGGTGGTTGAGCATCGTGAAGCGGAACATGGCGCGATTGGTGCCGGCCTCGAAGAAGGCAGCAGCTGCGGCACGTGTGGTCAGGATTCCGGCGGCGGCTGAATCCGGCAGGCCGCTCACGGCAGTCTGGGTCGTGGCGATCAGGCGCTGCTTCAGATCGACGTTCTGGTCTTCAAGCGCCTGGTAATGGTCGTTGTTGGCCGGCGAGTAGGCCGGTATGCCGGAACCTGAACCGATGTAGACGAGGTTTGCCGAGAGCAGGGTATTGAAGGGCACATCGTCGCGCACCATGCCGATCACGGTGGCCGTGTAATCGTTCAGCGGCACGAAAACGCTCTGTTCCTCATTGGTCCAGGGCGCAACGAAATTCTTGAGCGTTACGTTGTAGAAGGCACTGTTATCCATTGCCAGCTGTGCGGCAGCGATGGCATTGCCACCGGCGATATCGGCCCGCATGTCTTCCAGCACGGTAGAGTCGGGCGGCACGCCCGTGAGCCGCTCGTGCATGCGCCAGGCCTGCTCGCGCGGCCCCGCCATGGCCGCCTGGCTCAGGGCTGCCAGCGCTGCAATTGCAGTCAGCCGGCTTAACAGCCGCAGAGATTCAGGCTTCGACGTGACGGCGCTGTGCCGTCCTCGCTGCGTAGTAACCACCTTGTGCCCATCCCGGTAACGCGGCGCATTGCACGCCCTTCCGCATTTATCGTTATCGGCGGCCCGGTCTTCTGTGACCGCCTTAACAGTTCATTCAATTCGCTTTGCATTAGGTTAGCTGGCAGGCGATTGGGCGCTGCGCATCAGGTCAGATGCACACACGGCCTTTGGGCGGGCTGTGACAGGGATGGTGATGGTTTCAGGGACGCGAAATATTCCATTGAGCGGACGGAGTTTGTCCGTCCGCAGTTTCTTGCTGTGGATTGCTGTGGCCTCTGGTATCGCTGCCTGCGGCGGCGGTGGAGTCGGTGGGGAACAGAATCCGGACCCGGTGGTGGTCGATGTGCCGATCGCGTACGTCAAGCGTCCGCTGCCGGTCAACGCCCAGGGTGCGTTGCAGGGCTCCGATCTGCGCGAACTGCGCCGCTTCGATATCGGTGCCGATCTCTATGTGCGCGAGCGCGCGGCAGTTACGGCTGTTGAACGCAATATTACCGAACGCATAACGCAGGGAAGCGGGCTATATGACATCCGCGATCCTGAGGTGTCCTGGGACGGTGCGACGCTCGTCTTTGCGATGCGCGGTCCTTTCGTGACGGGTGCTGACGAAGAAGATCAGCCGACATGGAACATCTGGGAGTACAACTTCGCCGGCGATACCCTGCGTCGGGTGATCAGTTCGGATCTGAATGCGGAAACCGGGCACGATATCGCGCCAGCATATCTGCCCGATGGTCGCATCGTCTTCTCCTCTACGCGGCAGCGGCAATCGAAAGCGGTGCTGATCGATGAAGGCAAGCAGCAGTTTGATGCGCAGGATGAAGACCGCAATGAGCCGGCCTTCGTACTGCATGTCATGAATGCCGATGGCAGCGACATCCACCAGATTTCCTTCAATCAGAGCCACGATCTGGACCCCTCGGTGCTTGCCAACGGGCAGATTCTGCTCAGCCGCTGGGACAATGCGGCCGCCAATAGCGAGATGAACCTGTATCGCATGAACCCTGATGGCACGGGCCTCGAACTGTTTTATGGCGCGCGCAGTCACGATACCGGCACCGATGGTGTGACTGTCCAGTTTTCGCAGCCGCGCGAGATGCCGGACGGGCGAATCCTCTCCGTCATCCGGCCTTTCCAGGTGGATGATGACGGTGGTGACCTGGTCAGCATCGACGCTGAAAACTTCGTGGAGAACCTGCAGCCCACAGCCCTCAATTCGGGCCTGCTGAGCGGGCCGGCGCAGACCCGCACCGTGGTCAACGATGTGCGCACCGATGACGGCATCTCGCCCGGCGGTGAATTTGGCGCGGCGTTTCCGCTGTGGGATGGCACCGGCCGGATATTCGCAGTCTGGAGCCCGTGCCGGCTGCTGGACGTCAACGACCGGATCGTGCCCTGCACCACGTCGGCGCTCGCTGCGCCGGGCGCGCGTTCAGCTTTCCCGCTGTATGGCGTGTGGATCTTCGATCCGGTTGCCGGAACCCAGTTGCCGGTCTTCTCGCCGACGGAAAACGTACTGGTCAGCGACATCGTGGCGGCGCAGCCGCGCGTGCTGCCCCCGGTGATTTTCGACCAGGCATCAACCGGTCAGCTTGATCCGGATCTCGTCGCGCAGGAGCAGGGTCTGGTCGATATCCGCAGCGTCTACGATTTTGACGGCACGGCTTCGGTAAACATCGGCGCGCTGGCCGATCCGGCACAAACCACCGCGGCCCAGCGGCAGGCGCGCTTTTTGCGCATCGAAAAGGCGGTGGCCCTGCCTGACCGTGAGGTGCGTGACTTCGACAACAGCGCCTTCGGCGTCAGCGCTGCCCAGGGCATGCGCGAGATTCTCGGTTATGCGCCGGTCGAACCCGACGGTTCGGTTGTGGTGCAGGTGCCTGCCAATGTACCGATCGCGCTGTCGGTGCTGGATGCCGACGGGCGGCGCATTACGGCGCGACATCAGAACTGGCTGCAACTCCGTCCCGGTGAGGTACTGGCCTGCAACGGCTGTCACTCGACCCAGAATGCCGTATCGCACGGGCGGCAGGGCGCTTTCGCCAGCGCATGGAGCGGTGCTGCGGCAGACGGTCAGCCCTTCCCGAACACCAGCAGTGCATTCTTTGCCGACTTCGGCGAGACCATGGCGCAGGTCAAGAAGCGCATCAGCTGTGCGACCAGCTGTCAGCTGATCGCGCTGGACGAGGACGTTGTCTACGACGATATCTGGACTGATCCTGTTGCGGCCGGCCGTCCCGCCGATACCGGCTTTGCCTACCGCTATACGGATCTCACAACGCCGATACCGACCAGCGCTGACTGCCTCGACAACTGGGCGCCGCACTGCCGGATCACGATCAACTACGAAGCGCATGTACACCCCTTGTGGAGCAAGCTCCGTCAGACGCTGGCGGGAGACGGCGTCACGGTGCTCAGTGATGACACCTGCACGAACTGCCACGCGCCTGTCAGCACGCTCGGTGCCGTGCAGCTGCCGGCCGCCCAGCTTGATCTCTCGGATGGTCCGTCGGATATCAATGCAGACCACTTCAAGGCCTACCGCGAGCTGCTCTCCGCTGACAACGAGCAGGAACTCTCCGGCGGTGCGCTTGCCGACCGGCTGGTCCAGACCGGCGTCGATCCGGTCACGGGTGATCCGGTGTTCAGTCCGGTGCCGGTCAGCCCGTCGCTGTCCACTGCCGGGGCGCGCAATTCACCGCGCTTTTTCAACATCTTCGCCTCTGGCGGCACGCATGCGGGCCGGCTGTCGCCGGCAGAATTGCGGTTGATCTCCGAGTGGGTGGATATCGGTGCGCAGTACTACAACGATCCGTTCCAGGCACCCCTGAACTAGGCCCGCAGGAAACTCCGATGCGCACAGTAGTCGTCATGGTGATGCTGGTTTTCTTGCCCTTCGTCACACCGGCTTATGCAAAAACGGCTCACTATGAGGCCGTGGTTGCCGAGCCGTTTCTCGAACTCCACACGGGGCCGGGGCGAGGTTTCCCGGTGTTTCATGTCGTTGACCGCGGTCAGCACATCGAAGTGCTGAAGCGACGCACCGACTGGTTCCAGGTGCGTACCGACCGGGGTGTCCGGGGCTGGGTGAAGCTGGCGGAGATGAGTGCCACGCTGGACACAGCCGGTTCGGCGACGAAGATCGATGACCCGGATGTCGATGACTACAAGGCCCGCCGCTGGGAAGCCGGCGTCGGGCTCGGCGATCTGGATGGTGCGAGCGTGATATCCGTTTACACCGGTTATCACCTGACCCGCAACCTGTCTGTGGAGGCCAGGGTGGGCGATGTGAGCGGGGATTTTTCAGATGGCTGGCTGGCGACGGTCGATATTGTCCATCAGCCGTTTCCAGCGTGGCGCATTTCGCCCTTCGCCTTGCTCGGTACGGGAATCATCCGGATCAATCCGAAAGCTACCCTGGTGAGTACCGAGGACCGTTCTGACCAGGTGGGGCACGCAGGGCTCGGTGCGCGCATGTACGTGACGAAGCGCTTCATGTTTCGCGCCGAATACTCGAGCTACCTGACGTTTACCAGTCGTGACGACAACGAGGAACTTGACGAATGGAAAGCCGGATTCACTTTCTTCTTCTGAGGGCAGCCACACTGTCCGTGCTGCTGGTCGCCACGGCGGGCTGCTCATTGCTGGGACGGTCTGCTGAGCCTGCAGAAGATGCAAACGCATCTTCTCCGGTCATCGATCCGCGTATCGAGCGCCGCGAGGTGTCGCCGCCGAAGATCGACCGCGAAGACTTCGAGGTCACCGGCTACTACGGCATGTTGAGTGTGGAAGATTTCGGCACCAATCCGGTCGTCGGTGCGCGTCTTGCCTACCATATAACAGAGGGCCTGTTTGCCGAGGCAACCCTGGCGCAGACCGGCGATGTGGACCGGACGAGTGCCGAGATCCTCGGTAACTACGACCTGTCCTTTGGCAGCGATCGCAAATACAAGTACTACGACCTGTCGCTGGGCTATAACCTGCTGCCGGGCGAGGTGTTCATCGGACGGAACCGCGCCTTCAATTCAGCGTTCTATGTGCTGGCTGGCGCCGGCAATACCACCTTCCACGATGAAGACATGTTTACGCTGAGCTTCGGCGGCGGATACCGGATCCTGCTGACCGATGCCATCGGTCTGCACTTCGATGTGCGTGATCACCTGTTTGATGATGACATCAGCGGTGAGGACAAGACCACGCACAACATCGAGTTTACGCTCGGTCTGAGCTGGTTCTTCTGAGATGAAGGTGCGCAGACAGATCTTGCGGCTGGTACTGGTGGCGGGCCTGTCCGGTGTGCTGCTGCCGGTGTCGCTGGCAGCCGGAGAGGCAAGCGGTCCGGCGGCTGATTTCAGCCTGCCGTCCCGTGGCGGCCAGCCTGTTTCACTTTCCGCGCTGCGCGGACAGGTGGTGCTGATCAATTTCTGGGCAACCTGGTGCGGTCCCTGCCGCAAGGAAATGCCGCTGCTCGAACAGATCCAGAAAAAGTACGCGCCGCTCGGCTTTACCATGCTTGGTGTCAATGTCGAGGAAGACACGACACAGATGGAGGCATTCCTCGGTGATGTACCGGTCACCTTTCCGGTGCTGCTGGATCCGGCAAATCGGGTCAGCAAGCTCTACGATGTGGCCGCGATGCCGAGCACGGTAATCGTCGATCGCAAGGGCAATGTCCGCTTCATTCATCAGGGCTACCAGCCGGGCGACGAAAGCCGTTACCAGGACGTGATCCGTCAGCTGATCCGGGAGCGGACATGAAGATATCGCTGGCCACCTTCCTGACTGGTGCCATGTTGCTGGCCGGATGCAGCGGCGTCGAGCCATGGGTAAAACCCTATGAGCGCGACCGGCTGGCCGATCCGGTGATGAGTTTCGACCGCGATCCGGTATCTGCCAGCTATCTCGATCATGTTCATGAAGCGCGTGAATCGGCGCGCGGTGCGACCGGCAGCGCCGGTGGCGGATGCGGGTGTAACTAGATGATGTGGCGCACCGGCATACTGCTGATCATTTCCGCCCACGCGGCGATTGCCGGCGTGCTGCCCGAGGAGCGCGCCGATGCGCTCTATCACTATTACGACGGTGGTGGCGTGGAGATCGACGGGCCGTCGCTCCTGGTGCGAAAGTCCGTCAGCGAAAAAGTGTCCGTATCGGCCAGCTACTATGTTGACAGCATCAGCAGCGCATCGATCGACGTTCTCACCACCGCGAGCAGGTATTCGGAAGAGCGCACCCAATGGGGGCTCGGTGTCGATTACCTGCATGAAGACACCACGCTGAGTGTGGGCTTCAGCAACAGTGACGAAAACGACTACAGAGCCGATACGCTCAACCTGGCGATCAGTCAGGATATCTTCAACGGCCTGACCACCATTACCCTGGGTTATGGCAGCGGCTCCGATGATGTCAGCAAGCGCGGTGATCCGGTGTTCTCGGGCCAGATCAAGCGGCATGCCTACCGGGCGGGTATCACCCAGGTGCTGACCAGGAACCTGCTGATGAGCCTCAACTATGAGGCGATCGCAGACGAGGGCTACCTGAACAACCCCTATCGCCAGGTCCGGTATGTCGATATCAACGAGGCCAGCGGATATGGCTGGCAGGGCGAGGTCTATCCACAGACCCGCGCCAGCAATGCGGTGGCAATTCGCGCCCGCTATCACCTGCCATACCGGGCTGCCGTGTCGGGCGGATATCGCTTCTTCACGGACGACTGGGGTATAGACGCGCATACGGTTGATATCGGCTATGTGCAGCCCTGGCGAGACCGGTGGATGCTGGATATCCGCTACCGCTTCTACAGCCAGAACGCTGCCGATTTCTATGCCGATCTGTTTCCCTACGCGGATGCCCAGAATTACATGGGCCGCGACAAGGAGCTGAGCAAGTTCCAGAGCTACGGCCCGCATATCGGCCTGAGCTATACCTGGCTCGACAGGGCGGGCGACCGTCCGCTACGCAGCACGGTGAATCTGTTTCTGGATCACTACACGTACAGCTATGACGACTTCCGCGATGTCAGCGGCAGCGGTCCGGTCGGTACGGAGCCCCTGTATGATTTCGATGCAAACGTGCTGCAGTTTTTCGTTTCGCTCTGGTTCTAGCCCTGTCGCTACCGGTTCAGTGCCCGCGCAATCAGTGTTCTGAACAGCGACATGACGATGCTGAATACCAGATGGATTTTCCTGTCCAAGGCGGTCAAGCGCGTGGGGCGCTCTGAGCGCCCCACGCGTATCCAACCGGGCCAGAGTTATCTGCTCAAGCCAGGGCAGGCACCGAAGCGATTATTCGCCACCAGTTCAGCTTACTGAAGACGCTGGCTGGACAGTGCGCCGCGCCTGGAGCGCCACTTGGAACCCATCAAGCCCAGCAAGCCGGTGCCTAGCAACCAGACGGCCGCAGGCGCGGGTACAGCACTCGGTCCGGCCAGCATCAGCCCCTCCAGGACCTCAGGTGAACCAGAGAACGTTGCGCTGGCGCCGTCGGAGAAATCCCAGGTACCGGTAGTGGTACTACGGAGGCGGCCATCTTCGTAATCCCAGTACGTCATAGTCAAACTGGAATAGACGAACGCGCCGGCAACGCTTACGTCATCAGTGCCACTCAGCTTCAATGCCGTCAACACGAGATTATCGAATTCCATCCGGAAGAACACATTGGGGGTGCTACCTTCGCTTTGTACTTCCAGTGTCGCGTCCCGAAAGTGCTTGCCGGTTGCCACACCGCTGAATAGTTTCGGTACGCTCGAATCCAGCAGCTGGGTCCAGGATAGCGGTGAACCGATGGCCGCACCGCCAGATCCGGAACCGACCGTGGCATTTCTCGTGATGCCCCAGTAGAAACTGCCGACATCAATCCAGTCCCTGTGAGTCCTGTCATTTGACTCGCCGGCGATGCCGTCTATTTTCAGGAAGTATGTGGAGGCACTGGCAGTACCAGTGCTTATACCGAATACGATCAGGACCGCGACGGCGGTCAGGATCCTGCGGGAACTCAGTGTGACGGTTCTCATTGGATGTTCCTTCAAATGGAGTTTTTATGTTGAAGTCGGTTCAACGGTACACGATCGCCGACATCAAGGCGAACACTGCCAGCAAGCTCGCGCCGGATCATGACTTATGGCAAATGCTCGATAGCCGAGCTGATTGATGCCGAGAATCAGCTCCAGCAAGAATCCCCGCGCACGGCTCCCTGACCGGACACCGTTTGGGGGTTGGCTGCATCTTCGGGTACGGTGGCCGGAATATGGCCAAGCTGATCATGGTTTCCAACCGGCTGCCAGTCGTGTTCGGCGCAGACTCTGCGGTGACCCGAACGGCTGGCGGTCTGGTGTCCGCCCTCAAGGGAGCAGGGCTGGACTGCGAGCAGCTCTGGGTGGGCTGGACGGGCGCTGCCGATGAAGATCTGGAAAACCCGGAAGTGGTGCGAGCCAGCGCGCGCCGCGAGGGCTTCGTCCCCGTATTCCTGAACAGGGATGATATCGCCAGCTTCTACGAGGGCTATGCAAATGCCACCCTGTGGCCGCTGTTGCACTACATGGTCGAGCGGGCCACGTTCTCGAAAGACTGGTGGAACGCTTACCAGCGCGTCAACGGGAAGTTTGCCGAAGCGATCATGGAAGTCGCCGACGACGGTGACCTGGTCTGGATACACGACTACCACCTGTTCCTGCTTCCGGCGTTGCTTCGGGGCCGGAAGCAGGGCCTGCGCGTCGGTTTCTTCCTGCACACGCCGTTCTGCTCCAGTGAGATCTTTCGTGTGTTGCCCGAGCGGGTGCCGTTGCTCGAGGGCGTCCTCGGTGCGGATGTAATCGGTTTTCACACCTACAACTATCTCCGCCACTTCCGCTCATCGCTGCTGCGAGTGATCGGCCTCGAGACCGAGACCGAAGGCATGTGGCACAACGGCCGGGAAATCCGCCTCGGCGTCTATCCGATCGGCCACGATCACGCCGGTTTTGACCATGCCATGCGGCGCGATGATTTTCCGGAAATCCTGGCCCGGCACCGGGCAGACCTCGGCGGCAAGCGCCTGATCCTCAATGTGGAGCGTCTCGACTACACCAAGGGATTGCCGGAGAAGCTGGCGGCGATGCGCAAGTTCCTTGAGCAGAACCCCGACAAGCGCGCTGACGTCCTCTTCGTGCTCGTCGCCGTGCCGTCCCGTCAGGGTGTGCAGGAGTACGACGCACTGACGGAGCAGGTCCAGCGCGAGGTCGGGGCAATCAACGGCGAGTTCGGCAGGATGGGTCACGCGCCGGTCCAGCTCCTCCACAGGAGTTTTCCGCTCGAGGACCTTGCGGCTTTCTATGCGCTTGCCGAGGTGTGCCTGGTGACCCCTTTGCGGGATGGCATGAATCTCGTCGCGAAGGAGTTCGTGGACTGTCAGCACGAGGAGCTGGCGGTCCGCCCGGGGGTCCTGATCCTGAGCGAATTCGCCGGCGCTGCGCAGGAGTTGTCGCATGCCTTGCAGGTGAATCCCCACGATGTCGACGACGTAGTGGCCGCCATAGGCCGGGCGCTGGAGATGCCGGACGACGAGCGCCGCCTGCGCATCGGCATGATGCAGGAACGCCTGCGAAAGCAGGATTGCAGTGTCTGGGCGCGCCGCTTCCTGCGCGAGCTTGGCGAGGTGCCTGCGCGGAACGAACGGGTGCCTGTCATGGAAATGCAGCCGCTGGCGGCAATGCTGGCAGCGCAGGTTCAGGCCGGACGAAAGCTGGGGCTGTTCCTCGACTATGACGGTACGCTTCGGGGCTTCGTCGATGTTCCCGATGATGCCGTTCCGGATGCAGAGCTCCGGCCTCTGCTGGCAGACCTGGCCAGTTGCGACCACGTGTTCCTTGCAGTGGTCAGTGGCCGGGCACCGTATTTTCTCGAGCAGCACCTCGGTGGTCTTGGCGTTACGCTCGTCGCTGAGCATGGCTATCAGTGGCTGGATGGCGGCAAAGGCGAGTGGGCGCTTTTCAATGCAGTGAACAACGAGTGGAAGAGTGCGGTCCGCGAACATCTGGAGCAGACGTCGCTGCTGACGCCGGGCACACATGTCGAGGAGAAGCAGTCTGCCCTCGTCTGGCACTATCGCCAGGCTGATCCCGAGTTCGGGCTCTGGCGGGCGAGGGGCCTGATGCACGAGCTGACGGCGCTGGCGGCCAATCTGCCGGTGGTCGTCCACCACGGCCAGAAGATGGTCGAGGTTTCGAGCCTCCTGGTCAGCAAAGGCGAGGCGGTCCGGTTTCTCATCAGGCACCAGGGTTGTGACATCGCCCTGGCGGCGGGTGACGACGCAACCGACGAGACGATGATTGCCCTGGAACCCGATGGTGTCGAATTCATCTCTGTACGTATTGGTACGGGTTCGACGCGGGCGCGCTACCGGACCGACCTCACCGGGATGCGCATGTTGCTCACGGAACTCCGCAGCGCATTGAAATCACGAACCGGACCGAATGAGGTGGGTGCATGACCATTGACCCGGCCCGACTCGCCGATGACTACCACCTCGGCATGATTGGTAACGGCCGCACCTGTGCATTGATTGATGGCCACGGAGATATCGTCTTCTGCTGCCTGCCAGACTTCGACTCCGCAACGGTGTTCGCAGCCATACTCGACGCGGACAAGGGCGGCTCGTTCCGGATCGAGATGTTGGCAGGCCGGGTTACCGGCCAGGCGTTCGAGCGCAATACCAACGTGCTTGTGACGAGTTATGCGGGCGACGAGGGGGCGTTTGAGGTTGTGGACTTCATGCCCCGCTACACGACTGACGGCCGGGCCGGTGCAGAATTTGACGTGGCACCGGACGTGGTGCGGAGGATCCGGCTGGTACGCGGGACTCCCCGGATTCGCGTGATCTACGATCCCAGGCTCGACTATGCCCGCGGCGAGACCCGTGTGGTTCGCCAGCCCGGTTTTCTGAAGGCCATGTCCGAACGGATGGGTGAGCATGGGCTGGCCTATGAATCAGCCTATCTGTGGACAGACCTGGATCACGATGCAGTGCTTTCGGGCAGCGAAACAGTACTCGACCGGGACCGTTTCCTGTTCCTGAGTTACCACGACAAGGTTCAGGTTCCCGATGATAATCTGGTCGAACTCATGCTTCAGCGCACCCGGGCTTACTGGATGCTCTGGTCGGCCCGGACGCACCTTCCGGTGCAGTACCGGGCTGAGGTCATGCGCAGTGCGCTCGTACTCAAGATGCTGCAGTTCGGCCCCACCGGTGCATTCCTTGCCGCAGCAACCACATCGCTGCCCGAAACGATCGGCGAAGAGCGCAACTGGGATTACCGGTTCTGCTGGCTGCGCGACGCGTCGATGACAGTCGCGGTGCTGCAGAGGATTGGTCATCCACAGATGGCCGCACGGTTCATCGACTGGCTGTTGCGGACCGTGCCGACAAAAAATGATGCACTCCAGATCATGTATGGCATACGGGGTGAAAGGGACCTGACCGAGAGGACGCTGGAGCACCTTTCCGGCTATCAGGATTCCCGGCCCGTGCGAATCGGCAATGCGGCGTTCACCCAGGAGCAGCACGACATCTTTGGTGTGGTGATGGACGTTTTCTATCAGGATCTGACACTGCGTCAGCGCACACCGGAATCCCTCGACAGGGTCTGGACACGCGTCCGCTCGATTATCCGGAACGTTTCCGTGGCCTGGCAGGACGCAGATCGCGGTATCTGGGAGATTCGTGGCGAGAAGCGGCATTTCGTGTTCTCCAAGGTGCTTTGCTGGGTTGCCATCGACCGGTCCATAAAAATTGCGGAGCTTCTCGGCAAGCACACATGGGCGGAGCGGATGCGGCCGCTGCTCAAGGAGGTCCATGACGATATCTGCACCCGCGGCTGGAATGCGGACAAGGGGGCATTTGTCCAGTCCTACGGCTCAGCCGATCTCGACGCTGCCAATCTGCTGATGGCCGAATACGGCTTTTTGGCCCCCACGGACCCGAGATTCATCGCTACTGTCGAAAGGACGCAGGAAGAGCTGTGCATCGACGGACTGATGTTCCGCTACCGGAATCAGGACGACTTCGGCGTCCCCCAGAGCGCTTTCACCGTGTGCTCGTTCTGGCTCGTCAAGGCGCTTGCGTCTGTCGGAAGACGCGGCGAGGCGCGGACCCTGTTCGAGTCGCTGCTGCGTGCGGGAAACGTGCACGGGCTCTATAGCGAGGACCTGGATTTCGGGACCCGGCGGCAGCTCGGCAACTTTCCCCAGGCCTACAGTCATCTGGCCCTGATCGATTGCGCGCTTGAACTGTCCCGGGACGAGGGCAGCACCCTGATTCAGGCCTAGGGTCATGGTCCCGCGGCATCATGGCCGGGTTGTTCTCCGGTGCCAGGCCGCGCGTTCAGCGCTCGCGTAATGATCTTTCTGAAAACTGGCGCGTCAAATTATTGATTATCTGACAGCCAGCCGCGTTCGCGCGCCGCAGATTCCTCGGCCACGTCGAACGGATCGCCTGAAATCAGCAGTTCGACGGTTCGCAGGACGTCAGCTGACAGTGCGCTGCCTGCCTGGCGATAGGCCGTGGCTGGCGTACCGGCAACGTCGCGCGTCACCAGCTTCACCTGCCAGTTGGTCGGACCACGACAAGCGACACCGGCAACGGGATCGGTGGTCGCGAGCCGAAATGTCCGGCAATAGTTGCCCGACCTGTCGCGAAAGCTGAGACCGATCTCCACTGATCGGCCTGTGGTCTTGCCGGCCAGGTCATTTGACAGCGTCTGCGCTAACGCGCCCCCGGCGACGAGGCCATCGCCGTCTGCGGTGATCAAGGCCTCGCCGGTCTGGCGTAGCACACCCCAAGCAAGTGCCGCACCCAGGAAGAGGCTTGCTGCGATTGCCGCCCATTGTGCGCCCGCCGGTCGATGGGCTGGCCGGATACTGCGAATGCCCTGCGCTGCGGCCAATAGTCGCTCGGGTACTGGTTCGACAAGGACCCTGTCGTATGCCGCCTGCAGCTGCTCGCGCTGCAACCGGTAGCAGTCGACGCGGCTCCTGACGCCCGGGTCTCGCGCCATCGCCTCAACTACGGCGGCCCGCTCGCCTGCGTCGAGTTCGCCATCCACAAAAGCCATCAGCGTTTCGTCAGTAAAGTTCACTTGCGGATTCCATAATCGTCGGTCAGCAGATCCTGAAGCGCTTCACGGCCTCGTGCCAGCCTGCTGGTCAGTGTGCCGATCGGTACGCCCACGACGTTGGCAGCATCACGGTATGACAAGCCCTCCACAAGAACCAGGGCGACTGCAATTCGCTGTTCGTCGGGCAGTTTTTCCATCGCACGCTGTATCGATATCAAGGCGAAGTCGGCCTCGCTTGTCGCATCTCCCACCGCGGCGCCGGCTTCCTCCGGTGCAAGTACCCTGTCCCAGCGGCTACGGCGCCGGGTTTCATCGATCCAGGCATTGCGCATGACCCTGAACATCCAGCTGTCGAGGCGCGAGTCGGCGGCAAGCGTATCAATCGTCATCAAGGCACGCTCCAGGCCAAGTTGTACCAGATCGTCGGCGTCGGCAACGTGCCGGGTCAGTGCCCGGGCGAAGCGCCGCAGTCGCGGCAGCATTTCAATCAGCTCTGACCGCCGGGACGTAACTGACACGTTCATTCGTTTCTCAGAGAATGAAACGCCTGGCAACGGAGATTTCTTCCAGATGTGCGCGCGATCACGGTGCAGCGGTGTCCGGATTCTGATCAGGGAGCAGAATGCTAGCATTATGTTTGCGCCAGGGGACAAGGCGAAGCGCATGCGTTCCAGTGCCTTTATCGCCAGCATGGCAATGCTGCTGTTTCTGGCTGCGCCAGCCAGCGCGCAAGTCGGCGCCGGTCGTTTGTCCGGCGTCGATGTTCCAGCGTTGCCCGGGGCCCGTGGTGACATCCTGCCAGGTGGACCGGGTTCTGTATTAACCGGGCCGGCACTTCAAAACCCGGTCACTGCGCTGCGTTCTGCGCGGCGACTGGCAATCCGCGCATTGATTGACAGGCATGGCGATGTCGTCGATGTAGACCCGCGCGGTGAACCTGTTGTGCGCAACGAAATACTGGCTTTGTCGCCGTCACCAGTTGCCCTCAATCTGGCTGGCGCAGCCGGATTTGTGGTGATCCGCGAATCAATGCTGGGCAGCCTGGATCTGAAGGTTGTCAGCCTGGCGATACCTGCTGGGCTCACCCCGGGCTCGGCGTTGAAAAAGTTGCGTCGGGCCGATCCTGACGGTACATACGACTTTAACCACATCTATTTCGGTGCCGGTCGCACCATGGCTGCATCGACTGATGATCATGGCCAGGTGAACGCCGTGCGCGCGAGGAATGAAGCAGGTGCCGGTCTGAAGATCGGGCTGATCGATGCGGGCGTCAGCGCCACGAATGTATGGCTCGACCAGGCCCGAATTCGCCGTTGGGGCTGTGATGGTCAGATCCTGTCAAGTCCACACGGCACGGCGATCGCTTCCCTGCTGATCGGCACGGGTGCCGGCTTCACCGGGGTGTTGCCGCACGGGGAGCTCTATGCGGCCGATATCTATTGCGGTATGCCAACCGGTGGCAACGCACTCACGCTCGTGGCTGCCCTTGCCTGGCTGGCCCAGCAAGGCGTGTCGGTCATCAATATCAGTCTGGTCGGCCCAACCAATGAAGCACTGGAGCAGGCTGTGCACGCGTTGAAGAAACGCGACATTCTCATTGTCGCTGCGGTTGGCAATGATGGACCGACTGCCCCGCCGCTGTACCCGGCCGCATATCCGGATGTCATCGGGGTAACCGGCGTGGATGTAAAGCGTCGCGTGCTGCCCGAGGCCGTTCGCGGCCCGCAAGTGGCTTTCGCAGCACCGGGTACTGACATGGCGGCGGCTGGTGACGAGGATGCTCTGGTACCTGTACGGGGGACGTCATTTGCCGCGCCATTGGTCGCAGGTCTTCTTGCACTGGAACGAGGCGATGGTGCCACCGCCGAGGTGCCCGGAAGATTGGCCGCAACCGCGATCGATCTCGGCAAGCGCGGACCAGACGAAACCTATGGTGCCGGCCTGGTTGGTGAGCAATATCGGGTCACGCCGGGAAGTCGCTAGACATAATCCCGGATTATTTCCCGTGGCGACGGATGTAATCGGTCTGCGCCATCGTTTTAGTCCTTGAAAGCTGCAGATGGACTGCAGCAGATCATGGAGAAGCGATATGCGTACTCAGAATTTGTTGCCGGTTGCTGCTGCCCTGACATTGATGGTGACGACCAGCGTTGTTGCTGATTCGTTGGGGTTGGGGGCGCAGGGCGCAGGCGGTGGATCGGTGTCTGGTATCGGTGGCGTAAATGGTGCCGGTGGTGGAACGCTGGGCGGTACCGTCGGCTTCAGCCGCGAACTTGGCGCACGCAGCGACTCCCGCGGATCGATGCTCAGGGATCGGGCAAGCGGGCTGCGTGAACAGACCCGCTCAGAAGGAAGTTCAATCGCCGGTCGTGCCAAAGGTGTCACCGGTTCGAAATCCCCGGCCGCTGCCACATCGGCATCGTCTGCCGCCACGGGTAGTGCCACATCCGGCAGTGAGCAGCTCTCCGGGACGGCGGGCAGCGCAGCCGACATGAACAGTGCATTCGGCCCACAGGCAGGCAAGTCGGACCCTGAGCAGTCGAAAGTGACCCCTGATGTTGCTGCTGCCACGCCCGCCACGGGCACGGACAGTCCGGACACCGCCGGCAGCGATACGGCACGGTCCGAGCCTGCACTGCCCGGCGCTTCGGATCCGGCAGATCACTCGCCGCAAGCGCGAACCAGCGCATCCGCAAACGTGGAAGCCAGCGGTTCAGCAGAAGCGACAGTTGCACACTGAATCAAGGAAACAATGTAGAGCACCCGATTGGTGCCAGGTCGCGGTGAGCGGGGCAAGAAGCCCCGCTCACCGTCGCCGTCAAGCGGCCAGATGCTTGCCGCCGGCGACCGGAGCTGCAAGACAGGCTGCCCGTGATATCGTGCGCCAGTGGGAGCGGGGGCCGCGCCGGCAGCATCGCAAAGATCTTTTCGCCACGTCGCTCACCGACTGCCCGAGGAGTGCTACCGGGAGTAATTTGATTGCCGTGTCCTCGCCGCATGTATTCATTTGGCCCTGATCGGCAAGGTTCCGCGCCGGTGTTCACAGGCCCCCGCCCACGCAGCATCCCCTGGCTCGCCAGTCTGTTTGCCGTATTTCTCCCGCTATCGGTCAGCGCGGCCTGGTTTGGCGAGCAGCAGGACAAGATGGGTACCCGCGTCGAGATCCAGCTGTGGATGGACGACGAGCCGCAGGCCCGACAGCTCATCGCCGACGGCATGGCCGAGTTCGACCGCATCGAAGCGGGCATGAGTACCTACCGCGAGACCTCGGAGATTTCGGCGGTGAATCGCGAAGCCGCGAAGGCAGCGGTGGTTGTGTCGCCTGAACTGTTTGACCTCGTGCGTCGTTCGCTCGAGTTGTCGGTACAGACCGGCGGTGCCTTCGACATTACCTATGACAGCGTCGGCTATCTTTATGACTTTCGTGCCCATGAGCGACCGGCTGAGACTGCCATCGCAAAAACGCTTGCTGCCATCGATTACCGGCATGTCCTGCTTGACGCAGGCAAATCGACAATCCGTTTCACGCGACCGGGTACGCGCATCAACCTGGGCGGTATCGCCAAGGGCTACGCCTGCGAGCAGGTGGTGGCGCTGTTGCGCAAGGCAGGCGTGACAAATGCGCTGGTCAATGCGGGCGGCGATACGCGCCTGTTGGGTGACCGGCGTGGCAAACCCTGGGTGGTCGGTATCCGTGATCCGGATGACGGATCAAAGTGGGTGACACGCCTGGCGCTCGATGATGAAGCCATATCGACCTCCGGCGACTACGAGCGTTTCTTTGAGGAAGACGGGATCCGCTATCACCATATCCTCGATCCGAAGAGTGGCAAGCCTGTCGCCGGCGTGCGCAGCGTGACCATCGTCGGTCCCGACGCGACCCTTACCGATGGCCTTTCCACCAGCGTCTTCGTGCTGGGTGTTGAACGGGGCCTGGCGCTGATCGAGGCGACGCCCGGCTATGCGGCCGTGATCATCGACGCCGGGCGCAAGGTGCGATTTTCGTCGGCGCTATCCGCCGACTGACCGCCTGACAGGCCGGAAAACTGCGGGCTGGCAATTGTCCGCTGCAGTCTGCAAGAATCCGCGCATGCAATACACCATAGAGACAGCCTGTCCCGCTGACCTTCCGGCGATCCTGGAGGTCATGCGTTTCTTCAACATGCACCATGTGCCTTCGGCAGAAATGCCGGTGCTCGATATCGATCGCTTCTTCGTCGCGCGACTCGACGGAAAGATCGTCGGCGCAGCCGGTTATACGATGCTGTCGCCGACCGAGGGCAAGACGACACTGCTCGGCGTCAATCCGGAGCTGTCGGGCCTCGGTATCGGCAAGGCGCTGCAAATAGCCCGCCTTGAGGCAATGTATGAGCTCGGCGCACAGACGGTGCTCACCAATGCCGATATTCCCGACACGATTGCCTGGTACAAGAAGCATTTCGGCTACCTCGAAATCGGCCGGCTGAAGAAGATACATTCCTTCGGTCTCGAGCATGTGGACCACTGGACCACGATCCGGATGGATCTGGTGCGGTACATGCGCGAACGGGATGACTGGGCGGCGCGGCGCGAAAGTTACCTGCAGCGCTATTCGCCGCATCCCTTGTCGCCCTGGCCGCCGCTGATCATCAACGTCTGCCCGACCGGGATGATTCCGACCCGCGCCAGCACACCGTATGTACCGCTGAGCGTGGACGAGATCATCCGCGACGCGATTGCGGTGGCGGATGCCGGCGCGCAGATGGTGCATCTGCACGCCCGCGACGAGGCAACCGGCCAGCCGACTTCCGACACCCGGTACTTCGAACGCATCCTCACCGGCATCCGCCGCGAGCGCCCGGCGCTCATCTGCTGTGTGACCACCAGTGGCCGCAACTGGCCGGAGTTCGAGCGGCGCAGCGAAGTCCTGCTGCTCAAGGGTGCGGCAAAGCCGGACATGGCGAGCCTGACGCTCGGTTCGCTGAACTTCCTCACCGGACCGAGCAGCAATGCCATCCACACCATCGAGCGGCTGGCAATGTGCATGCGTGAAAACGACATCAAGCCCGAGCTCGAGATATTCGACAGCGGCATGATCAATCTGGCCAAGTATCTCGAGCGCCACGGCATACTCAGCGGCACGAAGTATTTCAATCTGCTGCTTGGCAATCTCAATACCGCAGCTGCGACGATAGGCGATCTCTCGCACCTTGTCGCCGCGCTGCCGGAGGATTCGGTCTGGTCTGCTGCGGGTCTTGGTTCATTCCAGTTGCCGATGAACGTTGCGGCGATTCTTGCCGGCGGCAACGTGCGTGTCGGCCTGGAGGACAACATCCACTACGATGCCGGGCGCAGCCAGCTGGCTACCAACGTCGAACTGGTGCAGCGCCTGGTACGGATCAGTCAGGAGTTCGAGCGGCCGCTCGCGACCTGTGCACAGGTCCGTTCGATGCTTGGACTGCGTCAGCAGCAGGAAACGGCATGACGGATGTACTGCGGGTCAAATACACGGTATTTCAGGGTCCCGGTCTTGCTGCGCCATTTGCTGCAGTGGCAGCAGAGTTCTCCGAGCCGGTCGAGACCGTCATGCCGGCCAAGGCGCTGGCAGGAAAGCTCGCGGGTTTCATTCCACCCGCACTGATGCGCCGGGTGGTGCTGCCGCCGGGAGACGTGGATTTTGTGCAACTTGCGGCGGCACTGGCGAGAGCGCTGCAGGACCTGCATGGCCGGCTTGGCCTTGATCTGCGGATCCAGCGTCTTGGTGGCGGCAGCTGCCGGATCCTGCTCGGTTACTACGATGTGCAGGCGAGCATGATGGCGCTGGAGGTGGGCCTGGAACTCGCCACCGCATTTTTCAATGAAGCGGGTGGGCGCGCCGTTGATCTGCAGCCAATCGAAGCGCGGATGCAGAAGCTGGCTTCGGTCCTGATGATGCGTCAGCCGGACCGCATGAGCCAGGCGCTGATGCGCGCGGCGCGTGCGCGGCGTATCCCGGTCTATCCGTTGTCACCCGGATCGCGCATCTGGCTCTATGGCCAGGGGCGGGCGGGCATGCATGGGTACGAGGTGGGGAGTCATTTTGATGCGCTCACAGGCTCGAAACTGGTGCGCAACAAGGTGCTTTCCAATCAGCTGGTAATGCAGCTCGGATTCCCGGGTGTAAGGCATGGCGTCGTGTCCAGCGTAGAGCTTGCGCGGGCATTGGCAGGCGAGATCGGTTTCCCGGTGGTCACCAAGCCCCTGGACGGCAGCAAGGGCAGCGGCGTCACCGCACAGATCGCCACTTATGAAGAGCTGGAAGCTGCCTTTGCACTGGCTGATCAGGTTTCTCCCGGGCATGTCATTGTCGAGCGCCATGTGCCGGGTGACGACCATCGCTTGACCGTGGTTGGTGGAAAGCTGATCTGGGTAGCGCGCCTGTCGCCGCCTCGAATCATGACCGATGGCAAACGTTCGATAGCCGAGCTGATCGATGCCGAGAACCGGCAGCGGCAGAAATCACCGATCGCCGATATCGCCAGCGCACAATTGATACTCGATGCCGACATGCAGGCATGTCTGGCGAAGCAGGGCTTTGCTTCGGCGGATCGTCCCGCCGCAGGCACGGTCGTAACGCTGCGCAGTACCGCCAACATTTCCCGTGGCGGAACGCTGAGGGACTGCACGGCAGAGATACATCCGGATAACCGTGATATGGCGGAATCGCTGGCACGCTGCTTCCATCTGGATGCGGCCGGCATCGACTTCATGACGCCAGACATCAGCCGGTCGTGGCGCGAGGTCGATTGCGCGGTCATCGAGATCAATGCCACGCCCGGCTTTTCTTCCGATGAACGTGCGGTGCAGATCTTGCAGGCGCGGTTCCCGCCAGGCTGCGATGGCCGCATCCCCACGGTAGTGCTGATTGGTGGAGACGAGCAGCTGCTGATGCAGGCAGGCGAGGCCTTGCAGGCGAAGGGGGCGTGCACGGGCGTGACAGATGGCCGGCAGACGCTGCTCGCCGGCCAGGAGCGTTTTGCGCCTCCGGCCGTGCTGGCTGAGCGGGTGCGGGGCCTGCTGCTTGATTCCGGCTGTGATGCGCTGCTGATCGGTACCACGCCTGCGGAGATCGAGGCACTCGGTTTCCCGCTGGATCGCTGCAGCCTGGCGCTGCTCAGCGCAGGGACGGCGTTGTCCGTACCGCTGCGGACGCTGGTCGAGGCCTGTGCGGAGCGCGTTGCTGATGATGTGACGGCAGCAAATATTGATCGGGAAGTGGCAACGTTTCTCTGCTAACCAGCAGGGCATCAGGCAATGGCTATACAGGGCTCTTAACGATACTGCGGTGGTACATCAAGGCTGTCGTCGACGGCGTGCCAGATGCCATTCATATAGTCCGGGTTGCCGACGCACATTACGGTCAATATCCCCAGGTCTGTACGCGTAATCTTTCTCATCAGGCGCTGATCGGTGCTGAGGCGGGCGGTGCGCGTTGGCGGCAGATCCGCAGAAAGCAGTATGCCGTTGCGGATGATCGTGTAGCCGATGCCGCTGTCGATCAGCAATTGTTCCGCACGCCCCTTGGCAGCGAGGGTCGAGCGCATCCGGCCGAAATTGGCCTGCGGAAACTGTTTGACATTGTCACCGGCGCCGACCGAGCCTTCCAGGATGATCTGTCGCACGCCGCCGGCTTTTGCGCCAGCGATGATGTGCGTCATCGCCGTGGGGTAGAACTCGTCGTCGGCACTGCCGCGTGCCGTTGCATCGACCACGGTCCGGATATCCTTGCCATCAAAGGCAGCCATGACCTGGGCGGCATCGAGAATGTCGCCGGTGACATAGCTGACTTCCAGACCCTCAAGACGACTGCGGTCGGAGGAAGGACGGACGAACACCGCAACCGGATAGCCGGCCGCCACCAGTTCGCGGACGATGGCCGAACCCAGCTGCCCGGTGCCACCGAAAACCAGCACCTTGTTTTCGCTGCCGGTCTGCCCACCGCCGGCCTGACTGCTGCCGATGGACAGCAACAGCAAGGCGAGCATTTGCAAGAGCCGGCTGAAGCCTGTTTTCATGTCTGTTCGTCCTGATACCGGTACGTGCCGTGTCGTATCTATAATCGGGTTCCACGGCAGTTTATTGGGGTATCCCGACCATGCGCAACCGGATCGTGCTCTTCCTGGGTCTGCTGCTCGGCGTAATTGCGTCGGTCAGTGCGGATTCCTCGCCCGGCGGTGCCGATGCTGAGCGGACACTCGAACTGGTGCGCGGCTGGGTGCATGGCCGGTACAGCAACACGGCACAGTTCGAGAGCGACCTGGCGCGGAAGTTGCCGCCGGAACAGATTCACCGCCAGCTCTACCAGTTCTTCGCGCCGTTGACCGCAGGGATTCCGGGGATCAACGGTTATCTGGTCTATCAACACGCCTCGGTGGATGGCAGCTTCAGCCCGCCGTCGCTGATCCGTATCGGACTGCTGCAGTATTTCACTGATCCGCAGACTGGCAAGCTGGTGCAGCGCGAACTGAATTTCAGGGACGGCGAGCGGTGGAAGAATGCGTATCAGCAGCCGGAGTTGCTGCAGCAGGTCACGATGGCTGACGTCGAGGTGAACCCGGGCTGTGATTTCGTGCTGACTGCCAATACCGCGGGAACGGAGGTTTCCGGCATCATGCAGGAGCGGGCCTGTACGCTGTACAGCGAAGGTCTGAAAACCACGCTTTATGCGCGCGATGCGGTCGTCATCCGGCCGGACGAATACCAGTTCTGGGGGCAGTTCATCGACGATAGCGGAGCGGTGCGCTGGGGTACCGAGAGCAGTGAGTACTACCGGATGTTTCGTCTCGCGGGCCCGCCCTGACGCCGTGGCTTTGACATAAGCGCGCCGGTTTCAGCCGGCAATCTGTCTAACGTGAGCGAAGTCGCAGGATTCCTTCCGTCAAATCGTCACCATTCCCGGGCGACAAAGGCAAACCCGCTGAAAGGCGGGGACGCAAAGCCACCGGTCTAACGGCGCCTCGCATGCTGCGAGTTGCGCCCAGGACAGCGGGGCTGCCGAACTCCGACGCGGTTCTTTGAACCCGCGTCATGCGTCCCCGCTCTATTCAGCTGTTTCCCTTGTCTGCGCGTGAGCGCCAGCACTGTGCTGGTTTCCCGGAGACAGGCATTGAAGATCATGGGTCGGCCGCACGGACAGATGGGCAGCAGAAGCGTTGCGCTGCTTGGCGCGTTCATGCGCCGGAGCTGCTCTGTCCTGGCGCTCACGGTGTTGCTCGTGCCAGTCGCGGTGCCCGCAAGCCGGGGTCTTGCCGGACAGTCAGCGCCTGATTTCGCTCTCAAGAGTATCGCCGGCACGAATCTGCGCCTGTCGGAGTATCGCGGCCAGGTCGTGCTGATCAGCTTCTGGGCGCAGTGGTGCAACCGGTGTACAGAGCAGTTGCGCATGCTGAGCGAGTTGCAGAAGCGCTATGGCGACGCGAATCTGCGCGTCCTCGCCGTCAACATTGATCCGGATGAACAGACCGCCCGGGATACCGCCAAACGCCTCGGTATCACCGTGCTGCACGATGTCCATCAGTCCGTAGTCCGCGAGTACGACCCTTCCGTCCTGCCCTTCGCCGTGCTCGTCGACCCGCACGGCACCGTCCGGCACGTGCATGCCGGCTACCGCGCTGAAGACGCCATGGCCTTTGCCGATGAACTGGCCGCCCTGATTCTGGAATGAATGTTGCTGACCGATGCGGAGTAATGCGATGAACCGTCTGACCATGAACATCTGCCTGACTGCGATGCTGCTGGGTGGCGCGCTTGCCGCGAAAGCAGGACACGCCAGCGAGACCGTCGCTTCGGCCGCTGTGCCGGTAGCCGCTGTTTCCAGCATCGATACCGGTATGCAGGCACTGAAGGACGATGTGCTTGATCTGAACCGCGAGCTGTTCATGCTGGAGGAGGAACTTCTGTTTCCCGCCAACACGCAGGTCGCGGTTTTCGTGTCGATGGATGTCGGCGAATTCTTTGCACTGGATTCGGTGCAGCTGAAGATCGATGACAAGCCGATCAGCAATTACCTGTATACCGAGCGTGAGCTGAAGGCACTGCTGCGCGGCGGTGTCCATCGTCTGTATCTGGGCAATCTCAAGACCGGTGAGCATGAACTGACTGCCGTTTTCACCGGTCAGGGGCCGCATGCGCGTGACTATCGGCGCGGCGCCACACTCAAAGTTGAAAAAGGTGTCGGTGCCAAGTTTGTCGAGCTGCGCATTTCCGACCGGCAGAGCGCCCAGCAACCCGAGTTCGTCGTTCGCGAGTGGGAGTAGGGAACTGCTGTGTCCTGCATTCGCAACAGTATCCCGGGCTCAGGCCGCAGGCGACCCAGTCTGTACGGGCTGATCGCCTTGCTGCTCGTCACCGGCGGCGCTGCAGTGTCTGCGGCCGAGCCGGTGAGTGGCTCCGTGGTGCGCGATCTCTACTATGGCGAGGTCCTGTTCCAGTTCTACCAGGACGAGCACTTTGATGCGCTGACACACCTGCTGGTTGCCCGCGACGCGGACCGTGTCGGCAATCATGAGGCCGAATCCGAGCTGCTGCTCGGCGGACTCTATCTGCATTACGGTCAGCACAATCGTGCCGAACAGATCTTCAGCCGCCTGTTGCAGGATTCATCTGAACCCGAGGTTCGCAACCGGGCGTGGTTCTATCTTGGCAAGGTGCGCTACCAGCGCAGCCTGTATCCGGAGGCGCTGCAGGCTTTCGACCGGGTCTCCGGTGCACTTCCCGCAAGCCTGGATGCCGAACTGCCAATGCTCAAGGCGCAGGCGTATCTCGCGCTCGGTCGTTTTGATGCGGCGGTTGCCTTGCTCGACGGCTGGCGGGGCCCGGAAAGCTGGGTGGCCTACGCGCGTTACAACCTGGGCGTGGCGCTGGTGCGGCTGGATCGGCCGGAGGATGCGATTCGCCAGCTCGATCAGCTGGGCCGCAGTACATTCGATACCGCCGAACTGCGTGACCTGCGCGACAAGGCCAATCTCGCGCTCGGTTACCTCTATCTGCAGCAGGGCCGCGACATCGACGCGCGTCCGGTACTTGCGCGAGTACGGCTGAACGGACCCTTCTCCGCAAAGGCGCTGCTCGGCGCCGGGTGGGCGGATGCAGCGGTGCAGGACTACCGCGCTGCCCTGACACCGTGGCTTGAATTGCGCGACCGCGATCTGCTCGACAGCGCGGTGCAGGAGTCGTTGCTTGCGATTCCCTATGCCTGGGCCAGGCTCGATGCGCACAGCGAGGCGGCGGCCGGTTACCAGGCCGCACTCGATGCCTATGATGCCGAGATCGGCAAGCTCGATGCCGCGATTGCAGGCAGCCGCTCCGGCCAGCTGGTACCAGCCATGCTCAGTGCCGACGATGCACGGATCGGGCGCTGGTACTGGCAGCTCGATGCGCTGCCCGACAGCGTTGAAACCCGTTATCTGTACGATCTGGTTGCGCGACACAGCTTTCAGGAAGGCCTGCGCAATGTGCGCGACCTGGCGGCCCTCTCAGCCAATCTCGATGAGTGGCAGTCGAAGGTCGCCGCCTTCGAGCAGATGGTGGCGACGCGGCGTACGGCTTATGCGCAGCGGCAGGGCCGCGTTGCCGCAGGCCTCGACCAGGCCGGCATCGATGAGTTGCAGGCGCGGCGCGATGTGCTGGCGGCCCGTCTGGAGCAGGTTGCACAGTCACGCGATGTGGCCGGACTGGCGACCACCGAAGAACTCGATCGCTGGCAGCGTCTCGAAGCACTCGGCACCAGCCCGGCCTTGACCGATGTAGCTGCGGGTGACGCCCGGGAACGCTATCGCCTCCTGAAGGGTGTGCTGGGCTGGGATCTTGACCGCGACTATCAATATCGCCTGTGGCAGCAGCAGCGCAACCTGACCCGGGTCGACGCGCTGCTGGTCAAGGCGCAGTCCGCACATGCATCGGGTGCCGCTGCCTGGCAGGACACGCCGGCAGAGCTGGATCGCTTTGCTGAGCGTATCGCCAGTCTCGCACCGCGTATCAGCAGCATGCAGGCCGCGCTGGCGCGTGATCGCAACGCTGAAGAGCAGCGACTGCAGGCGATGGCGATTGATGTGCTCAATGAACAGCGTGAGCGGCTCCTCAGCTATCGCGTACAGGCGCGGTTTGCGCTGGCAACGATCTACGATCGCGCGGCCTCGTCCGCGCGCAGCGCACCCGTCGCAGGTGGTACGCCATGAGCGCCACCGCCGCACTGATGCTCGGGGTGACGCTGGCTGGCGGTCTTTGGCCGTTTGCTGCCAGAACGCCGGAGGCGGACCGGCAGACAATCGGCAGCCTGAAGGCAAAACCGCTCGACATCCGTACCGGCCTGCCGCCCGTCGACAGCACCGCGCAGGCGATGCAGGAATACCGCCGTTTTCTCGCTCTGGATACCGGACCGGCTGGCATGCGTGCCGAGGCCATGCGCCGCCTTGCCGACCTGAATCTGGATGCGGCAGTCGAGCAGGAAAGTTCGGCGGAGCAAGCTGGCGCCGGCACCGGTCATTACGAGGAAGCTATCAGCCTGTATGGCCAGCTTCTCGAAATGCGCGACACGGAAACAGCGCTTTCAGGAGAGCAGCGGAGCGAGGTTGTCTATCAGCTGGCCAGGGCACTGGAGGGCGCGGGCCGTGGCGATGAAGCACTTGCCACGCTGGACCGGCTCGTTCTCGAGTCGCCGTCTGCAGTGCATGGTGACGAAGCCCAGTTCCGTCGCGGTGAGACTTATTCGATACGGCAGAATTATGCCGGGGCAGAGCAGGCCTACGCGGCGGTACTCGCCAGTGGCCCCCAGTCGCCCTTTTACGAGCAGTCGCTCTACAAATATGGCTGGGCGCTGTTCAAGCAAAGCCGCTACGAGGAGGGGCTCACGGCCTTCCTGGGTCTGATCGATCGTCGACTGGGTGGTCGTGCCACCGCTCCCGATATGCAGATTCAGGCGATGAGCCGGCCGGAGCGTGAGCTGCTTGATGACACGCTGCGCGTGGTCAGCATCAGCCTGTCCTACCTGGATGGTGCCGATTCCATTCCGCCGGCGCTGTCGCCTTACGCTGATCCGGCCTGGACCTGGATGCTGTATGCGGCGCTGGGTGACCTTTACCTGGACAAGGAGCGTTTCCAGGACGCGGCTGAAAGCTACGCGGCATTCGTGGCGCGCGATCCGGTCAATGCGCAGGCGCCGAATCTGCTGCAGGCTGCGATCGATGCCTATACGCGTGGCAAGTTCCCGGACCTCGTGCTTGAGGCCAAGCGGGAATACGTTGCGACTTACGGCCTCGATGCGCCGTTCTGGCAGGGGCGCAGTGCAGCCGATTACCCGCAGCTCGTCGCACAACTGAAACTGCACCTGGGCGACCTTGCGCAGTACGATCACGCGCTTGCCCAGCGCAGCAAGTTGCCGGCTGACTATGAACGGGCCGCCGGCTGGTACCGGCTGTCGCTCGCTTACTTCCCCGATGACCCGCAATCGGCAGAGCGCAGCTTTCTGCTCGGCGAGCTGCTCTTCGAGGCGCAGCATTTCGATACCGCGCGTGATGCCTATCTGCACGCAGCCTATGACTATGGACGGCAGGCAAAATCGCCAGAGGCGGGCTATGCAGCGCTGCTGGCATCGAACGAGCATGAGAAAAAGCTTTCCGGCGAGGCGCAGCTCGCCTGGCACACGGGACACATCGAGCAGGCGCTGCGTTTTGCAGCCGATTTTCCTGCTCACCCGCAGGCCGGTGCGGTGCTCGCCAACGTCGCCGAACAGCTCTATGCCAGTCAACAGCCTGAGCGGGCCGCCCAGGTCGCCGGTCTGGTGGTCACCATGCAGCCGCCGGTTACGCCGGAACTGGAGCGCGTGGCCTGGACCGTCATGGGTCACGCGCAGTTCGATCTCGCCAACTATGCCGGGGCGGAGTCCGCCTATGTCCGTTTGCGGGGCCTGGCAGCAGATCCGGCTGCCGGACGTGAAGTGGAAGGGCGGATCGCAGCCTCGATCTATCGGCAGGCAGAACTCGCCCGGGCCGATGGCGATGTGGATGCGGCGGTGGCTGATTTTTTGCGCATCGATACCGCTGCGCCGGATGCTGACATCCGGCCGAGTGCGCTCTTTGATGCCGCGACGCTGCTCCTGACCAGCGAGCGCTGGGCCGAGTCGGTGGAACTCCTGCAGCGCTTTCGTCGCGAGTATCCCGACCACCGCTTCAACAGTGATGTCACAGCCAAGCTGGCGGTTTCTCTGCGCGAAGACGGGCGCGGTGCGGAGGCTGCTGCCGAGTATGAGCGCATCGCCGGCAGCACGAATGAAGCGGCGGATGTGCAAAGGTCTGCGTTGTGGCAGGCCGCAGAGCTGTATTCAGCTGCAGGCCGGCACGATGGTGAGGTGCGCGTATACACCGCGCTCGTCACGCGTTTCCCGGTGCCGGCTGGCGAAGCGCTGGAGGCAAAACTCAAACTGGCTGATCTCGCCGCGACAGACGGCGACTGGCCAACCCGCAGGCGCTGGCTCGAAGCCATCGTGCAGGCAGATCGTGAAATGGGCGCGGAGCGCAGCGACCGGAGTCGCTTCCTGGCAGCGAGCAGCGCCATCGAACTTGCCCGGCCGCTGCGCGATGCCTTCAACGCCGTGGTGCTTACCGCGCCGCTGGACAAGAGCCTCAAGCTGAAAAAGAGCCGCATGGAGCAGGCACTGCAGGCCTATGGGCAGGCGGCCGACTATGGCGTCGCACAGGTCACCACGGCCGCGACTTTTGAAACTGCGGACCTCTACTACCAGCTGAGCCGCGACCTGCTGGCCTCGGAACGGCCACAAGGCCTGGATGCGGACGAGTCAGAGCAATACGACGTGCTGCTCGAAGAGCAGGCTTTCCCCTTCGAGGAAAAGGCCATCGATCTCTATCGCGTCAACGCCGAACGGGCCGGCGATGGCGTCTATGACGAATGGGTGCGGGCGAGCTACGCGCGGCTGGCGGTGATGGTTCCGGCGCGCTGGTCGCGAACCGAAAGGAGCGAAGATGTCATTACACGGATTGACTAGGGCGGCTGCCGTTCTTGCGGTGTTGCTGAGCGCAGGCTGCAGTCTCGCCGGTGGCGAACACCTGGCCGGAAACGCATCGGCCGCTGCAGTCCCGGGCCCCACGCCGGAGCTGATCGCGGACTATTCCGCGGTGCTTGCCACCTTGCAGGGCGGGGATGACGCTGCAGCCGACAGCGCATTGCAGGCTTTCAGTGCCGCACATCCGGAGCTGGCAGGTCCGCTGCTGAATCTCGCGCTGCTGCGCTTGCGCCAGGGTGACGAGGCTGCAGCGCATGAATATTTAGCGAAGGCAGCCGCTGTTTGCACGAACTGCGCTCCGGTGTGGAACGGTCTCGGTGTGCTGTACCGGCAGCAGGGCCAGTTCGGGGAAGCCGAGCAGGCGTACCTGAAAGCGATCGCGCTGGAACCCGGTTACGCGCTGGCCTACTACAACCTTGCCATTCTTTATGACCTCTACGTCCAGCGACCCGAGCTTGCGCTGGAGAACTATCAGCAATACCTCAGTCGTGAATCAGATGACAGCACGGCAGACGTCGAACGGTGGATTGCCGATCTCCGGCGCCGCGTCTCGGCCACGCCCACCACGGCCAGGGCGGAGGGCGCAACGTGAAGCGGATGCCGGCAGGCAAGACTGCCTTTCTGCTGTGCGCGCTGCTGATGGCCGGCAGTGTTGTCGCCGAAGACCCGGCAACAGCGGCGGCGCCTTCGTCAACGGCGACCGCGCTTGACCTGGACGCCACGGCCATCCGCGGCAACCAGGAACTGCCCAAGGTCATGTACATCGTGCCCTGGAAGGATGCGGCCATGGCCGAGCTTGCCGGACGGCCGGTCAACAGCCTGGTCGAGGACGTCCTCGCGCCCGTAGACCGTGAAGTGTTTCGACGACAGACGCGCTACTTCCATCAACTCTATGACGCGGAGCCGCCGCGTCCGACAAATTGAGTTCGGCAAATTGGGTTCATAAGGAGATCCGGAGACCATGGAAACGTATACATCGATAGTCACCTTTTTGCAGAGCGGCGGGTTCTTCATGTACCCGATTGCGCTGGTGTTCGCGGTCGGACTGGCTGTTGCGATCGAGCGCTATGTGTATCTGTCGAAGACAGCCGTGAGCAATCAGGCGCTCTGGAAGAAGATCACGCCGTTCATCCAGGCGGGCAAATTCACCGAGGCCGCCACCGTCACCTCTAAGTCGAATGCCGCGATCGGCTCTATCCTGACCTACGGACTGGACCGCAGCCGGACCAGCACGCGGCGCGATGACATCGAGAAGGCGATGGAAGAGAGCCTGATGGAGGTGATGCCGCGTCTGGAAAGTCGCACGCACTACCTGGCGACTTTTGCCAATATCGCCACGCTGCTCGGCCTGCTCGGCACGATCATCGGTCTGATTCAGGCCTTTACCGCCGTTGCCGAGGCCAATCCGGCCGAAAAGGCCGATCTGCTGTCCGCGAGCATTTCGGTGGCGATGAATACCACGGCTTTCGGTCTGATCGTCGCCATTCCGCTGCTCTTCGTCCATACCGTCCTGCAGAGCAAGACCACGCGGATCATAGACAGTCTGGAGATGGTGTCGGTGAAGTTTCTGAACGCGGTCGACGAGCGCCGGCGTCAGCAGACAGCAGCCTGAGGATCACCGGAGGTCAACCATGCGCAGCAACTGGCGAAAGCGACGGCAGGCCGAGACGCCGGAGATGAATATCACCGCCTTCATGAACCTGATGGTGGTGCTGGTGCCGTTCCTGCTCATCACGGCGGTGTTCTCGCGGCTGGCCATCATCGAGCTGAACCTGCCGGCGGCTTCGTCTGTCGTGGACGAGGAGCCGTCTTTTCAACTGGAAGTGACGGTGCGCGCAGATGGCCTGGAGGTGGGTGAGCGCAGTCAGGGTCTGCTGACCCGCCTGCCGCGTGCGGACGGGAACTACGACTTCAGCGGACTGGCGACATATCTGCAGCGCGTGAAGTCCAACTATCCGGACATGTCGAACGCCACTGTCCTGCTCGAGCCGGATGTGCCCTACGACACGCTGGTGCAGGTCATGGACGTCCTGCGCTCCTATCAGGTCGGCGAAGGCCGACAACTCGTGCACGCCGAACTGTTTCCGGACATTTCAATCGGCGATGCGCCGGCGCAAATCGCTGCGGTATCGAAGGGAAGCTGACTCATGAAGATGTCGCGGCGGGCGCTCCGCATGGAACGCCATCACAAGCGGATGAAGCGTTCCGGGACCGGGCTCAATCTCGTGTCCATGATGGATATCTTCACCATTCTGGTGTTTTTCCTGCTGGTCAGCTCAGGTGAGACCGAGGTGCTGCCGAATCCGAAGGATATCCAGCTACCGGAGTCTGCTGCACTGGAAAGGGCGCGGGAGACCGTGGTCGTGATGGTGACCGCTGACAACATCCTGGTGCAGGGGCGCCCGGTCGCGACTGTGACACAAGCACTCAGCGGTGACGGAGTCGTGATACCCGAACTTGAAGCCGCGCTTCGCCAGCAGACCGATCGCGTGATGATCCAGCAGGCCAAGGCCGATATAGCGCTCCGTGAAGTGACCATTCTCGGCGACCGTGAGCTGCCGTATCGTTTGCTGAAACGTGTGATGGCGAGTTGTACCGCTGCCGAATTCGGGCAGATCTCGCTGGCCGTCGTGCAGAAGGACGGTGCACCGCCTGCACCGCAGGTGGCCGCCTTATGAGCAGTGCAAAGATCAACCTTTACTACCGCAGCTATCTGCTGCCATGGGATGATGCCGGCGATCAGGAGCAGCGTTTCCGCGCCATTCTCCAGCGGATCGGCGTTGCAACACTCGTGCTGTGTATCCTCATGTCGCTGCTGCCGGTGCCCGATCGTGATCCGCAGCTCGCGCGGCCGGTGCCGCCGCGCCTCGCGCGCCTGCTGATCGAAAAGCCGGCGCCAATTCCGCCGCCACCGCCGGTCGTGCAGCCAGAGCAGCGGCGGCAGGAACCGGTGGCGCCGACCGAGCGCGCCACGGAGAGCAAGACCAGGCCGACTGCTGATCGCAAGAACACGGCACGCGAGAAGGCGGGCAAAGCCGGTCTGTTGCCTTTCGTCGACCAGCTGGCCGAATTGCGCGACAGCAAGGCGCTCAACAGCATCACTTCGGGTGGCACGAGTTATACCGGGGCGGTGGGTGATTCACCGCAGGTCGAGCGCGCGCTGATCACGTCGAAGGCCGGTGTCGGCAGTGGTGGTATCAATACCGCCGGCATGAGCCGTAACACCGGAGGTTCCGGTCTGGGGGGGCGGTCAACCACGCAGGTCAGCAGCGGACTTGCGGCGCTGGGTGGCGGCGGTTCCGGCGGTGCGAGCGAAGACGGTTCGGGCGGTGGTCAGCGCGCTTCGCGCAGCCGTGAAGAAATCGAGCGGGTGTTCGACCAGAACAAGGGCGCGATCTATGCGCTCTACAATCGTGCGCTGCGTGAAAATCCGGAGTTGCAGGGCAAGCTGGTCCTGAAGCTGACTATCGAAGCCTCGGGTGAGGTCTCTCGGGTTGAAATCATCTCGAGCGAGCTTGCGGATCAGGAGCTGGAGCGCAAGCTGGTGCAGCGCATCCGCATGTTCCGCTTCCTGGAGAAGGATGTGCCGCCGGTGACGACCACCAAGCCCATCGATTTCTTCCCGGCCTGAGTGCCGCCAGTTCAGGCGCGGGTGACGGCCCGGCCACGCCAGACGATGACGGCGATGAACCCGAGGTAACTCGCTGCCATGAACCAGAATTCATTCACGCCATGCTGTTCGACGCCGTAGCGTGCGATCTGCTCGAAGGCGATGAATACCACCGTGTAGGCGATCGCGCCGATGAAGGCTGCGATCTTCCAGCCCCATGAACGCGCGTGACCGCCGATTCCCTGCCAGCACCAGGCGGCAAGAAAAACCACCGTGTAGAGATTGAGCATCAGGCTCCAGAACGGCGCCTTCTGGAAATAGTGGTTGACCCAGAATGCGCCGCCACCCATGAAGTTGAGCAGAACATAGCGCCATTCGGGCAACGGCGCCCTGAGGATCCTGTCCCACAACAGCACCAGGAAGACGTAGGCTGTCCAGAGCCCGAACACCAGTTCGTAAAACTGCACCTTGCCTGCCCAGGCTGGATCGATCTCGATCATGCGATGCCTCGCTTCATGCCGGTTACTGAGCGTGAGTTGCAGGCGGACTGTTAACCGGTCAGCTCGCTGCAACTCGATCCGTAGCGAAAGCAACTGTAGCAGCGCTGGTGGCGCAGCATCACGCGGGTCGGCATGGCGGTGGCCAGTGTGCGGCCAAGATCATAGTCGGGGTCGTCGTCGACCAGCGTGCAGGCATACACGCGCATCTCTCCCGCCTGTTTGACAACCATCTTGCTGAACGCGCACATGAAGGCCCGCCGCGTCTCTTCGGTCTGGTAGCGGGTCATGCAGTCGCTGGTGATTGCCGGAACGCTGCGCGTTTCGCCGGGAGTGCCGAAATCCGGAAAGGTGACGATGCGGGTGGTTGTTGGCAGACCGTTGGCAGCGAGCAGGCTGCGGAACGCAGCGTCCACGCTGATGCCGTCTTCATCCACCGGCATCTGTCGTGCCAGCGAAATGCCAAAGCCCAGCCCGTGCAACGTGCGCAGTGACTCGAGCGCCTGGGCGAAGCTGCCGGGACCGCGACCGGCGTCATGTCTGGCCTGGTCGGGAAAATCGATGCTGATGCGGAATGAAACCGGCTGTGGAGCGTCTTTGAGTCGCGCGATCTGGTGAAGGCGCTTCAACAGCGCTTCGCTGCCGTTGGTGAGCACCAGGCAGGGCCGGTACCGGCTGGCGTACTCGAGGATGCGTACAAAGTCCCGCACGATGAAGGGTTCGCCGCCGGTGAAAGAGAACTGCCGCACGCCAAGGGTCAGCGCCTCTTCGATGAAGGGCCGCGCGTCCTTGAGCGTGATGCGCTGCAGGCGGTTATCGCCAGGCCGCGAGCCTTCCAGGCAGAATGGGCAGCTGAGATTGCAAGCCGTTCCGGTATGCAGCCAGAGTTCATCGAGCGCATGTGGCTGGATCCAGCCGCGCAGCGTGCCGTCATCCGTCTGCAGCCAGCTCGTTTCGGTATGCGTCAGCATGCCTCACCTACCGTCGCGTGGCGGGCCGGCAGGACTGCTCTTGTCGTCCTCGTCGCTGAGCGGCTGGTAGCGTCGGGCCAGACGGTGCGGCGGAATCCCGATGGCGTGGCCAAGTGCCAGCAGCCGGTTGCCGAGCGTGCGCCGGATCCAGCCGTCACGTTCCCAGCGCCGGGGTGACACGCCGATCTCGGCCGGCATGCAGGCGAAACTGCCATGCCGGCGCAGTGCGCGTACCAGTGGCACCTCTTCAAACAGTGGCACGTCGGCGAAGCCACCGGCCGCATCGTAGGCGGTTCTTGCCGCGAACAGTCCCTGGTCGCCGTATGGCGTGCCGAAGCGGGCGCGCAGATTGATGAGCCGCGCCAGCGTCGACTTGTGCCAGGCGTCCGGACCGGTGAAGCGAAAACCGAAGTAGCCGCCGGCAGAACCGGCGGTGTGCTGTGCGCGGATAAGTGCGATGGCGTTGGCCGGTGGCGTGGCATCGGCGTGCAGGAACCACAGGATGTCGCCGGAGGCGCGCAATGCACCGGCATGCAGTTGATGTCCACGGCCGCGGCGCGCGCTGACATATATACAGCTGAAGCGGCGCGCCAGACTGCGGCAACCGGTACTGGCACCCCCATCGACGATCACGATCTCGTCCGGCGGACCTTCCAGGCTGTGCAACCGGTCGAGGAGGCGCGCCAGGGCTTCGTTGTCGGCGACCACCGGAATGACCACACTGACCGACGGGCCGGTGGCGTCGCTGCGGCGCAAGCGCAGCGGCCGCGTGATCTCGAAGACATTGTTTGCCAGACTCATGATCGCTGCGCTGCTGAATCCTGATTTGCGGAGTATCCCAGACTGCAAAGTCTCCGGTACAGCATCTGCCGTGCCGGTCGCCGGTCGGTGCGCAGGTCTGCGCACAGCCGGGGCAGATCAGCAGCAATATCCACGTCATAACTCGAAGCCAGACCGGCGATGCTCAGGCCGTGTGCCGTACAGCGCTCGCTCAGTGCCGCATACAGCTGTTCGCTGCTCCAGGGCAGGTCAGCGAGTTCCGGCCAAGGGCACCGTGCGCCCATCAGCGTAACGCCGCCATCCAGCGCAGGGGCGAGCACGACGTCATGCTGCAGCAGGGCGGCGCGCGCCGCCCTGTAATCGCTTTCACTCAGCACCGGTGCGTCGCTGCCTGTATAGATGACGGCCCCGGGTCTCCCGGTTCGTACGATGCGATCGACGCTCTGCAGACGTTCACCGAGATTGCCGGTAACTTGCGGGATCACACGTATGGATCTGTCGAGCAAGGTGTCGGCCCAGGTGGTGTCATTGGTCTCAGCCGGTGCGATAACCACCGGGCCTGGCCAGCTGGCAGCATCCTCCAGCGCTGCAGCCAGCAAGAGCGTGGCAATTTCTGCAGCAAGTGCCGTGCCGATCTGGCTGGCCAGCCGTTGTTTACCGATGCCAACGACCGGGCGGCGACAAAAAATCACCAGTACCGCGGCTTTGTGCTGGGCGTCTGACATGTGACCAGCATAGCGGTTGTCCCAGCCTGGCCGGGCGCTGATTTCCTGGACCTGAAACCGCAATGTCAAGCCCGAAATTTAGCCGATTCGGAGCACTATTTGCGGTGCAACAGGCGGCTGCGCAACCGGTCTGAACAGGGCTACAAGTCAATATAAACAGGTAGATAGCTAATGCCTGACGGGCATAAGTGCGCCGTGTCTAAAGCCCGGCAGAATCCGGGGTGCAGTCATGAGTCAGTTGTATATACTCTGACCCGTCTGCTGAACGCCACGCCTGTTTTTGCTCCAGAGCAACAATTCGCAAACGGTAAAAAACAGCGTCAAGGCAGGCTCTTCCAGATTCTTGTTAGCCCGGTTTCCCACATCCCGGGCTGACACCACCGGTCAGGCCCGGCGGTCCGAATCGCAGTCTGGTCACCAGTCCCGTGTCGGGGTTTGACTGGATTTCTTCGGATCGTCGGGCCCCCCCTCTCATCGACAACTCGCCCGGTATTCTGCTTCCAGCGCGGAGAGCTTCTGCTTGTACAGGCGGCCCTGTTTGGCGGTGTAGCCCATACGCAGCCGAAGACGGATTTCATCGATGCGTCCTTCCAGCTTTGCACAGCGGACCTTGTCCTCCGGGTTGCGTGCAGCACCGATGGCCGGTGGCATGCAGAGGCCCAGCAGAACCAGCGCCAGCGCCGGGCTCAGTGAAAAATGATTCATGTGGCCGCTCCTGCATTGTGAGTAACTGCAAAAGGATGCAGCGCCCATCGACGGCGCGGCGAGCCGGATATCTGGCCGAAGCGCAGACTATTGTTTCGGTGGAGTCAGCGGTCGACGGGCAATCTCGAATTCAGCAACCGGCACCCCGCCGATCAGGTGTTCCTGAATGATGCGTTCAAGCACTGCCGGCGTGCAGTGGCGATACCAGATGCCTTCCGGGTAGACGAGAGCCACCGGGCCCTGCATGCAGACTTGCAGGCAGTTGGCCTTGGTGCGGTAGATGCCTCCCGCACCGGTCAGGCCCAGTTCCTTTAGGCGTCCTTTCAGGTATTCCCATGAGGCGACGCCTTCCTCCTGCGCGGCGCACCTGGGTTTACGCTGGTCGCAGCACAGGAAAATGTGTCGACGGATGCTGTTGATGCCCAGTTGCTCAATCCGTATCCGCAGTGTCCGCTCGCTGTCAGATGTGTCGGTCATCGTTTGCCTGTCGGTGCCGGTCAGCCGCTGTCCAACCCCCGTGGTTGGGCACTGCCGGTATATCGCTTACACTGCGCCACCGCCCGCAATGACCATGTACGACCTGGACAGGAGCAGTGACTGCCGTGAGCAAAGGTACTGAAACCAAGACCATTATGGAATTCCTGGCCGAGAATCCCAACGTGGATGTCTCGCGTGCCTGGGAGCGTTGCTGGAACATTCATTCCAGTATTGTCGAGCGTGTACAGTCCCGGTTTGGCGTGCAGCGCCATGCACAGACCGAGGGTCAGGATTACTGGAGTTCACTGGACGGGCAACTCGAAGGTTCCTTCAATGGTTATACCGGCCCGGAGGTCGACTGGCTCGTGCACTCCTGGCTCGGTAACCGCAAGGCGAGCCTGCTCGACATGAATGCCACCGTATTTCTCAGCCAGCAGACGCGCGTACCGCATATGGGCGTCATCTTCGGCACAATCCCCAGGCTGTACTTCTATGCCGAGTACACGCCGCGGGTGGATCTGCGCACGAACTACGACTATCTGCAGAAGTATTACGAGCCGGCCAATCAGGATTTTCTGAAATTCCGCAGCGATCCGACGTGGACGCGCTTTGTCAGTCACGGGACTTATCTGCGTGCGCTGATGTCACCGGTCGCCACGAGTTCGCATGCCGAACTCAATGACGAGAACATCGGCACCTGCGAAAAGTATCTGGTTGGCTTTGTCGATCGCTGGTTCCGCTGGCTGGATGATGCGGAAACCGTGCCTGAGCACGAGCGCGCTGCCCAGCAGGAGTACGACTTCAAGGTTCGTGAACTCGGTTACCGCACCGATCCCATGAACGTGCTGCCGCAACGGGTGCTCGGCGAGCAGGAGTTCAATCGGCGTCTGGAGATGCGTATCGGTACGCAGCAGATGGCAGAGTCGCGGGGCCGCTGGCAGAAGAGCTGACCCGGAGGGTAACCAGAGGCGAGTCGGAGCCTGATTTACGGTACTCCGACCCGCCCTGATCAGTTGGCCAGGAACAGCAGCAGGGTTACGAGCGGGATGCTCACTGCCACGGCTGCCAGCAGAACCTCGCCCAGCAGTTCGAACTCGTCCAGACCCAGATTCATGAAATTCCTCAACATCGTCAGCACTCCTTGTGCAAAATCGTTACAGTTCTTTGGTACGCGCACAGATTAGTGGCCATTTGTTGCACGATCCTTTCAGTGCGGTAACACGCTGTAACAATTTGTAACGCCGAACCCCTTTTTTTAACAAAGGGTTACGATATGTCCTGAAGGTTGACCCGCAACCTTGAACAGCCGGACATTAGACGGCATCAGGCCAGTGAAAAACGTGACGCATGACGCGAATTCTGCTCATCGATGACGACGAAAAGCTGGGTGAACTGCTGAAGGCCTATTTTCAGCGCTTCGACATGCAGCTCGATAACGCCGTGCGTCCGTCGGAGGGCCTGATGAAAATCCAGCGCGACAAGCCGGATCTCGTCATTCTCGACGGCATGCTTCCCGAGCAGGACGGATTCGATGTCTGCCGCACGATTCGCAAGACCAGTTCGATTCCCGTCGTGATGCTCACCGCTCGCGGCGATGTGACCGACCGGATAGTGGGTCTGGAGATCGGCGCTGATGACTATCTCTCCAAGCCCTTTGAGCCCCGAGAACTGGTGGTGCGCATCCAGAATGTACTGCGGCGGAGCAGGGCTGCCGAGGCCGAGAATGACGCGACACTGCGGTTCGGCAGTCTGCTGGTGGATACTGAACGACGTACTGCCGGGCTCGACGGCATTCCGCTGGACCTGACCACGATGGAGTATCAGCTCCTCGTGCTGTTTGCCTCGAATCCGGGCCGTACCTTCAACCGCGACGAAATCCTCAACGAGCTGCGCGGTATCGATGCACAGCTCTTTTCCCGCTCGGTCGATATTCTCGTCAGTCGCCTCCGGCAGAAGCTCGGCGACACCAGCCGTCAGCCGCGCTTCATCAAGACGGTATGGGGAACCGGCTACGTCTTCGTCGGCGTCGATCCGGTGGCCACATGATCAAGGAAATCACGCGTTCGCTGTCGGCGCGCCTGGTCGCGGTATTTTTTCTCACCTCCCTGGTATACGGCTTTGGCTCCATCTATGCGGTGAGCAAGGTGCGGGAGACGGACTATCTGCGCGAGATAGTCGGTTCACATATTTCCCTGCACGCCGATCTGGTGCTGAAGGAAATTGGTACGCCGCCCGATCCGGACAAAGCGAAGGCGATCGTGGATCGCATTCCCGTGGATATCCGCATCAGCAGTCCCGGCTTCGACTGGTCCTCGGATCCCGGGTTTCCGGATCTCGCCAGTATTCCTTTCGGTCCGATTGCTTATCTCGGCCTGGATGACAAGAGCAGCAAGGATATTGAGTCCTGGTCGCGTGGCCTTGAGCGCGTGCGCTTCGCGCGTTTTCAGGGGCATATTTTTGCTGAATTGAAGGAAGGTCCGAATGTCGTGGTTTTCGCATCACCACGACTTGCCGAGAGTCCGCCGCCGGACTACACCGGGGTGGTCATGGTGCTCCTGTCCCTGCTCGTGTTGTCGGGGTGTTTTCTGGCGGTACGCTGGCTGGTGCGTCCGATCAAGTGGATCCAGGCCGGTACCTCGCGTATTGGCCAGGGGGATCTTGATTACCGGATCGAAACCAGTCGCCGCGATGATCTCGGCGATCTTGCTGCCGGCATCAATCACATGGCGGACGACGTACGCGACATGCTTGAGGCCAAGCGGCAGTTGCTGCTCGCGATCAGTCATGAACTGCGCTCTCCACTGACCCGTGCCAAGGTGGCGCTTGAATTTCTGGATGACGATCAGGTCAAGCGCAACCTGCTCGACGACATTCGCGAGATGGAACGGCTGATCGCCGATCTGCTCGAGAGCGAGCGCATGAACGTCGGCCATACCACGCTGCAGCGTTCGCTGGTGGATCTGTGCGCGATGCTTTCCGGTCTGATCAGGGATGAGTTCCAGGAGCAGCAGGCTGGCCGGATCGATCTCAAACTGCCCGCTGGTGCAGTGGTGCGTGAGGTCGATGAAGTCCGGCTGCGCCTGGTTGCAAAGAACCTGATCGAGAATGCATTGCGCTACACGCCAGTGGATGCGGCCCGGGTCGAAGTCGTGCTCACCGTGAAGCCGGGCATGGTCGTGCTGCAGATTCGCGATCACGGGCCGGGTATCGCCCGCGAGCATCTGCCGAAAATCAGCCAGCCTTTCTATCGGGCGGATCCTGCACGCAGTCGCAGCACCGGCGGCCTCGGCCTTGGCCTGTATCTTGCGCGGCGCATTGCGGAAGCACACAACGGCAGCCTGGTGGTCGAGAGCGAAGTCGGGCACGGGACGCTTGTCACCGTGACGATTCCGGATTTTGTAGCCGCACAGGACGTGCTGTGATTGAGTTGCCGGTGCCGGCCTGCGGTCATATCGGTTAGCATGAAGCTCAGCCATCCCGGCCGATCGGCCAAGCGGAGTACAGCTCAATGGACGAAGAGGACAACACCATTATCGACAATGCGGCGGAGCAGGTCGTAGAGCTCGGCAATCGCATGCTGGAAGTTGACGATGACGCTGATTCCTGGGATGTGGCTGATGGCCTGCTGGCCGGCGCGATCCAGTTCTGGCTTTACTCCCGCCAGCCCTGCGACGATCCGCGCTGTGAAAACTGCGCCGAGGTCAGCACCGCGGATCTGCGCATGCGCAAGCTGATCGAAGAAGCCCGGCGGTGCGCGGAGGAGAGCAGCTACTACGAGACGCCATTTGACATGAATGTTGGCCGGGCCTGATCCCGGTCAGGTTCCGGGCCAAATGCTTCGTGCTATATTCCGGCGCCTTTTTCTGATACGGATGCGGGACAATGCCGACGATTTACGTGACCAACCGGAGCGGCAAGAAATACACGCTCAAAGTGGACAACGGCCTCACCCTGATGGAGCCGCTGCGGGAGATCGACGACAGCATCGAGGCATTGTGTGGCGGCATGTGCTCCTGCGCGAGCTGTCATATCTTCATCAGCCCGGAGTGGTTCGACAAGGTGCCGGGCCCGCAGAGTGATGAGACGGAGCTGCTTGAGGGCACGGAAACCTACCGTGGCCCCGAATCGCGGCTGGCCTGTCAGGTCAAAGTGACAGATGCGATTGACGGCATGACGCTGGTCGTTGCGCCGGAGGAATAGGGTTCTACCCGGATGCCCGTCGATTACGAACACCTGATGTCGCTGCGCAGTCGCAGTGAATCGGTCAGCTACTCTGATCGCGATACGCTGCTCTATGCGCTTGCTGTTGGCCTCGGCCGCGATCCGCGTAATCGTGACGAACTGCCCTTTGTCTCCGAGCTTGCCGGCCTGCATGCCTTGCCCACGCTTGCCAGTACGCTCGTACCAGGTGGTCTGCTGCAGGATTGTGGCTGGGATGCAGCGCAGGTGGTGCACCATGCCGAGAGCCTGACGCTCGATCGCCCGCTGGAAGATGCCGGCTCCCTGCTGATCGACAGCGCAGTGGTTTCCGTGGTCGACCAGGGTGCAGATACCGGTGCGTTGATCGTCGTCGAGAGCAGGGCGCGCAGGTCAAAAGACGATCAGCCATTGTTCAGTCTGCGCCGCACGCTGCTCGCACGCGGTGACGGGGGCTTTGGCGGGCCACGCGGCGTGGCTGGTATTGTCGCTCACCGCATTCCGGATCGCGCCCCGGACCTCAGTACCTTGCTGGAGACACGGGAAGACCAGTCGCTGCTGTTCCGGTTGTGCGGAGATCGCGATCCCCGCTATGCCAATCCCGCTGCGCCCCTCATGCAAGGCACGTGTATATATGGGATCGCCTGTCATGCCGTTCTGCGCGTGATTTGCGAGTACGACCACACCCTGATCCACTCATTCGCAGCCAGCTTCTCCGGCCCGTGCACGCCCGGGGAGACCCTGCAGGCCGAGCTGTGGCAGGACGCCAATGTGGTCTCGTTCCGCCTCCGCGTCCCCAGGCGGGACGCCATCGTCCTGGACCATGGCCGCTGCGTACTGGCCACCTGAGAGACCGGATCGGGCTGAGGTTTCCAGCGAGGCCGGCTTTAAGTAGACTGTGCGCCGCTGTGGGGCCGTAGCTCAGCTGGGAGAGCGCCGCGTTCGCAATGCGGAGGCCGGGAGTTCGATCCTCCCCGGCTCCACCAATTCAGACTCCAGCGAAGTCCAATAAGTACCGTAAGCCCGCGTAAATGCGGGCTTTTTTGTGTCTGGATGTACCGATGCTGGCGGATACAATCCGCTGGAATCTGCCCCCAAACAGGGGCAACATTGGGGGCAAGTCCAAACCCTGTTG